>NZ_CP073637.1:0-708835 GCF_029962485.1 Burkholderia cepacia
ATGTACGAGCGCTCGAAGCTGAACCCGGTGCTCACGTTCGACAACTTCGTGACCGGTAAGGCGAACCAGCTCGCGCGCGCCGCCGCGATCCAGGTCGCGGACAACCCCGGCATCTCGTACAACCCGCTGTTCCTGTACGGCGGCGTCGGCCTCGGCAAGACCCACCTGATCCACGCGATCGGCAACCAGCTGCTGCTCGACAAGGCCGGCGCGCGGATCCGCTACATCCATGCGGAGCAATACGTGTCCGACGTGGTGAAGGCGTACCAGCGCAAGGCGTTCGACGACTTCAAGCGCTACTACCACTCGCTCGACCTGCTGCTCATCGACGATATTCAATTCTTCTCCGGCAAGTCGCGCACGCAAGAGGAATTCTTCTACGCGTTCGAGGCGCTGGTCGCGAACAAGGCGCAGGTGATCATCACCAGCGACACGTATCCGAAGGAAATCTCGGGCATCGACGATCGCCTGATCTCGCGCTTCGACTCGGGCCTCACCGTCGCGATCGAGCCGCCCGAGCTCGAAATGCGCGTCGCGATCCTGATGCGCAAGGCGCAGTCGGAAGGCGTGAACCTGTCGGAAGACGTCGCGTTCTTCGTCGCGAAGCATCTGCGCTCGAACGTGCGCGAACTTGAAGGCGCGCTGCGCAAGATCCTCGCGTATTCAAAGTTCCACGGCCGCGAGATCTCGATCGAGCTGACCAAGGAAGCGCTGAAGGACCTGCTGACCGTGCAGAACCGGCAGATTTCGGTCGAGAACATCCAGAAGACCGTCGCCGACTTCTACAACATCAAGGTCGCCGACATGTATTCGAAGAAGCGCCCCGCGAACATCGCGCGGCCGCGGCAGATCGCGATGTATCTCGCGAAGGAACTCACGCAGAAGAGCCTGCCGGAAATCGGCGAGCTGTTCGGCGGGCGCGATCACACCACCGTGCTGCACGCGGTGCGCAAGATCGCCGACGAACGCAGCAAGGACGCGCAGCTCAACCACGAGCTGCACGTGCTGGAACAGACGCTGAAGGGCTGAGCGCGCGGCGCGCTTGATAATTCGGCCTCCGCCCCAATTTAAGGGGGGCGGTTCGGTTTTGAGGCACAATACTGGTTTGACCGCCCCGGTGGTGGCGGGCCAAGAGCCCGGCCGGCGGGGCGCTGCGAGGCTGCTGCGCTGCAGGCCGTTACTCAACGAAGGAACTCTATGCAACTGGTCAAGACCGAACGAGACACCCTCCTCAGGCCGCTGCAAACGGTCAGCGGCATCGTCGAACGCCGCCATACGTTGCCGATCCTTGCCAACCTGCTGATCACCAAGAACGGCCCGGACGTTTCGTTCCTGTCGACCGACCTGGAGCTGCAGATCACCACGCGCGCCGATTTCGGCGTCGGCGGCGACCAGGTCGCGACCACCGTCGCGGCGCGCAAGCTGCTCGACATCCTGCGCGCGATGCCTGACGGCCAGGTCACGCTGTCGCTCGCCGACAAGCGCCTCACCGTTCAATCGGGCAAGAGCCGTTTCGCACTCCAGACGCTGGCGGCCGACGAGTTCCCGACCGTCGCGCAGGCGAAGGATTTCGGCGCGACCCTGACCGTCCCGCAGAAGTCGTTCCGCCAGTTGCTCGGCATGGTCCACTTCGCGATGGCGCAGCAGGACATCCGCTACTACCTGAACGGCATGCTGCTCGTCGTCGACGGCGACCAGCTGATGGCCGTGGCCACCGACGGCCACCGCCTCGCGTTCTCGTCGATGAAGCTCGAAGGCGGCACGTTCGGCCGCCAGGAAGTCATCGTGCCGCGCAAGACGATTCTCGAGCTGCAGCGCCTGCTCGAAGACATCGACGACACCGTCACCATAGACATCGCGCAAACCCAGGCCAAGTTCACGTTCGGCCAGGTCGAGCTCGTGTCGAAACTCGTCGAGGGCAAGTTCCCCGACTTCCAGCGCGTGATCCCGAAGGCGCACAAGAACACGTTCGAGATCGGCCGTGAAGAACTGCAGCGTTCGCTGCAGCGCGCGGCCATCCTGACCTCGGACAAGTTCAAGGGCGTGCGCTGCATCATCGCGCCGGGCCAGCTGAAGATCATGTCGACCAACGCCGATCAGGAAGAGGCGCAGGAAGAACTGGAAATCGCCTACCAGGGCGATACCGTCGACATCGGCTTCAACGTCACGTATCTGCTCGACGTGCTCGCGAACCTGAAGGTCGACACCGTGCAGGTGAGCCTCGGCGACGCCAGCTCGAGCGCGCTGATTACCGTGCCCGAGAACGAAGAGTTCAAGTATGTCGTGATGCCGATGCGCATCTGACGCGCACGACATCAAGACACACACCAGGGGGCGGCAAGCCCCTTTGGCGTTTTTATGGCGAACCGACAACCCGTCCTTTCGGTGCCTGACCGGCACCGTGGACGAGCCAGGAAACTGGAGCGGCCCGGCGATTTCTCGCTGAAACGCACCGCGCCGCCACTAGAGTGGCCTCGCAGAACCGGAAGATATCCATGAGTGAACAGCACAATTCGCAACCCGATAACAGCAGCTACGGCGCCTCGTCGATCCAGATCCTCGAAGGTCTGGAAGCGGTGCGCAAGCGCCCCGGGATGTACATCGGCGACACGTCGGACGGCACCGGTCTGCACCACCTCGTGTTCGAGGTGCTCGACAACTCGATCGACGAAGCGTTGGCCGGATACTGCAACGACATCCACGTGACGATTCACGCCGACAACTCGATTTCCGTGACCGACAACGGCCGCGGGATTCCGACCGATGTGAAGATGAACGACAAGCACGAGCCGAAGCGTAGCGCGGCTGAAATCGTGATGACCGAGCTGCACGCCGGCGGCAAGTTCGACCAGAACAGCTACAAGGTGTCGGGCGGCCTGCACGGCGTGGGCGTGTCGTGCGTGAACGCGCTGTCGAGCTGGCTGCGCCTCACCGTGCGCCGCGACGGCAAGAAACGTTTCATGGAGTTCCACCGTGGCGTCGCGCAGGATCGCGTGCTCGAGACGGTGGACGGCGTGGAAGTGTCGCCGATGCTCGTGACGGGTGACACCGAGAACCGCGGCACCGAAGTGCACTTCATGGCCGATCCGACCATTTTCGGCACGGTCGAGTATCACTACGACATCCTCGCGAAGCGGATGCGTGAACTTTCGTTCCTGAACAACGGCGTGCGGATTCGTCTCACGGACCTGCGCTCGGGCAAGGAAGACGATTTCGCGTTCGCCGGCGGTGTGAAGGGCTTCGTCGAATACATCAACAAGACGAAGACCAACCTGCACCCGACGATTTTCTTCGCTACCGGCGAGAAGGATAACGTGGGCGTCGAAGTCGCGATGCAGTGGAACGACAGCTACAACGAGAACGTGCTGTGCTTCACGAACAACATTCCGCAGCGCGACGGCGGCACGCACCTGACCGGCCTGCGGGCCGCGATGACGCGCGTCATCAACAAGTACATCACCGACAACGAAATCGCGAAGAAGGCGAAGGTCGAGACGACCGGCGACGACATGCGCGAAGGGTTGTCGTGCGTGCTCTCCGTGAAGGTGCCGGAGCCGAAGTTCAGCTCGCAGACGAAGGACAAGCTGGTTTCTTCTGAGGTTCGCGCACCGGTTGAAGAGGTTGTGGCGAAGGCGCTGGAAGAATTCCTTTTGGAAACGCCGATCGACGCGAAGATCATCTGCGGGAAGATCGTTGAGGCTGCGCGGGCGCGTGATGCTGCGCGGAAGGCGCGTGAGATGACGCGACGCAAGGGTGTGCTCGACGGCGTTGGTCTGCCGGGCAAGCTCGCGGACTGCCAGGAGAAGGATCCGGCTAAGTGCGAAATCTACATCGTCGAGGGTGACTCGGCAGGTGGCTCGGCCAAGCAAGGGCGTGATCGTAAGTTCCAGGCGATCCTGCCGCTGCGCGGCAAGGTGCTGAACGTCGAGAAGGCGCGCTACGACAAGCTGCTGTCGTCGGAACAGATCGTCACGCTCGTGACCGCGCTTGGGTGCGGGATTGGCAAGGAAGACTACAACCTCGACAAGCTGCGCTATCACCGCATCATCATCATGACCGACGCGGACGTGGACGGTGCGCACATCCGGACGCTGCTGCTCACGTTCCTGTATCGCCAGATGCCGGACATGATCGAGCGTGGGTACGTGTATATCGCGCAGCCGCCGCTTTACAAGATCAAGGCGGGCAAGGACGAGCGGTATCTGAAGGATGACGTGGAGCTCAACGCGCATATGCTGCGGTTGGCGCTGCAAGGGTCGGAGCTGGTGCCGGGTGAGAATGCGGCGGCGATTTCGGGCGATGCGCTTGGGGAGCTGGCGCGGTCGTACCTGCTGTCGAAGAGCGTGATCGAGCGGTTGAGCCGGTTGTATGACCCGGCCGCGCTGGAAGCGGTCATGGATGGGGTGGTGATCGATCTCTCTAACGAGGCTTCGACCGAGGCTTCGGCGAAGGCTTTGCACGCTGCGTTGCATGACGAGGCTTTGAAGAACGAAGTTCGTGTCGTGCCTTCGTATGACCCGGTTCGCGAACAGCGAGCGCTGCATGTCGAGCGTACCCATCACGGTAACGTGCGGGTTTCGGTCATCGACCAGGAATTCCAGCACACGGCGGATTATCAGCAGCTCGTGACCACCGCGAATACGTTCAAGGGGCTCATCGGCGAAGGTGCGGTCATCAAGCGCGGTGAGCGCAGTATGGCCGTGGCGGACTTCAAGAGCGCGATGAAGTGGCTGCTGGCGGATGCAGAGCGGAACGTCTCCAAACAACGCTATAAGGGGCTCGGCGAGATGAACCCCGGGCAGCTGTGGGAAACGACGATGGATCCGACGGTGCGGCGACTGCTGCGTGTGCAGATCGAGGATGCGATTGCTGCGGATGGGATCTTTACGACCCTCATGGGGGATGATGTGGAGCCGCGGCGGGCGTTTATTGAGTCGAACGCGTTGCGGGCGGGGAATATTGACGTTTGACGATACTGCAGGTGAAATCATAAGCTGACAAATCAAGACCCATAAGTTGCCGAACTTGTGGGTCTTGTTATTTGGTAACTACATTCTGTTGATAGCCTCCCATACGCGATGCGACAGCAAGCTTGTGCCCCTTTATGACCTGCCTCAGACTGTCAATAGGATGTGTCATTTGGCGCGCACTCGAAGGCCAAAACACTGTCGGAAGAATGAGTGGTTGTATCGTCTTTCAGTAGCAAGGCCGATCAACGACAATATATCAATCGGATTCCACATAGCTGATTTTAGGTGCACGCATGCAGATCAACCGACTTAAGTTAAAGAACTGGCGAAATTTCCGAGACGTTGATGTACCGCTAGGTGCGCGCACTTTTGTTATTGGTGCTAACGCCTCAGGAAAATCGAATCTTTTGGACGTATTTCGTTTTCTACGTTCGCTAGCCCAGACTGAAGGGGGGGGGCTGCAAAAGGCATTGCGCGATCGCGGCGGATTGACCAAGCTACGTAGCCTTCATGCTCGCCGTGACCCCGAAGTCAGAATCGAGCTTGATCTAGTCGACGACTCGTCGGATAACCATGAAAACTGGCACTACGCACTCGCACTCAAGGTCGAAGGAAGAGGGCAGCAACGGGTAATGGTCTCAGAGGAGCGAGTTGAGCGAAATGGTGATGTAATATTAAATCGCCCAGATGCGGACGATCTGACTGACCCAGAGCGACTCACGCAAACTCACCTCGAGCAGATTGCGAGCAACGCTGGTTTCCGTGCACTAGTTAATTTTTTTGCTGGCACAACCTATTTGCATCTCGTACCGCAGCTATTGAAATTTAGCGAGATTGGAACCCGTATCCCGGAAAGCGATCCTTTTGGCCAAGGACTGATGCAGCGTATCGCAAAAACTGCCAAAAAAACACGGGACGCTCGTCTCAAACGAATTCAACAAGCTCTTTCCAAGGCCGTACCGCTTTTTTCCGATCTTCGGTTTGAGCAAGATGTCGTTACTGGATTATGGCATTTAGAGGCAAATTTCACCCACTGGCGTATTAATGGCGCGTGGCAACGGGAAAATGAGTTCTCAGACGGCACCCTAAGGCTAATTGGGCTTTTATGGGCACTGCAAGAGGGCGAGGGGCTATTGCTTCTAGAGGAGCCCGAACTATCTCTAAACGATGGCATTGTTGAGCATATACCGTTACTAATCGAGCGGGTTCTGAGAGACCGGAAAAAGCGTCGATCCTCTAGGCAGGTTCTCCTAAGTACGCATAGCGAGATACTGCTGAGCAACGTCCCCGGTGATGCGAAGATATTGTTAATAGAACCTGGTCAAAATGGATCAACTGTCAGGGCGCCCAATGCCAAAGAGGAAGAGCAAATTAGTCATGGGCTAACAGCAGCGGAGGTGTTGCTGCCAAAGACTCGACCACAGACTGTGGACCAATTGGGGCTCTGGGAATGAGCCAAATCCTTGTGGTTGGTGAAGATCGATTGTGCTGTTTGCTGGGCGAGCAGTTGGTGGCTGCAGCGTTGCCAACCTGGCAATTGGCGGGCCCATCAATCGATACAGGAGGCGTTACAAAGCTGATATCCAGTTTGCAGCGTTATGCAGAGCAAGCAACCTATGTACAGCCAGTCCTGTGCATAGCCGACACAGACGGCAAATGCGCTGCGGAGCTAATCGAGACTTGGCGCCCCAACCATGCTCCAAATGGCTTCATAATTCGCCTAGCTGTGACTGAGGCAGAAAGCTGGGTGCTCGCAGATCGCCAAGGGTTTGCCGACGTCTTTCAGATTTCAAAGAATAAACTGCCAGCCAATTTGGATGACGAGCCGGATCCTAAACTTCTTCTCTTAAATTTGATTGCGAAATCCCGCAAGCGGTCTTTCCGCGATGACATGATTTCTCAAACGGATAGAAGTAAGCCCGGCGCTGGGTATAACGTTCACCTAAGCGATTTTGTGCGCTCCCACTGGGATATTCAAAGGGCGATGGATCATTCGCGTAGTTTGAATCGAGCCTTCCGATGCGTGCTTGGGCTAGATTTTCCTGCGAAAAAATAAATAGCGCCAAATGTGCTTGCCTGTGCCTGAAACCAATTCTTCATCCTCGTGGATTTACCACGGGTTGTAATGCTGAGCCAGCATTATCCGCGGACAGTCTTCATGTAGATGGGTTTCCGGCTAGCTAATCATGTGATCGCCCCCCTTCAGCTTTCACGCGATCGGCGCCCAAACCTGATCCAAATTCTTCGCCGCCAGCACCTTCTCTCTTAACGCGTAACGCGGCGACTGCATGTTGATTTCACTATCTGCCGGACGCGGGATCGGACCAATCTCCTGCGCCGCCCCTTTAAAGTGAATCATGTATTTCCCAGTATCGTTGTACGGAACAATTGATTCTATTTCCGCAATGTGAGTTATCGCCGCGACGGGAGCAACCTGATACGCCACAATGTACTTTAGCTTCATAATGTGTTTCGCATTGATCCTGACAGCGAACCAGCAGCTCTCACCCAAATAGCGCCGATTAAACCCCTCTTCTCGAGCAGGCACGACGATCGTGTCGAATTTCTCGCTGTCTGTCGCAACTGCCTGAATCTGATCAGAGCTATCACTCTGCTTCGACGCATTGAATGCATTGATTCCAAGCATCGGCAAGATCAACAGTATGTCCGCTAAAAATGCTTGTGCAGTCGCCCTTGCAGCTGGTGCCATCGTTGGCGTTGTCGGACTGTTCTTGTTCAGCAAGATCGCACGGCCATGCTTCTTAGCCAGCGCAACCAGCTCAGACTCTAGAAACTGAACTTCCGTCTTGCCGATCTTGTGATTTCGGTCGAAAAAATACACGCCCCAGACCCACCCCTCCTTGTTCGCGACGTGATTCTTTAGGCGGTCACCAACTGGGTCTGCCTCGCCGATGTAAATCGTCTCTTCTGCTGCGTTACCAACAAGGATGTAGACGCCTGCCTGGAAGATGCCAGGCTCCTGCTTCAGCAGATGGAAGAGTTCCCTCGTGAAGACAACCCCATAACCGGACCAGTTCGATTTATCAACATGGCGAATACCTTCCGGATCACCGGTGGTTGCGAATAGCGTGATGGAGAACGGTTGCATTGGGTCCCTCTTTCTTCAATTCCTTTCTGGCGCAGTCCCGCTCGCTTGCTCCGGCTGATCGAGTTCGCTACCACGTAATTGTAGTCGCCAATTCCGACGGGCCGAGCGTGAGGACTTCCCTATGCCGCTCGGCTCGTCGTTCATCGATATCTAGACCTGTGCCATAGTTTTCTGCGACGAAACTCAAGACAGCTCACCATGCATTTTCGGCGTCTCAAATGCAAAAACCCCCGCCTTTTCGGGCGGGGGTTTCTGGCTTAGGGAGCCTGACGATTACCTACTTTCACACGGGAATCCGCACTATCATCGGCGTAGAGTCGTTTCACGGTCCTGTTCGGGATGGGAAGGGGTGGGACCGACTCGCTATGGTCATCAGGCAAAGAGGGTTGTTGTGCTGGCTTCGCAGCACAACCAATCTTGGAAGAAGCAGTAATTTTTGAGTTGTGTGTATCACACACGAGAATCCAACTTGTCGCTTGGATCTTGCAGCCAGTGCTTGCGCACGGCGCCGATCTACAAGGCAGACTTGTTATAGGATCAAGCCTTACGGGCAATTAGTATCAGTTAGCTGAACGCATTACTGCGCTTACACACCTGACCTATCAACGTCCTGGTCTCGAACGACCCTTCAAGGGGATCTAGTCCCCAGGGATATCTCATCTTAAGGCGAGTTTCCCGCTTAGATGCTTTCAGCGGTTATCTCTTCCGAACATAGCTACCCGGCGATGCCACTGGCGTGACAACCGGTACACCAGAGGTTCGTCCACTCCGGTCCTCTCGTACTAGGAGCAGCCCCCTTCAAATATCCAACGCCCACGGCAGATAGGGACCAAACTGTCTCACGACGTTTTAAACCCAGCTCACGTACCTCTTTAAATGGCGAACAGCCATACCCTTGGGACCGGCTACAGCCCCAGGATGAGATGAGCCGACATCGAGGTGCCAAACACCGCCGTCGATATGAACTCTTGGGCGGTATCAGCCTGTTATCCCCAGAGTACCTTTTATCCGTTGAGCGATGGCCCTTCCATACAGAACCACCGGATCACTATGACCTGCTTTCGCACCTGCTCGACTTGTCGGTCTCGCAGTTAAGCACGCTTATGCCATTGCACTATCAGCACGATTTCCGACCGTACCTAGCGTACCTTCGTACTCCTCCGTTACGCTTTGGGAGGAGACCGCCCCAGTCAAACTGCCTACCATGCACTGTCCCCGACCCGGATCACGGGCCAAGGTTAGAACCTCAAACAAACCAGGGTGGTATTTCAAGGACGGCTCCACCGAAACTAGCGTTCCGGTTTCATAGCCTCCCACCTATCCTACACAGATCGGTTCAAAGTCCAATGCAAAGCTACAGTAAAGGTTCATGGGGTCTTTCCGTCTAGCCGCGGGTAGATTGCATCATCACAAACACTTCAACTTCGCTGAGTCTCGGGAGGAGACAGTGTGGCCATCGTTACGCCATTCGTGCAGGTCGGAACTTACCCGACAAGGAATTTCGCTACCTTAGGACCGTTATAGTTACGGCCGCCGTTTACCGGGACTTCAATCAAGAGCTTGCACCCCATCATTTAATCTTCCGGCACCGGGCAGGCGTCACACCCTATACGTCCACTTTCGTGTTTGCAGAGTGCTGTGTTTTTATTAAACAGTCGCAGCCACCAGTTTATTGCAACCCCTTCACCCTCTGCCCGCAGGGGCATCAAGCTACAAGGGCGTACCTTATCCCGAAGTTACGGTACCAATTTGCCGAGTTCCTTCTCCCGAGTTCTCTCAAGCGCCTTAGAATACTCATCTCGCCCACCTGTGTCGGTTTGCGGTACGGTCATCGTTAGACTGAAGCTTAGAGGCTTTTCTTGGAACCACTTCCAATTGCTTCGCTCCCTAAGGAGCTCGCGCCACACCCTTGAATTACGCCCCGGATTTGCCTAAGCGCCTTCTCCAATGCAGCGACCGGGACTTCCAACACCCGGACAACCTTCCGCGATCCGTCCCCCCATCGCATCTAACAATGGTGCAGGAATATTGACCTGCTTCCCATCAGCTACGCATTTCTGCCTCGCCTTAGGGGCCGACTCACCCTACGCCGATGAACGTTGCGTAGGAAACCTTGGGCTTACGGCGAGGGGGCCTTTCACCCCCTTTATCGCTACTCATGTCAGCATTCGCACTTCCGATACCTCCAGCACGCTTTTCAACGCACCTTCGCAGGCTTACGGAACGCTCTCCTACCATGCGTGCAAAGCACGCATCCGCAGCTTCGGTATATAGCTTAGCCCCGTTACATCTTCCGCGCAGGACGACTCGATCAGTGAGCTATTACGCTTTCTTTAAAGGGTGGCTGCTTCTAAGCCAACCTCCTGACTGTTTTAGCCTTCCCACTTCGTTTCCCACTTAGCTATATTTGGGGACCTTAGCTGGCGGTCTGGGTTGTTTCCCTCTTGACACCGGACGTTAGCACCCGATGTCTGTCTCCCGTGATTGCACTCTTCGGTATTCGGAGTTTGCTATGGCGGGGTAATCTGCAATAGACCCCCCAACCATGACAGTGCTCTACCCCCGAAGGTGAGACACGAGGCACTACCTAAATAGTTTTCGGAGAGAACCAGCTATTTCCAAGTTTGTTTAGCCTTTCACCCCTATCCACAGCTCATCCCCTAACTTTTCAACGTTAGTGGGTTCGGACCTCCAGTACGTGTTACCGCACCTTCATCCTGGCCATGGATAGATCACTTGGTTTCGGGTCTACGCCCAGCAACTGAACGCCCTATTCGGACTCGCTTTCGCTACGCCTGCCCTATACGGTTAAGCTTGCTACTGAACGTAAGTCGCTGACCCATTATACAAAAGGTACGCCGTCACCCCTTACGAGGCTCCGACTGTTTGTATGCATGCGGTTTCAGGATCTATTTCACTCCCCTCCCGGGGTTCTTTTCGCCTTTCCCTCACGGTACTGGTTCACTATCGGTCGATCACGAGTATTTAGCCTTGGAGGATGGTCCCCCCATCTTCAGACAGGATTTCACGTGTCCCGCCCTACTTGTCGTACACTTAGTTCTTTCATACTGTTTTCGCCGGGGCTATCACCCGCTATGGCCGCACTTTCCAGAGCGTTCGCTAACAATACAAATAAAGAGTACAAGGCTCATCCCATTTCGCTCGCCACTACTTTGGGAATCTCGGTTGATTTCTTTTCCTGCGGTTACTTAGATGTTTCAGTTCACCGCGTTCGCTTCGCATGGCCTATGTATTCAGCCATGGATACTCCAAAAGGAGTGGGTTTCCCCATTCGGACATCTACGGATCAAAGCTTGTTTGCCAGCTCCCCGTAGCTTTTCGCAGGCTACCGCGTCCTTCATCGCCTGTGATCGCCAAGGCATCCACCACATGCACTTGTTCGCTTGACCCTATAACGAGTCTGTCTCATCGACAGTCGCTACAGGTTGAGTTCTCGCGTTGTGCCGTATTCCAATTGAGTCAAACATAGAGTTCGAATCATCTTGAGATACATCGATACAATCACAACCCGGATAGTTTTCACGTCCATCTCAAGACGCTTCCGCTATCCAAATTACTTACTTCTTCCAGATTGTTAAAGAACGACAGCCGATACTTTCGTACCGCTCTGACTGGCTCAATCGCCAATGAGAAAAACTCGAACCAAACTTCATTCGAATGTTTGTCATTGAAGATTATTGAAAGCGGCCGGCATTATAACCGGTTTAACCGCAGACAGCTAGCCTGTCTTAATCAACAGCCGATAAGCGTGAGCGCTCAACTTTGCGAGAAGCTCTGGAAAGGAGGTGATCCAGCCGCACCTTCCGATACGGCTACCTTGTTACGACTTCACCCCAGTCATGAATCCTACCGTGGTGACCGTCCTCCTTGCGGTTAGACTAGCCACTTCTGGTAAAACCCACTCCCATGGTGTGACGGGCGGTGTGTACAAGACCCGGGAACGTATTCACCGCGGCATGCTGATCCGCGATTACTAGCGATTCCAGCTTCATGCACTCGAGTTGCAGAGTGCAATCCGGACTACGATCGGTTTTCTGGGATTAGCTCCCCCTCGCGGGTTGGCAACCCTCTGTTCCGACCATTGTATGACGTGTGAAGCCCTACCCATAAGGGCCATGAGGACTTGACGTCATCCCCACCTTCCTCCGGTTTGTCACCGGCAGTCTCCTTAGAGTGCTCTTGCGTAGCAACTAAGGACAAGGGTTGCGCTCGTTGCGGGACTTAACCCAACATCTCACGACACGAGCTGACGACAGCCATGCAGCACCTGTGCGCCGGTTCTCTTTCGAGCACTCCCACCTCTCAGCGGGATTCCGACCATGTCAAGGGTAGGTAAGGTTTTTCGCGTTGCATCGAATTAATCCACATCATCCACCGCTTGTGCGGGTCCCCGTCAATTCCTTTGAGTTTTAATCTTGCGACCGTACTCCCCAGGCGGTCAACTTCACGCGTTAGCTACGTTACTAAGGAAATGAATCCCCAACAACTAGTTGACATCGTTTAGGGCGTGGACTACCAGGGTATCTAATCCTGTTTGCTCCCCACGCTTTCGTGCATGAGCGTCAGTATTGGCCCAGGGGGCTGCCTTCGCCATCGGTATTCCTCCACATCTCTACGCATTTCACTGCTACACGTGGAATTCTACCCCCCTCTGCCATACTCTAGCCTGCCAGTCACCAATGCAGTTCCCAGGTTGAGCCCGGGGATTTCACATCGGTCTTAGCAAACCGCCTGCGCACGCTTTACGCCCAGTAATTCCGATTAACGCTCGCACCCTACGTATTACCGCGGCTGCTGGCACGTAGTTAGCCGGTGCTTATTCTTCCGGTACCGTCATCCCCCGATCGTATTAGGACCAAGGATTTCTTTCCGGACAAAAGTGCTTTACAACCCGAAGGCCTTCTTCACACACGCGGCATTGCTGGATCAGGCTTTCGCCCATTGTCCAAAATTCCCCACTGCTGCCTCCCGTAGGAGTCTGGGCCGTGTCTCAGTCCCAGTGTGGCTGGTCGTCCTCTCAGACCAGCTACTGATCGTCGCCTTGGTAGGCCTTTACCCCACCAACTAGCTAATCAGCCATCGGCCAACCCTATAGCGCGAGGCCCGAAGGTCCCCCGCTTTCATCCATAGATCGTATGCGGTATTAATCCGGCTTTCGCCGGGCTATCCCCCACTACAGGACATGTTCCGATGTATTACTCACCCGTTCGCCACTCGCCACCAGGTGCAAGCACCCGTGCTGCCGTTCGACTTGCATGTGTAAGGCATGCCGCCAGCGTTCAATCTGAGCCAGGATCAAACTCTTCAGTTTAAACCTGTTACTGTTTTCGGTTCGGTTAAGAACCGGTCGCTCACTCAAAGCTGACAGGAATATGAATCACTTCATAAACCTGACTTACTTTAGTGTGAGACTCTTGATACTTTCGCTATCTGATCCGAGGATCAGCTCGCTTCCATCAAGCGCCCACACTTATCGGCTGTTAATTTTTAAAGAGCAATCTGCGAGGAACTTCGCGCTTCCCGGCAGCGCTGCGTTTTCAGCAGCAGAGAAGCGAGATTATCAACCGTTTTTTAAAACTCGTCAACAACTTTTTTAAACTACTTCGTTGCGACGACTGCGGTTTAATTTCGTTTGCACTGGAGTCGATAAAACCGACTTCAACAGTACCGCTTCCCTTCTTTCCCCCGCGCTGCGTTTCCGTTAGCGCGAAAGAGGCGTGATTCTAAGCACCTACTCCGGTCTCCGCAACCCCCTTTGTGAAATATTTTTGACATGCCAGGTCGGGGGCCGCTGAGCCGACCCAGTGTTCATATATAAGGGGCACGGCAAGAGCAGCCTCGGTCGCCCGTGAACCGCCCCGCCGCCGCGAACGCAAGCTACCGTCGGTTACCGCCCCACCATCGCCCGCACCACGCCGTCCCGCCGGATCAGCCCGTGATACAGCGCCGCCGCAAAGTGCGCGAGGAAGGTCGCGAAGAACAGATAGGCCAGCACCCGATGCGCGACCCTGAGCCAAGCGAACGTCACCGGATCAGCCGAAACCAGCGCCGGCAACTGCACGCCACCGCCCAGCGTCACCGGGTACCCGCCAGCCGACAGCATCGCCCACCCCGATCAGCGGCATTGCCACCATCAGCGCATACAGCACGAGATGCGACCCGTGCGCGGCCACCTTCTGCCACCACGGCAGGTCCTCGGGCAACGCCGGCGACTTCGACAGCACCCGCACCACGATCCGCACGCACACCAGCGCCAGGACGGCCACACCCAGTGGCTTGTGAATCGCCACCAGGATCTCGTGCCGCTCGGAAACCGACGCGACCATCCCCACCCCGATGAACAGCATCGCGAGGATCATCGTGGCCATCACCCAATGCAGCACTCGCGCCGGCAAGCTAAACGTCGTCGAAGCCTTCATCATCGTCCCTCCCCACTCAATCGCGCCACGCCAGCCACCCCGGCCTCTTCGCTCGTGCGTCGCAGATACGAATCCGCATACGCCGCCGAACGCGCCGCCAGCAACGGATCGCCCGACACCTGAATCCCCTGCGGCAACACCGTCGGGTCGTAATTCACGTCTCGGCACGGCCCGCTGTCCTGCGCCTCCACGCGGTCGAGCACGAGCGTGCCCGCATCGATCGTCGTCCGCTGGGCGGGCCAGACCTTCGTCGCGTCGTCCACCGGATCGCCGGGCTCCGCCAGCGTGACCAGCAGCTTCCACTTCTGCGCACCGGCCGCGATGCGCTGCGTCACGTCCTGCTGCAGCACGTTCGGGTCCCCGGCCGTCGCAACGTCGCCGGCGCCGGTCTGCTCCGGCACGACGCGCCATCGCACCGCCTGGCGCTTGCCGGCCGCGTCGACGAAGTAGAACGCGTTCAATCCGTAATAGCTTTCGGTGACGTAGCTCGCGCTCGGCTTCGCACCCTTCACCCATTCGCGGAACGCAGCCGTCTCCGGGGTGCGCGCCGAAAAACGCCTTCACCTTCAACGGGTCGGGCTTGCCCGTCTTCGGATCGGGCCGGGTCGCCAGCAATTGCGCGTAGAACGCCTGCGGCGTCGCCACCGGAAACACGGGCATCGCGTTCATCCCGGTTCGCCATTGCTCGCCATCAGGCGCGGTGAGCTTCAGCGCGAGGCTGCGGATCGGCACGCTGCTGTCGGGCGCGTACGGATTCCCGCCCGGCAACGCGAAGCGCCCGACCACCGGCGTACGTACCGCCTTGAAGAACGGCGCGACCGAATACGCGCTCGCGGCGCCGTTGCCTTCGAAGTAACCGGTCACGCACACGCCCTTCGCGTGATTGCGCCGGAAGCCCGGGTGAATGCCGCCGCCGGCCGTCTGCAACGCGTCGACGATCCGGTGCGGGGTCAGACGCGCCGGCGCGAACCACCCGCCGACATACCCGAACGCCACGGCCACGCCGGCCACCGCGCCGCCGATCGCGGCCCAGCGCCACCACCCGCGCCCAGGCTCGCGCTGCGGTGAAGAAGAGGAAGAAGATCGCTGCATGAATGTGCTCCCGACCGTCAGGTCATTGTCGAACCCGCGTAGGACGCCACCCGCGCCGCTTTATTCCACGAAAAATTTTTTCCTATGCTGGTGGAATAAGCGGCGCCCACCGGCGTCTTACGCGGCATCTCGACCCATTCGGCAACCGGCCCGGCCATGCCCTCCACCGCCCTCGACGACGACGCATTGCGCGAACTCATCCCCAGGCTGCGACGCTTCGCGCTCTGGCTGGCGCGCGACGTCCATGCGGCCGACGATCTCGTTCAGTCGACGCTCGAGCGCGCGCTGTCGCGCTGGACGAGCCGTCGCGACGACGCATCGCTGCGCAGCTGGCTCTTCACGATCCTGTACCGGCAGTTTCTCGACGGGAAACGCAGCGCGAAGCGCTACAACTGGCTGCTTGGCCGGATCCGCGACGACGACGAAGCACACTGGCCATCCGCCGAACGCGAATTCGCGGCGCGCGCGACGCTCGAAGCGTTCGGCCGGCTGTCGGACGAGCAGCGCAGCCTGCTGTTGCTCGTCGCGGTCGAGGGCTTCACCTATCAGGAAGTCGCCGACCTGCTCGAAGTGCCGATCGGCACCGTGATGTCGCGGCTCTCCCGCGCGCGCCAGGCGCTGCGCCAGCTCAGCGACGGCGAGCTTCCTGCTCCTTCTCTCCGGTTGATGAAGAAATGAACACGCCTCCGAACGAACACGACCTTCAGGCCTACGTCGACGGCCAGCTCGACGACGATGCGCGCGCCGCGGTCGAGCGCTATCTCGCGCTGCATCCGGAGCGCGCGGAACAGGTGAAGCAATGGCAACAGGATGCGCAGCGGTTGCGGGCCGCGCTGGAGAGCGTGCGGATGCCGGCCGATAACCCTGCGCTGGATCCTGCCGCCATTCGCGGCCGGCGGGCCGAACGCTCGCGGATGCGGTTCGCGGTCGCGGCTTCGTTCGTGTTCTGCGTCGGGCTGGGGACGTTCGGCGGATGGCAGGCGCGTGGATGGAACGCGGCGCCGCCCATCGCACCGATGAGCGATGCGGTCGAGGCTTACCGGATGATGGTGGTCGATCAGACGGCCAAGGTCGATTACCGGCCGACCGGTGCGGGGGATTTGCAGGGGTGGCTCACCCGGCGTGTCGGGGCATCGGCGAGGCTGCCGGATTTGAGCGCGGCGGGGTTCAGGCCGGTCGGTGGACGGTTGTTCACGACGGATAGCGGCGCCACCGCTGCGATGGTGCTCTATGAGGACGAGGCCGGGCGGACGCTGAGCTTCTATCTCCGGCCGGCGGAATCGAAACATCGGCTGCTGCCGGCCGGACAACGTGTGGATGGCGCGTTGCTCGCACGGTATGGGTCGGTGAACGGGCTCAACTATGCGGTGGTCGGGCCGGCGGGGAGTCTCGGCGAGAAGGCGGTCGTGCAGGCGCTCGATCAGCAGACTTGAGTGGTACGATGCGCGCGCTGTCGGCGGTCGGTGGCGGCTGTCGGCGCCCGGAATCATGCGGCTTTGCTGGCTCGGGCGCGCTTGCGCTCACCACTCGCCTGCACAGTGTTTCGACTGACTTTCCTGGTCGGTTGTCCACACCGAAGCGCCTCCGGCACCCTCACCTTTTGGAGTCACAGGGTTTCGAGTCGCTGCGGAACAGGATATCCACATCGCGCAGCCATCGGTCGACTCGCTCACTCTCCGTCTGCACAGCGTTTGAGGTTGTTTCGGAGCGCGATATCCACAACCCGCGAGATAACGCGAACACTTGCACCGAATTCGATTACTCTCACTCGCTGAATGCACAGGTCTTCGAGTGCTTTGAGTTCTCGATATCCACAAGGCACTCAATCACGACGGATCGCGAGAAAGCTATCCGCGTCATCTGCTCTATTCCGGCGAGGCCGTGCCAGACAAGGCCTTCGCGTTGATTCGTGTGGGCCAATGCAAAGCGCTCACCTGTTCGATGCACAGGAGTTCGACTGGTTGGTGTGCGGGTTGTCCACATGCGGACCGCCGACGAGCGCACGAAACGCAATGCTCATTCCACACGGACCCACGTCGTAAAGCAGGCTGACCTCAGTCCAGTCGCGTGCTTACGCATTCGGTTCGGCTCGTCACTGTTGGAACTCGTCAGGATCCGCACTCGGCTTGCGATCCGGGTGCATGCTCACCTATTGCTCGCACAGCGTTTCGCGTCGTTTGCGCCGCGGTTATCCACATACGAAGGCTGACCACCTTCACCGCCGCCAAGGTCACTTGGTCAGATAAACCTTGAGAATCTCGCCGGTCTCAGGGGAGATGACGTATTTCATCGACGTCCCGAGCGGACTTGCATTGCCGAGCCCGCGCATGCCGAGAGGCATCTTCGCCACGAACGTCACGCTGATGACGTGATCCTCGGGCGTCGGATCCGCGATGCCTTCACTTTCGTCTTCGATCCAGATCTCGAAGTTGCGCAGATCCTGCCCGGTCTTCGCGAAGTCTTCATAGGCCGCCTTCAGGCCGAGCAGCGTCGCGGTATTGAGCCGGACGGAACAGCGATCGATCCTGCCGAAATTCAATTGGGTCATCCCTCTCCCCGAAGACGCGGCGCTTTACCCTTCTTCCTGCCCGGCCATCAATTCCCTCAGGCATTCAACACACGTTGCCGTCAACAATCCGATAGCTGTTTCCATCGACTCGTCATCGTCGAACCGATAGACGCCTCCTCCTGCATGCGTCCCGCCCAATTCAAGCAGTTTCGTCTCTTCGGATTCGAGCATGTAGCCCGGAAACTCGATCTCGTCGCGCACCAGCGTTAACGGCACGACCCTGCGGCCGCCCTTCCAGTTGCCACGATCGTTGACGAGATCGGACACGGCACGAGTCACGAGCTCGCCTCCGACACGTCCGTGATATGCACAATTCACCAGCGGCATCATTTCACCTTTGATTTCCAATCCGGTCGCCCGGATATCTCATTCCTTCTTTACCTTTGCCTTGAAACCCAGCTTCCCGAGATATCTCATCTGACCCAAAGGCCCCCGCGCAACATCCGCTCCCCCGGCTCGAAGCACATTCGCGACGTGGTCGACACAACTGTTCGTACGCTCGTCATAGGCTTCGAGCTTCTTTCCAATCTGAGACTGCTGATAGGCCAGGGCTGCCTTTGCGTCAGGCAACGGAACCTCGGCGGTATGCAGAATCGGGTCACCGGTCATATAGCGTTCGCGCCTCTCGTTCACGATCTTGGTGGTTCCGTCCTTCTCTATCACCTGATGCGTGTGAACCGACATATAGCCGCTCTCCACCTCTACCGTGTAATGCCCGGTCGCCGAATTGGTGTCGTAGTGCCGGATAATCGCCTTGCCGCCGCAGTTGCAACAAGGATCTTCGCTCAGCCCCAGCGGATCGACCCACCCGGTCGGCGCCAACACATAGCGATATTGATTGACGCCCCCCAACAAGCCAATGGGATCGGCACTGACATAGCGTGCCGTCGCGGCGTCGTAGTAGCGGTGACGGTTATAGGCGAGCCCGGTCTCGTCGTCCAGTTGCTGCCCCTGAAAGCGAATCGCGTTCCGCACCGCTTGCCCGGATGCGCGCGAGACGCGTGAAACAATTTCCTTCGCTTCACCCCACACCTTGTAAGTCGCTTCCCACACAACCTCACCGAGTTCGTCGGTCAGCATCAATGGCGTGCCGACTTGATCGCAGTGGTAGTAATACAGGTGAGCGTCCGCCTCCGAGACCGGAATCCGCTGCAATGGATCGTCTTCGGAGGTATAACGTGCCGAACCATCACGCGAGGGAGTCGGGATCCCGCCGACGGGTACGCTGACGTATTGTGCAAGCGGAACGAAGGAATTCGCTTCGTACACATAGTGCGTACTGCGCTCGTGATCGCTCTCATAAGCGAGCCGGTTGCCGTCCCAGCCGAATATCGTCGCGACTCCATCGACCTCCTTCGCGATTCGTCTCCCCGCCGCATCGTAGAAATACCGCGCATCCGTTTGGCGAGCCGGCGATTCGATTCGTGCACGAACCAGCCGATTGAACGCGTCCCACTCAAAACGTTGCACGCTTTCCGGCGTACGTTTCTCGGTGACGTTCCCCTGCGGGTCGTAACTGAAACGCGAACCGGCATATTCCCTGAGCAGGTTGCCAAGCACTTTGGGCACGGCAGGCGGCAGCGTGCTGACCGATCGAACCGGGCTCGGCGGCGCTGACGTACGCGCATGTTCCGGGCTGCCGACATCGACAAGGTTGCCGGCAGGGTCGAAGGCAAAACGCTCGGCACCGCCGTGCCCGGTCGCTTCGATCAACCGCCCGACCGGATCGTAGCGATAGTCGAACAACCCTCGCCGGCTGTCCTCGATATGCGTGACCTGGCTCGCGGCATCGTAGCGATAATGCCGGGCCATCAATGGCGCAGGAGCCTTCTCGCGGCGGAGCATCCAGTTCAGCAAGCGGCCGGCCGGGTCATATTCGGTCCGCTGTTCGAGCTTGCTCGCGTAGGTTCGTTGAACTTCGCGATACAAATCATCGCGTTCAAAGTTCACACGCTCTTCGTTGTCGAGCAACATCCCGTGGACATGCCCTGATCCATACGTGAGCCAGTCGACCCTGTGCCCATCCGGCCGCACCGTACCGATACGCGTACCCAGTTCGTCGTACGTGTGATGCCAGACGTAACTGCGCTGTTCGCCGAAAAGATCGTAAGCGTGATGCTCCCGCACCAGGTTTCCCGCGGGATCGAAGAAATGTTGAATGCGACTGCAGGCATTTTGCGCGTCGACGAGTCGACCGAGCGCATCGTAGGCGAAGCGCTCCTCGTTACCATCGCACATCCGTCGTGCCAGCCGGCCTCCGCGATCGAATTCGACCACGGTGATCTTCCCGGCTACATCGATGGCGGATACATAGCCGGTCTCTTCACTGTAGACATAGCGCGTTTCCGTCCCGTCGAAGCCGACCGTCTCGAGCAGCCGGCCAACGGGATCGTACTTGCACTGATAGGTCGCATGATTCGAGTCGGTCAACCTCACCAGGCGCCCGAGCCTGTCATAACCGTAACTCAGCGTGTTCCCCAGCGCGTCGGTGCGCGCCGCGACGCGCCCCGCAACGTCATAGCTGTAACGCGAGGTACGCTCCATCGGGTCCGTGATCGCAAGCAGGCGTCCCTCGGCGTCGTATTGAACACGTTGAGTACCGGCTGCGGTGCGAATGGCTTCGGGCCGTCCATTGCTGCCATAGCGATACGCGGTTACCCCGCCTGACGCATCCGTCTTTTCGGTCAACCGGCCCTGCACGTCATAGGCCCAGGTCGTCGTCTTGCCCGAGCAGTCCGTGTGCGAGATCAACCGGCCCGCGTCGTCATACGCCATGACCTTGACGCCACCCTTGGCATCGGTCACCTCTACCGGCAAGCCTTGTGCGTTGTAGCTGTATGTCGTCTTGTGTCCGAGCGGATCGGTTTCGACCGTGACGCGCCCCGCGTCGTCGTATTCACGCAACCACACAGCCCCCTGAGGATCGACGATTCGAACCATATGGTCCTTGTCGTCGTAGTCCGTCTCGGTCACGCTGCCGTCGACACGAACGTGCCGGACAAGGTTGTCCTGTCCGTTATAGGACATGCGTTCGACGCCACCGTCCGGATACGTATGCTGTATGAGATTGTGATAAGCATCCCGATACATCCATTCCTCTCGACCATCCGGATAGACGATGCGGAATGTGTAGCCATGCAGATCGTAATAATGCTTCGTCACGTTGCCGAGCGCGTCCGTCACGCTGACCATTCGGAAGTCCGGATGCCATGCAAGTCGCGTGTCGAAGCTGCCGTCATCCGCATGCTCGCGGACACACTTCGCTTTCGGCCCCGTACCGTCCCACTCGAGGTTCATCCCACGGTCGGTTCGATCCGTGTAGCGTGTAATGAGGTGATGGCGGTACGCGTATTCGCGACGATTTCCATTCCGGTCGATCGCCACGACGAGATCGCTGTCCGTGCTGTACGTATAGCGTGCCAACGTATCGATACGCTTGCCATCGGCGCCATGATGCGTCGCCTCGACGATCCGCCCTTTTTCGTCGTAATGAAAGGCAACGATCGCGGTCGGCGCAATCAACCGCGTCAGCCGATGACGATCGTCGTAGTCGAGCGTGACCTGGTTACCCGACTGGTCCTTGACGAAGGCAAGACGAAATGCGTCGCCGCGCAATTCATAGGCCTCAAGCAGTTCATGCCCACGCGTCAACGTGATCCACGTGTCATCGAGGCGCAACAACGTCACGCCCTCGCTCCTGTCGACATGGGCGTCGCCAGGCACAAGCCGTGGATAGTCGATGCTGCGGCCTGTCGCGTCGTGGTAGGTCAATCGATCCCGATGCGCATCGATACGCGTGGTGTACGCCGTCATCCAGCGTGCACCAAGCTCTCCTCCCGAATCATTGGCGTCGAAAAACGATCGATAAGTCCGTGTCCAGACAATGGGAAGAACACCGGGCAATGTGAAATCGTGGTGCTCGAGCCGCTCGTCGCCCAGCGCAAATCCCACCGAACGCTTCGTCGCAACCGGCGGCGAAGGTCGCGGGCAGATCAGCTTGCTGTCGTTCGGCCCCGGATGTTGGGCCGGTTCCGTATGCCTGACCGTTTCCTTCTGCCCCTCACCCTCGTGACGATGAACTTTCGTCGTTCCCTGTTCCTTGATGCCAGTCGAATGCACTTTCTGCTTGCGCAACGCATCGCGCTTCTTGTCGATGGCAGTCTGGATAAGGTTGATCAACCAACCGATCTTGCCGGCGTCGATACCGCCCAGCGCAAGGATTTTCTCCTTGACCACCGGGATCATCGTGCGCAACGCCTTCGCGACGTTCAGCAGCGGCTCGCGATACTTGAGATCGAGCACTTTCGCCGCCTGCGTCCCGGTGTTGATGAGCTCCTTTGCTTCGATCTTCACGAAGTCGACGATCAAATGACCGAGCCCGGCAAATGTCTTGCGTGCATCATGCGCCGCAAAGCCCGATGCAATCTGGCCCGCATGCTGCCCCACCGCGCGGACGTTGTGCGCGACACTGAGTTGCTTTTCCCCCGCCACCTCCTCGAACAGGCGCGCGAAGCCGACCATGAATTTCTCGATGTAATCGGCACAGGTCTTGAGCAGGTTGTTCAGCTCTTTCTTCACGCCATCGACGAAACTCTGAATACGGCCGGCGAACTGCTCGCTCAGACTGTCGATGAGCGCCTGCAGCAGTGCGGTCTGCATCACCTGCAACGTCGCCTCGCCCAGCGCCTTGCCGCTCTCGACAACCTTCTGCCGCACAAGCTTCATCACCGGACGCATGCCCATCCGGAATTCGCCCGTACCGGGTGGAATCGGAATGATCCCGATCAGGTCGAGACCGAGGTTCAGATAATCGAACACATCGGGATGCTTGCCGCTCTGCCCATGCTCGATCATGTCCTTGATATCGAGCACGAGATCGACGGCTGCCATGATGTTCGCCACCACCGGCAGCGCGTTGGCAACCATTTCGAGCCGCTCGATGGTGATGAAGTCGTGGCTGATCGCACGCAACCAGCGGTCACACGCCTTGACGCCCGCCTTGACGTCGACGGTTTCGATTTGCAGCAGCGGCGCGACGTAGACCTCAGTCGGCTTGGGAAGAATGACGCCCGAAGAAGCGGTCATGGTTGTTCTTTATTCGAAAGTGATGGGGCGCGCCTTGCGCGAGCGGATACTCAGAGAACCTTCAGCGCAGGTACGGCACTTCGCGCGGCTTGGGCGAGCGCACCGACCTGCTGGGCTGCGGCGCCGAGTTGGCCGGCCTGCGAAAGGGCCGCACCGGCACCAGACGGCAACGCGCTGGCAAGGGCACCTTTGGCGAGGCTCATCGCCTGACCGCTCAACGCCTGACCAACACCTCCCTGGGCAACCTGCCCCGCCATGCCGGCCAGTTGAGTCGCCCCCGATACTGCCTGCATCGCGCCCGACGGCAACACGTTCGCGAGCGCCCCCTGCGCGAGCCCCATCGCCTGTCCGCTCAACGCCTTCCCGATGCCGCCTTGTGCGGCCTGCCCCGCGATGGCCGCCAACTTTGTCGCACCCGGCAGCGCCCCGGGTGGCAACAGACCGCCGAGTTGAGACATCGCCGTCGCGGTCGGATCCGCTTCCTGCATCGGTTTCGCTGGCCATTGCGCCGTCTTGAATACGCTCGACGGATCGTACTGATTGCGCGGATCCTCGCCGAACTGGACCTGCACAGCGCCGGCCGGCAAGCCGCTCACGATCGTATGCCCCTTTGCATCCAGCGCACCTTCTCTCAACACGCCACCGCTGGCGTCCAGCACCGTGAACTTGCCGCCCTTGAAACCCTCGCCATTCGCATACTGGTGCAGCAATTCCAGTTGCCCCGGCTGATCCGGCCGCGGACTCGGCAACGGATACCCCATGCTCGCCGGCCCCGCGAACGTATGCGACGCGCCCTTCACATCGATCTTTCCGGGCGCATGGACCTCGACATTGCCATCCTTGATCCGAATGTATGCCCCACCGCTCGTCAGCAGAATCCCCTGATCAGCCGCGATCTCGATCCGATCCGTCGCCGACACGACCTTCACCGCCTTCTGCGCGGTCACCTCGATGTTGTCCGACTGCGCCTGGATCTCGACCTTGCCCTTGCCCGCGAACAGCTTCATCCCCGCGTTCTGCACGAACAGGCTCAGCTTCTGCCCGATGCTCCCGATCAGCGACTTGCCCGCGGCCACGTGCACGCTCTGCCCGCTCGCCACGTTCACGTGATCGTTCGCGACCACGTGCACCGACTGCTGCGTCGACATCCCGATCCCCGACGGGCTGCCGAACAGCATCACCGGTTCCTTGAACGCGTTCGCGTTACCCGTGCCGCCGCCCGCTGTGCGCCCGCCCGACGCGCTGCCCGAGGCACTGTCCTGCGTCGCGTCCGTGAACGCGCGCATCGTGTCCTGCGCGTCCTTCAGGCTTTCCGCCTGATGCTGCTCGCTCACGCCCGACATCGCCTCGACCAGGCTCTCGCCCGTCACGAGCTGCTGCTGCGCTTCCTTCACGTCGAGCGGCTGGCTGTTCGCCGCCTTCGGGTGCGTCGTCACGTACAGGCCCTGGCTCGCGCGCACCGCGCCATACGCATCCGATCGCAGGTCGAACCCGCTGCCGAGATACGACCCGCGCGAATTCGCACTGTGGTCGATGATGTAGCCCAGATGCAGCAAGCTGTTCGCGCTGCTGCTCATCAACTGCACGCGGTTCTGCCCGGTCGCATCGTCCATCACGAGCTGGTTGTAGCCGCCGCCCGAATACTCCTTCGACCGGTAGCCGGACAGGATCCCGTCGCTATGCCACTGCGGCTGGTTCGCGCCGTTGTACACGCGCCCGACGGCCAGCGGCCGGTCGCAGTCGCCGCCGACGTAATCGATCAGCACTTCCTCGCCGATGCGCGGCACATGCACGCCGCCGTAGCCGCCGCCGGTATCGGACTGCACCACGCGCACCCAGCACGACGCATTCTCGTTACCCGGGTTCAGGCGGTCCCACACGAACTGCACGCGGATCCGGTTCAGTTCGTCGGTATAGACCTCCTCGCCCTGCGGCCCGACGACGATTGCCGTCTCGAGATGCATCTCCGGCTTCTTGTGCTCGAACGGGCTGCGATACGGCACGCTCACGCGATGCGCTTCGACTTCGACGAGATAGAAACCGACCGAACCGTCGTCATGTGATACCTGAAGCCCAGGCGTGTTTTCGTAACGTGCTCGCGTCCGGTCGAGCGCGCGTTTCAAGCTATGCGGGAAATCCGAATCGCTACCGGATACGGGCAGGTTGTTCTCGATCCACCACGCGACCTCGATCGCCGCAAACTCGCGCTGATCGGCGGAATCGCGATCATGCTCGGGATGGTCTGCCAGCGTGAAGCGTCGGCCGGCATCGATCGCGCGCACGCCGCCCGCGGCATGGAAGCGCTTTGCCTGCGACTCCCACCCCTCCATCTTGACCTTCGCCAGATGATCACCACGGGCTTGGTCCGGATACGTATAAGCGCCGGTGTACTCGTAGACTTCGAGTTGATCCGGCAACTCGCCCTGGCCGACCATCGTCGGCAACGACGTGCCCTTCGGGTTCGACGGCTGTGCAGGATTCTTGTAGTCGAATGTGCGCGTCGTGAGCGTCACACTCTGCAGCGTGCGCGTGCCTGACCATTGCGTGAACGCGTCCGCTTCGCCTGCCGTACCGCCGCGGTAGAAGCGCACGATTTCCGGCGACAGCGGCACGAACGCCTGCAGGTTGTCGGTGATCACGAGCGTATGCGAATTGCCGTCATCGGCCTGCTGCCATGCGCAGTAAAGCCCCTCGTCTTCCATCAACCGATGTACGAGGTTCCAGTCCGTCTCGCTCTGTCGCGTGTACGAACGGTTCGCCAAAGGCTGAGACAAGGCAAAGCGGAACCGCCCGCGTGCTTCCGGATGCATGCCAAGTACGTCGGAAATGATTTCCTCGACGTTCTTGTCGATCCAGATCTTCTCGTCCCGGCGAAACCGGAGCACGTGCATCCAGGCACGCAACTCGAGCTGATAGGTCGTCAACCCGCCGTTCGCGCCAAGTCGGCGCGCGGTGTAGATGTAGCCGCTGACCGGCCGATATGCATTGTTCCCGAGCTGAATCCAGAGCGTCGCAGGCTGAGCGATCAGCTTCTTGAGTTCAAGACCGTCATTGCTCGATACGACGTCGAGCGTAAACGAATAGTCCCTGCCGATCTGCGATCGGCCGACGACGCGCTGTACGGCAAGTGCGTTGGCCCCCAGCGGGGTATCCAACTTGAGCAAACGATCCTGCTGAAGCAAGCCGCCGCGAAGCGCGGCGCCGATGTCCGGCATGTTCATGATACAGCCCTTTTTTATTTCAGCACCCTCGGATGGTGTCTGTGACTCTGTCGGGCGGGATTTTACCGTTTAATCAGGACGTTATGGTTAATCGTCGGACCAAGAAAAGAAACATGACCAGAACACGCGCCACGCTCAGGCCGCTTCCTTCAACGTCTCCTGCCGACAGCGCCTGCAAATCAGTTCGCCCGCTTCCCACAATTTCCGGAAACCCGTCTCGTCGTCGAGCCTGAGCGCCGCGACCTGGATCCTGGTACCGAGCCGGTACGCGAGCATCACTCGCATTGCCCGGTTTTTTCTTCGATTTCATCGCGCCGGTTTTCACCTTCGTCGATCAGGGTTCGAAGTCGACTGTCGTCCGGTGTGACGAGAAATACGCGGTGATCGCTGAAATCACGGCCTGGCGTGTGACGGCATCGATCGTCTTTTCATCATGTCCTGGGTCCACGTGCTTCAGTCGGCAGCAGCGCTTCGCCAAATACGCGGACGACGTGCGCGCCATCGGATAGATCGATCGCTCCGCGCGGGACCATCAGTACTTTGTACGTCGTCGCTTTACCTCGTGCGGTTCAGTCGTCAACGAACGGCTTCCCCTGGATGCCGGCGGTTCTACAGACATGACGGCTCACGTATCACCCACGTGCTTCACAGCTTCCCGATTCGTTCCTCTGCTCGCCGCACGCAGTGCATATTCCAGGCGGATCACAGTCGACGGACTGTGCTTATCCAAAGGTGTTAACAGGGTTCGTATACATACGTAGTCATAGTTAACAAGCGCTGTGCCCCACAGTGGATAACCTCCGTAACGCACTGAATTTTCAGCGCGAAGCGGAATGCATAACCATGGGTGTGTCACGTGAACAGCTCCGCGCAGCACAGAACAACTTTTCGTCAATTCACAGACTCGCCGACATATCCTCAATCGTTCCACTGTGAATCCAGAGGCTTGCCGGACGGTTATCCAGAGGGCAATGTGGATAACACCACAGCACATCGACGCGTTTTGCTGTGATGCGAACAGGTGAATCCGACGTTCGCAACATCGCCAGGCAACATCGATCGTCAGCGTCCGTGCGCCGTGACTCAAAAAATTTTCACGAAGGGGCTTGTGCTCCTCAAAAACCCTCTCTATAATTCGCGGCTTCTTAGGCTCGTAGCTCAGTTGGTTAGAGCACCACCTTGACATGGTGGGGGTCGTTGGTTCGAATCCAATCGAGCCTACCAACGAACAAAATGAAGGGGTCCGGCAGCACAACTTGCCTACAGGCAACGCGGCTCGCCAAACATACAAACGCCACGCGGCAACCTCGCGTGGCGTTTTTCTTTTCCGGCCCGAAACAGCGCATGAAGCCCCGATGCGTTGCGCGATACATGGCCCGGCATCGCATCGTCACCGACATCCCGATCGGCCATTCAACCGCCGCTGCACGGCGAGTAGAATCGTGTGCACATCGAAGCGGCTGCGCCGCGCGTCGCCCGATTTCCAGCACGTCCAAACCGCATCAAAACAACAACGCGCGATCCGCGCGACTGAGAGCACACGACATGTCCGAGGTCACGACCGCCGCATCGTCCGTAAGCAACGACGAAATCGCCGCTTACGTCGGCAAGAACGCCGCCTGGTTCGAGCGCAAATGGGCGATCGCCGAATCGCGCAAGAGCCGGCAGTCGTGGAACTGGGCCGCATGCTTCCTGGGCCCGGTCTGGATGGCCTATCGATGCATGTACTGGCAGGCGGCCGCCGTGCTCGCCGTCACGCTCGGCATCACGCTGGTCGAGCTGCTGTACTTCCCGACATACTTCGAATCGACCACGCTCGACCCGGTCACGATCGGGATCGCGGTCTCGCTCGGCTGGTGCGGGAACAGCCTCTACAAGCAGCACGTCGAACGCAGGATCGAAAAACTGCGCCCGAACGCGACGTCTCGCGAATCGTTTCTCGCGCTGCTCGAGGCGCTGGGTGGCACGAACTGGCTGGCGGCGGCCGGTTTCGCCGTCGCGACGCCGCTGCTTGGCGTACTGATGTTCATGCTCGGCAACACCGCAGGCGCGATGTACTGATTGCGGTAGCCGGCGATCGACGAAGCGGAAAGACGAGGGCGCACGGCGCCGTCGCCATGCATCCGCATGGCATGCGGCACCGGCTCACATCACCTTCAATGCAGATGCTTCAACTTGTCGGGATTCCGCACGACATAGATCGCGACGATCTTCCCGTCGTCGATCTCGAGCGCCGTCGTCTGCAGCTCGCCGTCCGCTTCCAGCGTGACGAACCCCGGCAGCCCGTTGATGAACCCGGCCCGCACGAGTTTCGACGCATGCGTCGCGAACAACCCGGCCAGGTACTCGTGCACCTTCATCACGAGCTCGAAGCCGAACACCGGCTTGCCCGCGGCCGTGCGCTTGCCGCCACCGTCGGAATGCAGGCTCACGTCCTCGGCGAGCATCGCGCCGAGCGCACGCATGTCGCCGCTGCGCGATGCCGCGAAGAATGCTTCGGCCAGTTCGATCCCACGCTGCTTCTCGACATGAAACCGCGGCCGCGCTTCGCGCACATGCGTACGCGCCCGTGCGGCGAGCTGCCGGCACGCGGCCGGGTCGCGCTGGATCGTCGTGGCCACTTCGTCGAACTCGAGACCGAACACGTCGTGCAGCAGGAACGCCGCGCGTTCGAGCGGCGAGAGCCGTTCGAGCGCGAGCAGCAGCGGCAGCGTGACGTCTTCCTGTTCGTCTTCCTCGACGACCGGCTCGGGCAGCCACGGGCCGATATAGGTCTCGCGCTGGTGCCGCGCAGACTTCAGCTGATCGAGGCACATGCGCATCACCATGCGGCGCAGGAACGCCTCGGGTACGCGCACCTCGGTACGGTCGACGTCCATCCAGCGGATGAACGCGTCCTGCACCATGTCCTCGGCATCCGCGACGGAACCGAGCATCCGGTACGCGACGCGGATCAGCGTGCGACGCAGCGGATCGAAGCTCGCCGCCGCGTCGGCCCGTGCTTCGGCGTTGTCCTTGGCCGGGTCGAGGTTCGTCATCAGGCCACCATCTTCGCGGCGGCGGCCTTCGCGTCGGCCGGCTCGATCCACAGCCCGAAGCCGACCGCGAGCCGGTTCCAGCCGTTGATCACGTTGATCATCAGCGTGAGCTTCACCTGTTCCTCCTGGCTGAAATGGCCGTTCAGCGCCGCATAGGCCGCTTCGTGCGCCGCGTGGCCCTCCGACAGCCGCGTAAGCGCTTCGGTCCAGCCGAGCGCCGCGCGTTCGCGGTCGGTGTAGCAGGGCGCTTCGCGCCACGCGGCGAGCAGGTAGATGCGCTGCTCGGTCTCGCCTTGCCCGCGCGCCTCGGCGGTGTGCATGTTAATGCAGTTCGCGCACGCGTTGATCTGCGATGCGCGGATCTTGACGAGCTCGATCAGCGTCGGCTCGAGGCTCCCGGCAGCGGCGATCGATACGGCCATCCAGTTCTTCATCAGTGCGGGGGCAGCGGCAAACGGATTGAGTTTCGCAGTCATGGTTCCTTCTCCTTTCGTGTGGGTTCCGGTGATATGACGAGCGAGCCCCCCGCGTGTGTGACATCGATGCAGAAAATTTTTCGAAGCGGGCGCGGATACGGATCGCAAGTGAAGGGCAGAGCGGTTCGGCGCGGTGACGATGGCCGCGTTCGACAGCGTTCATCAGACAAACTCGCGCGCTGCGCGGATGTCATGGGTCGTCAGTAGCCGCTTGCGCGGGCCGGCATGCAGCAAAGCCCGCCCGGACAGGGATCTCCGCGCCGTCATGCATTCGACACGTGTGAAGCCAACACTTTCATTTTTCTTTCGATCGTGTTTCGCCGGCATCCCGATTCGCAGCATTCACATTTCTGGCCCATACTGTTCTGCACGGGCAGATGAAGTGACGCCGCATCCGCGGCCCGGCGCGCGCGCCGGCTGCCCGACGACGCAGCAGCAGGTCGCACGTCAGCCGCGCGCATCACGCGCAAGGCTTTCCCTTTTCCGGCAACGCAACGCAGCGAATCGCGACGTGGACGGTAAACCGATGAGCCTCCTTGCATCACAGCTTCAGCGCCGTTACCAGGACGTGCGCTCCCACAGCGTCGCGTTGACTGCGACGCTGTCCGCCGAAGACCAGGCCGTGCAGTCGATGCCGGACGCGAGTCCGACGAAATGGCACCTCGCGCATACGACCTGGTTCTTCGAAACCGTCGTGCTGATGCGCCGCGTGCCCGGCTACGCGCCGTTCGACGACGCCTTCCAGTTCCTCTTCAATTCCTATTACGAAGCGCTCGGCCCGCGCCATCCGCGGCCGCAGCGCGGGCTGCTCACGCGCCCGTCGCTCGACGAGGTGCATGCGTACCGGCAATACGTCGACGACGCGATGCTGCGCGCGCTGGCCGGTGCCGATGCGGCGTTGCTCGACGCGATCGCGCCCGAGGTCGTGCTCGGCCTGCATCACGAGCAGCAGCACCAGGAATTGATCGTCACCGACATGCTGCACGCGTTCTCGTGCAACCCGCTGAAGCCGGCGTTCCGGCCGCGCAACGGGATGGATGGCGACGCGATGGCCGCGGGCGACGCCGGCGCGCAGCGCTGGCTGCATCAGCCGGGCGGGCTCGTGGAGATCGGCCACGACGGCGACGCGTTCTCGTTCGACAACGAACGGCCGCGCCACACGGCGCTCGTGCGGCCGTACGAGATCGCGAACCGTCTCGTGACGAATGCGGAATTTGCGGCGTTCGTCGCCGATGGCGGCTACACACGCCCCGGGTTCTGGCTGTCGGACGGCTGGGCCACGGTGCAGCGGGAAGGGTGGCAAGGGCCCGCGTACTGGATGCCCGACGACGACGATGCGGCCGGCACGCGCGTGCGGCGCACGTTCGGCCTGCACGGCGTCGAACCGCTCGCGCCGGACGCACCGGTGTGCCACGTGAGCTTCTACGAAGCGGCCGCGTATGCGGAATGGGCCGGCGCACGGCTGCCGACCGAATTCGAATGGGAAACCGCGTTCCCTGCCGAAGGCATCCAGCAGATGCTCGGGCACGTATGGCAGTGGACGCGTTCGTCCTACGAGCCGTATCCGGGCTTTCGGCCGCTCGCGGGTGTCGCGGCCGAATACAACGGCAAGTTCATGGTCGGCCAGCAGGTCCTGCGCGGCAGCAGCATCGCGACGCCGCCCGGGCACGAACGGCCGACGTACCGCAATTTCTTTCCGCCGGCGGCACGCTGGCAATTCACGGGAGTGCGACTTGCGCGAGACGTCTGACCAGACGGCCACGAGCGGTGGCCAGCAACCCACCCGCGATTCGCGGCCGAGCGCGTACGAGCGCGACCTGATCGACGGACTGTCGCGTACGCCGCGCAGCATTCCGCCGAAATACTTCTACGATGCGGCCGGCTCCGCGCTGTTCGACCGCATCTGCGAACTGCCGGAGTATTACCCGACGCGCACCGAGCTCGGCATCCTGCGCGATCGCGCGGCCGAGATCGTGCGGCGCGTCGGCCCGCATGCGGAACTCGTCGAATTCGGCGCCGGCTCGCTCGAGAAGATCCGCGTGCTGCTCGACGCGTTCGCGGGCAACTATGCGAACGCGCCGGCGCGCTACGTGCCGGTCGACATCTCGGCGGATTACCTGCACGACGCGGCCGCGCGACTGCGTTCGGCCTATCCGTGGCTCGACGTCGCGCCGCTCGCGGCCGACTACACGAAAGCCGAGCAACTGGCCGAGCTGACCGCAACACCGGCGCGGCGCATCGGCTTCTTTCCCGGCTCGACGATCGGCAATTTCTCGCCGGAAGAAGCCGACGCGTTCCTGCGCGATGCGGCACGGCTGCTGCGCGGTGGCGGCTTGCTGGTCGGCGCCGATCTCGTGAAGGACGTGCGCACGCTGCACGACGCGTACAACGACGCGCAGGGCGTGACCGCGCAGTTCAACCTGAACCTGCTGGTGCGTGCGAACGAGGAGCTTGGCGCGGATTTCGACGTCGACGCGTTCTCGCATTGCGCGTTCTACGACCGCGAGCGGCAGCGCATCGAAATGCATCTCGTCAGCGATGTCGCCCAGACGGTGCACGTGCGCGGCCACGCGTTCCGCTTCGAAGCCGGCGAGCGCATCCACACGGAGAACTCGCACAAGTTCACGATCGACGGCTTCCACGCGATCGCGCGCCGCGCGGGATTCGAGCCCGATACCGTTTGGACTGACGCGGACAACCTGTTCAGCGTGCACTGGCTGCGCAGCGTCGACGATATCCGCGCGTAACGCCTGCTGTTGCGAACCGCCCGTGCCGCACGGCGCGGGCGGCTCACTTCCCGCGCATGCCGGCGAGCCCGATCGAATCGCCCGGTTTCGTGCCGAAACGCCCTTTTTACCGGCTCGATGCGCCGCTGCAACGGTGTTTCGAGTGCGGCCTCTCCCTTGTCCCGTAAGGCTTTGCGGGCATCCGTAATCGTCCGTTACCTGTCTCGCATACCCGTTTCACCTGTGTCTGTGCCCGGTGCCTAGACTCCGAACCGTATTCACATGACGCACGACACGTGCAGGGAGTCGCGAGATGAGCAAGAAACTTATTCTCGGTGCAGTTCTCGGTGTAGCGGCGCTGGCAGCATCGGGCGTCGCATCGGCCCACGTCGACCTGTCGGTCGGCATCGGCGTGCCGGGCGTCTACGCGGCGCCCGCACCGGTCTACGTCGCGCCGCCGCCGCCCGTCATGTACGCGCCGGTCGGCTACCGCGATGACGGCTGGCGTGGCGATGGCTGGCGTCAGCGCGAATGGCGCGAACACGAATGGCGCCGCCGTGAATGGCGCGAGCACGAATGGCATGATCGCGGCGACTGGCGCGGCCGCCGCTGGGATTAAGCGGCCAGACTGACCACTACAAGAGGAGAATGAAAACATGATGCCCATTCGACACATCAGGCTGTGCGCCGCCGCTGTCGTTGCGCTCGCAACGATCGGCAGCGCGCACGCGGCGGGCTGCATGAAGGGTGCGGTGGTGGGCGGGGTCGCCGGCCACTACGCGGGGCACCACGCGGTCGTCGGTGCGGTCGGCGGCTGTATCGTCGGCCACCACATGGCGAAGAAGCAGGCGCAGGAGCAGGCCGCGCAGCACAAGGCCGCCGCGCAGGGCATGCAGCCGGCGCAGTAAGCACTTCACCACCGGGGCGGCGCCGACGCGCCGCCACCGCCTGCTTCGTTCCCCGTTCATGCAGCACCCGGATTGATCTGACGAATGCGCGCCGCGCGCATCGTTACGATCATTTACAACGTCGTGTGGCGCGAATTTTGCGCGTTCATAGAATGCAGTCACACGAACGCGCTCCAGGGAGCACAAGATGAAACAGCAACGATATCTGTCCGTATTGACGGCCGCGCTGCTCGCGCTCGGCTCGGTGTCCGCCTACGCGGCGGCCGGCGGCAATGGCGGTGGCAACGGTGGCGGTCATGGCGCAGGCGGCTCGGGCGGCAACGCGGGCGGCATGTCCGGCGGTCACATGAGCGGCGAGGCGCTGGGCAACTCGAACGGCATGCGCGCGGGCGATCGCGACAAGGGCCTGTCGCGCGCAGCCGACCGCTCGGACACGATCGCCGATCGCGCCGGCGTGCAGCCGGGTCACGGTCACACGCATGGGCATACGCATGGCCATACCGCGCATGCGTCGACGTCCACGCATCATTCGCATCACAACGCATTCGGCCGCACGCTGTAAGCGCGGCGCACGCATGCGATGAAAGGGCGCTTCGGCGCCCTTTTTTCATGGCGGAAACGCAACGCCGCTGTCGCGCGGAAACGTCGTGCCGACCCGATTTGCAACCAGCCGTAACCGCGTCGTGCTCACGCAGGAATACGGATCGCTTTCACGCGGATGACAGAACGAAAACCGGCGCCCGAAGCGGGCGCCGCGAGGGTGTCCGGCACGCTCGATCAAGGCTGAAAAAAAGGGCGGCTCATCGCCGCCCTTCGTATCACCGCCCGGTGCCCGCCAACGGCACCGCAGGCTCGAACAACGCATCGGCCTGCCTGACGCGCACGAAGCGCGCCGCACCGTCGCCGTCCACCAGCGCACGGAAATGCGCTTCGCCGCACACGAGCTTCGCACGCTCGTGCTCGCTCGGCACGTGGCCGTCCGTATTCGGCGTATCGACGACGAAGTACAGCCGCTCGCCGCCGTCCTGTTCCGCGAGCACGGCCCAGTCGGGGTGATAGCTGCCGAGCGGTGTCTGCACGCGGAACCACGCGGGCAGCTTCGCGTACAGCTTCACGCCGTCGTGCGCCTCGAGCGCATCGGCGAATGCGCGCTCCGCGTCCGTCTCGCACACGACCGCTTCGTGGATCGACTTCTGCGCGTCGGGCCGCAGGTTGCGCAGGTAACCCGTCAGCGCCTCGCTCTCGAACGATTCGAGCGCATGCACGTGGCGCTCGCCGAGCTTGCGATACGCGATGCCCGCGACCAGCGCGTGGCGCTTGCAGCGGTTGATCGCATCGGCCGCGACCGTGATGAACTGCTGCGGATTCACGCGGAAATCGTCGAGCCGGCCGCTGTCGGCCAGGATCGTCGCCAGCGAACGGCGCGTGAGCTGCGTACGGTCCTGCAGCTCGGTGAGCAGGTCGGGCAGCGGCAGCTCGCCTTCGTCGAGCAACACCGTGCCGGCGCCGGCCACCTCGATCGCCTCGATGCCGGCCTTGCCGATGTCGATCTCGGCCTTGCGCCACTGCAGCCGGGCACGCGCGATGTCCGGCGCGTCGTGCAGCGCGGCCGTGCAGTCGCGCACGAGCTTCGCGTTGTCGAATTCGACGCGGTACACGGTGCGGTGACGGATGCGGTCCCACAACGCGCGGAAATCCTCGCCGAACACGACGGCCTTGCCCGACGCATCGCGCCGCAACGCGATCGCGCGGCGCTCGTCGGCGTTGCGCACCGCGAAGCGGCCCGACAGCTTGCGCAGCGTCGCGACGATCGGCGCGCGCAGCATCTCGAACGCCTCGGGCAGCACCAGCGCGCTCTGGCGCAGCGCGTCCTTCAGCCGGTCGAGCACCTTGCCCTGCGCGTCGACATAGCCTTGCTCGTGCAGGTGGTTCCACAGCACGCGCGACAGCTCGATGCCGAGCGCATGCGCCGGGCCGTCTTCTTCCTGCACGGGCAGCGCCGCGAACTGGTGTTCCTCGACGATCCCGAAACGGATGCCCGTATCGGCCTCGATTTCCTTCTGCAGGTTCTCCGCGAACGACTCGTAGCGCTCGGTCGCGATCACGGTGAGCGTGTTCACGCCCGCGTCGCGCACGCGTTCGCCGTCCTGGTCGACCGCGAGGCGCAGCCCGCGGCCGAGCGTCTGGCGGCGCTCGCGCTCGGTCTGGATGTCGCGCAGCGTGCAGATCTGGAACACGTTCGGGTTGTCCCAGCCTTCCTTCAGCGCCGAGTGCGAGAAGATGAACTTCAGCGGCGTGTCGAACGACAACAGCGCTTCCTTCTCGCGCATGATCAGGCCGTACGCGCGCTCCGCGTTCTCGCGGGCCGCCGCGCTGCTTTCGCTCGTGTCGGTCCAGCCGCCCTTGCGGTCGATCGAGAAGTAGCCGTTGTGCGCGCGCCCGACTTCGAGCGCGACATCGACGCCGTCGAACAGCGCACGGTACGCCGGCACGCGCGCCGCACGCGCATATTCCTCTTCGAAGATCAGCGCGTAATCGCCCTTCACGGGCATGCCGTTCTCGTCGTAGCGGCGATAGCGCTCGACCGAATCGACGAAGAACAGCGACAGCACCTTCACGCCGCGTTCCGCGAGGCGCAGCTCCTTGTCGAGATGCTCGCGGATCGTGCGGCGGATCATCTCGCGCTGCACGGCGAGCGTGTCGATGTCGCCGAATGCCTCGCCGAGCGACAGGAACGCCTCGCCTTCCGGGTGGCGCAGCTCGACGTACTCGGCGCCCTTCACCGCATGCACCTCGCCGATCCGCAGCCCCGCATACAGCGCGCGCTTGGTCAGGCGTTCGAGATCGTCGCCGTCGGTGGCCGTCACGATCTGGCGCTTCACGCCGGCCGCCGTTGCGACGTCGAGCTCGACGCGCGCGCTGATCGCGCCGCGCCGGTTCGACACGCCGACGAGCCGCAGGTACGGCTTGTTGTGCGCATCCTCGACGATCGCCGACGCGATCTCGATCTGCTTGACGAGCTTGCGCTCGTACGCGTCGACCGCGTCGAGCCGGTACACCATGTGGTGACGATCGACGTGCGTGGCCGAATAGCGCAGCGTGCAGAGCGGCGCCATCGCGGCGAGCGCTTCGCGGCCGCGGCCTTCGAGGCCGCCGTCGACGCTTTGCGGCTCGTCGACGATCACGATCGGCCGCGTCGCGCGGATCAGGTCGATCGGCTTCTCGCCGCCGGTCTTCTCGCTGTCCTTGTAGAGGTTGTTGATTTCCTTCTTGTTGATCGCGGCCACCGTCATCACCATGATCTGGATCGCCGCGCTCGCCGCGAAGTGGCGCACCTGGCCGAGCTTCGCGGAGTCGTACAGGAAGTAGTCGTACGGCACGCCCGCGTACAGCGCGCGGAAGTGATCCTCGGTGATGGAAAGCGTCTTGTGCACGCCTTCCTTGATCGCGATCGACGGCACGACGATCACGAACTTCGTGAAGCCGTAGCGGCGGTTCAGCTCGAAGATCGTGCGCAGGTACACGTAGGTCTTGCCGGTGCCGGTCTCCATCTCGACGGTGAAGTCGCGCGAGCCGGGCAGGCCGGACGGCGGCAGCCCGCCGCGCAGCTGCACGTCGGCGAGATTGCGCGCGAGCGCGTCGTCGGTCAGCGACAGCCGGTTGCCGACGCCCTGTTCCGACACCGCGAAGCCGAGCGAGCCTTGCGCGGCGGCCGTCGTGCCGGGCGCGGCGTTCGCGAGCACGCTGAAGTCGCCACGATACGATTCCTGGCCGCGAAACAGGTCGCAGACGGCGTCGATCGCCTCGCGCTGGTAGTCAAGATCCGCTTCGAAATGCAGCCGCATCACAGGCTCCGCACGCGCTTCACGCCGTGCTGTTCGAGCAGCGCGGCGAGATTGAGCTTCGCGACGTCGTCGACGAAACCGCTGTCGCGGAACAGGCACGTGACGTCGTGCGTCGTGCCGGTCGCGTCGAGCAGGTCGACGATGCCGTCGGCGAGCGGGCCCGCGTCGTCGCGCGCGATACGCGCATCGAAGCACGCGACGATCGAGCGGCCGATCAGGTGCACGGTCTTGCCCGCCACCTGGTGATGCTCGACCGGCGTGCACAGGTCGAGGCCGAGCTTCAGCGTCAGCTCGGCAAGCAGGTCGTCCTCGGTGCGGCCGGTCTTCACGTGCTCGACGGAGGCGAAGAGGGCGTGGTCGAAATCGTCGCGGCGCGGATCCCACTCGATCACGTTGGTCGTGTCGAGCCGGTACACGCGAAAGCCGAGGTCGCCATAGCTTTCCGGATAGTCGCGCGCGACCTGCTGCGCGGCGCGGCGCAGGCGCTCCTTGGTGACTTCGGCGAGCGTCAGCGGCTTTTTCAGCTTCGCGCAGAAATCGGCGGCCGCCAGTTGCGTCTTATCGCGGCGGTCGAGCGCTTCGGGCAGCTGCACGAGCACGTAGCGGCGCGCGCCGCCGTCGGTCGCGTTCACCTGCATCACCGCGTGGCCGGTCGAGCCGGAGCCCGCGAAGCAGTCGAGCACGATGTCGCCGCCGCGCGTGCACCAGCCGATCACGGCCGCCGCGAAATCGACCGGCTTCGGCAGGTCGAACGGGATGCCGAGCGTCTTCAGCAGCGCGTCGTCGGAACCGGCGAACGGCAGCACCGACGGCACGTTCTCGTACATGTTCTCGTCGAGGTAGTAGATCCGCTGCGGCTGCGTGCTTTCATCCGCGCCGAATTCGATCTGGCCACGCTCGATCAACGCCTGCATCGTCGCGGGCGGGTTGCGCCAGCCGCGCGCCGGCATCGCGCACGGCTTGCCGGTGACCGGGTGGATCAGCGGCGTGAAATATTCTTCCGGCGCCTTCTTCTTGTTCGGCCAGGCCATCGACACGAGGCGGTACACGCGGCCTTCTTCCGACAGCCGGTCGTACATCACCTCGCCGCCGGACAGGTTGGTCTGCGCCTTCATCCACGCGCGGTACGCCTTCTGCGCGTCCTTCGCGTTGCCGCTGCGGTACACGGCGTCGTGCGCGGCGTCGAGCATGCGCTGCGCGTTGCGTTTCGGGCGCTTGAGCGGCGCCTGTTCGAGCAGTGTCTCGGCGTTGCGCGCGAACAGCACCAGCGATTCGTGCTGGTAAGCGACGCCGCGCGCGTCACCCTTCGGATTGCGCTTGTCCCACACGGCCACGCCGAGCTCGTTCTCCTCGCCGAAGATCTCGCGCAGCATCAGCACGAGCGCATGCACTTCGTGCTCGTCGATGTGCACCGCGATCAGCCCTTCGTCGGACAGCAGCGCGTGCGCGAGCTTCAGGCGCGGATACATCATGTTCAGCCAGTCGGTGTGGAACCGGCCGTTCGCCTCGGTATTGGTGCTGCGCTTCACGCCGCCCTGGGTCTGCCCGGTCATCGCCAGGTAGTGGCGGATGCTGTCGCTGAAGTCGTCCGGATAGACGAAATCGCTGCCGGTGTTGTACGGCGGGTCGATGTAGACGAGCTTCACCTTGCCTGCGTAGCTCTTGTGCAGCAGCTTCATCACGTCGAGGTTGTCGCCCTCGATCACGAGATGGCGCGTGTCGTCCCACGCGACGCTGTCGTCGGGGCAGGGCCGCAGCGTGCCCGTCGACGGCGTGAGCGCGGCCTGGCGCGCGCCGCGCTTGCCGTGCCAGTGGAAGCCGTAGCGCTCGTCGGCGTCGCCGACCGTGCGTTCGCCGATCAGCGCCTTCAGCACGTCGACGTCGACCGACGCGCCGCCGGGGCCTTCGGTCACGAGTTCGGGGAACAGCGCCTTCAGGCGCGCGACGTTGTCGGCGGTGAAATCCGTCGACATCGCCTGCGGGCTGGCCGCATCGAGTTTCTGCATCGTCTTTTCCATCGGAGCCCGGCCGCGCGCGCCAGGACGTCGGGCGTGCTCACGGCACCGGCGGCAACGGCCGCCCGGGCAAACCCGAAACGCTATCGAGTCGGTCGGCCGAGGTCAAGCGCCGATGTGAGCCGATCGTGCGGGCATCGGCCGCGATCGCCCGCCCCACGGGCCGCAAGCGGGTTCGGGCCGGTTGTCGCACGGGCCGGCCGGCGGCACCGGGAAAGGGACGAAAAAAAGGGCACGGTCGGCGTCTGGCGCCGGCGTGCCCGCATGGAGAATCCCGGATGGAGGGTGCGGCGGGGCCCACCGGGCCCCGCGTTGGGTCAGAAGCGGGTACGGATACCCGACGTCAGTTCGAGCTGGTTCTTCGCGCCGAACGTCGACGACACCGTGTAGCCGCCGTGCAGCTTCATGTAGTCGCCGGCGAGGTACACCTCGGTGCGCTTGCTCAGGTGATAGAACACCGACCCGTAGATCGTCTCCTTGAAGCCGTTGGCGACGCCGTTGGTCAGGCTGAACGCGCCGAGGTTCGCGTTCGGCGTGAAGCCGTCGGAATTGTTCGCGGCGTTCTTGACGCGCATCTGCTGGTAGCCGAGCTCGTAGTCGAGCGCGCCCTTCGGCGCGATCTTCATCGACACCGTCCACGAATCGTCGTGACGCTGGCCGAGCGAGCCCTGGTCGCCGTTGTAGCGGAAGTAGCCGGCATTCAGGCGCACGATGTCGAACGTGTAGTTGCCGCCGACCGAGAACGTCTGGTTCGTGAAGCCGCCGTTGTTCACGTGGTTGTAGAAACCCGACACGTTGAACGGGCCGCCGTTGTAGCCGAGCGCGACCTGGTACGCGGAGCCGGTCGCGAACTGCGTCGAGTTGCTGAACTGGTAGCCGGCGCTCGCGAAGATGCCGTTGCTGAACAGCTTCTTCCACGCGATGCCGTTGTTGTAACGCGTGCCGGTCGGGCCGGCCGCGTAGAAGATCATCTGCTTGAAGTTGTTCGAGTTGGTCCAGCCGCCCTCCTCGGTCGACAGCTTCGCGGAACCGTACGGGTCGCCGTAGATCGCGGCCGCATCGCGCGCGATCGTGTTCTGGAAGCCGGCCGTCAGCTTGCCGAAGCGCTCGTCCTCGACGCCGACCCACGCGTCGCGGTCGAAGATCTGGCCGCTGTCTTCCATCTGGCCGTTCGCGACCACGAATTCACTTTCGAGGCGGAAGATGATTTTCGTGCCGCCACCGATGTCTTCTGCACCGCGCAGGCCCCAGCGGCTGCCGCTGAACCACGGCTCGCCTTCGTTGCCCATGCCGATCACGTGATTGCCGTTCGCGTCGGCGTGGGTCCGGTAGGTCGGAAAGCTCAGGTCCATCAGGCCGTAGAGCTGCACGCTCGATTGCGCATGCGCCTGGGTGCCGGCGCACAGGCCAGCCGCCGCGATGGAAAGGGCAAGGGTTTTTCGTTTCAAGATCGTCTCCTCCGAGCTGCCGCATTGAAATCTGGTCGTTGGCAGTACGTAATGTATGCCGACTCTTGCCGGCCACAGCGAGAGGGCCGACGCATAGCATCGTAGAGGGTGCAATCCTTCACGACGCTTTCCCGGGCGCAAGAATCGGATCGGTGAAAACACCGAACGCGCAACAATCACGGATCGGGCAGGCATGCGCAAGCGGGCCTGCCGGGCATCCGGCTGGCCAGGGCGACCTTTCGTGCTACGAATCGACGTGCCGTGCGACGGGCGCGTGCCCGTCAGTCCTGCGTGCTCTTCATGCGCAGGATGTAACCGAGCCCGCGCAGCGTGATGATTTCGGCCGTGCTGCCCGCGAGATGCTTGCGCAGCCGGTGAATGTAGATGTCGATCGCGTCGGCGCTCGGCTCGTCGTCGAGCGCGAACACGCTGTCCATCAGCCGCGCCTTCGATACCGTCTTGTTCTGCTGCAGCATCAGCGTTTCGAGGATCGCGTGCTCGCGCCGCCGCAGCGCCAGCACCGTTTCGCCGCAGCGGAATTCGCGCGTGCCGAATGCATAGACGAGGTCGCCGCACACGAGCTGTGTCGTGCCGACGCCGGCCTGCCGGCGGATCAGCGCGCGGATTCTCGCGACGAGTTCGCGCGACTCGAACGGCTTCACGACGTAATCGTCGGCGCCCGCGCCGAAGCAGTCGACCTTGTCGTCGACCGAGCCGTGCGCGGTCAGCATCAGCACCGGCACGTTGTCGTTGCGGCGCCGCAGCCGCGCGAGCACTTCCTTGCCGCTGATGCCGGGCAGGCGCATGTCGAGCAGCACGGCGTCGTAGCGTTCGGTCTTCAGTACGGTGTCCGCGCGTTCGCCATCGCCGACGCAGTCGACCGCGAAATCCTCGCCGCGCAGCAGGTTCACGATCCAGTGCGCGAGTTCGGCGTTGTCTTCGACCAGCAGGAGTTTCATGACGGCTTTCTCTTCAATCGTAGGCGGGCAGCCGTACGGTCACGACGATACCGCGATTGCCGGGCCCCGGCGCGAGCGACGCGCTGCCGCCGTGCGCCTGCGCGATCTCGCGGACGATCGCCAGCCCGAGGCCCGAGCCTTCGGTGTCGGCCGACACGCGGTAGAACCGCTTGAACACGTGCGGTCGCGCTTCGGCCGGGATGCCGGGCCCGTTGTCGACCACGTCGAGCACGATCGTGTCGCCGTCGCGCCGTGCGCATACGGTCACGCAGCCGCCCGGCTGCGTGTAGCGCACCGCGTTGTCGACGAGGTTCATCACCAGCGCGGTCAGCAGGCTGTCGCTGCCCGCGACGTCGAGCCGCTCGCCGAGATCGGCGCCGAGATCGATGTCGCGCCGCTGCGCGAGCACGATCGTTTCCTCCAGCACGCTCGACACCACGGCCGCGAGATCGACGCGATGAGTCAGCAGCGTCGACGGCGTCGCCTCCGCATGCGCGAGCAGCAGCAGCTTGTCGGTCACGTCGGCCATCTTGCGGCTGCTGCGCTGCATGCTGTCGAGTACCGTCGCGAGTTCCGGATCGTCGTGCCCGCGCCGCTGCGCGTACTGGATCTGCGTATCGAGCACCGCGATCGGCGTGCGCAACTGGTGTGCGGCGTCCGCAATGAAACGGCGCTGCGTGGCCGTGTGCGTGTTGAGCCGCGCGATGCACTGGTTGATCGCATCGACGATCGGCCGCAGTTCGTGCTGCAGCCGCTCCGGGCGGATCGGCTCGAGTTCCATCGGCCCGCGGTCGGCGACGTCGTCCTTCAGCTTCATCAGCGGGCGCAGCTCCAGCGTCAGGCCGAGATAGACGAGCACCACCGCGAGCACCAGCATCAGCGACAGGCGCACGAGCTGCGGCCGCCAGATCGTCGCGACCATCGCGCCATGTGAGCGCGTCGTCTTCGCGACGACCACCGTGACGGTTTCGACCTGGCCCTCGTCGTACAGCTGGCGGTCGTAGGCCACCGCGCGCAGCGGCACGCTGTCGAGCGACGTGTCGTACAGCGTCGGCTCGATGCCGTGCCGCGCGGGCAGGTCGAGCGCCGGATTGCCGGCAAGCAGGCGGGCGTGGCTGTCGATCACCTTGTAGAACACCGAATCGCCCGACGGCGACTCGAAGATCTCCAGCGCGGCCGGCGGCACGTCGGCGACCGGCAGGCCGTTGCGCCATTCGATGTCCTCGCCGATCGTGCGTGCGGACGCGACGAGCGCGCTGTCCTGCACGAGCCCGGCCGTGGTCCGCGCGGTGTCGTACGACATCGCGCCCGCGATCAGCACGAACACCGCGAGCGGCAGCAGCAGCCACCACAGCAGCCGTCCGCGCAGGCTGTGCGCCATCCTGTTGCGCTCCTTCTCCGAAATGCCGAACCGCGCCGGGGTCGCCGGCGCGGTCGGAAGTGTCATGTCAGGCGTCCGCCGGTGGCGTTCAGAACGCCGCGGGTCGCCACTTCAGCAGCCGCTTCTCGAGCCAGGTCAGCAGGTAGTCGGCGGCCAGCGCGACCACGGCCAGCACGATCATCGCCGCGAACACGCCGCTCGCGTTGAACGCGCCCTGGGCGGTGGAGATTAGCAGCCCGATGCCCTGCTTGGAACCCAGGAATTCGCCGACGACCGCACCGACCAGCGCGAAGCCGAAGCTCACGTGCAGGCTGGCGAGAATCCAGCTCAGCGCGGACGGGATCACGACGGCCGTGGTGATCTGCCGGCGCGACGCGCCGAGGATCTGTGCGTTCGCGATCAGGTAGCGGTCGGCTTCGCGCACACCCTGGAACGCGTTGCCGAACACGACGAAGAACACCATCACGACGGCCAGCGCGATCTTCGACGCCATCCCGAGGCCGAGCGCGATCACGAAGATCGAGCCGAGCACGACGCGCGGAATCGAGTTCGCGATCTGGATGTACAGGCCGAACACGTCGGCCATCAGCTTGTTGCGGCCGAGCACGATCCCGCAGATCACGCCGGCGACCGAGCCGATCACGAAGCCGATCCCGGTTTCCTCGAGCGTGACCCACACCTGCGTGAGCAGCGGGCCCTGCGACGTGCCGTTCACGAACCAGTCCTGGATCTGTTCGAAGATCAGCGAGGGCATCGAGAAGAAGAACGGATCGATCCACTTGAGCCGTGCGGCGAGTTCCCATCCGCCGAGCACGATGACGAGCACGGCGATCCGCAGCGTGACGATCAGGTTGCGCCGGCGTCGCAGCCGGCGTTGTGCGGCGCGCTCGTCGTCCTCGAGCGTCGTCGCCGGAATGGCGGTGGGGGGAAGCGTCATGTCGGTCATGCTCCTGTCCTTGCTGTCCTTGCCGTGCGGCGTATGCGTCAGCCGATCTGCACTTCTTCGCGCAGGTCGTGCCAGATGTCCTTGGAAATTTCGATGAAGCGCGCGTCGTAGCGGATCTCCGACGTGACGCGCGGGCGCGGCAGGTCGATCTCGTACACGCGCTTGAGCGTCGCGGGGCGCGCGGTCAGCACGAACACGCGGTCGGCGAGCGCGATCGCCTCTTCGAGATCGTGCGTGACGAACACGACCGAGCCCTTGTTCGCGGACCAGAGCTGCAGCAGCTCGTCCTGCATCAGCGTGCGCGTCTGCATGTCGAGCGCGGAGAACGGCTCGTCCATCAGCAGGATTTCCGGCTGGTTGATGAAGGTCTGCGCGAGCGCGACACGCTTCCTCATCCCGCCGGAGAGCTGGTGCGGGTAGTGCTTCGTGAATTTGTCGAGGCCGACCTTGCGGATCCATTCCTCGGCCTGCGCATACGCGACGTCCTTCGAGCGGCCGCGAAACAGCGGGCCCGCCGCGACGTTGTCGATCACGTTGCGCCACGGGAATACGGCGTCGGCCTGGAACACGAAGCCGATGCGCGGATCGATCCCGTCGACCGGGCGGCCCATCACGCGGACTTCGCCCGACACGGGCTTGAGCAGCCCGGTGATGAGGTTCAGCGTCGTCGACTTGCCGCAGCCGGTCGGCCCGACGATCGCGATGAACTCGCCGCGCGCGACGCTCATGCTGAAGTCGCGCAGCGCGACGGTAGCCTTGCCTTCCGGCGAAATGAAGCGGCACGACACGTTGCGAAACTCGATCGCCGGTGTGCTCGGGGAGACTGCCTGGTTCATCGCATGGATCCTGCGGGTGAAGAGGGCATCGCATCGTGGCGACGCCGGGCCGGCCAGCCGGACCGGAACGGGGAACGCACGGCGGCGGGATCGCCGCCGCCGGCGCCGTTGCTTACTTCGCGTTCACGAAATCGTTCGTGAAGGTGCGCGCGAGGTCGATGTGCTTGCCCTTCACCGACGGGTTGAACGCCGACAGCACCTTCAGCACGGTCGCCGGGCCGTCGGCCGGCATCTTGCCGTCGGCCGTATACATCGGCAGCGACGCCTTCAGCGCGGACACGTACAGCGCCTTGTCCTTCTGGTAGTCGGCCGGCATCTTCGCGGCGATCTCGTCGGCACTGTGCGTATGGATGAACTGCATCGTCTTCGCGAACGCGTGCGCGAGCTTGGTCGCTTCGGCCTTGTGCGAATCGGCCCAGGCCGACTGCACGTACAGGCTCGCGGCCGGGTAGGTACCGCCGAGCGCGGCGCGCGTGCCCTCGACGGTGCGCATGTCGACCAGCACCTTCGCGTCGCCCATCTTCTCGAGCGCGGACACCGTCGGTTCGGTCGTCATGCCGGCGTCGATACGGCCCTGCTTGATCGCGGCGATGAAGCTCGCGTCGGCGCCGACCGGCAGCATCGTGTACTGCGTCGACGGCACGCCGTGCGCGAGCGCGAGGTATTGCGTGAGGAAGCTCGTCGACGAGCCGAGGCCCGTCACGCCGAGCGTCTTGCCCTTCGCGTCGGCCATCGACTTGAACGTCGGGGCGGCCTTGGTCGATACCATCTCGACTTCGCCCGGCACCTGGCCGAACACGGCGATCGCCTTGACGTCCTTGCCCTTGCTCTGCAGGTCGATCGTGTGGTCGTAGAAGCCGACGACACCCTGCACGGCGCCCGCGAGCAGCTCGTTCTCGGCGTCGACGCCGGCCGGCTGCGACAGCAGCTCGACGTCGAGCCCTTCGGCCTTGAAGTAGCCGAGTTCCTGCGTGAGCCGCGCGGGCAGGTAGATCAGCTTCGCGATCCCGCCGACCATGATCGTGATCTTGCCGCCGTCGTCGGCGAAAGCGGGGTGAGCGGCAAGCGCGCAGCTCAGGCTGGCTGCCACGGCGAGGGTGCGCAGGATGGGTCGCATCGGGTCGTCTCCGTTCGTTGTATTCGTGTGGCGCGATGCGTGCTGCATCGTCACGACGAGTATAGGGAGGCGAAACCTTCCGCTACCTTTCGCGGGCGGGCGATTCCTTTAGGGGTTTTCCAGCAACGGGGGGCCTGAACAGGCCGGCAACGGGGGCAGGATCCGCTCAGCGCCAGCCGGTCAGCACCCGCCCCATCGTGTCGAGCCCCATGTCGAACAGGTGCGACACGAACGGCACGAGGTTCGGGAGCATCAGTTGCACGAGCAACATCCCGACGAGCATCGTGACGGGGAAGCCGACCTGGAACACGCCGATCTGCGGCGCCGCGCGGTTCAGGATGCCGAGCGCGAGGTTCGCGATCAGCAGCGCCGCGACGACCGGCAGCGCGAGCAGCAGCCCCATCTCGAACACGGTCGAGCCGAACGCGGCAAGCGTGCGCCAGCCGGGCGCATGCAGCAGGTCGGCCGATACCGGCAGCGACTGGAACGACGCGGCGAGCGCCGCGAACACCTGCAGGTGGCCGTCCACCGCGAGGAACGCGAGCATCGCGATCGCGTTCAGGAAGCGGCCGAGCACCGGTGTCGCCCCGTTCGAATGCGGATCGAAGAAGGTCGCGAAACCGAGCCCCATCGACAGCCCGATGAAGTCGCCGGCGGCCTCGACGGCCGCGAACACGAGCTGCATCGTGAAGCCCATCGCGATGCCGATCAGGAACTGCGTGACGACGATCCAGATGCCCTGCGCGGAGAACACGGTGACGTCCGGCATCGCGCCGAGCGTCGGCGCGACGACCAGCGCCATGAACGCGGCGATGGCGATCTTCACGCGCACCGGCACCGACGCGTGGCCGACGACGGGCGCCGTCGCGACGAGCGCGAGCATCCGCACGAACGGCCACAGGAAGGCGGTGAGCCAGCCGTTGAGCTGCGCGTAGGTTACCGAGAACATGCCTGCCCGATCGTGCGCGTGCGCGCGGCTCAGCCGACGCCGAGCGTCGCGACGTGCAGCAGCGTTTGCCGCAGGTAGTCGAGCATCGTCGTCAACATCCACGGGCCGGCGATCACGAGCGTCGCGGCGACCGCGAGCAGCTTCGGGATGAACGACAGCGTCGATTCGTTGATCTGCGTCGCGGCCTGGAACAGGCTCACGACGAGGCCGACCGCGAGCGCGACCAGCAGCAGCGGGGCCGCGAGCAGCAGGCCGATCATCATCGCCTGGTGCGCGAGGGTCATCACTTGTTCGGGCGTCATCGCGCGAATCCTCCGCTGCTTACGTGAAGCTCTGTGCGAGCGAGCCGATCAGCAGCTGCCAGCCGTCGACCAGCACGAACAACATCAGCTTGAACGGCAGCGACACGGTGGACGGCGACACCATCATCATCCCCATCGACATCAGCACGCTCGCGACGACCATGTCGATGATCAGGAACGGGATGAAGACCGTGAAGCCGATCTGGAAGCCGGTCTTCAGCTCGCTCGTGACGAACGCGGGCACCAGCAGCGACAGCGGCACGTCCTCGGGGCCCTGCATCGGCGCGGCCTTCGAGATCTTCGCGAACAGCGCGAGATCGGTCTCGCGGGTCTGCTTCAGCATGAAGGTCTTGAACGGCGCGAGACCGCGCTGCACGGCCTGCTCCATCGGCATCGAGCCGTCGGAGAATGGCTTGTAGCCGTCGTTGTACGCACGGTCGAGCACCGGCGACATCACGAAGAAGGTGAGGAACATCGCGAGGCCGACGAGCACCTGGTTCGGCGGCGTCGTCGCGGTGCCGAGCGCCTGGCGCAGCAGCGACAGCACGATGATGATGCGCGTGAAGCTCGTCATCATCAGCATCATCGCCGGCAGGAACGACAGCATCGTGAGCAGCAGCATCGTCTGCACGCTCAGCGAATAGGTGGTGCCGCCGTGCGGCCCCGGGCTCGTGTTGAACGCGGGCAGGCCGTTCGCCTGCGCGTACGCGAACGCGGGAGCGAGGCAGAGGATCAGCACGGGCGCGACGCGCGCCGCGCGATGCAGGAATGCGTGTTTCATCGGAATGCGGAGACGGAAAGAGGGCGCGGCGCCATGTCAGCGGTCCTTGCCACGACCGAGGCGCTTCGCGGCTTCGCCCGCGAGCGCGTCGCGAAACCGCGAGCCGAACGTGCCGGGCAGGCTGCCGTCGGACGGGGTGCCGCCGGCGGGCGCGTCGGCCGAAGCCGACACCGTTGCAGGGGCCGCCGCCGAGCCGGCCGGCAGCGTATGCAGCAGGCGCACGTTGCCCGGCGCGACGCCGAGCACGAGCCAGGTGTCGCCGATCTCGACGATCGTCGCGCTTTCCTTCGTGCCGACCGCGACGCTCGACACGACCTTCAGCGGGCCGCCGCGCCGCGCGGGCTGGAAACCGAAGCGGCGCGCGAGCCACGCGCACGCGAACACGAGGCCGATCACGACCGCGAGCCCGACGAGCGTTTGCAGCACCGCGCCGATGCCGAGCGACGGCGCGGCCGAGCCGACCATCACGCTCGACGCGATCGCTCCGGCGTTGTTCACCGCGTTCATGTCGGCGGCACCGGCCGGCGCGCATGCGAGCGATGCGACGACGGCCAGCGCCGTCGCGGCGATCGCGTGGTACGTACGGCGGCCGGGCTGCACGACATTCATCGGTTCAGCTTCCGGATCCGTTCGGCCGGCGTGATGATGTCGGTCAGGCGGATGCCGAACTTGTCGTTGACGACCACGACCTCGCCCTGCGCGATCAGGCAGCCGTTCACGAGCACGTCCATCGGCTCGCCGGCGAGGCCGTCGAGCTCGACGACCGAACCCTGCGCGAGCTGCAGCAGGTTGCGGATCGCGATCTTCGTGCGGCCAAGCTCCACGGTCATCTTGACCGGGATGTCGAGGATCATCTCGATGTCGTTGTGCGTCGAGCTCGCCGCGGCCTTCGACAGCGGCTGGAACACGCCGGCGCCCGTCGCGCCCGCCTGCACCGGCTGCTGGTTCTGCTCGGCAAGCGCGGCCGCCCAGTCGTCCATGCCCGGATCTTCTTCCGCCGCGGCCGGTGCCGCCTGCGCGTCGGCCGCCGAAGCCGCGAGGGCCGCGTCGGCCATCGCCTGGATGTCGTCGTCGGGCGTCTGGTTCAGCTCACTCATATCCACCTTCCTTCATCGCATCGCCCGCGCTGATCATCTTCTGCACGCGCAACGCATATTGACCATTGAAAATTCCGTAGCCGCATTCCATCACTGGCACGCCGTCGACCTTCGCGGTGATCGTGTCCTCGATCTCCAGCGGCAGCACGTCGCCCGCGCGCAGGTTCAGGATCTTCTCGAAGGTCGACGAGATCTCGGCGAGATTCGCGCTCAGCTCGACCTCGGCGGCCTGCACCTGCTGCGACAGCACGCGCACCCAGCGGCGGTCGACTTCGAGCGCCTCGCCCTGGATCGGCGAACTGAGCACGTCGCGGATCGGCTCGATCATCGAGTACGGCATGCAGATGTGCAGCGTGCCGCCCGTCGGTCCGAACTCGATCGAGAACTGCGTGACGATCACGATCTCGTTCGGCGTCGCGACGTTCGCGAACTGCGTGTGCATCTCCGAGCGCACGAATTCGAACTGCAGCGGCCGCACGCTCTTCCATGCGGCCGTGTAGTGCTCGAACACGAGGTTCAGCAGCTTGCCGATGATCCGCTGCTCGGTGGCCGTGAAATCGCGGCCCTCGACGCGCGTGTGAAAGCGCCCGTCGCCGCCGAACAGGTTGTCGACGACGAAGAACACGAGATTCGGGTCGAACACGAACAGCGACGTGCCGCGCAGCGGCTTCACGTGCACCAGGTTCAGGTTCGTCGGGATCGGCAGGTTGCGGGTGAACTCGCTGTACTTCTGCACCTTCACCTGGCTGACGGAGATTTCCGCCGTACGCCGCATGAAGTTGAAGATGCCGATCCGCAAAAGGCGCGCGAAGCGGTCGTTGATGATCTCGAGGCCGGGCATCCGGCCGCGGACGATCCGCTCCTGCGTCGCGATGTTGTAGGGGCGGACGCCCGATGTGTCGCGCTGCTCGTCGACTGCATCGGTTTCGCCCGTGACGCCCTTGAGGAGGGCATCGACCTCCTCCTGGGACATGAACTCCTGGTGACCCATACGCGCTCCTTTCTCGGCCGCGTTACTGGACGACGAACTCGGTGAACAGCACGTCGTCGACCTTCGCGCGCTGGTTGCCCGGCTGGGTCGGCTGCTCGATCAGGTCCCGCAGTTCCTTCGCGAGCGAACGTTTGCCGTCCGGCGTCGCGAGTTCCTCGGGATGCTTGTTCGACAACGCGAGCAGGATCCGGCTGCGGATCTCCGGCATCCGCGCGGTCAGTTGCTCCTGTGCCTTCGGGTCGGTGAGCTTCAGCGACAGGCCGACGCGCAGGTAGTGCTGCGCGCCGTCGTCCGACTGCAGGTTCACCGTGAGCGGGTCGAGCGGGAAGAACACCGGCGCGGCCAGCGGCGGCGGCTCGGCGGGCGCGCTCGCATGGCCGACGCCTGCCTTGCTCAGGAACACGTACATGCCGCCGGCTGCGGCGGCGGCCGCGCCCAGCGCGACGATGGCGATGAGTGCGATGCGCTTGAACTTGCCGGACGAAGCCGGCTTGTCGGCGGTCGGGTTTGCGGTCGTGGAGGCCATGTGAATGCGTGCGTGATGTCTCGTAGCATGCATTGTTCGGCATCCGGGCCGAGCCCGATGGGCGGAAAAGAGGGGGGATTTGCGGCTATCTCAGCCGATTGTCGGCCGGGTGTCGGCCGGATGCAGGGAATCGGGGCCGGCAGGACGCGGCGGTGCGGCATGCCGGGCGGGCGTTGGCCGCCCGGCGCGGGGGTGTCAGATCGGCAGCAGCGTCAGCAGCGGCGCGATCAGCACCATCGCGACGCCCGCGATCATCATCGTCAGGCTCGACACGACGCCTTCCTCGCTGCCGATCTCGCGCGCCTTCGCGGTGCCCACGCCGTGGGCGGCCGCGCCGAACAGCGCGCCGCGCGCGAGCCGCGTGCGCATCGGCACGAGGGCGAGCACGAGCTCGCCGAGCAGCATCCCGCAGATGCCGGTCGCGATCACGAACAGCGCCGTGAGGTCCCTCGGTGCGTGGATCTTGTCCGACACCGCGAGCGCGAACGGCGTCGACACCGAGCGCGTCATCAGCGAGCGCTGCAGCTCGGGCGACAGGTGCAGCAGCTTCGCGAGCAGCAGCGATCCGCACACGCCCGCGCCGATCCCGACCGCGACGCCGACCGACAGCGACAGCCAGTGGCGGCGAATCAGGTCGCGATATTCATAGATCGGCACCGCGAACGCGATTGTCGCCGGGCCGAGCAGCCACATCAGCCAGCGCGTGTCGCGGAAGTAGACCGAATACGGGATGCCGGTCAGCAGCACGAGCAGCACCAGCACGCCCGGCACGAACACGAGCGGCGAGAACAGCAGCGTCTTCTTGTAGGCGTAGAGGCGTTTCGACGCGAAATACAGCACGACCGTCAGCACGAAGCAGCCGAGGGAAATCGCGGTGTTCACGCGGTCGGCGGGCAGGTTCGATAGCGCGGCAAGCATGGGCGGCTCCGGCTCAGTGCGCGGACACGGCGCTCAGGCGCGTGCGGCGGCGCTCGGCGAACACGCGCTGGACGGCGAGCCGGCGTTCGAGCTTCGCGGCGAGATCGACCGCGACGGCTACCGCGACCATCACGAACGCGGTGCCCGCGAGCATCACCAGCGCGATGCGCCAGCCGTCCTCGCGGAACAGCCCGCCGTACTGGACGGCCGCGACGGCGGCCGGCACGAAGAACAGCAGCATGTCGGACAGCAGCCAGTTCGCGCCGTCCTTCACCCATGCGGGCGCGACGCGGCCCGAGAACAGCAGCACGAGGAGCACCGCGAGGCCGATCACGCCGGACGGAATCGGCAGCCCGACCTTGCGCACGGCCCAGTCGACGGCCATCCACAGCGCGCCGAGCGCGGCGGCCTGCAGCACGATCCGGCCCGTATGCGCGAGGTTGCCCGAGGCGGCAGGGCGGGCGGCAGCAGCGGTGGTCGGCTTGGTCATGGCGGGCTCCATACAGATATTGCGTTGATGGAGTGAGTATAGGGTTTCCCCTAACCATAAATAAAATGACTTGTCTCTATCCTTGTCATTCCAATTCGGAATTCACCTTTTGATTGCCGCACCAATTTGGGGAGATGTCGATGGAATTGCGCGCGCTGCGGTACTTCGTCGAGGTGGTTCGCCAGCAGAGCTTCACGGCGGCCGCCGACAAGCTGTTCGTGACGCAGCCGACCATCAGCAAGATGGTGAAGGCGCTCGAGGACGAGATCGGTTCGCCGCTGCTGCTGCGCGACGGCCGGCAGATGGTGCTGACCGATGCGGGGCGGATCGTGTTTCAGCGCGGCCAGGACGTGCTCGCCGCGCAGGCGCAGCTGCAGTCGGAGCTGAACGATCTCGGCACGCTCGGCCGCGGCGAGCTGACGATCGGTATCCCGCCGCTCGGCGGCTCGCTGTTCACGCCGATCATCGCCGCGTACAAGCAGCGCTACCCGAACATCGAGCTGAAGCTGTTCGAGCAGGGCGCGCGGATGATCGAGGCCGCGCTGACGTCGGGCGAACTGGAACTCGGCGGGCTGCTGGAGCCGGTGGATCCCGGCACCTTCGAGCGGCTGCCGATGGTGCGCGCGCCGCTGTGGCTCGTCGCGCCGCGCGAGTCGCGCTGGGAGGACCACGCGGCCGTGCCGCTCGGCGATCTCGCGCGCGAATCGTTCGTGTTCTATGCCGAAAGCCTCGCACTGCACGACGCGGTGCTCGACGCGTGCCGGCAGGTCGGCTTCACGCCGTCGATCGTGAGCCGCAGCGGCCACTGGGATTTCATGGCCGCGCTCGTGCATGCGGGCGTCGGCATCGCGCTGCTGCCCGAGCCGTACTGCCGGCGGCTCGACGCCGGCCAGTTCACATGCCGGCCGATCGTCGAGCCGGAGATCACGTGGGCGATCGCGCTCGGCTGGCTGAAGAAGGGCTACCTGTCGCACGCGGCGCGCGCGTGGCTCGACGTCGCGCGGGCGACGCTGCCCATCGCACCCGGCGACGATCTGGCGTTCGGCGGGTTGCGGGCGAGGGAGTGACCGCTGGGCGCCCGGCCGGTAAAGCGGGCGGCGAAACGAAAAGGGCGGCCGTCGTGGCCGCCCGTCGCGTGCTCAATGCCCCATCGCGGGCCCCGCCCCCTTCTTCGGCTTCGTGATCCACACGAGCACCGCGAGCGCGCCGAACATGAACGCCGACAGCAGGAAGAAGTCGTTGGTCGCCATCATGAAGCCCTGCTGCGTGACGAGCTGGTTGAGTTGAGCGTTGGCCGTCTGGCCGACGATGCCAAGCTGCGACAGCGCGCCCTGGTAGTCGGTCGTGCTCTGCGCATACACGCTCACCGATTCCGACAGCCGCGCGTGGTGGTAGATCGCGTCGTTCTCCCAGAACGTCGAGCTGGCCGCGGTGCCGATCGCGCCGGACAGCGTGCGCAGGAAGTTCGACAGCCCCGATGCGCTCGCGAGCCGCTCGTCGGAGATGCTCGACAGCGTGATCGTCGTCATCGGCACGAAGAAGCACGCAACGCCGATCCCCTGCACGAGCCGCGGCAGGATCACGTGGTTGAACGGCACATCGAGCGTAAACGTCGAGTTCCAGATCGACACGCCCGCGAACACGATGAACGCGAAGCTCGCGACCATCCGCAGGTCGAGCCGGTGCATGTTGCGGCCGATCAGCGGCGACAGCACGAGCGCGAGCAGCCCGACCGGCGCGGTCGCGAGGCCGGCCTTGCCGGCCGTGTAGCCCATCACCGTCTGCAGCCATAGCGGGAAGATCACGACCGAGCCGAAGAACGCCATGAAGCCGAACGAGATGATCATCGCGCCGAGCGCGAAGTTGCGATCCTTGAACAGCGACAGGTCGACCACGGGCTCCTTCTCGGTCGCCTCCCACACGAGCATGAACGCGAGCGAGACGACCGCGATCAGCGCGAGCGCGACGATGAACGACGAGTTGAACCAGTCGCGGTCCTTGCCGAGGTCGAGCATCATCTGCAGGCACGACACGCCGATCACGAGCAGCGCAAGGCCGATCGCGTCGATCCGCTGCTTCGACGTCTTCGTCTCGCGCCCGCGCAGCAGGAAATACGCGCAGGCCGCGGAGAAGATGCCGATCGGCAAATTGATATAGAAGATCCACGGCCACGTGTAGTTGTCGCTGATCCAGCCGCCCAGCAACGGGCCGAAGATCGGCGCGACGATCACCGTCATCGCCCATAGCCCGAGCGCGAGCCCGCGCTTCGCGGGCGGATAGCTGCGCATCAGGATCGTCTGCGACAGCGGCACCATCGGCCCCGACACGAGGCCCTGCAGCAGCCGGAACGCGATCAGCGTCTCGAAATTGGTCGCGAAGCCGCACAGCGCCGACGCGACCGTGAACGCAAGCACCGACAGCGTGAACAACCGCACCTCGCCGACCCGCCGCGCGAGCCAGCCGGTGAGCGGCACCGCGATCGCGGACGCGACCGAATACGACGAGATCACCCACGTGCCTTCGCTGGTCGCGACGCCGAGGCTGCCCGAGATGGTCGGCACCGCGACGTTCGCGATCGACGTGTCGAGCACTTCCATGAAGGTGCCGAGCGCGAGCCCGATGGTGAGCAGCGCGAGCGTCCCGCCGGACAGCGGCGCAGGTGCGGCGGGGGAGGCGGCGGATGCCGTGGTGGCGGACATCGGAATCTCCTAGACGCGGCGCGCACGACGCGCCGGCACGACGGACGGACGTGCGACGCAGCGCAGCCCGGCCGGATGGAACGAAAAAGGGAAAAAACGGAGCGCGTGTCCTGTCATCTTCTGCCCAGACAGATAAATAAGCGAATGCTTAACCTAGACATGGGGCCTCCGCGCACATCAGGCGTCTTCGTCGGGCTTCGGGCAGCCGGTCGAACCGGGCCCGTTGGCGATGAAGCGTTGCAGCAGGCCGGTGAGCGTCGCGAGTTCGTCGGCCGAGAAGCCGTCGAGCTGCGCGTTGAGCGCGGTCGCGACCAGCGACGGCAGCGCGCGGGCGGCTTCGGTGCCGCGTTCGGTCAGCGACAGCTCGATCATCCGGCGATCCTGCTCGCTGCGCGAACGTGCGATCAGCCCCTTGCGTTCGAGCCGGTCGAGCATCCGCGTCATCGAACCGCTGTCGTACGACATCTTGCGCGACAGCTCGAACGGCGTGCGCGCATAGCCGCGCGACAGCAGCAGGATCACGCCGATCTGCTGCGCGGTGAGATCGAGCGGTTCGAGCGCACGGTCCATCCGCTCGACGAGCGCCTGCTTCGCCTTCGACAGGTAATAGCCGAGGCTCGTTTCCAGCGCGATGTTCTCGGGATCGTAAAGGCCGCCGGTCATACGATTGCGCGCGCAGCAATAGTGCGTTTCAGGTTAAAACGCGCCCAGTATCTTGAAAAATGATTGCTTAGTCAATATTATTTGAGGCAACCAGTTACGACGTGCATGTTGCACTGCCGGAGACGATGTTCTGACCGATTCGCCCGCGCTGCCGGGCACCCCGAGGATGTTCGCGATGCTGTCCCTGAAAAATGCCGCCGGCGCGCTGCGCCGCAACCTGACCGATACCGCTCATCATGTGTTTTCCGGGCCGCACCGCGGCTGGAAGATCGCGCTGTACGTGACGATGCTGGTCGTGCCGGGCGGCTCGCTCGCGGCGCTCGGGTTCGCATGGTTCGATCATCGCCGGCAACGCAACGCGAAGGGCGGCGCACGCCGCACGAGCCAGCCGGCCGCCACGGAGCCGTCGACATGGCGGTCCGCCGGCGAGCCCATCCCGGTGCCGGTGCGCTGCCACTGACGCCGCACCGCCCCCGCTTTTCCGCCTGATCCGACCGGGCGCCCGCCGCGCCATGCGTGGCCGGCGCCGCACGCCTGCGTTTCCGCAAGCGATCCGTAATGGCCGGTAAACCGGCCATCCGCGCCGGTAACACATTCCGCCCTTCGCGCACCGTACCCTTAGGGCTGCGCAGCTTCCCCGCCGTCAGTTACCATTTGTCCGCCAGCGGCATGACGACCGCATCGCGCGACGCCGCTCGCCGGCCGTCACGCCCAGACAGGAAAACCACAATGCCGTACGCCTCCCTCCCGCGCGCCCTTCGCCCGCTGAGCGCCGCCGTCGCCGTCGCGACGGCCGTGCTGCTCGCCGGCTGTGCCGTCGGGCCCGACTATCACCGGCCCGACACGTCGATCCCCGCAGCCTTCAAGGAAGCGCCGGCCGGCTGGAAAGTCGCGCAACCGGCCGACCGCACCGACCGCGGTGCGTGGTGGACGGTCTACAACGATCCGCAGCTCGATGCGCTGATCGGCAAACTCAACGCATCGAACCAGACCATCGCGCAGTCGGCGGCCGCCTACCGGCAGGCACGTGCGCTCGTCACCGAGGCGCGCGCCGCGTATTTCCCGACCGTCGGGCTGACCGCGTCGGGCTCGCGTGCCCGCACGCCGCGCACGTCGGTGTCGTCGGGCTCGTCGTCGAGTTTCGGCAGCGGGTCGTCCGGGTCGATCAACAACAGCTACAGCGTCGGCCTCGATGCAAGCTGGGAGCCCGATCTGTGGGGCAAGGTGAGCCGCACCGTCAGCGCGCAGCGCGCCGGCGAAGCGGCGGCGGCGGCCGATCTCGCGAATGCGCGGCTGTCGCAGCAGGCGCTGCTCGCGCAGACCTATTTCCAGCTGCGCACGTCCGATGCGCTGCAAAAGCTGCTCGACGACACCGTGAAGTCGTACGAACAGTCGCTGAAGCTCACGCAGAACCAGTACGCGCAGGGTGTTGCCGCCCGCGCGGACGTGATCCAGGCGCAGACGCAGCTGCAGAGCGCGCAGGCCGCGCAGATCGATAACGGCGTCGCGCGCGCGCAATACGAGCACGCGATCGCGACGCTGATCGGCGAACCGGCGTCGACCTTCTCGCTGCCGCCGAACCCGCTCGCGGCCGAGCCGCCGATCACGCCGGTCGACGTGCCGTCCGCGATCCTCGAGCGCCGGCCCGACATCGCGGCGGCCGAACGGCGTGCGGCGGCCGCGAACGAGCAGATCGGCGTCGCGATCGCCGCGTTCTTTCCCACACTGACGCTGTCGGCCACCGGCGGCTTCCAGAGCTCGGTGTGGTCGCAACTGTTCACGCTGCCGGCGCGTTTCTGGACGGTTGGCCCGCAGCTCGCGGCCACGCTGTTCGATGCGGGGCTGCGCGCCGCGCAGACCGACGCCGCGCGCGCAACCTACGACCAGGACGTCGCCGCATATCGTCTCGCGGTGCTCACCGCATTCCAGGACGTCGAGGACAACCTCGCGTCGCAACGCATCCTCGCGCAGGAAATCGACGTGCAGCGGCAGGCCGTCGACAGCGCCGAACACTCGCTCGCGATCGTCACGAACCAGTACAAGGCCGGCACGGTCGCGTACCTGAACGTGCTGACCGCGCAGACCACCGCGTTCACCGCGCAGCAGAAGCTCGCGACGATCGCCGGCCAGCGGATGGTATCGTCGGTCGGGCTCGTGAAGGCGCTCGGCGGCGGCTGGGATGTGTCGGACATCGCGCGCGAGAACGGCGGCATGGCGGCGCCGGCACCCGTGCCGGCGTCCGGTGCGGCCGCGCCCGCAGCCACCGCACCGTCGGTCGCGACGCCGCTCGCGCAAAAGTAAGGGAAGCGTGCGACGCGCGCGTCAGCGCTGCGCGTCGCCGAAGATCAGCGACACCTCGTTGTTTCCGATCGGGTGGCCGAGCAGATTCAGCAGCCCGGCGAGGTTCGCCTGCTGCTCGGGCGCCGCATGCGCGGTGCCGCGGAACGATCCCTGGCCGGGACCGAAGTTGCCGTGCCCGTCGAGGAACAGCGGGCCCTGCGTCGTCGACACGTCGAGATCGGCGCCCGCGCCCTTCGCCTGCAGCACCGCGAGGTACGAACCGAGCGGCTTCACGCGCGACACGCGCGAACTCATCGAATCGATCGTCACCGTCAGCTGGCCGAACGCGTTGTTGCCGAACAGGCGCCAGTCGCTCCAGCCAACCCGCACGTCGCCCTGCAGGTCGAGCGTGTTGAACGGCGTGCCAAGCCCGGCGAGCAGCGACGCGGGCACGGCCATCGTGCCCGCCGACAGCACCGCGCCACGCCACGTCGCATCGAGCGTCACGGCATCGGGCATCGCCTCGGTCTGCCGCATGCGCATCTGCACGCGCCCGGTCAGCAGCGGCCAGAAGCGCGTGGTCCATTCGACCCGGCCCGGCAGCAGCGTCGCCGCGCTCTGGTCGGCACCCGGCGCGAGCATCAGCGTGCCCGAGCCGTGCCACAGCGACCCGTCCGGGTCGACGAGATTCACGTGTCCGCCGGTCGCGCGCGCGAACTGCGGCGCGATCCACGCGGCCGGTGCGAGCGCGACGAGTGTCACCGCCGTCGCCAATCCGCCCGCCAGTACCCACGGCAATACGGCGGTGAGCCGCTTCATCCCCGGCCTCATCGGCCGACCGCCGCTTGCGTCATCCACTGCGTCATTTATTTCTGTACGGAAGGTTGCATCACGGCCGTCAGGTCGACCTGGCCGTCGTCCTTCAGCGCGGTCGCGTGCGCCTCGCCGACCTGCACCTTGAACTGCCGGCGCGCATCGTCGAGCCACTGCGTCCACGCCGGGAACGACACGTTCTTCATCTGCACCTGCACACCGTTGCCGACGATCTGCACCTGCGCACCCTGCAGCCCGTGATCGGACAACGACGCGGTCAGCGCGTCCTTCAGCGCGAGGCCGGTCGGCGCGACGCCTTGCGCGGCGGCCGCCAGCGACTTCGCCTCGTTAGCCTGTGCGGTCATCTGCGCGAGTTCCTGACGCATCGCCGGCAGCGCGCGCTGGATCCGGGCGCGGCCTTCCTGCGCGGGCGACCACAGCACCGAATACGCAATCGCGACGGCCAGCACGGCGCCGCCCCAGCCGAGCAGCGTCTTCTCGCGCGGCGAGCGCTCACCCCAGAACTGGGCCAGCGTCTGGTTCAGTTGTTCGGTTTTCATGAGCGGCTCCGGATCGTCCATTTGCCCGTGTTGCTGTCGACTTCGCCGGACAGGCCGTTACGCGCGAGGCGCTGCGTGAAATCGGGATCGACCTTGACCTCCGGCTTGAAGCCGACATCGAGCCGCCGGTCGTGATAGTCGAGCGACGCGATGCCGTTCAGCGGCAGCGCGCCCATCGAACGCGACAGCCCGCTCGACAGCGAGAGGAAATCGTTCGGCGACAGCTCGCCGGCCGCGAGCCGAAGCTGGTCGAGCTGGCGCTGCATCTGCGCGGGCGGATCGAGCACCGTCGTCGTCTTCGGGAAGGCGGACAGCAGCGTTTCGGTGATCTGCGCGGACAACGCATCGCGCTCGCGCGACAGCTTCCACCAGTGCAGGTTCATCCCGATCACCGCGACACCGAGCGTCGCCGCGACGAGCGCGAGCGGCACGCGCAGGCGCTTCACCGTCGCGCGGTCGAAGCGCCACGGCTGCGACTCGAATTCGAACTGGCACAGATCGAACTTCTCGGCGAGCGCACGACGCGCAAACGTGTCGAACGGCAGCGGGGCGGCGCCCGGCAACAACGCCGAGTCAGATCGGCTGACCGACGCGAGCCGCGGCTCCGCGCCCGGTTCGCCGAGTTCGTACAGTTCGACGTCGCCGCCACGTGCGAGCGCGGTCAGCGTGCCGGCCGCGCGCGCCGCGGGCGCCACGAAGCCTTCGCCGAGTGCGCCACGCGCCACTGCGAGTTCCAGGCGCGGCGCACCGGCCACGGCCGGCTGCGCGCCAGCCTCGACGAGCACCGGTTCGACCGACGTCGCGAGTCCGAGCACCGCGGCGACCGTCGCCGGACGGGCGGCCGGCTCGGCGGCATCCTTGGCGAGCGCGGCAGCGTCGGCGCGCTCGCCGTCGGCCGGCGCAATCAATGCCGTTTCCGCCGGCGCGCGCGGCGCCGGCAGGCAGCGCGTTGCGGGCACCGCGCTCAGGTGCCGGTGGCCGGCCGCCGTGAACGCTTCGCAGATCGTGCGGAACCACGCGCGATCGACGACGGCCAGCACGCGGCGCCCGTCGGGCAACGCGGCCGGATCGAGCGCGATGTGGCAGCCGAGCGGATCCTGGATCAGTTGATCCTCGACGATGTTCGGCAGCGCCTGGCGCAGCTTCGGCCCTTTCAGCGGCGGGACGGTCGCGGCCAGCAGCAGCACGTCGCGCGCGGCGACGATCAGGACCGTCGCGTTCGCGCGCGGCAGCAGCGCGAGCGCGGCGCGGCCGGCGCGCTGCACCTGGCCGGCCTTGTCGACGAGCGTGAACGGCAGCTCGGGCCACTGCCATTCCTGCAACGGCACGGCAGGCTCGCGCGGCGGCAAAGAAACAATCAACGTGCTCACAAGAGCTCCTCTCCCGATTGGCGTCGTTATAGCTGGTCGCGGATACGCACGACCCGCGTCGAGTGCGTGGTCGGATCACGATACACGAGCGAGGTGCGGTCGACCTCCGCGCGATCGTGCTGGATCCGGCCATGCACGATGAAATAACTCGAATTGACGTCGACGAGGCTCGAATCGATCGTCACGTTCGGCGCGCCGGCGCCGCGCAGCGCAAGCTGCACGTCGCCAACGTTCCGGAAAAATACGGTCTCGCGGCGCGACACGAGCGCCTGCGCGGACGACACGCTCATCCCCGGCACCAGCGACGCGATCACTTCGGCCGGTGCGGTGTTCATGTTCACCGGCGTCGTGGTCGGCAGCACGGTGACGAACGGGCGCAGCCGCGCCACCATCTCGGGTGTCACGCCATCGACGTCGAGCAGGCTGTCGACGCTCGTCATCATCAGCGGTGCGGGCCCGCGATCGCCGCCGGACATGCCGGGGTCGTCGGTGAAATCGCCGCCGCCCTGCTGGTCGGTCGTGACCGGCGCGGTCGCGGCGTTCGCCGCGGTACCGCCGCCGCCGGGCAGGTTCGGCATCTGGAAGCGCGTCGCCGAATGCAGCAGGCCCGCGCGCACCTGCAGCGCGATGCGCTTCGCGAACGCGCCGTCGTAGCCGAGCGTCGTCAGGAGGCGCTGGAACGCCTGGAGTTGCGTGACGTTCAGCTGCAGCACGCCGGGCGCCGGCGACGACACGAGGTTGCGCAGGTTGAACTTCGCCTGCGCGTCCTCGATCGAGCCGGAGATATAGGTGTCTTCGCCGCCGCCATCGTTGGGCGCGCCGATCCGGCCGAGGAAATCCGACAGCTTCGTCTTCGCGATCGGCACGCCCCAGATCCCGCCGAGATAGGTGATGCCGGGCGCCGTGTCGCCTTCGGAGCGCAGGATCATCCGCGTCCAGTCGAGCGCGCCGCGCGCGACCCACTGCGCCTGCGCGATCACGCGCTGGTTTTCGATGCGGCGGATCTGCACCTGCTGGCGCCACAGCATCCCCGAGACGAGGATCGCGGACAGCGCGACGACGAGCAGCGCCGTGATGATCGCCGCGCCACGCTGGCGGCGGGTACGCGCGCGACCGGCGGCGCGGTTGAAGAAGGGGGGACGGAAAGGGCGCGCGCGCATCGTCATTCCCCGACGAGGAAGATGCGCGTGACCGGCACGCGCAGCGACGTCGCGCCGATGCTGACCTGCAACCCCGTCACCGCGCGGGTGGGCGGCGCGTTGCCGATCTGCGGCACCTTGAGCGCGTCGTTGTTCTGCGCGAGCGCGTCGTCGGCCGTCTGCAGGTTGGTGGTCCAGCCCACGCGCGGCACGTACAGCTTCGCGTCGATCGCGCCGACGCCGCCCATCAGCGCGACCCAGCTCCAGCCTTCGACGCTGCTGTCCTTCAGCGTGCTGCGCAGCCGGTTCGCGTCGTCGATCGGCGGTGATGCATAGCGCACGACGCGCCCGCCGGCGATCCGGTAGCGGACCACCTGCAGCCGCGGCGCGGCGCCCGGCACCTCGAGTTCGCGCACGATCTGCAGCGTATTGCCGGCGACGCCGATCGCCGGCTGGCCGGCTTCATCGTCGGTCGCGGCGAGCCGCGCATCGATGCGCATCTGGTCGAACATCTGCGCGAACACGCGCTCGTCTTCCATCGCGGACGCCACCTTGTCGCGGCCGCGCATGATCTGGTCGAGCCCGCGCCACGCGAGGATCGCGACCACCGCGAGAATCGCGATCGCGATCATCAGCTCGATCAGTGTGAAGCCGCGGGCGCGGCGGGCGGACGGGCGTCGCATCGGCATGTCAGAGCGGACGGCTGGTTTCATTCGCGACCACCGTCACCATCTGTGCAAGCACGCCGGAATGGCCGGGCATGCTCACCGAAATCCGGACGCGCCGGAACACCGGGTTCGGCGTCGTGCTTACGCGCTGCGTGCAGACGAGCTGCACGTTGCCCTGCGAGCAGTCGAAGCTCTGCTCGCCGACCTCCGGCCATGCGTGCGTGAGCCGCAACTGCGCGAGCGCGTTGTCGGCGCTCCAGCCGGCCAGCAACCGGCGGTGCAGGTCGGACGCGTTGGTCGCCATCGTGCCGACCGCCCGGATCGACGCGGCGAGCGCGACCGCGATGATCGCGAGTGCGACGAGCACCTCGATCATCGTGAAACCGCGCGATGAGGAAATGGAAGAGGGCAGGCGACGACGCATCGTCATTGCACCTCGTAGCGGCCGTTGCCGGTGCCGACGATCGTCGCGCTGCCGACGGCCGAGTGCAGCGTCACGCGCACCGGCGTGTCGATGCTCTCGGTGCCGAACACGACGCGGCTCGCGTGCGTGTCGGAACCCGGATAGTCGATGTCGGCGCCGGTGACGCCGCCGTCCCAGTCGCGCGGGCGCAGCAGGTCGTCGCGCAGCGTGCGCCAGCCGTCGGGCGAGCTCACGTCGAACCGGAAACCGTGCGCGGTCGGCTGCCATGCGATCGGCCGCGCGCGCACCTGCGCTTCGTCGCCGGCCGTCTCGAACAGCAGCGCGACGCGTTGCGCTTCTTCACGCAGGTCGGTGCGCGGATTGCGCGTCAGCGACAGCGACGCGAGCGACACGAGCAGCCCGGCGATCATCAGCACGACCAGCATTTCGAGCAGCGTGAAGCCGTGCGCGCGATGACGCGGCGCGCCGTGCTTCATCGGCCCGCCGTCGGCTCGCGCCGGTATGGACGACACCGCGCCGCGACGCACACGGCGATCGCGACCGCAGCGGGAGGTCGTGCGAATGGCGGGCATGAAGAACGGGAATGGAACGTCGGGCCGATCAGTGCCGGCTTACTGCCACGAACCGATATCGGAATCGTTGCCTTCGCCGCCTTCCTTGCCGTCGGCGCCGTAGCTGAACACGTCGATCTCGCCGTGCACGCCCGGGTTCAGGTACTTGTACCCGTTGCCCCACGGGTCGTTCGGCAGGCGTTCAAGATAGCCGCCGTCCTTCCAGTTGTTCGGGATCGGATCGGTGGTCGGCTTCTGGGTCAGCGAATTCAGACCCTGCTCCTGGGTCGGATAGCGGCCGTTGTCGAGACGGTACAGCTTGAGTGCCTGCATGATCGTGCCGATGTCCTGCTTCGCGGCGATACGGCGCGCCTCGTCCGGGCGGCTCATGATCTTCGGCACGATCAGCGCCGCCAGGATCCCGAGGATCGCGACCACCACCATGATCTCGATCAGCGTGAAACCGCGCTGACGACGCACGGCCGCGTTGCGGCAAGTGATCCACGTTTGCATGACTGACTACCTCTTCCAAAAAATGTCGTCGATTGAGTGACGCATCCCGCGCACCGGGCGATTGCCTGACAGCAAGCTTCCGGTCCCGCGGGCGCGGAGCACGCATTGTAAGGCGCGCATCGTCGAGGGCTTTCACCCAACGCAAATTTCATATACATCCGTACAATAGCGCGCATGAACGCGCTCTCGATCCGGATCCTTTCCCTAGCCCTCTTCGCGGGTTTGTGCGCGACGGCCACCTACTGGGTCGTCACGCTGTCGGCCCGCGAAGCGCCGCTGCCCGCCGCTGCCGCGCGGCTGCCGATCCGCACCGAGGACGCGGCCGCGCTCTTCGGCGGTCAGCTCGACAAGAATCCCGTCCAGGACATCCACCTGTTCGGCATTCTCGCGCTCGATCACGGCGGTGCGGCGATCGTCGGCGTCGGCGGCGAACCGCCGCGCGCCGTGTCGCTCGGCGCGGACGTCACGCCCGGCGCGAAGCTCGCCGAAGTCCGCCCGCGCTCGATCATCGTCGACCGCAACGGCGCCCGCGCCGAAATCCAGCTCCCGGCGAACACGCCGTCCCCCGCGATCTACATGCGTTGAGCGGCGGCGGCCTGACAGTCAGGCCGTCACGTCACTGCACCATGTTGTTCAGCTCGATGATCGGCAGCATCACCGCCAGCACGATCACGAGCACGATGCCGCCCATCGCCAGGATCAGCAGGCTCCAGCAGGCTCGTCAGGAACATCGTGCGGCGTTCGAGCTCGCGCGCTTCGCCTTCGGCCGCGCGATCCAGCATCGTCGTCACGTCGCCCGTCGCTTCACCCGAACGGATCAGGTGCACGAGCACCGGCGGAAACGTCTTCACGTTGTTCAGCGCGCGCGACAGCGCGGAGCCTTCGCGCACGCGCACGATCGCGTCGTCGATGTTCGCGCGCATCGCGCGGTTCGACAGCGTCTCGCCGGCCGCCTGCAACGCGCGCAGGATCGGCACGCCGGCCGCGGTGAGAATGCCAAGCGTGCTCGCGAAGCGCACCGTGTTGTAGCCGCGCACGAGCTTGCCCGCGAGCGGCGCGGTCAGCACCCAGCGATCGAACGCGAGCCGCGGCCCGTCGCGCGACAGCGTCGCCTTCACGAACCACACGACCAGCACGAACGCGATCAGGATCGCCCACCACCAGTGCCGCACGAAATCCGACAGCGCCATCATCACGACCGTGAGGACAGGCAGCTGCTGTTTCGTACTCGCGAACACGTTGACGACCTGCGGGACGACGTAACTCAGCAGGAACGTGACGATGCCGAACGCGATCAGCGTGACGATCCCCGGATAGGTGAACGCCAGCAGGATCTTCTGCTTCAGCGCGTTGCTCTGCTCGATGTAGTCGGCCAGACGCGACAGCACGATACCGAGCTTGCCGGTGTGTTCGCCGGCCGCGACGAGCGCGCGGTAGATTTCCGGAAAATCGCGCGGATGCTGGCCCAGCGCATTCGCGAGCGAATGGCCGCCGAGCACCTCCGCGCGGATCGCGGCCATCAGTTCACGGATGTAGTCGCGCTCGGCCTGCTCGGTCAGCACGCCGAGCGCCTCGTCGAGCGGCAGCCCGGCGATCAGCAGGCTCGCGAGCTGGCGCGTGAGAATCGCCTGTTCGCGCTGCGACAGCTTGCGGCCGAACGCGAGCCGCTGCGAACGCGCCCCGCGCGTCGCGCTGGCGGCTGGCTCGACGACGAGCGGCGTGAGTCCCTGCGTGCGCAGCTGGCCGCGTGCGGCGCGCGCGCTGTCGGCGTCGATGACGCCTTTCTGCGCGCGTCCCGCCGAATCGATTGCTTCGAAACGGAATGCCGGCATCGCGCTATGCGCCTCCCGTCACGCGCAGCACTTCCTCGAGCGACGTCGCGCCGGACGCGAGCCAGCGCTCGGCGTCGTCGCGCAGCGTGCGCATGCCTTCCGCACGGCCGGCGGCGAGAATCTCGGCATCGGCCGCGTTGCGGTGGATCAGCGAGCGGATCGAATCGTCGACCAGCAGCAATTCGTAGACACCGCGCCGGCCCGAATAACCCGAATGCCCGCACTTGTCGCAGCCGACCGGATGCCACACGGTGCGGCCGTCCTCGTGCCGCTCTTCCTTGCAGACGGGGCAGAGCTGGCGCACGAGCCGCTGCGCGAGCACGCCGAGCAGCGACGACGCGAGCAGATACGGCTCGACGCCCATGTCGGTCAGGCGCGTGACGGCGGAAGCCGCATCGTTCGTGTGCAGCGTCGCGAGCACCAGGTGGCCCGTCAGCGACGCCTGCACCGCGATCTGCGCGGTCTCGAGGTCGCGGATTTCACCGATCATGATCACGTCCGGATCCTGGCGCAGGATCGAACGCAACGCACGGGCAAAGGTCATCCCGATCCGCTCGTTCACCTGCGTCTGGCCGATGCCGCCCAGGTCGTATTCGATCGGGTCCTCGACGGTCATGATGTTGGTCGTCGCGGTTTCGAGCCGCGACATCGACGCATACAGCGTCGTCGTCTTGCCCGAACCGGTCGGACCCGTGACGAGCACGATGCCGTGCGGGCGGCCGATCAACTTGTCGAACTGGACAAGCGTGTCGCGGCCCATCCCGAGCGCTTCGAGGTTCAGGCGCTGCGCATCCTTTTCCAGGAGACGCAGCACCGCGCGCTCGCCGTGCCCGGTCGGCAGCGTCGACACGCGCACGTCGACCGGCCGGCCGCCGACGCGCAGCGTGATGCGGCCGTCCTGCGGCAGGCGTTTCTCCGCGATGTCGAGCTGCGCCATGATCTTGATCCGCGAGATCAGCGCGCCATGCAGCGCCTTCTTCGGACGCACGACGTCGCGCAGCGTGCCGTCGACGCGAAAGCGCACGACCGACGCATTCTCGAACGGCTCGATGTGGATGTCCGACGCATGTTCTCGCGCCGCTTGCGTGAGCAGCGCGTTGATCATCCGGATGATCGGCGCGTCGTCTTCCGACTCGAGCAGATCCTCGACTTCGGGGATGTCCTGCATCAGCCGCGACAGGTCGACTTCGCCTTCGACCTCGCCGACTACCTGCGCGGCGCTGCCGTCCTGGCGCGCATATGCCTGGTTGATCGCCTGCGCGAGTTCGTCGGCCGGCACGTGGTGCACGGCGATCGAGCCGAAGTTGCGCGCGATCTCCGCGAGCGCGGCATCGCTCGTGCGTTCGCTGATCCACACCTCGAGCGTGTCGTCGAGCTGGTGCGCGATCAGCACCTGGCCGCTCTTCGCGAAGCCGTACGGCAACAGCCGCGCGGCAAGCGGCGACGGCGGCTGGCGTTCGCCCGGCGCGCCGTCGTGGGCGGAAGACGCGAGCACGTCGCTCACTGCGAGGCTCCCGGCGTGGCGGTCAGCGGCTGTTGCGGTACCGCTTGCTGCGGCACGCCCTGCGACTGCACCGGTTCCGGTGCGGGGACCGGCGCCGGCGCGGGCGCGGGTGCCACCTGGCGCTGCAGCTGCTGACGGCGCATCTTGTCGAGGTCGAACAGGTTGCCGGCCGGCGTGCCGCCCTGGCTCGGACCCAGCGGCATCGGCGGAACGATCGGATCGTCCTTGTCGCGGATCACGTTGTTGTCCGACTTGTACGCACCTGTCACGCCCTGGATGTAGTCGTAGCGGTTGGCCGTGACCTGCTGCGCGGTGCTGCGATCGGAGATGATCACCGGGCGCAGGAACACCATCAGGTTGGTTTTCTGGCGCTGCTTCGATTCCGAACGGAACAGCTGGCCGATCCACGGAATGTCGCCGAGCAGCGGCACCTTGCTGTTCGACACCTGGTAGTTGTCCTGCATCAAGCCGCCGAGCACGATGATCTCGCCGTTGTCGGCCAGGATCGTCGACTGGATCGAGCGCTTCGTGAAGGTCGGGCCCGTTTGTGCGGTCGTGGTGCTGCTGACGACTGCCGAATCCTCGGTGTAGAGCTGCAGCTTCAGGATCCCGCCGTCGGTGATCTGCGGCTTCACGTGCAGCGTCAGGCCGACGTCGCGACGGTCGTACGTATTGAACGCGTTGCTCGTCGTGCCGCTCGTCAGGTTCGAATACGAGCCGGTTGCGATCGGCACGTTCTGGCCGACGACGATCTTCGCTTCCTCGTTGTCGAGCGTGATCAGGTTCGGCGTCGACAGCACGTTCGCGTCGCTCACGCCCGCGAAATACTGCAGCAGCGCGCCGAGGCCCTGCACGCCGAACATGTTGTGCAGCCAGCCGACGTTGAGGCCCTGGTTCAGGTTCGCGAGATTCGCCGCGAGGCCGGCCCCGGTGGTGCCCGCCGTGCCCGTCGTCAGGTTGATGATGCTGTTGCCCGCGACGGAGCCGGCCGTGGCCGCCAGGTTCGTGCCGCCGAGAAACTGGCCGCTCGCCACCTGCCATTGAATCCCGAGGTTCCCGGACGTCGTCGAGTTCAGTTCGACGATCAGCGCTTCGATATAGACCTGCGCGCGCCGTGCGTCGAGCTGGTCGATCACCGAGCGCAGGTTGCGGTAAACCGGATCGGACGCGGTGATGATCAGTGAGTTGGTCGCCGCGTCGGCCTGGATCATCCCGCCTGGCTGGTTGTCGTCGCCCTTGTCCTTGTCGCCGCCGAGCAGGCCGCCCGTGCCGAGGCCGCCGCTACTGGACGAGCCGCCGTACGACGACGAAGACGACGAGCCGCCGAGGCCGCCCGACGGCAGCGGCGGGGTGCCGGACGAGCCGGTCGAGAAGTTGCCGCTCGACGACGAGCCGCCATTCTGGTTGAAGCTGTTCGCATCGTTGGACGACGCCGACGAGCCGCTGTCGTTACCGCCCTTGCCGAGCATGCCGCGCAAGGTCTTCGCGAGCTTCACCGCATCGGCGTTGCGCAGCGGCACGACGTGCATGTTGCCGGGCACGCCGCTCGGCGCGTCGAGCTGCTGCACGAGGCGCTTCGCGGCCGCGAGGCGCGACGCGCTCGACGCGCGCAGCATCAGCGAGTTGGTTCGCGGGTCGGCCGTGACCGACACCTTCAGCGTCGCGTCGCTGTTGCCGATCGCGCCCGGGTCGAGCATTTTCTGCAACTGCGCGGCGAGGTCGATCGCGTTCGCGTTGCGCAGCGTCACGACCTGCACCTGCGCGCCGGCGGCGCTGTCGACGCCCGAGATGATCTGCGCGATGCGGCGCACGTTGTCCGCATAGTCGGTCACGACGATCGTGTTGTTCGCCGGGTAGGCCGTCACCGTGTTGTTCGGCGAGATCAGCGGCCGCAGCACGGGCAGCAGGTTGTTCGCCGATTCGTTGTGCAGCTCGAACACCTGCGTGATCACCTGGTCGCCGCGGGCCTGCGGCGCGTTGCCGACGTAGGTCGGCACGCCCTGCAGCTTCGCATCGGCTTCCGGCACGACCTTCAGCACACCGTGATCCTGCACGAGTGCGAAGCCCTGCATGCGCAGCGCCGACTGCAGCGTCTTCAGCGCCTGGTCTTCCGGCACCGGACGTTCGGCCACGAGGTTGAGCTGCCCCTTCACGCGGGGGTCGACGATGATGGTCTTGCCGGTTGCGGCGCCGATCGCTTTCGCGACCTGGTCGATATCCGCATTCACGAAGTTGAGCGTGACCTGAGCGTAGGCGGCCTGCGAGACGATGATGCCGGCGACGAAGAGGGTCGTGGCAATGCGCCGCATAACGAAGCGATTTCTTGTCATGGATGAATGGGTCGATGCCGGCTCAGGCCACTTCCGGCGGTAGTGCTGGGATCCAAGTCCGAAAGAGGCGACATTAGCAGTTTTTCATGTCCGAAATATCACATTGATCCGAGGACTGTCTCACATACGACATGTGTCCGGCGAATCGTATGCAATATGTAAGAATGGGCGCGGCCCTTCGCATGCCGGCCATCGCCCCCGATTCGCGATGAACCGACATGGAAATGCGGTATAACCGGGCTGCCGTATTCCTGCATGTCGCAATCTGACGGTCTGCCGGTATGATACGGGCGGCGCGTTTCTCGTCGCACTAATAACAGGCACGGGTTTTCCCGACCTTCGCGCAATTCCTTTTCGTTTTCGCACGATGAACAGACGACGGTACGCTTCGATCGCGTTGATCGCCGCTGGCGCGTGGTTCGCCAGCGCAAACGCTCGTGCGGATTGTTTCGACGAAGCCGCTAAATATCAGCAGGTCAATCCGCTGATCCTGCGCGCCATCGCGTGGCAGGAATCGCGCAACCGGCCCGGCGCACTGAACAAGAATACGAACGGCTCGGTCGACTACGGCCTGATGCAGATCAATTCGATTCATCTGCCCGCGCTGTCGCGCTACGGCATCGGCCGCGACACGCTGATGGAGCCGTGCAAGAACGTCTACATCGCAGCGTGGCATCTCAAGCAGAAGATGAACCGCTACGGCAACACCTGGCAAGCCGTCGGCGCCTATCATTCCGAAACGCCGTCGTTGCGCGACAAGTATGCGCGGCAGATCGCCGGCATCCTGTCGCAGTGGAAGCTGCTGCCGCCCGTGCAGTGACGTTGCGCCGCATTGCGGCCTGACGCGGTGCCGGCCGGCCGGCGCGCGTTTGATGCACAATGCGGATCTCACGCCGCAACTTCGCCCGTCCGCGGGCCGATCGCGCCCCGGAAGGGCGCCGCGGCCGCTTTTTCATCTTTTCCGTTGGTGCATATCATCATGAATCCGGCAATGAACCAGCCGTTGCCCGTCACCGTGCTGTCCGGCTTCCTCGGTGCCGGCAAGACCACGCTGCTCAACCACGTCCTCGCGAACCGCGCCGGCCTGAAAGTCGCCGTGATCGTCAACGATCTCGCGGCGGTCAACATCGACGCGTCGCTCGTGCGCGACGCGCAGGCGCTGTCGCATGTCGAGGAACGCCTCGTCGAAATGTCGAACGGCTGCATCTGTTGCACGCTGCGCGACGACCTGCTCATCGAGATCCGAAACCTCGCATCCGAAGGTCGCTTCGACGCGATCATGATCGAATCGACCGGTATCGCGGAGCCGATGCCGATCGCCGAAACGTTCACGTTCGTTGACGACGACGGCGCGTCGCTGTCGACCATCGCGCGGCTCGACACGCTCGTTACCGTGGTCGACGCGTACAACTTCCTGCGCGACTACGGCTCCGACGACGCGCTCGCGACGCGCGGCATCGCCGCGTCGGAAGACGACGACCGCACGCTCGTCGAGCTGCTGATCGAGCAGATCGAATTCTGCGATGTGCTGGTGATCAACAAGGCCGATCTCGTCAGCGCCGACGATCTCGCGCGCCTGCAGCACATCCTCGCGCGACTCAATCCGCGCGCGCACCAGGTCGTGTCGACGTTCGGCAACGTGCCGCTCGACGAAGTGCTGAACACCGGCCGCTTCGATTTCGACGAAGCCGCGAACGCGCCGGGCTGGCTCGCATCGCTCGATCACGATCACACCCACTGCGACGATCCCGACTGCCATGACGAACATCATGCGCACGTGCACGGCGAAGCCGACGAATTCGGCATCGGCAATTTTGTTTACCGCGCGCGCCGGCCGTTTCACCCGGCACGACTCTGGGCGCTGCTGCATCAGGAGTGGCCGGGCGTGCTGCGCAGCAAGGGCTTCTTCTGGCTCGCGACCCGCAACGACATCGCGGGTTCGCTGTCGCAGGCGGGCGGTGTCTGCCGGCATGGCCCGGCGGGTCTCTGGTGGGCCGCGCAGGATCGCGCGGAATGGCCGGACGACGACGAGCTGCTCGGTGAAATCCGCGCCGAATGGCTCGGCGATCTCGACGATCGCACGGTCGGCGATCGCCGTCAGGAACTCGTGCTGATCGGCATCGCACTCGACGCCGATGCGTGGCGCGCAAAGCTCGATGCATGCCTGCTGACCGATGCGGAATTCGCACTCGGCGCGACGCAGTGGATCGCGTTCGACGATCCGTTCCCGGCGTGGGATGTCGATTCGCACGACGACGACGATCACGGCGACACGCAGATCGTGCACGCTTGAGCGCGTCGTAACGGCTTGTAAAAGTAACCGTTAACTTTTGCAAGAGCGGCGCGGACTGTGGCAAAAATGCCGCGCGCGCCCAACAAAAAACCCGCCGAAAGGCGGGTTTTTCTTGGAACAGGCGCTGGTTTAACGCTTGTTGACGGCGTCCTTGAACGCCTTGCCAGCCGTGAACTTGACCGTCTTGGCTGCCGGGATCTTGATGGTTTCGCCGGTCTTCGGGTTGCGGCCCGTACGTGCTGCGCGCTTGCCCGAACCGAAGCTGCCGAAGCCGATCAGCTGAACCGCATCACCCTTCGACACGGCCTTCTTGATGACTTCGAGCAGCGTGTCCAGCGTTTCGCCGGTTTGAGCCTTGCTGGCGCCCGTTTGGGCGGCGACGGCGTCGATCAGTTCCTGTTTGTTCATTAAGGTTCCTTTATCAGGTTAGGTTGACACGAACAGCGCGAACGCGCCGATTATACGTGCGCGAACCGTGCCGTCGAGAGTCAGACTCCGACGGCACAGCGCCGAATCCTGGCCCGCGCGACGTGCCGTCCGGCTTGCCGGCGGCCACCCCGCGGTACGGCGTTGCTATGATAGCGCAGCGCAAACCCAATAACGACAAGGGTTTCAAAGATTTTCATCGGTATTTCGCCGAATGAATCGTCGATTGCCCGTTTTTTGACCTGCGCCAACCGGACAGGATACGCAGCGCCGTCCGCCCATGCGCCGCCCCGTTGCCCTTTTCCAACGGCCGGTCGGACGGCTCCGCGCAATCCCTTGCCAGGCTTGGCTGCCACGTTTTTTGTTTCGCATGCCCGACCGACTTGTACCCGCCACGCTCGCGCTTCGCGACGACGGCACGCTCGTCTCGCCCGAGTTCGGCGAGCTCCATCGCAGTGCCTCGGGCACGCTCGCGCATCACGCGTTCGTCGCGGAAAACGGGATGCCGGCGCGCTGGCAGCAGCGTCGCACGTTCACGATCGTCGCGACGGAATTCGGCGCGGGCGCCAGCTTCCTCGCAACCTGGGCCGCGTGGCGCGACGATCCCGTGCGCTGCGAGCGACTGCATTTCGTCGCGGTCGAACCGCATCCGTTCTCACGCGAAGACTTGCGTCGCGCGGTTTCCCATATGGTTGCACACACAACCATATCGGCAGACGCCGATGCATTGATCGACGCATGGCCGATGCTCGTGCCGGGCCTGCACCGGCTCGAATTCGACGAAGGGCGCGTGGTACTCACGCTCGCGTTCGGCGATGAGGCGCTCGACCTGTTGAAGAAGCTCGTCGTGCGCGCCGATGCGTTCTATCTCGATGGCGCGACGTCATCGACCGACGTGATCCGCGCGCTCGCGAAGATGGCCGGCGACGATGCAACGTTTGTCTCGCATGCACGTTCCGACGACATAAAGCACGCATTTGGCGAAACAGGTTTCACGTGTCGCGAAGTCGACGATCGTCTCGTCGGCGAATATGCGCCGCGCTGGCGTTCGCGCCGGCACGAACCGCCGCGCGCACTGCCCGTTACGACGCGTCGCGCGATCGTGATCGGCGCGGGCCTGGCCGGTTGCGCGGTCGTCGAACGCCTGGCCGCGCGCGGCTGGGACGTCACGCTGATCGAGCGGCACGAACGGATCGCGAGCGAAGCATCCGGCAATCCTGCCGGCGTATTCCATCCGCTGATGACACGCGACGACAACGTCGCGAGCCGGCTTACGCGCAGCGGCTTCCTGCACGCGATTGCACGCTGGCGCGCACTCGAACGCGCGGGACATGCGTTCGCGCGCAGCACGCACGGGATGATGCATCTCGCCGAATCGGCCGACGACTTCGCGCGGATGCGTGACGCATTCGATGCGTTCGGCGCACCGTCCGACTATGTGACGCTGCTCGATACCGATGCCGCGCGTGCGCATCTGAACCTGCCGGTCGCGCATGGCGGCCTGCTGTTTCCGCACGGTGGCGCCGTCTGGCCGGCCGGGCTGTGTGCCGCGCAATACGCGGCGGCCGGCGAGCGCGTACGCCTGCTTGCCTCCACCGGCGTGGCGCGGCTCGAGCGGCGCGGCGATGCATGGCATGCACTCGACGATGCAGGCGGCACGCTGGCCGAAGCGCCCGTCGTCGTGCTCGCGAACGCGGGCGACGCCGCGCGTCTTGCCGGGTTGCAGCATGTCGCGCTGCAACCGGTACGCGGCCAGCTCACGCTGCTGCCGCCGGGCACCACGGCGCCGCTGCCATGCCCGACGATCGGCGACGGTTACGCGGTGCCGCTCGACGACGGCACGCTGCTGATCGGCGCCACGTTCGAACCCGACGACGTCGATCCCGCGATGCGCACGGCCGGCCACGTCGAAAACCTCGATCGCGTTCGGCACCTGCTGCCGGGCCTGATCGGCGACCTGCCGGATCCGGCCACGCTGGGCGGCCGCGTCGCGTTCCGCTGGGTCGTCGGCGACCGCCTGCCGCTCTTCGGCCCGCTCGCCGACGAAGCGCAGGCCCTCGCGAACGCACGCGCGCTGGGCGGTGCGCAGGCGCGCGATTTGCCACGAACACCCGGCCTCTATGGCGCATTCGGCTTTGGCTCGCGCGGCCTCGTATGGGCCGCACTCGGCGCCGAACTGATCGCGTCGCAACTCGAAGGCGAGCCGTGGCCGCTCGAGCGCGAACTTGCCGACGCCGTCGACCCCGCACGCTTCCTGATCCGCGCCCTGCGCGCGCGCCGCGTCGGTTCCGCCGGCTGACCGGCACGCGAATCGCTCACAGTCTCCCGATTTTTTCGCGCAAGGTTATCCACGCCACGCTGTGGATAACCGCGCGGAATCCGCGCGCAGTTCGTGTGCAATCACAGTGGACGTAAACTGGGCAACTCGGCACAGCTGTGAAGCGGCCCGAAAGTTGCTCAACTCAAATGTCTGTGCACGAACAGCCTGTGCAACCGGTTATGGTTTCGCCAAGGCCTTGATCCGTCAGCGTAAACCGAAGTTATCCACAGAACTGTGCGCCCTTTGTTAACTTCTACTACGTATATATACAAGTAAACCTTTGAAACCAAAGACCTGCGGTGCCGCACAGGGCCGCGAGTCGATTCAATCGGTTCCAGAGCGAAAAAGCTGTGGCACAATCGGTTTCCTTCGCGATCGTTCGGCCAGGCGCCGGACATGCTTCAATGGAACGGTCGGCACGATTTCGAATCTGAATCTTCGAGACTGCGCAGTCCGTTCACACACCAGGCCGACAATCCAGATCGGCAACCTGTACGACGTTCCGCCCGATGGCGGAACAGGCGGATCCCATGTACCGCCGTCGTCGACCACAACAATCACATTCGGGGCGATTCCCAGCCGGCGCGCATCCATTTCTGACGCTTGACCCCGTGTCGCTGGCGGTTGCTTCCAAAGGAGAAGTCACCACGATGAAGTCGGCGTTCTCATTCCTGCCCAACTGGCCGCTTGCGCCGGATGCCGTGTTCTGGGCCGGGCTCGCGCTGTTCGCGGCCGGCCTGTGTGGCGAGCTGTGCTACCGCGCGTGGCGTCTGCCGCGCATCACCGGTTACGCGGTGATCGGTCTGATTGCCGGTTCGTTCGGATTCGGCGTGATCGATGCCAGCACCGACGAAACGTCGCGGCTGCTGATGGATGTCGCGCTCGGCCTGCTGCTGTTCGAACTCGGCAGCCGCCTCGACCTGCGCTGGATCCGGCGTAATCCGTGGCTCGTCGCGTCGAGTCTCGCGGAAGCCACGCTGACGTTCGTGCTCGTGCTGTTCGTGATGCTCGCGCTCGGCGTGTCGGGGATGGTCGCGCTCGTGCTGTCGGCGATCGCGATCGCCACGTCGCCGTCGATGGTGATCCAGCTCAAGACCGAGCTGCGCGCGGAAGGGCAGGTGTCGCAACGTCTCATCACGCTCACCGCGCTCAATAGCGTGTACGCGATCGTGCTGACCAAGCTCGTGACGAGCTGGCTTCACCAGGAAGCGTACGGCAACGTTTTCGCGACGATCCTGCAACCGCTCTACCTGATCGCCGGTTCGTTCATCGTCGCGTATCTCGTCGCGCGTTCGTGCAACTACCTGTTCCGCCACATGACCGCGACGATGCGCGACGAGCATTCGTTCGTCGCGCTGTTCGGGCTCGTGATGCTCGCGATCGCGGTCGCACAGGCATTGAAGCTGTCGACGCTGCTCACGCTGCTGCTCGCCGGCATCATCGTGAAGAACCTCGAAGCGCGGCCGCAGCTGTGGCCGGAGCATTTCGGCACGGCCGGCTGGCTGCTGACGGTGGTCCTGTTCGTGCTGACGCTCACGTCGTTCACCTGGGGCGACATCGCGCTCGGCGGGCTGCTCGCGATCGTGCTGATCGTCACGCGGCTCGCCGCGAAGCTGGCCGGCGTCGTCGCGTTCGCGAAGCCGAGCGGCCTCGGGATGAAGCAGGGCATTGCGCTCGGCATCGCGCTGACACCGATGTCAGCACTGTCGTACCTGCTCGTCGACGATACGTACCAGCTCTACCCGAATTTCGACCCGCACCTGCGCGCGATCGTGATGTGCTCGATCGTGATCCTGCAGCTCGTCAGCCCGTTCGTCGTCTACCGCTGCCTGTCGGCGGTCGGTGAACGCAGCGACAGCAACTGATTCCGGAACCTGCCATGGCACTCGAAACCTTCGTCAATTCCGAACCGTTCACGTTCGGCGTCGAACTGGAGATCCAGGTCGTCAACACGCACAACTACGACCTGACCAAGGCTGCATCCGACCTGATGCGCCTGATCCAGGGCGAGACCTTTCCGGGCAACATCACGCCGGAAATCACCGAGAGCATGATCGAGCTGTCGACCGGCATCTGCCATTCGCACGAGCAGGCCGTCAGCGAGCTGCATGCGATCCGCGACGTGCTCGTGAAGGCGGCCGACCAGCTCAACGTCGGGCTTGCCGGCGGCGGCACGCATGCGTTCCAGCAATGGAGCGACCGGCAGATCTACGATGCGCCGCGCTTCCAGTACATCTCCGAGCTGTACGGCTATCTCGCGAAGCAGTTCACCGTGTTCGGCCAGCACGTGCACATCGGCTGTCCCGATCCGGACAGCGCGCTGTTCCTGCTGCACTCGATGTCGCGCTTCATTCCGCACTTCATCGCGCTGTCCGCATCGTCGCCGTTCGTGCAGAACGTCGACACGGGCTTCCATTCGGCACGCCTGAATTCGGTGTTCGCGTTCCCGCTGTCGGGCCGTGCGCCGTTCGTGCTGACCTGGGACAGCTTCGAGGAGTACTTCACGAAGATGGTGAACACGGGTGTCGTCAATTCGATGAAGGACTTCTACTGGGACATCCGCCCGAAGCCCGGCTACGGCACGATCGAGGTGCGCGTGATGGATACGCCGCTGTCGGTCGACCGCGCGGCGGCGATCGCCTGCTACATCCAGACGCTCGCACGCTACCTGCTGACCGACCGGCCCCTGAAGCTGTCGGAGGACGATTACCTCGTCTACACGTTCAACCGTTTCGAAGCGTGCCGCTTCGGGCTAGAGGGCACCTGCGTGAATCCTCAGACGGGTGAGCGCCGTACGATCGCGGAAGACATCCTCGACACGCTCGACCGGATCGCGCCGCATGCAGCCGCGCTCGGGTCGCGCGCGGCGCTCGACGAGATCGGCGCGCTCGCGAAAGCACGCGTGAACGACGCATCGTGGTTGAGAACCGTTTTCAAACAGGAAAAATCGCTGAACGAGACGGTCCGGCAGCAGTGCTTACGTTGGCGTGAGTGAAAAAATGTTTTGCAGATTGCAGGCTCGACCGCGTCGCGATTCGCTGAACGCCGGTTGGCGCCATTTCAGGCCGTAATCGTTGCCAGGCGTCCTGAAAATCTGTGGATAACCCGATATTCCGCTGCAAAGTCAACGATCTGTGCGCGGGATAACCCGGTGGATCAAACCCACCGGATCGATGGCCGATCCGAACAGGAAAATGCTGGCGCGCCCCGTTCCGCGGGCGCGCGGCATAACAGGCACAACGAAAAATTTCAGTTATCCAGCGATTTTCCACAGAATGCAGGGGATAACTTAGCTGTGCGATTTTCCGCTCTCGCTTAGAATATCGGCTTTGCGGACACCGGAACGACGCGTGTCTCTCCGGTCGCCGCGAACGCGACCGCCGCGTGTGCCTCGCGACGGCCGTGCTGACGCACTCGAGAGAGCGCGTCTGTTTTGAGATAGACATTCGATCTCCACACTACGGCCGCTCGGCAACCCGGGCGGCGGCAAAGCGAAAAGACTATGAGCGAAGGCGTTTACGGGAACCAGGCTTCGGGACGTGTGACCCACAGCCTGCTGCGGTTGAGTACGGCCATGCGAAGCCAGGCATGGGATTGGGCGGAGGGCGCTGGCCTCACGCCGACGCAGGGCGAGATTCTCGTGCTGCTGCTGCAGCGCAAGGGCCCGATGCGGCTCGGCGAGATCGCGCGCGAGACTCAGCTCACCGCGGCAACCACGAGCGATGCGGTCAGCACGCTCGAGACGAAGGGGCTCGTCGAGAAGCGCCGTGCGCTGGACGACGGCCGTGCACTGGCCGTGCGTCTGTCGGCGCGTGGCCGGACCGCCGCGAAGAAGGCGCTGCAATGGCCTGAATTCCTGACGAAGGCGGTCGGCAAGCTCGGCGCGGACGAGCAGGGCGCGCTGTACCGCGCGCTGCTGAAGACGCTGCGCGAGCTGCAGGTGGCCGGTGCGACGCCGCCGCAACGCATGTGCGTGACGTGCGCCCACTTCCAGCCGGGCAAGCTGTCGAAGAAGACCGTGCATCACTGCGCGGCGCTCGACATCTCGATGTCGGACAGCGATCTGCGTCTCGACTGCTCGGTGCAGGAAGAAGCCGACGCGGCGACGCAGAAGAAGACCTGGAAGATTTTCGCCGGCTGACGTCCGTCGATCGACCGGGAGGCCGATGATGAACGCTGAAGTCGTGGCGATCCGCCATGTGCATTTCGAGGATCTCGGGAGCTTCGAGCAGGTGCTCGGCGAACGGGGGAGGCGGGTGCGCTATGTCGACGTCGGATCGTCGCGGGTCGAGGTGCTCGACGTGCTCGAGCCGTCGCTGTTCGTCGTGCTCGGCGGGCCGATCAGCGTCTACGACGATGCGCAGTATCCGACGATCGCGCCGCTTCTGACGCTCGTCCGGCAGCGCATCGACGCAGGGCTGCCGATCCTCGGCATTTGCCTCGGCGCGCAGTTCATCGCGCGGGCGCTCGGTGCACGCGTCTATCCGGCCGCGCAGCACGAACTCGGCTGGGCGCCGCTGGCGCTCACCGATGCAGGCCGCGCGTCGCCGCTGCGTCATCTCGATGGCGCGGCGACGTCGATGCTCCACTGGCACGGCGATACGTTCGACCTGCCGGGCGGCGCGATCCATCTCGCGTCGACGCCGGCGTGCCGCCACCAGGCATTCGCTTGGGGGCAGCACGTGCTGGCGCTGCAATGCCATCCGGAAATCCGTACCGACCGTTTCGAACCCTGGCTGATCGCGAACGCCGGAGAAATCGCGGCGATGCCCGGTATCGATGCACGCCAGTTGCGTGCCGATACCGCGCAGCACGGCCCCGTGCTCGAAACGGCTGCGCGACGCATGTTCGGGGAGTGGCTCGACAGCGTCGGGCTCTGACGCCGCGCGCGGCGCTGTTTGCCGCGAAGGTCCAGCCCGGCCTGCATCGATTGCAGGCCGGCGCCTCGCTGTACGCCGCGCATTTGACGCATCGCCGGCCCCCCTTCACTTGCCCTGCCTGACCATCCGCTTACTGCCGGTTGCGCCATCTGCAGGCTTTGGGGCTGCGTGCTACGCTCGTCCGCTCATTCCCTTTCCAGGCGAGCGGCTTCCATGACTGCGCTGTTTTCTCCATTCACGCTGCGCGGCGTGACCCTTCCGAACCGGATCGTGATCTCCCCGATGTGCCAGTACTCGGCCGAACGCGGTGAAGCGACCGACTGGCACATGATCCACCTCGGCCATCTCGCGCTGTCGGGCGCGGGGCTGCTGTGCATCGAGGCGACGGCAGTGGAACCCGACGGGCGCATCACGCACGGCGACCTCGGTCTCTGGGACGACGTGACCGAAGCCGCGCTGAAGCCCGTGCTGGCCGCGATCCGCAAGCATTCGCCAGTCCGCGTCGCGATGCAGCTGTCGCATGCTGGGCGCAAGGCGTCGAGCGCCGTGCCGTGGGAGGGCGGCCAGCTGATATCGGTTGCCGACGGCGGCTGGCTGCCGCACGGGCCGTCGGCCGTGCCGCACAAGGACGGCGAGACGCCGCCGCTCGCGCTCGATGCCGCGGGCCTGAATCGCATCCGCGAAGCGTTCGCGGCGTCGGCGAAGCGTGCGGCACGGCTCGGCATTGACGCGCTCGAAGTACATGCGGCGCACGGCTATCTGCTGCACCAGTTCCTGTCGCCGCTCGCAAACCAGCGTACCGACGAATACGGTGGCTCGCGCGAGAACCGGATGCGTTTTCCGCTCGAAATCTACGAGATCGTGCGCGCGGCGTTTCCGGAGGACCGGCCGGTTGGCGTGCGCGTGTCCGCGACCGACTGGGTCGAAGGCGGCTGGGAGCTCGACGATACGATCGCGTTCGCGCACGAGCTGAAGCGGCGCGGCTGCGACTGGATCGACGTGTCGTCCGGCGGCGTGTCGCCGCTGCAGAAGATTCCGCTGTCGCCCGGCTACCAGGTGCCGTTCGCGCAGGCGGTGAAACGCGCGGTCGGCATGCCGACGATGGCGGTCGGCCTGATCAACGAGCCCGAGCACGCGAACCGGCTGATCGAAGCCGGCGATGTCGACTTTATCGCGATGGCGCGCGCGATGCTGTACGACCCGCGCTGGCCGTGGCATGCGGCGGCCGAGCTCGGCGCGCAGGTGACGGCGCCGCCGCAATACTGGCGTTCGCAGCCGCGCGAGCACAAGGCGTTGTTCGGCGACATCGCATTCGGCCAGCGTTGAGCGTCCGGCGTGCAATATTGCGCGCGATGTTGAACGAAGCAATCGTGAACGTGTAGGATGCGGGTGATTCGCCGCATGCCCCGACGCGGCACCAACCGGTGCCGCGTTTTCGTTTGGCGCGACGCCAGGCCGCGATCGCGGCCGCTTTCATTCAAGTCGTCTTCACAAGGATTCGTTCGATGAGTTCACGCAGGATCGCGGTGCGCCGCTCGGGAGTACACGGCAAGGGCGTGTTCGCCGTGGCGCCGATCAAGGCCGGCGAGCGCGTAGTGGAATACAAGGGCGAGCGAATCTCGTGGAAGGAAGCGCTGCGCCGCCATCCGCACGACCCGAGCGAACCGAACCATACGTTCTACTTCGCACTGGACGAAGGCGGCGTGATCGACGGCAAGATCGACGGCAACAGCGCGCGCTGGATCAACCATTCGTGCGCGCCGAACTGCGAAGCCGAGGAAGTCAAAGGCCGCGTGTTCATCCACGCGCTGCGCGACATCGGGCCGGAAGAGGAGCTGTTCTACGACTACGGCCTCGTGATCGACGCGAAGCTGACGAAGACGCTCAAGCGCGAATACGCGTGCCATTGCGGTGCGGCGTCGTGCCGCGGCACGCTGCTCGCGACGTCGGATGAAGGCGGGAAGAAGAAAAAGAAGAAGGACAAGAAGGACGGCAAGTCCGAGTCCAGGTCGAAAGACAAGAAGAGCAAGAAGTAAGGCAGGCGGCGGCGCACCATGCGCCGCCGTTGTCGTTTTGGCGGGCGGTTGCCGCGCCGTGATCGTCCTTCCTGCTTCCCGTATCCGGCGGGCGGCCCGGCCAACGGGCCGGCGGTTGCCGCCGCGAATCGTTCAGCTCAAGCTCAGTGCGTCGACGCCGCAGCGGGCGTTTCGCTGGCCGGCTTCTCCGTCTGCAAGGCGAGCGGCACGCGCACCACGAAGCGCGAACCACCCTCCGACGCGTCCTGGTACGACACGGTGCCACCGTGCATCGCGATGATGTCATGCACGATCGCCAGGCCAAGCCCGGCACCCGTCTCGACGCCGTTGCCGCTTTGCGCGTCGCCGCGGAAGAAGCGCTTGAACAGGTCGGCCTGCTGGTTCGCGGGCACGCCGGGGCCGTTGTCTTCCACGACGATCTCGGCAGCCGGCTGGCCATCCTCGAGCGCGCCGCGCGCGACATTCACCGTGATCCGCGCACCGTCCGGCCGCGCGAGCGGCACGTATTTCAGCGCATTGTCGAGCAGGTTCGCGATCACCTCGCGCAGCAGCACGGGGTTGCCGCGCACGGTCAGCTTTTCGTCGTCGTCCGCGCCGTCGGTGCGCTGGAAGCCGAGATCGACATGCGACGCGAGCGCGCGCGGCACCCATTCGGCACCGGTCTCGAACGCCATCGCCGCGAGGTCGACGTCGACGAAGCGTGCGGCCTGTTCGCCGGGTTCCGCGCGGGCGAGCGACAACAACTGGTTGGACAGGCGCACCGCACGGTCGGCGGCCGCGCGCAACTCGCGCACCGCGGCGAAGGTCTGGTGCGGATCGCGCGCGACGGCGGCCTGCTCGGCATGCAGCTTCACGGCCGTGAGCGGCGTGCGCAGCTGGTGCGCGGCATCGGCGATGAACTTGCGCTGCGCGTCGAGCGCGGTCTTCAGGCGGCCGAGCAGGGCGTTCATCGCGCTCGTCAGCGGCCGGATTTCCAGCGGCACCTCGGTTTCGTCGACCGGTTCCAGCGACGTGTGGGTCTGCCGGTTCAGCGAATCGGCCAGATGCGTGAGCGGGCCGAGCTGCTGGTTCACGACGCGCCACACGATGCCCCAGCCCGCGAGCAGCAGCAGCAGCAGCGGCATCATGATCGCGACGAGGAATTCGGCCGCGATCCGGTAGCGGTGCCGCACCGGCTGCGCGACTTCGACGACCATCGGCTTGCCGCCCTCGACGTCGTCGACGCGCACCTGCGCGACGCGCACCGCGCGGTTGTCGTACTCGGCCTCGAACACGTACGCGTGATGCATGCGGCGCACGTTGATGCCCTGCAGCGGCAGCTTCGGATCGCCGGCAAGTTCCTGCTCGCCGTCGCTGATCCGGTAGATCAGCGCTTCGGCGGGATCGGAGAACATCGCCTGCGCGAGCGGCGGCACCGTGAACGGCGCGTCGGGGCCGGCGATCTGGATCTGTTTGGAGATGGCGGTGGCGAGATCGGCGAGCGAGCGGTCGATCACGTGCTGCGTGTATTGCCACGCGAGCCAGTAGGCGATCAGGCCGCTCATCAGCGCGAGCATCGACAGCGGGGCGGCGAGGCGCCGGAGCAGCGAGCGGCGCAGGCTGGTGGTCACAGCCGGATCAGGAGACATTTCGACGGGCAAATGGATAAGCGCCGCTCACGGGGAGCGGCGCGGTCGTGCGCCGGGCGGCGACGCGGAGCAGGGCGCACACGCCGGCGGCACGCGGCCGGCCGGCGCGCGGCGCCGCTCAGACGCTCGCCGTCTGGCGGATTTCCTGCAGCAGGTAGCCGAAGCCGCGCACCGTGACGATTTCGACACGGCACTGCTCGAGTTTCTTGCGTACGCGGTGCACGTAGACTTCGATCGCGGTGTCGCCGAGATCGCCGCCGAAGTGCGTGAGGTGATCCTGCAGCTGGGCCTTGCTGACGACGCGGCCGTGGCGCAGCAGCAGCATCTCGAGCACCGCGAATTCGCGCGGCGACAGCTCAAGCGGCTTGTCGTCGTTGAAGATGCGGCGATCGACGCCCGACAGGCGGACGCCGCCGAGCGACACTTCCGGGCGCGGCATGTCGCTGTGCGGGCCGCTGCGGCGCATCACCGCGCGGATGCGCGCCTCGAGCTCGGCCGGCTCGAACGGCTTGAGCATGTAGTCGTCGGCGCCCGAGTTCAGGCCCTGGATCCGGTCGTTCAGCTCGTCGCGTGCGGTCAGCACGATGACGGGCGTGTGGCGGTTGGTCTGGCGGAAACGCGTGAGCAGCGTCATCCCGTCGATGCCCGGCAGGCCGAGGTCGAGGATCACGAGTTCGTGGCGGTTTTGTGCCAGCGCCTGTTCGGCAAAAATGCCGTCATGCACCATGTCGACGGTGAAGCCAGCCTGCTCGAGGCTGCTCTGGATACCGCGTGCGATGGGGCGGTCGTCTTCGATCAGAAGGAGTCGCATGAAGTTCGCTCAAGTACAATGGGTTGGCGGTTCAGGCACGCGGACAGCACGAAGCCGTTTCCACAGGGGCGCCGCATCGCGTGACATCAAGCATGGCGGCCAGCGAACGATTAAATCCAATCATGTCCGATATTTCGATCAACGACCTTGAAGCCGCGATCAATTTCTGGCGCGCCCGCTCGCCGTCGAGCGGCGACGAACTCAAACTCTGCGAAGAGGCCAGCGCGCTCTCCAAGCCGTATGCGCTGCTGATTGTACAGCGCGAAAGCGCGCTGCAACTGGAAGGTTTGGACCCCAAGGCACGGAAAGCATACGAGACTTACGTGCGCCTTAAGGATGGCTTGGAAAGCTGAAGGCTTTCGCTGACTACATCCTAGAAAACGTTCATCGAAATGAAAAGTTGACGCGCCGCGCATCGAAAGACGCGCGGCGGTAGAGGAAAGCCTCAGGCGGCCGGTTTTGCGTGCGCGCCGGCACGATCGATGAACAGGGCCAGTTCGATATCGCGTTCGGTCAGGCCGTCGGCGTCGTGGGTCGACAGCGTGACGTCGACGCGGTTGTACACGTTGAACCATTCCGGATGGTGGTTCATTTCCTGCGCCTTGATCGCCACGCGCGTCATGAAGCCGAAGGCTTCGTTGAAATCGGCGAAGCGCAGGCTGCGCTGGATCGCGTCGCGGCCCGGCACGGCCGTCCAGAGCGGCAGGCCCTCGAGCCGTGTCTTGCGTTCTTCTGATGTGAGCTTGTGGATCATCTTGCACCTCTCGTTCGGTAGCGGCGCCCGCGCACGGCTGCGCCGCGCGGCGAAGCCGGCACCGGTCATTGTTTCATAGTTGCGGGAAGGGTGACGGGCGCCGGCCTCGGCGCCCTGAAGCGTCACGCGTCGGCGTCGTCGGGCCAGCCTTCGCCCGTGCCGCGGTGCAGCACGCGATCGGTATCGAGCACCGCGCCGGCCGCGAACTCGGGCAGCGCCGCCAGCCGGTCGGCCAGCGCGCGGCCGTCGACGTCGGCGAGCGCGAACAGTTGCGCGAAATCTTCGATCACGAAGTAGGTCTTCTGGAACGTGTCGATCCGGTACTTCGTGCGCATCACGCGCTCGAGGTCGAAACCGAGCCGGTTCGGCGCCGCGCTTTCGAGGCTGTACAGGCTTTCGCCCTTGCTCGACACGATCCCGGCGCCGTAGATCGACAGCCCGTTCGTGCCGCGCGGGTCGCGGATCAGCCCGAATTCCACCGTATACCAGTAGAGCCGCGCGAGCCGCGCCAGCGCCGCTTCGTCGTCGGCGACCGCGAGCGCGGTGCGGCCGTACGCCTGCATGTAGTCGGCGAACACCGGGTCGATCAGCAGTGGCACGTGGCCGAACAGGTCGTGGAAGCAGTCGGGTTCCTGCAGGTAGTCGAGCTGGTCGGGGCGCCGCATCCACCAGGTGACCGGGAAGCGCCGGTTCGCGAGGTGCTCGAAGAACACGCGATCGGGCACGAGGCCGGGCACCGCGACGATCTCCCAGCCGGTCGCGGGCTTCAGCTGGCGGTTCACGTCGGCGAACGACGGCACGCGGTCGGCCGGCAGGTCGATCTTGCCCAGCCCCGCGACGAATGCGTCGCACGCGCGACCGCGCAGCAGCGCCGACTGGCGTGCATAGAGCTGCTTCCACACCGCGTGGTCGACCTGGCCGTAGCGCTGCAATGGCTGGTCGATGGTGAAATCTGCACGGGTTTCGAGGCCCGCGTCGAACTGCTCCTGCAGTTTCGCGGTGACGACGGTGGACATGATCAGGCTCTGCACGCTGTGGTGGGTAACCATGCAAGTGTAGAGCGGGCCGTGCGCGGAATGGGCGCATAGTTGGCGTTGATTTGCCGGTTGATGCGATAATCGCGCATCAACTCACGAATCAATGCGGAGAATGCTCATGCTGGAACTCGATCACTTCGATCTCGCGCTGCTGGACGTGCTGCAGCGCTTCGGTCGCGCGACGCATCAGCAGCTCGGCGAGGAGGTGCCGCTGTCGCCGTCGCAGATCGGCCGGCGGCTACAGCGGCTCGAGGCGGCCGGCGTGATCGAAGGCTATCGCGTGATGCTGCGGCCCGAAAAGCTCGGGCTTGGCGTCACAGCGTTCACCAGCCTGAAGCTCAAGCACCACGGCGATTCGATCATCGAGCAGTTCCAGCAGCAGATCGACGTGCTGCCCGAAGTGCTCGAATGCCATGCGGTGGTGGGCGATGCCGACTACCTGCTGCGGATCGTCGCGCCCGACCTGAACGCGCTGTCGCAGTTCGTGATGAAGAAGCTGATGCGCGTGCCGGGCGTCGACAGCGTGCGCTCGAACATCGTGCTGACGACCTTCAAGCGCAACGGCGCGCTGCCGCTCGCGCACTTGGCGCCCGGCGCCGCTTGAAGCAGTGATGAGGCGGCGGCAGGGCTGAAGGCGGCCGTGCCGCACCGCCCGTCGTGGGGACGGATCAGGCCGGTTCGTGCTGCGTGTCGGCGTTCAGCAGGTCGACGTATGCAACCGCGACGAGATCGTCCTGCGCCACGCCGAGCTTCGCGAACACGTCGTGCGCTTCGGCTTCGCCGCCGGCTTCATCGTCGTCCGGGCCGAGCACGACTTCCAGTTCGATGAAATCGCCGAGACCGTCCACGCGGTCGAGGTGGATGCGCGTGCGGCCCGCGAGGTACACGTGCCGTTCCTTCGTCACGATTCCGCGCGTGGTCAGCGCGGTCGCGAGCAGCGAATGCATCGCGTCGGGGTTCGTCACGGGGCTGCGCGTGTAGTACGACGCCTTCGGGCCGTCGCGGTCGTCGCGCTGATAGAAGATCAGCTCGGCCGGCGTGCCGTCCTCGAAGCGGCGCAGCTTCAGCCGGCCGCGCGGCACGTCATAGAAGAAATCCTGCTGGCGGTAGAACAGCGGCGCTTCGGTCGCGAGCTTGGCAGCCTGTTCGCGCAGCCGGTCGAATTCACGGGCGCGGGCTTTGATCTCGATGTTGCGGGCCATGCGGGTCTCCTTCAATCGGGGTCTCGCGGTGTGCGAACGCACAATCTAGCAAAAACGCGGAGACGCTGGCGTGACGGCCGGTGTGGCGCGATGACGCGTCCGCGCGCGGAAGCTGCTTCATCAGCGCCGCTCATATCGCCCACTGGGCCTCGATCAGCCGCAGCGCGGCCGCGATCGCCGGTTCGTCGCGCCGCTCGGCGAGCGTCACGAACGTTAGCTCGGTGGGCACCGTCACGCGCTCGACGATCGTCAGTGCGTGCGCGTGCGCTTCGGCCAGCGCGGTCGAGTCGCGCGCGAGCGTCAATCCGATCCCCGATTTGACGAGGTCGAGCATCGACTGCTCCTGGTCGACTTCGGCGACCTTCACCGGTTGCGCGCCGGCATCCGCGAAGCGCCGCGACAGCAGCCGGTGGTGCGCGGACGCCGGCGGCGTCCAGATCCACGGCAGCGTGGCGAGCGCGCGCCAGTCGTGCGCACGCTGCACGCGCTCCTTCCAGCCGGCCGGCGCGAGTACGCGGTACTGGAAATGCGTGAGCGTGACGGTGTGGAACAGTGTGCCGTCGAGCGAATCGTCCTCGCCCGGACGGCCGATGTAGTAGCCGACGTCGAGCGCGCGTGCGCGCACCTGTTCGATCACCCAGCCCGACATCCCGTGCCGCAGCGCCGTCTCGATCTGCGGATGGGTTTCGACCAGCGCGCGCAGGAAGCCGCCGAGCCGCAGGAAGCCCGGATCGAGGATCGTGCCGACACGCAGCCGGCCGCGCACCTCATGCCGCAGCGCAGCAGCGGCGCGCTGCACGTCGGCGGCCGCGGCGAGCGCGCGTTCCGCGTGCGGCAGCAGCGTCTGGCCGTCGCGCGTGAGCGCAAGCCCGCGCGACGTGCGCGTGAACAGCGTGACGCCGAGCAGTTCCTGCAGATGCTTGATCTGCAGGCTGACGGCCGGCTGCGTCAGGTGCAGCTGCGCGGCGGCGCGCGTCAGGTTGCCTTCGCGCGCGACCGTCGCGAACGCGCGGAGCAGGGTGAGATCCATCGTCGTGATATGAGCGCAGCTTATAACGCAGTTCAGCATAACTCATTGGATCGGCGGCCGGCGGCGGGAGTACGCTTCCTCGGGTCGCGGCGCGCGGCCGCCAGCGCGGCCCGCGACGCACTATGCTGAAAATGCGCGCGGCACCGCGCCGCGCGCCGTACAACAAGGAAGAAGGGGACACGCCGTGAGTACTCCACGCACGCTCGAAGGCGAATTCGATTACGTGATCGTCGGCGCGGGCACCGCGGGTTGCGTGCTCGCGAACCGCCTGACCGAGGATCCCGACATCCACGTCCTGCTGCTCGAGGCAGGCGGCAAGGACGACTATCACTGGATCCATATCCCGGTCGGCTATCTGTATTGCATCGGCAACCCGCGCACCGACTGGCTGTACAAGACGCAACCCGAAGCGGCGCTCAACGGCCGCGCGCTGTCGTATCCGCGCGGCCGCGTGCTCGGCGGCTGCTCGTCGATCAACGGAATGATCTACATGCGCGGCCAGTGCGAGGATTACGACAGCTGGGCGGAGGCCACCGGCGACGCCGGCTGGTCGTGGGACAGCGTGCTGCCGATCTTCAAGCGCAGCGAGGACCACCATGCGGGCGCGAGCGATGCGCACGGCGCGGGCGGCTACTGGCGCGTCGAGAAACAGCGGCTGCGCTGGGAAATCCTCGAATCGTTCGCGCAGGCCGCGCAGCAGACGGGCATCCCCGCCACCGACGATTTCAACCGCGGCGACAATACCGGGGTCGGCTATTTCGAGGTGAACCAGAAACGCGGCGTCCGCTGGAATACGTCGAAGGCATTCCTGCGTCCCGCAATGGCCAGGCCGAACCTGACCGTGATCACCGGCGCTCAGGCGCAGCGCGTGATCTTCGAGGGGCGGCGCGCGGTCGGCGTCGAGTATCGCGGCGGCGGCACCGATTACGTCGCGCGGGCGCGCTCGGAAGTGCTGCTGACGTCCGGCGCGGTGAATTCGCCGCAACTGCTCGAACTGTCAGGGATCGGCGACGGCCGTCGGCTGCAGGCGCTCGGCATCGACGTCGTGCAGGATTTGCCGGGCGTCGGCGAAAACCTGCAGGATCACCTGCAGTTGCGGATGGCGTTTCGCGTCGAGGGCGTGCGCACGCTCAATACGCTGTCCGCGCACTGGTGGGGCAAGCTGATGATCGGCGCCGAATATGCGTTGCTGCAGCGCGGGCCGATGTCGATGGCGCCGTCGCAGCTCGGCGCGTTCGCTAAATCCGATCCGGATGATCCTGCGCTCACGCGCCCAGACCTCGAATACCACGTCCAACCGCTGTCGCTCGAACGCTTCGGTGAGCCGCTGCACAGCTTCAACGCATTTACGGCGTCGGTCTGCCATCTGCGGCCGACATCGCGCGGCAGCGTGCATGTCACGAGCGCCGATCCGGGCATCGCGCCGGCGATCGCGCCGAACTACCTGTCGACCGACCACGATCGGCAAGTCGCCGCGAACGCGCTGCGCCTGACGCGCCGGATCGCATCCGCGCCGGCGCTCGCGCGCTATCGTCCCGCGGAAATCCTGCCGGGCACGCAATACCGGAGCGAAGCCGAGCTGATCGAGGCGGCCGGCGCGGTCGGCACGACGATCTTCCATCCGGTCGGAACCTGCCGGATGGGGCGTGCCGACGATGAGCGCGCGGTGGTCGACAGCCGGCTGCGCGTGCGCGGCATCGCCGGGCTGCGAATTGTCGATGCGTCGGTGATGCCGTTCATAACCTCGGGCAACACCAATTCGCCGACGCTGATGATTGCCGAGCGCGCGAGCGACATGATCCGCGCCGATCGCCGTGCGGCGCGCGATGCGACGACGGTGCGAACCGAGCCGGCGGTGACAGCCGCGTGACGGCGCGCTGACACGCGCGACAGCGGGCCGTCATGAAAGCGCCCGCTGATTCGCTATGCGAAACAAGCTGCCGTTGCGTTTGTTCGAACGGCACGCACCTTGCAAGCCGCGCAATCGCGCGGCTTTTTTCATCGTTTGCGTGCCGTGCATGTCGGAAGGTCAACGCGCGATGATGCACGTGTCAAAAAAGCATGGCGAAAAATCGCGCACAGCCGCATGCGACAGGGCGGCCAGCCCTATAAGTGCAAATCCCGATGATTGCACTGCACCAACGGCGCGACAATGTTGCGCAATGTGCATACGCGTCGGCGCGGGAGACCAACCCTCGAGGCGTACCACGGCGCCCGGGGGCAGCCCGCTGATCCGCTGACCTGTTCGCGGCCGCTTGCGCCAGGCATCCCGGTGCTTCGCCTGACTTCGTACGGAAGGGAACATGATTCTCGGCGACACGATTCTGGAAACACGCGGACTGACAAAAGAATTCAGGGGCTTCACCGCCGTGAACGGCGTCAACCTGCGTGTGCGTCGCGGCGCGATCCACGCACTGATCGGGCCGAACGGCGCGGGCAAGACCACCTGTTTCAACCTCCTCACCAAGTTCCTGACGCCGACGGCCGGCCAGATCGTCTTCAACGGCATCGACATCACCAACGAGCGGCCCGCGCAGGTTGCGCGGCGCGGCATCATCCGCTCGTTCCAGATCTCGGCCGTGTTCCCGCACCTGAGCGCGCTGCAGAACGTGCGTATCGGCCTGCAGCGCGCACTCGGCACCGAATTCCATTTCTGGCGTAGCGAAAGCACGCTGAAACGGCTCGACGATCGCGCGATGGATCTGCTTACGCAGGTCGGTCTCACCGATTTCGCGCATGTGCCGACCGTCGAGCTCGCGTACGGCCGCAAGCGCGCGCTCGAGATCGCGACGACGCTCGCGATGGAACCCGAACTGATGCTGCTCGACGAGCCCACGCAGGGGATGGGCCACGAGGACGTCGACCGCGTGACCGCGCTGATCAAGAAGGTCGCGAACGGCCGCACGATCCTGATGGTGGAGCACAACATGAACGTGATCGCGGGCATCTCCGACACGATCACCGTCCTGCAACGCGGCGAGGTGCTGGCCGAGGGCTCGTATGCGGAGGTATCGAAGAATCCGCTCGTCATCGAGGCCTACATGGGCAGTGCCGACGCGGCGCTCGCGGGGGCGCACGCATGAAGCACAGCGAACGGGAGGAACGCGAATTGAGCGGCGTCGAGAGCGGTACGCCCGCGCTGGAGATCACGGGCCTGGAGGCCTGGTACGGGGAATCCCACATATTGCACGGTGTCGACCTGACGGTGCATCGCGGCGAGGTCGTCACGCTGCTCGGCCGCAACGGCGCGGGCCGCACGACGACGCTGCGCGCGATCATGGGCCTCACGGGCCGCCGCAGCGGGTCGATCAAGGTCGCGGGCAACGAGACGATCGGCCTCGCGACGCACCGCATCGCGCATTTCGGCATCGGTTACTGCCCGGAGGAGCGTGGGATCTTCTCGAGCCTGTCGTGCGAGGAGAACCTGATGCTGCCGCCGCTGATCGGGCCGCGCGAGCACGCGATGTCGCTCGACGAGATCTACGCGATGTTCCCGAACCTCGCGTCGCGCCGGCAGAGCCAGGGCACGCGCCTGTCCGGCGGCGAACAGCAGATGCTCGCGGTCGCGCGGATTTTGCGCACCGGTGCGAACCTGCTGCTGCTCGACGAGATTTCCGAAGGCCTCGCACCGGTGATCGTGCAAGCGCTCGCACGGATGATCGTCGCGCTGAAGGCGCGCGGCTACACGATCGTGATGGTCGAACAGAATTTCCGCTTCGCCGCGCCGCTTGCCGACCGTTTCTACGTGATGGAGCACGGCAGCATCGTCGAGCATTTCCAGGCGGCCGAACTGGAAAGCAAGATGCCGACCCTGCACGACCTGCTCGGGGTGTGACGCCGCCCCGTTTCCCTTGCCGCTAGCCGTGGCGGCCCTCGAATAACCACAACGCATCAGAACAACAGGAGACGTCAATGAAAATGAAGACCCTCGCACAGGCCTGTCTCGCGCTCGCGACCGCCGCGTTCACCGCCGGCGCCGCACACGCGGCGGATACCGTGAAGATCGGCTTCATCACCGACATGTCGGGGCTTTACGCGGATATCGACGGGCAGGGCGGCCTCGAAGCGATCCGCATGGCGGTCGCCGACTTCGGCGGCAAGGTGCTCGGCAAGCCGATCGAAGTCGTCTACGCCGACCACCAGAACAAGGCCGACATCGCCGCGTCGAAGGCGCGCGAATGGATGGACCGCGGCGGGCTCGACCTGCTGGTCGGCGGCACGAACTCGGCCACCGCGCTATCGATGAACCAGGTCGCGGGCGAGAAGAAGAAGGTCTACATCAACATCGGCGCGGGCGCCGACACGCTGACCAACGAGCAGTGCACGCCGTACACGGTCCACTACGCGTACGACACGATGGCGCTCGCGAAGGGCACCGGTTCGGCGGTGGTGAAGCAGGGCGGCAAGTCGTGGTTCTTCCTGACGGCCGACTACGCGTTCGGCAAGGCGCTCGAGAAGAACACGTCGGATGTCGTGAAGGCGAACGGCGGCCAGGTGCTCGGCACCGTGCGCCACCCGCTGTCCGCATCGGATTTCTCGTCGTTCCTGCTGCAGGCGCAGGCGTCGAAGGCGCAGATCCTCGGCCTCGCGAACGCGGGCGGCGACACGATCAACTCGATCAAGGCCGCGAAGGAGTTCGGCATCACGAAGACGATGAAGCTCGCCGCGCTGCTGATGTTCATCGACGACGTGCACAGCCTCGGCCTCGAGACGACGCAGGGCCTCGTGCTGACCGACAGCTGGTACTGGAACCGCGACGCGGCGTCGCGCCAGTGGGCACAGCGCTACTTCGGCAAGATGAAGAAGATGCCGTCGAGCCTGCAGGCGGCCGACTATTCGTCGGTGACGACCTACCTGAAGGCGGTCCAGGCCGCCGGCACGACCGACTCCGACAAGGTGATGGCCGAGCTGAAGAAGATCAAGATCAACGACTTCTACGCGAAGGGCTACATCCGCACGGACGGCAGCATGATCCACGACATGTACCTGATGGAAGTGAAGAAGCCGTCGGAATCGAAGGAGCCGTGGGACTACTACAAGGTGCTCGCGACGATTCCGGGCGAACAGGCGTTCGGGACCAAGCAGGAAACGCGCTGCGCGTTGTGGAAGTAAGCAGGGCGTAGCGGCGCGCACGGGCGCGCCGCTCGGCGGCGGCCGCAGCGATGTGCCCGCTGCGCCGCCCGCGTGCATGATGCAGAAAGGTTGCGCACGCAACGAAACTCATTCTGACGGCTAAGTCGATGGAAATCTTTGGCATTCCGTTGCCGGCGATGCTGAGCCAGTTGCTGCTCGGGCTCGTCAACGGCTCGTTCTACGCGATCCTGAGCCTCGGGCTCGCGGTGATCTTCGGGCTGCTCAACGTGATCAACTTCGCGCACGGCGCGCTGTTCATGCTGGGTGCGATGCTTGCGTGGATGGGCCTGTCGTACTTCGGGCTGCCGTACTGGGCGATGCTCGTGCTCGCGCCGCTGGTGGTCGGCGCGTTCGGGATCGCGATCGAACGCTCGATGCTGCGCTGGCTGTACAAGCTCGATCACCTGTACGGGCTGTTGCTCACGTTCGGCCTCACGCTGGTCGTCGAAGGCGTGTTCCGGTCGATCTACGGATCGTCGGGCCAGCCGTACGACGTGCCGTCGCAGCTGTCCGGCGCCACCAACCTCGGCTTCATGTTCCTGCCGAACTATCGTGCGTGGGTCGTCGTCGCGTCGCTCGCGGTGTGTCTCGCGACGTGGTTCGTGATCGAGAAGACGCGTCTCGGTGCGTACCTGCGCGCGGGAACCGAGAACCCGAAGCTCGTCGAGGCGTTCGGCGTGAACGTGCCGATGATGATCACGCTCACCTACGGCTTCGGCGTCGCGCTCGCCGCATTCGCGGGCGTGCTGGCCGCGCCGGTGATCCAGGTGTCGCCGCTGATGGGGCAGCCGATGATCATCACCGTGTTCGCGGTGGTCGTGATCGGCGGGATGGGCTCGATCCTCGGCTCGATCGTCACGGGCCTGCTGCTCGGCGTGATCGAGGGCTTCACGCGCGTGTTCTATCCCGAAGCGTCGGCCACGGTCGTGTTCGTGATCATGGCGATCGTGCTGCTGTTCCGCCCGGCGGGCCTCTTCGGCAAGGAAAAATGATGCAGAGAAAAGTGCTCTACGGCCTGCTGCTCGCCGCACTGCTCGCCGCGCCGTTCATCGGCGCGTACCCGGTGTTCGTGATGAAGGTGCTCACGTTCGCGCTGTTCGCGGCCGCGTTCAACCTGCTGATCGGCTATACGGGGCTGCTGTCGTTCGGCCATGCGATGTTCCTGGCGACAGCCGGCTACGCGACCGGCTATTCGATGCAGACACTCGGTTTCACGCCGGAACTCGGCGTGCTGACCGGCACCGTTGCCGCGACGCTGCTCGGGCTCGTCGTCGGGCTGTTCGCGATTCGCCGGCAGGGCATCTACTTCGCGATGATCACGCTCGCGTTCGCGCAGATGGTCTACTTCATCTACCTGCAGGCGCCGTTCACGCACGGCGAGGACGGCCTGCAGGGCGTGCCGCGCGGCCACCTGTTCGGGCTGCTCGACCTGTCGAACGACGTCGCGCTGTATTACGTGGTGCTCGCGGTGGTCGTCGCCGCGTGCGCGTTCATCGTGCGGGTCGTCCATTCGCCGTTCGGCCAGGTGCTCGTCGCCATCAAGGAGAACGAAGCGCGCGCGATCTCGCTCGGCTACGACACCGACCGCTTCAAGCTGCTCGCGTTCATCCTGTCGGCGGGGCTCGCAGGGCTGGCCGGCTCGCTGAAGGTGCTCGTGCTCGGCTTCGAGACGCTGTCGGACGCGTACTGGACGATGTCGGGCCTCGTCGTGCTGATGACGCTGGTCGGCGGGATGGGCACGCTGTTCGGGCCGCTGCTGGGCGCGGCGCTGATCGTCGCGCTGGAGGACCGGCTCGGCGATATCGGCGAATGGCTCGCGTCGACGACGGGCGTCGCGTGGTTCCACTCGCTCGGCGAATCGGCGACGATCGTCACGGGGCTGATCTTCATCGCGTGCGTGCTTGCGTTCCGGCGCGGCATCGTCGGCGAGATGGTCGCGCGGATCAAGCCGCTCAGGGCGTCCTGAATGCGTGCGGCGCGCGTCACCGGGGCGTTGATGCGAAGCACCATCCGGCCCGCTCCGGAAGGGCGTTGCAGCGGGCTCGGGCCGGCGCCGCGCGGCCCGCTGATGCCCCATTTTCGTGCGGCGATGCACCATAGGGGTAAATGCTAAGTTGCCGCGGTGCTTAAGCCTCTTTAAGATTCACCCTAGTTCTGATGCACCGCGAAACGAATTTGCAGGTGGAGAACGAGGAGACAATCGAGGCACAAAGTGCCCGGACCCCAAAGCGCTGTTGGACGGAATCCAACAGCGCTTTTTCATTTGCGTGCACGGATTTCCCCCGATGGTGCATCGGCCTGCGCGATCATCCTGTCGCGCGCCTGCATTCGCACCGCCTCTCTTCCGCGCTTCGCGTCGTCCCTCCGCTTTTCCCGTTGCCGTTATTCGTTCGCAGACAGCACGCCATTGCGCACACGCTGTCCGGGCTTACCCGGTTGGCGTGCGCGAAACGCGTCCGTTACACTCAGCTTTCGCCGACCGAGCGGTCGGGAAAACGGTCGGCAGTTCTCCTACAAGCAGAATGCAGAAGAGGGAGTACGGTTGGATGAGCAGCGCAGGACGATGGTTCGGGGCAGGAGGGGCGGCTGGCGCCGCTCGTTCGTCGCGGGGTGTGGGACGGGCTATCCCGGGCCGTTCTGCGGCCTGTATGCGCGTTGCGACGCCATCGCGGGTCGTTGCGCTCGCATCCGTATCCGCATCCTCATGACCGGCCGGTTTTCCGACGTTTCGCCGTTCGCTGGCCCGGCCCCGTCCGGCCGGATCGGCGTGCCTTCCCGCTATCGTTGCGCCCGCATCGATCTCCCGCACGATCCTGCATTTCTTCGCCTTCTTCATCCTGACGACATTGCTGTTGCGCATCGTGACGGTCGAACGACCGTTTCGGCCGGCAAGGGGCGCATGGGTGCGGCGTTTCACGGGAAAACGAGCATGGGCGCGGCTGAGCGAGATAATTAAGATATTAAATTGTTTTGGGGACCGGGAGCCGCCCGAGCGACCCGTGGCTTTTTCGAGCAGCGTTTGGAGACAACGTAAATGAAGATGAATCGATGGATGGAGGCCGTGCTTGCCGCGGGCCTCGTGTGCGCGGCGGCAACGGCGTCGGCGCAGGTGAAGATCGGCGTGACGCTGTCGGCCACCGGGCCGGCCGCATCGCTCGGGATTCCGGAAAAGAACACGATCGCGTTGCTGCCGAAGGAAATCGCGGGCAAGAGCGTGCAGTACATCGTGCTGGATGACGCCTCCGACACGAGCCGCGCGGTGCAGAACGTGCGCAAGCTGATCGACGAGGATCACGTCGACGCGATCATCGGTTCGTCGGTCACGCCGAACTCGCTCGCGATGCTCGATCCCGTGTCGCAGGGCAAGACGCCGACGATCTCGCTCGCGGCGAGCGCGCAGATCATTGCGCCGATGGACGCGAAGCGTGCGTGGATGTTCAAGGTGCCGCAGAACGACCAGCTGATGGCCGACGCGATCGCCGGCTACATGGCGAAGCACGGCGTGAAGACGGTCGGCTTCATCGGCTTCGCCGATGCGTACGGCGACAGCTGGTACAACACGTTCAACGCGGCGGCCGCGAAGAACGGCCTGAAGGTCGTGTCGAACGAGCGCTTCAACCGCACCGACGCGTCGGTGATGGGGCAGGTGCTGAAGCTGATGGGCTCGAACCCGGATGCGGTGCTGATCGCCGGCTCGGGCACGCCGGCGGCGCTGCCGGCGAAGACGCTGAAGGAGCGCGGCTACAAGGGCAAGGTGTACCAGACGCACGGCGTGGCGAACAACGACTTCCTGCGGGTGTGCGGCAAGGATTGCGAAGGCGAGATCCTGCCGGCCGGCCCGGTGCTCGTGACCGACCAGCTGCCCGATTCGAATCCGGTGAAGAAGCCGGCGCTCGGCTACAAGGCCGCGTATGAGAAGGCCTACGGCGCGGGCTCGCTGGCGACGTTCGGCGGCCATGCATGGGATGCGGGGCTGCTGCTGCAGCGTGCGATTCCGGAAGCGCTGAAGAAGGGTCAGCCGGGCACCGAGGCATTCCGCGAAGCGCTGCGCGCGTCGCTCGAAAACGTGAAGGATCTGCCCGTGTCGCACGGCGTGATCAACATGACGGCGACCGATCACAACGGCTTCGACACGCGTGCGCGCGTGATGGTGCAGATCGTCGACGGCAAGTGGAAGCTGCAGGCCGAGTAAGCATCACGTGAAACCGGCGTGCGCGGCGCGAACGGCGCCGCGCATGCCGTCGGCAGGGCGCCGGGCCGGATGGGCCCGCACCCGTGCCGCCTGGAACGTCCGGGGCCCGGCACATGGCGCGTGACGCGCCTGTCGTGTCGTCCGCGCCCCGGCCGTATCCGTCTTTCGTTTCTCCGCAGCATTCTCGATACACGAAACGTATGGATCTCTCGATTGCGGCGATCCTCGCGCAAGACGGCATCACGACCGGCGCCATTTATGCATTGCTGTCTCTGGCGCTCGTGCTGGTGTTTTCCGTCACGCGGGTGATCTTCATTCCCCAGGGCGAATTCGTCGCCTACGGTGCGCTGACGCTAGCCGCGTTACAGACGCAGAAATTCCCCGCCACCTGCTGGCTGCTGTTCGTGATGGGCATCGCGTGCTTCCTGCTCGAAGTCGGCGGCCTGATTCGGCATCGCGAACGCCGCCATCAACTCGGCCGCACGCTCGCGACGCTCGGTAGCCGCTACATCCTGCTGCCGCTCGCGGTGTTCGCGATCACGCGCAGTTTTGCCGCGCAGCCGATGCCGATGCTTGCGCAGATTGCACTGACGCTCGCGATCGTCGTGCCGATGGGGCCGTTCGTCTACCGGCTCGTCTACCAGCCGATCGCCGAAGGCACGACGCTGCTGCTGCTGATCGTGTCGGTTGCCGTCCACTTCGCGATGGTCGGCCTCGGGCTCGTGATGTTCGGCGCGGAAGGATCACGCACCAACGGGTTCTCGGATGTGTCGCTCGCGATCGGCAGCATGACGGTGTCGGTGCAGAGCATCTTGGTCGTCGTCACGGCGCTCGTGATGATCGGTGCGCTCTACGTGTACTTCGGCCGCACGATCGCCGGCAAGGCGCTGCGCGCGACGTCGGTGAACCGGCTCGGCGCGCGGCTCGTCGGCATCGGCACGACCGAAGCGGGGCGGCTCGCGTTCACGTTCGCAGCGGGGCTTGGCGTGCTGTCCGGGATCCTCGTCGGCCCGCTGACGACGATCTACTACGACTCGGGTTTCCTGATCGGCCTGAAGGGCTTCGTCGGCGCGATCATCGGCGGGCTCGTCAGCTATCCGCTCGCGGCCGCCGGCTCGCTGCTCGTCGGCGTGCTCGAATCGTATTCGTCGTTCTGGGCGAGCGCGTACAAGGAGGTCATCGTGTTCACGCTGATCATTCCGGTGCTGCTGTGGCGGAGCTTCGTGACGCCGCATGCGGAAGAGGAAGAGGAGTGACGCGATGAAGACCATGGTACGCAACAAGACCTTCTGGGTGTTTCTCGTGGTGCTGTTCGCGTTGCCGGTGCTGCCTGGCGCGCTGCAGGTGCCCGAGTACTGGATCACGCTGCTGAACTATATCGGCCTCTATGCGATCGTCGCGATCGGGCTCGTGCTGCTGACGGGCGTCGGCGGGATGACGAGCTTCGGTCAGGCTGCGTTCGTCGGCATCGGTGCATATGCGACCGCGTTCCTGACGACGCGCTACGGCGTGTCACCGTGGCTCGCGCTGATCGTCGGCGTCGTATTGACGGCGATTGTCGCGCTCGTGCTGGGCGCGGTGACAATGCGGCTGTCCGGCCACTTCCTGCCGCTCGGCACGATCGCGTGGGGCCTCGCGCTGTTCTACCTGTTCGGCAACCTCGAACTGCTCGGCAAGTACGACGGGATCAACGGGATTCCGGCGCTGAACCTGTTCGGCATCACGCTCGAAAGCGGCCGCAGTCTGTACTTCCTGATCTGGGCCGTCGTGCTGGCCGCGATCGTGTCGGTGCAGAACCTGCTGAACAGCCGCCCGGGACGCGCGATCCGCGCGCTGCGCGGCGGCGGCGTGATGGCCGAGGCGATGGGCGTGAACACCGCGTGGATGCGCGTGGTGATCTTCGTCTACGCAGCGGTGCTGGCAGCCGTGTCGGGCTTTCTGTACGCGCATCTGCAGCGTGCGGTGAACCCGACCCCGTTCGGCCTGAACCACGGGATCGAATTCCTGTTCATGGCCGTGGTCGGCGGTGTGTCGCACGTGTGGGGCGCGGTGCTCGGCGCAGCGATCCTCACCGTGCTGCAGGACTACCTGCAGACGCTACTGCCGAAGCTGCTCGGCTCGGAGGGCAACTTCGAGATCATCGTGTTCGGCGTGCTGATGGTGCTGCTGTTGCAGTACGCGCGCCAGGGCGTCTGGCCGTTCGTTGCGAGGCTGTTCCCGCGCGGGCCGCGCGCGCACGTGCCCGAGCAGGCCGATCCGCTGCCGCAACGTGCGAAGCCGGTGGCCGGCGAGCCGCTGCTCGTCGTCGACAACGCGCGCAAGCAGTTCGGCGGGCTCGTGGCCGTCAACGACGTCAGCTTCGATGTGAAAGCGGGGCAGATCATCGGGCTGATCGGCCCGAACGGCGCCGGCAAGTCGACCACGTTCAACCTCGTGACGGGCGTGCTGAAGCCGACGGGCGGCACGATTACGTTCCGTGGCGAGCGCATCGACGGGCTCACGTCGCGCCAGATCGTCCGCCGCGGCATCGGCCGTACGTTCCAGCACGTAAAGCTGCTGCCGGCGATGACGGTGCTCGAGAACGTCGCGATCGGTGCGCATCTGCGTGGCCATACGGGCGTCTGGCGCAGCATCGCACGGCTCAACGCACACGAGGAGGCGCAGTTGCTGGCCGAAGCCGCACGCCAGATCCGCCGCGTAGGGCTTGAAAAGCACATGTACGACGAAGCGGGCAGCCTCGCGCTCGGCCAGCAGCGGATTCTCGAAATCGCACGCGCGCTGTGCTGCGATCCGACGCTGCTGCTGCTCGACGAGCCGGCTGCGGGGCTGCGTTACCAGGAGAAGCAACAGCTCGCCGACCTGCTGCGACGGCTAAAGGCCGAAGGCATGAGCGTGTTGCTCGTGGAACATGACATGGACTTCGTGATGAATCTCACCGACAGGCTGGTGGTGATGGAATTCGGCACGCGGATCGCGGAAGGGCTGCCGCAAGATGTGCAGCAGGATCCGGCCGTGCTCGAAGCGTATCTGGGCGGGGTGGAGTGATGACGGGCACGACAATGCCGATTCTCGAAGTGCGCGGGCTCGCGGTCCGGTACGGGAAAGTGGAAGCACTGCACGGCGCGGCGATCAAGGTCGGCGCCGGGCAGATCGTCAGCGTGATCGGCCCGAACGGCGCCGGCAAGTCGACGCTGCTGAACGCGATCATGGGTGCGTTGCCGGTGACGGGGCACGCGTCGGGTGCGGTCGTGTATCGCGGCAACGATGTCGGCGCGTTGCCGGTCGAGCAGCGTGTCGCGCGCGGGATGTGCCTCGTACCGGAAAAGCGCGAGCTGTTCAGCACGATGACGGTTGAAGACAACCTCGTGTTGGGTGCGTATCGGCGCAAGCTGGCTGGCGAATCGAACTTCCTCGACCAGCTCGATCACGTGTTTGCCCTGTTTCCGCGGCTGAAGGAGCGCCGCAAGCAGGCGGCCGGCACGCTGTCAGGCGGCGAGCGGCAGATGCTCGCGGTCGGCCGCGCGCTGATGGGCAAGCCCGACCTGCTGATGCTCGACGAGCCAAGCCTCGGGCTCGCGCCGCTGATCGTGAAGGAGATCTTTCATATCATCAGCGCGTTGCGCGGTACAGGCGTCGCGACGCTGCTGATCGAGCAGAACGCGCGGGCTGCGTTGCAGATCTCGGACTACGGCTATGTGCTGGAGACTGGTGAGTTTGCACTGGAAGGGCCGGCTGCCGAACTCGCGCAGAATCCGCGCGTGATCGAAACGTACCTTGGGCTGGCGAAGAAGACGGCTTGATGGTTGGGCAGTTGGCGGGAAACGGGCGGCGTGTTTCACGTGAAACACGCCGTTTTTGTTTGTGGGGCGCCGGTACACGACGGCTAGTGACCGGGGATAAGTGCCAGGGAAACAGTCGAAAGTTCTGTGTAATAGCGCTGGTCGAGGCGCCTACAGCGCGGATGACGGTTCGACGCATCGTTCGCGGAGGGCTGCCGCTTGTTCCGCAGGCCGAGGATGTGCCGGGCCACAGGGGACAAGTGTCGGGCGAACCGTCGGAAAATCTGTGAGGAAGAGGGCGGGCGCGGTCGCACTGGATGTTCCGTCCGGGTTGTCGTGCGGAGCACGGGCATAGTCGTGCCCGGGGGATAAGTGGAGGGAAGCAACCGGAAGTTCTGTGCAATCGCACTGTTCGAGGCGCCCACAGCGCGGATGACGGCCCGACGCATCGTTCACGGAGGGCTGCCGCTTGTTCCTCGGAACGAGGATGTGCCAGGTCGCACAGGGTGTTCCGTCCGAGTTGTCGTGCGGGGCACAGGCATAGTAGTGACCGGGGGATAAGTGCGAGGGAAACAGTCGGAAGTTCTGTGCAATCGCACCGTTCGAGGCGCCCACAGCGCGGATGACGGCCCGACGCATCGTTCACGGAAGGCTGCCGCTTGTTCCTCGGAACGACGATATGCCAGGTCACAGGGGATATGTGCCGAGCGAACCGTCGGAAAATCTGTGGGGAAGAGGGTGGGCACGGTTGCACAGAATGTTTCGTTGGTGTTGTCGTGCGAGGCCCGGGTATCGAATGGGTGTGTGTTCCACGTGGAATTTCCCGGCAAGCGAATCTTCGCACAGGTGCCACAATGTGCTGATGATGGGCTGGAAGCGTTGCCGGAGCAGGCTCTGCGCCACAGATTCATCGGCCGATGACCGAAAAATCGACGAAATGCACAGACCCTACCATTCGGACGGCATTCGGGTGAAAAGCGAACCCGCTATAATTCGCCCCATACATTTCTCTGATAGGTTCGTGCGCAGCTCTGCGTGCGGAATCCACCATGCTTTTTCCCACAGAATTTGACGTCATCGTCGTCGGTGGCGGCCATGCCGGCACTGAAGCCGCGCTGGCGTCCGCCCGTATGGGCGCGAAGACGTTGCTGCTGACTCACAACATCGAAACGCTCGGGCAGATGAGCTGCAATCCGTCGATCGGCGGTATTGGCAAGGGCCATCTGGTCAAGGAAGTCGACGCGCTGGGCGGCGCAATGGCCGCGGCGACGGACGAGAGCGGTATTCAGTTCCGGATCCTCAATTCGTCGAAAGGCCCGGCCGTGCGGGCGACGCGTGCACAGGCCGACCGCATCTTGTACAAGGCGGCAATCCGCCACCGGCTCGAGAACCAGCCGAACCTGTGGCTGTTCCAGCAGGCCGTCGACGACCTGATGGTCGAAGGCGACCGTGTGGTGGGCGCCGTCACGCAGATCGGCATCCGCTTCCGCGCCCGTGCTGTCGTGCTGACCGCCGGCACGTTCCTCGATGGCAAGATCCACGTCGGCCTGAACAACTACACGGGCGGCCGTGCAGGCGATCCGGCGGCCGTGTCGCTGTCGTCGCGCCTGAAGGAGCTGAAGCTGCCGCAGGGCCGCCTGAAGACCGGTACGCCGCCGCGCATCGACGGCCGGACGATCGACTTTTCGCAGCTCGACGAGCAGCCGGGCGACCTCGATCCGATCCCCGTGTTCTCGTTCCTGGGCCGCGCGGAGCAGCATCCGCAGCAGTTGCCGTGCTGGGTTACGCACACGAACGAGCGCACGCACGACATCATTCGCGGCGGCCTCGACCGTTCGCCTATGTATACAGGCGTGATCGAAGGTGTCGGGCCGCGCTATTGTCCGTCGATCGAGGACAAGATCCATCGGTTCGCATCGAAGGAATCGCACCAGATCTTCCTCGAACCGGAAGGGCTGACGACCAACGAGTACTACCCGAACGGGATCTCGACGAGCCTGCCGTTCGACGTCCAGCTCGAGCTTGTGCATTCGATGCGCGGCCTCGAGAACGCGCACATCCTGCGCCCCGGCTACGCGATCGAGTACGACTACTTCGACCCGCGCGCGCTGAAGGCGTCGCTCGAGACGAAGGCGATCAACGGGTTGTTCTTTGCGGGCCAGATCAACGGCACGACGGGCTACGAAGAGGCGGCAGCACAGGGCCTGCTGGCCGGTCTCAATGCGGGCCGCTACGTGCAGGAGAAGGACGCGTGGTGTCCGCGTCGCGACCAGGCCTACCTGGGCGTGCTGGTCGACGATCTCGTGACGCGTGGTGTGGCCGAGCCTTATCGGATGTTCACGAGCCGCGCCGAGTATCGCCTGAGCCTGCGTGAAGACAATGCCGACATGCGCCTGACCGAGATTGGCCGCGAACTGGGGCTCGTCGACGACGCGCGCTGGGACGCATTCAGCCGGAAGCGCGACGCTGTTTCACGTGAAACCGAACGCCTGAAGTCGACGTGGGTCACGCCGAAGACGCTGCCGCCGGAAGAGGCGACTGCGCTGCTGGGCAAGGCGATCGATCACGAATACAGCCTCGCCGAGCTGCTGCGCCGCCCGGGCATCAGCTACGACGGTGTGTGCGGCCTGAAGGGTGGTGAGTGCGGCCCTGCGGAGCCGCTGAGCGACGATCCGGTGCTGCTCGAGCAGATCAAGGAGCAGGTCGAGATCGGCATCAAGTATCAGGGCTATATCGAGCGCCAGGCATCCGAGATCGAGCGCAACGATGCGAACGAGAACACGCGTTTGCCGGACGGCATCGATTACCGCGAAGTGCGCGGGCTGTCGTTCGAAGTGAGCCAGAAGCTGAACGAGTTCCGGCCGGAAACGATCGGGCAGGCTTCGCGTATCTCGGGCGTCACGCCGGCGGCAATCTCGCTGCTGATGGTGCACCTGAAGCGTCGCGGCCTGGGCCGCCGGAATGGCCCTGCCACTGAGGCAACGGAGCAGGGGGACGGCGCTGTCCCGACGCAACAATGACGGCGCGTCGCGCGCCGGCGGTTAATCGGGACGTACTGGAACAGATGCTTGTCGAAGGCACGACGGCGCTCGGCCTCGCGCTGACGGATGCACAACGCAACCAGCTGCTCGACTATGTCGCGCTGCTCGGCAAGTGGAACGCGGTCTACAACCTGACCGCGATCCGCGACCCGAAGCAGATGCTGATTCAGCACATCCTCGATTCGCTTTCAATCGTTCCGCATCTGCGTGGCCGCGCATCGGCACGCGTGCTCGACGTCGGCTCGGGCGGCGGGCTGCCGGGCATCGTGCTGGCAATCGTCGAGCCCGACTGGCAGGTCACGCTGAACGATATCGTGCAGAAGAAGTCTGCATTCCAGACGCAGATGCGCGCGGAGCTGAAGCTGGCGAACCTGTCGGTCGTCACCGGCCGGGTCGAATCGCTGCAGCCAGGTGTCGAAGTGCCAGAAAAATTCGACATGATCGTATCCCGCGCTTTCGCGGATCTATCCGACTTCGTTAAACTTGCTCGACATCTCGTCGCGCCGGGCGGATCGATCTGGGCAATGAAGGGCGTTCACCCGGATGACGAAATTGCGCGCTTGCCGGAAGGCAGCCGCGTGAAGCAGACGATACGGCTGGCGGTGCCGATGCTCGATGCCGAACGGCATCTGTTCGAAATGGCCGTCGACGACGCGAATTGAAGGCGCGCGGTAGCGCGCCGTTTGTTTGAAGGTAAAGGGAACACACCAACGATGGCAAAGATCTTCTGCGTTGCGAACCAGAAGGGGGGCGTCGGCAAGACGACGACATCGGTCAATCTCGCCGCAAGCCTTGCAGCGCAGGAGCAACGAGTCCTGTTGATCGATCTCGACCCGCAGGGCAACGCGACGATGGGCAGCGGGATCGACAAGGCCGCCTGCGAATCGACCGTGTACGAAGTGCTGATCGACGGCGTGTCGGTGACCGACGCGCGCATCCGCCCGGACGGCGTCACCTACGACGTCCTGCCCGCGAATCGCGAGCTGTCGGGTGCCGAGATCGAACTGATCAGCATCGACAACCGCGAGCGCCGGCTGAAGGCGGCGCTCGAGCACGTGGCCGACGACTACGATTTCGTGCTGATCGATTGCCCGCCGACGCTGTCGCTGCTGACGCTGAACGGGCTGTGCGCGGCACACGGCGTCGTGATCCCGATGCAGTGCGAGTACTTCGCGCTGGAGGGGTTGTCGGACCTCGTCAACACGATCAAGCAGGTTCACGCGAACATGAATCGCGACCTGAAGATCATCGGCTTGCTGCGCGTGATGTTCGACCCGCGTATCACGCTGCAGCAGCAAGTCTCCGATCAACTGAAAGCGCACTTTGGCGACAAGGTGTTCGACGCGGTGATTCCGCGCAACGTGCGCTTGGCGGAAGCACCGAGTTACGGGTTGCCGGGCGTCGTGTTCGACCGCAACTCGCGTGGTGCGCAAGCGTATCTCCAGTTCGGTGCCGAGATGATCGAGCGCGTGCGCGCGTTCGAGGTGTCGTGATCCGGACATGAGCGAAGCGAGGAAGAAAGACATGAACGCGGTACCAAAGAAGAAGGGCTTGGGACGTGGCCTCGAAGCGCTGCTCGGCGGCAGTGCCGATATCACCGAAGCGGTGAAGATCGAAGGGGCGCCGAACACGCTCGCGCTCGGCAAGCTGCAGGCCGGCAAGTACCAGCCGCGGACGCGGATGGACGAGGGTAGCCTGCAGGAGCTCGCGGCGAGTATTCGCGCGCAGGGCGTGATGCAGCCGATCCTGGTGCGGCCCATTTCATCAGACAAATACGAGATCATCGCGGGCGAGCGGCGTTTCCGCGCGGCGCGCCTGGCCGGCCTCGATGAAGTGCCGGTGCTCGTGAAGGACGTATCCGATCAGGCCGCCGCCGCGATGGCGCTGATCGAGAACATCCAGCGCGAGGATCTGAACCCGCTTGAAGAAGCGCACGGTATCCAGCGCCTGCTCGACGAATTCGGTTTCACGCACGAACAGGCGGCCGAATCGGTCGGCCGTTCGCGCAGCGCGGTGTCGAACCTGCTGCGCCTGCTGAACCTCGCGTCGCCGGTGCAGACGATGCTGCTGGCCGGCGATCTCGACATGGGCCACGCGCGTGCGCTGCTCGCCGTCGATGCGGCGACGCAGATTACGCTCGCGCATCAGGTCGTCAACAAGCGCATGTCGGTGCGCGAGACCGAGAAGCTGGTATCGCACACGACGAAGGAAGCGCCGGCCGTGAAGGCACGCGCGAAAGACGACGGCGGCCGCGACACGCGCCGTCTCGAGGAGGAGTTGTCTGACCTGCTCGCGTCGACCGTGAAGATCAAGCTCGGCCGCCGCGGGCGCGGGCAGGTATTGATCGACTTCGGCAGCCTCGACGCGCTCGAGGGCATTCTCGCGCGGCTGCGCGGCAACGTCGCAACCGAAGAGTAACGCGGTGCCGATGGAGAAGGCCGGCGCACCTGCGCCGCGCCGGTGGCTCGGCTGGCTTGCGCAGGAACCGGTTCTGTCGGTGCTTGCGCTCGGCCTGATCGTGCTGCAATGGGTGCGCCCGCAACCATTTGCGGTACTCGCCGGTCGCGTCGACTGGCAAACCGTCGCGACGCTCGCGGGCCTGTTGATGCTGACCAAGGCACTCGAGTTGTCCGGCTGCCTGATGTGGCTCGCACATCGCATCGTTCATCACGTGCACTCCGAACGCGGACTCGCGATGCTGCTCGTCGGGTTCGCCGCGGTGCTGTCGATGTGGCTCACCAACGACGTCGCACTGTTCGTCGTCGTGCCGTTGATGGTGTCGCTGCGTGCACTGACACCACTGCCGTTCCGGCGCCTCGTGATCGTCGTCGCGCTGGCCGTCAATGCAGGGTCCGTCGCGACACCGCTCGGCAATCCCCAGAATCTATTCCTGTGGCAATTGAGTGGCGTGTCGTTTGGCCGTTTCGTGGTCACGCTCGGACCGCTCGCGCTCGCGCTGATGGGGCTGCTGCTTGTGCTGACCGCATGCGTGTTTCGCGCGAAGCCGCTCGACCTGTCCGGCGACGCCACCGCGTTGCCCGTACAACGCATGCACGCGCTGATCGCGGCGGCGCTGTTTGCGGCGTTCGTGCTGCTCGCCGATGCGCATCATCCGCTGCCCGGTCTCGTCGGTGTCGCCATCGTGCTGCTCGCCGTCAAACGCGACGCAGTCCTAAAGATCGACTGGCTGCTGCTGCTGATTTTTGTACTGATGTTCGTCGTGCTGCGTACTGCGGCTGCGCTGCCCGTCGTGCACGACACGATTGCGAATGCGCAACTCGATTCGCCGCTGCGTGTCTATGCCGCCGGCGCGCTCCTGTCACAGGTAATCAGCAATGTACCGGCCGCGATCCTGCTGTCGGAATTCACGCACGACTGGCGCGCGCTCGCATTCGGCGTATCGGTCGGCGGTTTCGGTTTCGCGATCGGCTCGCTCGCGAACCTGATCGCGGTGCGTCTCGCGAAGGAGCCGCGCATGTGGCTGCCGTTTCATCTGGTGTCGATTCCGTTCGCGCTCGTGAGCGCGATACTCGGTGCGTGGCTGCTCGTTCACGGTTGAGCGAGGCGGGTGCGCGCGGCACAGATGTGCGAGTCGGGTGGTTGGGAGGAGGGCACAGCGTTCGCTGTTGCTATAGGTTGTTGATAAGTGCCGCAACCCACAGTCGAGCATCTGTGGCGGCGCGACAACTGATTGGACTTATCGATGCATGAGCGTCGGATCGAAATTCGCACGTTGCGTGCGGTCGATCGGTCACAGCCTTTCGTGTGTTCCGGGGCGTCGCGCGGCGTCATTCCGGATCGCTGTTCCACCGCACGTTTCCCGCGGCGATCGCGCCGCTCCGTCCGGGCCCGCATCGGACGTCGTTTCCCTGTCATTCCCGCCGTCACCGGCTTTTTTCGTGCAAGAAATACCGGTGCAAAAAATTGACCTTACAACTGTCATCGTACGTCGTCGAATCGGGCGTTTTTTCACATGATGAGGCGTCGTTTTATGCAGGTTTTTGTCGCTTCTAAAGCCTTGAATCACTTGCAACTATCGCTTACAATCGCCCGGATTTGTTAGCTAGGCACCCCTGAAAGCTTTCAGAAAGCTTGGGGTCGGGTTCAAGGACTTTGCGGAAGATTGCGATGGCGGGTCAGGCGCCGGACGACAGGCACGATGATCAGCGCACGCAACGCACCGCTTCGGCGGCCGGCGAGTGGCGCGAATCCGACGATGACTGGGATGTCGAGCAGCAAGATAACAACATCGTTCCGCTTACACGGACAGAAGCCGAGAGGCTGTTCGGTCCGGACGTGAGCAAGCCCTCGCGCGTGACCCCCTATAAGGTGGTGTTCGCGCAAGTGGTCCTGTCCCTGGTTGCAACGCTGGCGTGGTGGCTGTTTTCGAGGTCGCCGGGCGCCGCTGCGCAATCCGCGTTTCTGGGCGGAGCGATCGGCTGGGTGCCAAGTGCGGTATTCGTGGCACGACTGAAGGCAGGTGGCTCGGCCACCGTGATGAGCTGGGTGATGGGCGAAGCCCTGAAGCTCGCTCTGACGATCGGGATGTTCACTGCAGTGGCGTTCGGCTGGGCCGGCGTGCACTGGGTGCCGTTCCTCGTCACGTACCTCGTCGTGCTGAAGACGTACTGGATCGCGCTGGCCTGGCGGTAAGGAACAAGCAGCGTGCGGTTTCGACAACGAACCGCACCGGCCCGTTCCCGCAATAGCGTGTTGCGGAACAGGCAAAACGATTTTCGACAATTTGGGTGGCATTAACGATATGGCAGCTAGCGAAGGCACGCGCGGTCCGGATCCGTCCGAGTACATTGCGCACCACTTGCAGAATTTCTCCACCTCGCATCAGACGTCGATTTTCGACATTCACGTCTGGAATCTCGACACGCTGTTCTGGTCGATCGTTTGCGGCATCGTGACGTTCGTCCTGCTGCGTCTGGCTGCCCGCAAGGCGACGTCGGGCGTGCCGGGCCGTTTCCAGTGCGCAATCGAGATGCTCGTCGAAATGGTCGAAGACCAATCGAAGGCCATCGTCCACGGCAATCGTACCTTCATCGCTCCGCTCGCCCTCACGGTGTTCGTGTGGGTCGCGCTGATGAACGCCCTCGACTTTCTCCCGGTCGACCTGCCGGGCCGCGTGATCGGCCTGCTGGGTCTGTCGGACGTGATTTCCCACCATCGCATCGTCCCGACTGCCGACCTGAACGGCACGCTCGGCATCGCGCTCGGCGTGTTCGTCCTGATGATCTACTACAGCATCAAGATCAAGGGCGCGGGCGGCTTTGTGCATGAGCTGCTGTCGGCCCCGTTCGGCGCCCACCCGCTGCTGTGGATCCCTAACCTCGCGCTCAACATCGTCGAATATCTCGCAAAGACCGTCTCCCTCGGTATGCGGTTGTTCGGCAACATGTACGCGGGTGAGCTGTTGTTCCTGTTGATCGCCCTGCTCGGCAGCATGTGGAGCTTCGGTGGCGATGCAACGTTCCTCGGCTTCGTTGGCCACGTGATCGCGGGCAGCGTCTGGGCAATCTTCCACATCCTGATTGTTCTGTTGCAGGCATTCATTTTCATGATGCTGACGCTGGTGTATCTCGGCCAGGCGCACGACAAGCACTAAGCGCGGCGTGCAAGAAAGAGTTTCCGTTTTAGTTTTTTAAATCTCAGTTCCAAGTCTTTTCACAAAGGAGTGATCATGCAAGCTTACATCGCCAACATCCAGGGTCTGACCGCCATCGGTATCGGCATCATCATCGGCCTGGGTGCAATCGGCGCCTGTATCGGTATCGCGCTGATGGGTGGCAAGTACATCGAAGCCTGCGCACGTCAGCCGGAACTCATCAACCCGCTGCAAACGAAGATGTTCCTGCTGGCTGGTCTGATCGACGCGGCATTCCTGATCGGCGTGGGTGTTGCAATGCTGTTCGCGTTCGCGAACCCGCTCCTGTCGAAGCTCGCAGGCTAAGGTTCCTCGGAAATATGCGTCCGGCGCAAGCCGGCGCAGGGCGGAACGGAGACTTGGGGCGCTGATCGAATGCAACTCGATGAGCGCCTTACCGTTTCATTTTTCCGGAATAGCAGATAAGGAAACACCGTGAATCTCAACGCAACTCTGTTTGCGCAAATGGTCGTGTTCCTGGTCCTCGCGTGGTTCACGATGAAATTCGTGTGGCCGCCGTTGATCAACGCCCTCGACGAACGTTCGAAGAAGATCGCCGACGGCCTCGCCGCCGCCGAAAAGGGCAAGGCGGAACTCGACGCAGCGCACAAGCGCGTGGACCAGGAACTCGCGCAGGCCCGCAATGACGGCCAGCAGCGCATCGCCGACGCTGAAAAGCGTGCCCAGGCGGTCGCCGAGGAAATCAAGGCCAACGCCCAGGCTGAAGCCGCCCGCATCGTCGCTCAGGCGAAGGCGGAAGCAGAACAGCAAATCGTGAAGGCGCGCGAAACGCTGCGTGGCGAAGTCGCCTCGCTGGCCGTGAAGGGCGCCGAGCAGATCCTGAAGCGCGAAGTCGATCAAACGGCCCACGCCCAACTGCTGAATCAACTGAAAGCCGAGCTCTGATCATGGCCGAACTTGCAACCATCGCCCGCCCTTACGCAGAAGCGCTGTTCCGCGTGGCCGAGGGCGGTGACATCGCCGCCTGGTCCACGCTCGTGCAAGAGCTGGCCCAGGTTGCGCGTCTGCCGGAAGTGCTGTCGGTCGCGTCGAGCCCGAAGGTGACGCGCACGCAAGTAGCCGAGTTGCTGCTTGCTGCGGTGAAGTCGCCGCTCGGGGCTGGCGCCGAAGCGAAGAACTTCGTGCAGATGCTGGTCGACAATCATCGCATCGCGCTGCTGCCGGAAATTGCCGAGCAGTTCGAGGCGCTTAAGAACGAACGTGAAGGTGCAGCCGACGCCGAGATCGTGAGCGCGTTCCCGCTGAACGGCGCGGATCTCGACAGTCTCGTCTCGGGCCTCGAACGCAAGTTCAAGCGCAAGCTGAAACCGACGGTCGAAGTCGATTCGTCGCTGATCGGCGGCGTGCGCGTGACGGTCGGCGACGAAGTGCTCGACACCTCGGTTCGCGCGCGCCTCGCATCGATGCAGGCTGCCTTGACCGCCTGAGCGCCACGCCGGCACGCAACAGAATTGACTATCAGGAGCGAATAATGCAACTCAATCCCTCTGAGATCAGCGAGCTGATCAAGAGCCGGATCCAGGGCCTTGAAGCGAGCGCAGACGTTCGCAACCAGGGCACCGTGATCTCCGTGACCGACGGTATCGTGCGTATCCACGGCCTGTCGGACGTGATGCAGGGCGAAATGCTCGAGTTTCCGGGCAACACGTTCGGTCTCGCGCTGAACCTCGAGCGCGACTCGGTCGGCGCGGTGATTCTCGGCGAATACGAACACATTTCGGAAGGCGACATCGTCAAGACGACGGGCCGCATTCTCGAAGTCCCGGTTGGTCCGGAACTCGTCGGCCGCGTGGTCGACGCGCTCGGCAACCCGATCGACGGCAAGGGCCCGGTCAACGCCAAGCTGACCGACGCGATCGAAAAGATCGCCCCGGGCGTGATCTGGCGTAAGTCGGTGTCGCAGCCGGTGCAGACGGGCATCAAGTCGATCGACGCGATGGTGCCGATCGGCCGTGGCCAGCGTGAGCTGATCATCGGCGACCGTCAGTGCGGCAAGACCGCGGTGGCGCTCGACGCGATCATCAACCAGAAGGGCAAGGACCTGATCTGTATCTACGTCGCGATCGGCCAGAAGGCTTCGTCGATCATGAACGTGGTTCGCAAGCTCGAAGAAACGGGCGCGATGGAATACACGATCGTCGTCGCCGCTTCGGCTTCGGATTCGGCAGCGATGCAGTACCTCGCACCGTACGCCGGCTGCACGATGGGCGAATACTTCCGCGACCGTGGCCAAGACGCGCTGATCATCTATGACGACTTGACCAAGCAAGCCTGGGCATACCGTCAGATCTCGCTGCTGCTGCGCCGCCCGCCGGGCCGTGAAGCATACCCGGGCGACGTGTTCTATCTGCACTCGCGTCTGCTGGAACGTGCGGCTCGCGTGTCGGAAGAGTACGTCGAGAAGTTCACGAACGGTGAAGTGAAGGGCAAGAGCGGTTCGCTGACGGCACTGCCGGTCATCGAAACGCAGGCTGGCGACGTGACCGCGTTCGTTCCGACGAACGTGATCTCGATTACCGACGGCCAGATCTTCCTGGAAACCGACCTGTTCAACGCAGGCATCCGCCCGGCAATCAACGCCGGCGTGTCGGTGTCGCGAGTCGGTGGCGCCGCTCAGACGAAGGTCGTGAAGAAGCTGTCGGGCGGTATCCGTACCGACCTCGCGCAGTATCGTGAACTGGCCGCATTCGCGCAGTTCGCATCGGACCTCGACGAAGCGACCCGCAAGCAGCTCGAGCGCGGCCGCCGCGTGACGGAACTGCTGAAGCAGCCGCAGTACCAGCCGCTGCAGGTCTGGGAACTGGCCGTGTCGCTGTACGCCGCGAACAACGGCTACCTCGACGACCTCGACGTCAAGCAAGTGCTGTCGTTCGAGAAGGGCCTGCGCGAAAACCTGAAGACCAGCCACGCTGACCTCATCAAGCGCATCGAAGACACCAAGGATCTCTCGAAGGACGACGAAGGCGCACTGCGCTCGGCGATCGAATCCTTCAAGAAGTCCGGTGCCTATTGATCCGCGAGTGACACACTGAGGCGGCGCGGGTGCTGAGGCGCCCGCGCCGCTTCGGTCAAGGAGCAAGCTATGGCTGGAATGAAGGAAATTCGCGGCAAGATCAAGAGCGTGCAGAACACGCGCAAGATCACGAAGGCGATGGAGATGGTGGCCGCATCGAAGATGCGTCGCGCGCAGGAACGCATGCGCGCCGCTCGTCCGTATGCAGACAAGGTCCGTGCCATCGCCGCGCACATGAGCCGCGCGAACCCGGAGTACCGCCACCCGTTCATGGTGGCGAACGAAGGCGTGAACACGGCCGGCATCATTCTCGTCACGACGGACAAGGGTCTGTGCGGCGGTTTGAACACCAACGTGCTGCGTGCGACGGTTCAGAAGTTCAAGGAGCTGGAAGAGAAGGGCCAGAAGCTCGAAGCCACCGCGATCGGTAGCAAGGGCCTCGGGTTCCTGAACCGCTTCGGCGCGAAGGTGATGTCGCAGGTCGTGCACCTCGGCGACACCCCGCATCTGGACAAGCTGATCGGCGCCGTGAAGACGCAGCTCGATCTGTACTCGGAAGGCAAGCTGTCGGCGGTTTATATCGCTTACACGCGCTTCGTCAACACGATGAAGCAGGAAGCTGTGATCGAGCAGCTGCTGCCGCTGTCGTCGGAACACTTCGAAGCCGATGACGGTACGCCGGCCACGTCGTGGGACTACATCTACGAGCCGGACGCGCAGGCAGTCGTCGACGAACTGCTCGTGCGTTACGTCGAGGCGCTGGTGTACCAGGCCGTCGCGGAAAACATGGCGTCCGAGCAATCGGCGCGCATGGTCGCGATGAAGGCCGCGTCCGACAACGCGAAGACGGTGATCAGCGAACTGCAGCTCGTGTACAACAAGAGCCGTCAGGCCGCGATTACGAAAGAACTGTCGGAGATCGTCGGCGGCGCAGCCGCTGTTTAAGCGCGCGCCACGGACGACAACTGCGCCTTTGCGCGAGTAAAGAATCAGGTATTTAAAGGAAAAGCGATGAGTACTGCTGCTTTGGTAGAAGGCAAGATCGTACAGTGCATCGGCGCCGTTATCGACGTGGAATTCCCGCGCGACAGCATGCCGAAGATCTACGACGCGCTCATTCTCGATGGCTCGGAACTGACGCTCGAAGTCCAGCAGCAGCTGGGTGACGGCGTGGTCCGTACCATTTGTCTGGGTGCATCCGACGGCCTGCGCCGCGGCCTGACCGTGAAGAACACGGCAAAGCCGATCTCGGTGCCGGTCGGCAAGCCGACCCTCGGCCGGATCATGGACGTCCTCGGCCGTCCGATCGATGAAGCTGGCCCGATCGAAAGCGCAACGACGCGTTCGATCCACCAGAAGGCTCCGGCGTTCGACGAACTGTCGCCGTCGACCGAACTGCTCGAAACGGGTATCAAGGTTATCGACCTGATCTGCCCGTTCGCAAAGGGCGGCAAGGTTGGCCTGTTCGGCGGTGCTGGCGTGGGCAAGACCGTCAACATGATGGAGCTCATCAACAACATCGCGAAGGAACACGGCGGTTACTCCGTGTTCGCGGGCGTGGGCGAGCGTACCCGTGAAGGGAACGACTTCTACCACGAAATGAAGGACTCGAACGTTCTCGACAAGGTCGCGCTGGTGTACGGCCAGATGAACGAGCCGCCGGGCAACCGTCTGCGCGTCGCGCTGACCGGCCTGACGATGGCCGAGCACTTCCGTGACGAAGGCCTCGACGTGCTGTTCTTCGTCGACAACATCTACCGTTTCACGCTGGCCGGCACCGAAGTGTCGGCACTGCTCGGCCGTATGCCGTCGGCAGTGGGCTATCAGCCGACGCTGGCTGAAGAAATGGGCAAGCTGCAAGAGCGCATCACGTCGACCAAGAAGGGCTCGATTACGTCGGTTCAGGCCGTGTACGTCCCTGCGGATGACTTGACCGACCCGTCGCCGGCTACGACCTTCGGCCACTTGGACGCAACCGTCGTTCTGTCGCGTGACATCGCTTCGCTGGGTATCTACCCGGCGGTCGACCCGCTCGACTCGACGTCGCGCCAGATCGACCCGAACGTGATCGGTGAAGAGCACTACTCGATCACCCGTCGCGTTCAGCAGACGCTGCAGCGCTACAAGGAACTGCGCGACATCATCGCGATTCTGGGTATGGACGAACTGTCGCCGGAAGACAAGCTGTCGGTCGCGCGCGCTCGTAAGATCCAGCGTTTCCTGTCGCAGCCGTTCCACGTCGCTGAAGTGTTCACGGGCTCGCCGGGCAAGTACGTGCCGCTGAAGGAAACGATCCGCGGCTTCAAGATGATCGTCGACGGCGAGTGCGACCACCTGCCGGAACAGGCGTTCTACATGGTCGGCACGATCGACGAAGCCTTCGAAAAGGCCAAGAAGATCTCGTAAGGGACAGGCGTAACGCAGCGGGCGCCGGTCCGTTCGTGAGGGATACCCTGACGGTATCCGTTCGCGAACAGGCGCTCACGTAATACGCTCAACCCGCCGTGCATGGGATCGGAGTAAGCGCTAAAGCGTGCACTCCGATCGACAGGAGTCGATATGGCAACCATCAAAGTAGACGTCGTCAGCGCGGAAGAGCAGATCTTCTCGGGCGAGGCGAAATTCGTCGCGCTGCCGGGCGAAACGGGTGAGCTGGGCATTCTGCCGGGTCACACGCCGCTGATCACGCGGATTCGTCCGGGTGCGGTGCGCATCGAAGTCGAGGGCGGCAACGACGAATTCGTGTTCGTCGCGGGCGGCATTCTCGAAGTGCAGCCGGGCGCCGTGACGGTGCTCGCCGATACCGCGATCCGCGGCAAGGACCTCGACGCGGCGAAAGCCGAGGAAGCGCGCAAGCGTGCCGAGGAAACGCTGCAGAACGCGAAGTCGGATCTCGACCTCGCGAAGGCGCAATCCGAGCTCGCGACCGCAATGGCGCAGCTCGAAGCGATCCAGCGTCTGGCGAAGATCCGCAGCCGGCACTAAGCCGCGCCGCGTATCCCGCGAAAGAAAGCAGCCTCCGGGCTGCTTTTTTTTCGCCTGTCGTTTTCGTCTGTTTTTTGCGGGCCGGATCATTCCGTCCGGTCGTGCTATTTCACCCGTCTGCCGCGATTCGATGTCAGAGTGTCGTCAGCGGAGCGCGGCATCATCCGCGGTGAGGCTGTCCGTCGCGATCAGGCGGCGGAGGCGCGCGCAGCAGGCGCGCGCGGGCCGATCAGACAAAAAGGACGGAGACATTCATGGCAGCAGACCTTGGCGTGGGCGCGCTGATCGCGCCCGAGAACGGCTTGTCGTACGTGCGTGGCGCGACCGACGTACCGCTATCTGAAGCGACGATCGGCCGGTTCCTGCGCGATACCGCCGGCCGCTTTCCCGACCGTCCGGCCGTCGTGTTCCGCGAGCAGCAGGTGCGCTGGACCTGGCGCGAGTTCGCGAACGAGGTCGACGTGCTCGCGGCCGGCCTGGCCGCGCTCGGCATCGTGAAGGGCGACCGCGTCGGCATCTGGTCGCCGAACCGCAGCGAATGGCTGCTCACGCAGTTCGCGACTGCGCGGATCGGCGCGGTGCTCGTCAACCTGAATCCGGCCTATCGGCTCGCCGAGCTCGAATACGCGCTGAACAAGGTCGGCTGCAAGGCCGTGATCACGGCCGAACGCTTCAAGTCGTCGGCCTACGTCGAGATGCTGCAGACCATCGCGCCGGAGCTCGCGACCGCGACGCCGGGCGACTTGCACGCGGCACGCGTGCCGAGCCTGCGCACGGTCGTGTCGATGGGCGACGTTGCACCGGCCGGCATGTTCCGTTTCTCGGACGTGATGACGCGCGGCCGCCAGGCGGTCGATCCCGCGTTGCTCGATGCGATCGGCGCGACGCTCACGGCCAACGAGCCGATCAACATCCAGTTCACGAGCGGCACGACGGGCAGCCCGAAGGGCGCGACGCTCACGCACCGCAACGTCGTCAACAACGGGCGCTCGATCGCGACCGCGATGCGTTTCACCGAGCAGGACACGCTGTGCATTCCCGTGCCGCTGTACCACTGCTTCGGGATGGTGCTGGCCGTGCTCGCATGCGTATCGAAGGGCGCGGCGATGGTGTTCCCGGGCGAAGCGTTCGACCCGGTCGCGACGCTCGCGGCCGTGGCCGGCGAGCGCTGTACCGCGCTGCACGGCGTGCCGACGATGTTCATCGCGGAACTCGATCATCCGGAGTTTTCGAAGTTCGACCTGTCGACGCTGCGCACCGGGATCATGGCCGGCTCGCCGTGCCCGATCGAGACGATGAAGCGCGTCGTGTCGCAGATGCACCTGTCGGAGATCACGATCGCGTACGGGATGACGGAGACGAGCCCCGTGTCGTTCCAGAGCTCGACCGATGATCCGCTCGAGAAGCGCACGACGACGGTCGGCCGCATCCAGCCGCACCTGGAAGTGAAGATCGTCGATGCGAGCGGCGACATCGTGCCGGTCGGCGCGACGGGTGAGCTCTGCACGAAGGGCTATTCGGTGATGCTGGGCTACTGGGACGACGACGCGAAGACGCGCGAGGTGCTGGTCGACGGCTGGATGCATACGGGCGACCTCGCGACGCTCGATGCGGACGGCTACTGCAACATCGTCGGCCGCCTGAAGGACATGGTGATTCGCGGCGGCGAGAACGTCTATCCGCGCGAGATCGAGGAGTTCCTGTTTCGGCATCCGAAGATCCAGAGCGCGCAGGTTTTCGGCGTGCCCGATGCGAAGTACGGCGAGGAGCTGTGCGCGTGGATCGTGCTGCGCGCGGACGAGCAGATGACGGAGGACGACGTGCGTGCGTTCTGCAGCGGGCAGATCGCGCACTACAAGATTCCGCGCTACATCCGCTTCGTCGACGAGCTGCCGATGACGGTGACGGGCAAGGTGCAGAAGTTCGTGATGCGCGACCGGATGATCGAGGAACTGAAGCTCGACGTGCAGAAGACCGCTTGAAGCGGTATGGCGGCGGGAAACCTGCGGGAAAAACGTGGCGGCCTGCGGGCCGTTACGCTTTCGATGGACGAAAAAAAGCGGGCTTATTAGCCCGCTAAAAACCACACGCTACGGGGTTAGCGCGAGGAGACCAAAGATGAAACCGAATCCGGCGGGGGGCCGGAAACGACTCCAACAAGGATGCCCCTCGGAAGGGCTTCGGTACGTGACCGACTGGCTCGCAGCGCTTCGCGTCCGCTCACACTTGGCACACGAGACCGCATCCGTGTTGAAACCGTTGAGGCCATTGTGGGCGAATTAATGACCCGTCGCGGTAACAAAGTGTTTCAGGTTGTAACGCCCGCCAGATAAGGCTTGGCGGGATTTTTTGCTGTTTTCGGGATCCTGAAAAAGGTCATTTTTACCCATATTTTCCGCAGCGTTTTCAGCGCATGCGCACGATGCGTTTTTCATGCGTATCAGGCGCGATGAATTGCCGATTTTCACGCGAGAAAGTGCACGGCATGACCGATACCGCGCATGACGATTCATTCGTCAGAAAGATTTTGAAACGTGATTGGAATGCGCGGAAGTCGGACGAATGGCCGATTCGGGTGGTTTCGCGCCGGTTGCAGGGCGTGGCGGCGCGATGGCGATGTGTAACGGCGGCACGTTTGCCACCGCCGTGCCACGCATTCCGCAGGCGGCGGCCACGGGGTCGATGCCCGTTATCGGCCGCCGCGGGCGGGCGCGCCTACTTCAGCCACTTGTCCGAAATCGCCTGGTATTCGCCGGTCGACAGCGCGAGATGCAGCCACTGGTCGACGTACTGCTGGAACACGACATCGCCGCGCGGCACCATGTACGCCTTCTCGCCGAACTGGAACGGCTTGTCCGGATGCACCGAGCACAGCCCCGGATTCAGCTTTTGCTGCAGCTGCGTCTCGGACGCGTCCGTCACCATCACGTCGGCCTTGCCCGCGAGGATCTGCTTGAAGATCGTCACGTTGTCCGGATAGACGGTCAGGTTCGCATGCGTGAAGAACTGTTTCGCGAACCGCTCGTTGGTACCGCCCGGGTTCACGATCACGCGCGTCTCGGGCCGGTCGATCTGCGCGACGGTCTGATACTTGTCGGCGTCCGCGCAGCGCACGACCGGCGTTTTGCCGTCGACGACATACGGCTGCGTGAAGAACACGCGCTTCTGGCGCTCGAGCGTCGTCGAGACGCCACCGACCGCGATATCGCATTTCGCGACGAAATCGGCGGTCAGGTTCGGCCAGCTCGTCTTGACGAAGTCGGTCTTCACGCCGAGCGATTTCGCGAGCGATTCGGCCATGTCGATGTCGATGCCCTCGAAGCGGCCGTCCGCGCGGTAGTACGAATACGGCTTGTAGTCGCCCGTCGTGCACACGCGCAGCGTGCCGCGCGCGAGCACGTCGTCGAGCCGCGAACCGGCGCCCGGCGCGGCGGCGGCGGTGCCCGCGGCGGTCTGCGCGTGCGCGGTGGCGCAGCAGAGCAGCGCGGCGGCGGCCAGCGTGGCGAATGTCTTCATCGGTCTCCTCCTTCGTTTCGTTCGATATGAGCGTCCGATCATAACGGAGCCATCGCGCGCGTCATATGGCCGCCATCGCGTCGGCATACGCAGCCTGAGGGCGGCTGTCCGGTAAAATGCCGCTTTGCCTTCGCATCGTCGCTCCTACCGTGGCCCATAACCTGCTCAACGACACCTTCCTGCGTGCACTTCTGCGCGAGCCGACCGACTACACGCCGATCTGGCTGATGCGCCAGGCCGGCCGCTACCTGCCCGAATACAACGCGACGCGTGCGCGCGCCGGCAGCTTTCTCGGTCTCGCGAAGAATCCCGACTACGCGACCGAGGTGACGCTGCAGCCGCTCGACCGATTCCCGCTCGACGCCGCGATCCTGTTCTCGGACATCCTGACGATTCCCGACGCGATGGGGCTCGGCCTCGACTTCCAGGTCGGCGAAGGGCCGAAGTTCGCGCATCCGGTGCGTACCGAGGCCGACGTCGCGAAGCTCGCGGTGCCGGACATCGAGGAAACGCTCGGATACGTGACAGGCGCCGTGCGCGAGATCCGCCGTGCGCTCACCGACGGCCAGGGCCGCCAGCGCGTGCCGCTGATCGGCTTCTCCGGCAGCCCGTGGACGCTCGCGTGCTACATGGTCGAAGGCGGCGGGTCGGACGATTTCCGTACGGTGAAGTCGATGGCGTATTCGCGCCCCGACCTGATGCACCGGATCCTCGACGTGAACGCGCAGTCGGTGGCCGCGTACCTGAACGCGCAGATCGAAGCGGGCGCGCAGGCCGTGATGATCTTCGATACGTGGGGCGGCGCGTTGGCCGACGGCGCATACCAGCGCTTCTCGCTCGACTACATCCGCCGCGTGGTGTCGCAGCTCAAGCGCGAGCACGACGGCGAGCGCGTGCCGGTGATCACGTTCACGAAGGGCGGCGGGCTGTGGCTCGAGGAGATCGCGGCGACCGGCGTCGACGCGGTCGGGCTCGACTGGACGGTCAACCTCGGCGCCGCGCGCGAGCGCGTGGCGGGGCGCGTCGCGCTGCAGGGCAACCTCGATCCGACGATCCTGTTTGCGCCGCCGGCCGCGGTGCGCGAACAGGCGCGCGCGGTGCTCGACAGCTACGGCAACCATCCGGGCCATGTGTTCAACCTCGGCCACGGCATCTCGCAATTCACGTCGCCCGATCACGTCGCCGAACTCGTCGACGAAGTGCATAGCCACAGCCGCAAGATCCGTAGCGGAGCCGCCGGCTGAACGCAAGCGCTGTCATGCTGCACTGCGGGGTGACAGCGTTTCGCTGCCGGCACTAAACAGGGCGCAACCCCGCACCCGTTGCCGATTCGGTGCTTGTCAAGACTTGACTTATACACATTTTCCACGTTGCAGCGCGGTAGAGCCCTGTATCGGTCAATTTGTCTGGCTATGGTTCGGTAATTTGAATAGCAGCCTTATGGAATAAGGCTCCGCGGGGCGGTGCAATGCACGGCGAAAAACAGCGGAAAGCACGGCCCCGCGTGCGTTGCGGCCATTGAGCGGCGAGTTCTCAACAAAGTTATCCACAGGCTGGGCAGGGTATACGGCGATTCCTAATGCGAATCCAAAACTTAGCGCCGAATCTGAAGTTTTACTTTAAGTGCGCTGTCGCGATGCGGGCGCGGATGCAAGCCGCCTGTATTTCGCGTATCGCTGCCGCCGGAGCGCCGCAATGAGCGGCACCTACCTGCGCGTCGCGCTCGATCATCCGCTCGCGACCCTGTTCGACTACCGCTGCGACGCGCAGCCGACACCGGTGCCCGGCACGCTCGTGCAGGTGCCGTTCGGCAAGCGGCAGGCCGTCGGACTCGTCTGCGAAGTGACGACTCACACCGATGTGCCGCCGTCGCGGCTGCGTGCGGTCGACGCGATCTGCACCGATCTTCCGCCGCTGTCGCCCGACTGGCTCGCGCTCGTGTCGTTCGCCGCTGATTACTATCAGCGCGGGCGCGGCGAGGTCGCGCTGCCGGCGCTGCCGCAGGCGCTGCGCGACGCCGGGCGCTGGGGGCGGTTGCTCGCGCCCGAAGTGCGCTACCAGCCGACGGAAGCCGGCCGTGCGGCGCTGCCCGATGCATTGCCGGCACGCGGCGCCGCGCTGCGGCGGCTCGCGCAGGCGCTCGTCGATACCGGCTCGCTGACGCTGCCCGACGCGCGCGCGCTGCATCCGAAGGCGGCCGCGACGCTCGACGACTGGGCGGCGCGCGGCTGGGTCGAGGTCGAAGAGATCGGCTGGGCCGATGCGCCTGTGCCCAAAGCTGTGGATAACCTGTCGACAACCGGTGGACGAACTGTGCCGCCGGCGCTGAACGACCAGCAGGCCGAGGCGCTCGACGCGATCCGCGCGGCGGAGGGCTTCGCGCCGTTCCTGCTGCACGGCGTGACGGGCAGCGGCAAGACCGAGGTCTATCTGCATGCGCTCGCGGCGCTGCTCGAGGCGCGGCCGGACGCGCAGGCGCTCGTGCTCGTTCCCGAAATCAACCTGACGCCGCAGTTCGAGGCCGCGTTTCGCGCGCGCTTCGCGGGCGCGCTCGCCGACGACGCGATCGTCACGCTGCACAGCGGGCTCGCCGAGGGCGAGCGGGCGCGCAACTGGCTGGCCGCGCATACGGGGCGCGCGCGGATCGTGCTCGGCACGCGCCTCGCGGTGCTCGCGTCGATGCCGACGCTCGCGCTGGTCGTCGTCGACGAGGAGCACGAGCCGGCGTACAAGCAGCAGGAAGGGCTGCGCTATTCGGCACGCGATCTCGCTGTCTGGCGCGCGAAGCAGCTCGGCATCACGGTCGTGCTCGGCTCGGCCACGCCGTCGCTCGAAAGCTGGTGGCAGGCCGAGCAGGGGCGCTACACGCGACTCACGCTGTCGCGCCGCGCGGTGGCCGACGCGACGTTGCCGACCGTGCGGCTGATCGATCTCGAAGAGGAGCGGCGGCGCGGGCGCGCGTCGATGGGCGGGCTGTCGGGGCCGCTCGTCGCGGCGCTGAAGGCGCGGCTCGAACGCGGCGAGCAGAGCCTCGTGTTCCTGAACCGGCGCGGCTACGCGCCGCAGCTCGCGTGCGACGCATGCGGCTGGGTCGCCGGCTGCCCGCGCTGCAGCGCGTACGTCGTGCTGCACAAGCCCGAGCACGCGCTGCGCTGCCATCACTGCGGCTGGGAAGCGCGCATTCCGCGGTCGTGCCCCGAGTGCGGGAACGTCGACATCGCACCGCTCGGGCGCGGCACGCAGCGTATCGAGGAGGCGCTCGCGGAGGCCGTGCCGGGCGCGCGCGTGCTGCGGATCGACGCGGACAGCACGCGCCGCAAGGGCAGTGCGCAGGCGCTGTTCTCCGACGTGCACGCGGGCGAGGTCGACATCCTGGTCGGCACGCAGATGATCGCGAAGGGGCACGACTTCCAGCGTGTGTCGCTCGTCGGCGTGCTCAATGCCGACACGGCGCTGTTCTCGCACGACTTCCGCGCGAGCGAGCGGCTGTTCGCGCAACTGATGCAGGTGAGCGGCCGTGCGGGGCGTGCCGGGCTGCCGGGCGAGGTGATGGTGCAGACGCGCTACCCGCGTCACGCGCTGTATCACGCGCTCGGGCGGCAGGATTACGTCGGTTTCGCGAATTCGACGCTCGGCGAGCGCCGCGATGCGCACCTGCCGCCGTTCGTCTACCAGGCGCTGTTGCGCGCCGAAGGGCGCACGCTCGACGCGGCGCTCGCGTTCCTGCTGCAGGCCGCGGCCGTCTTGCCGGGGCTGCCGGGCGCCGATCGCGTGACCGTGTACGACGCGGTGCCGATGACGATCGTCAAGGTCGCGAACGTCCATCGCGCGCAATTGCTGCTCGAAAGCGCGTCGCGGGCAGCGCTGCAGCATGCGCTGCGGGCCTGGCAGCCGGAGCTGCGCGCGCTGAAGGGCGTGCTGCGGTGGAGTGTCGAAGTCGATCCGCTGGATATCTGAGCGGCGCGCTGCCGTATTGAAGCTGCCCGGCCCGCCGGGCAGCACCCAACTGTCTCCCGTCGTGCGCCCGAACCGGGCCCCACCTCCCGTTATCCCACCCAGTGCAACCCGTTTTCGGCCGCATCCGTGCGCACCGAAGGTTGCACACGTGCGTCGAATCGGCCCGATCAGGGAAAACACCGATCCGCCGACCACGGGCAACCCCTAGGTTGCAACCGCATAAGTGGCTGATTATATTGACTAACTTGTGGGTGCAACCTATCTCGTAATTTGGTTGCACCTTTTTATTGCGTGCCGTAGGATTTCGCGCATCCTCTTACACCACATTGCCGGGCTCGCACCGGCGCACGAACCCACCATGGCAAGCACGACTCTCGGCGTCAAAGTCGACGACCTTCTCCGCTCGCGCCTCAAGGACGCCGCCGCGCGTCTCGAGCGCACTCCCCACTGGCTGATCAAGCAGGCGATCTTCGCGTATCTCGAGCGGATCGAGCACGGCCAGCTGCCGCCCGAGCTGTCGGGCAACAGCGGCGTGACGGAGCTCGCCGACGGTCAGGTGGCGGATGGCGACGACGACAACTCGCCGCATCCGTTCCTCGAGTTCGCGCAGAACGTGCAGCCGCAATCGGTGCTGCGCGCGGCGATCACGGCTGCATACCGTCGACCCGAGCCGGAATGCGTGCCGTTCCTCCTTGGCCAGGCGCGCCTGCCGGCGAACCTGCAGGCGGACGTGCAGGCGCTCGCGACGAAGCTCGTCGAGGCGCTGCGCGAGAAGAGCTCGGGGGGCGGCGTCGAAGGGCTGATCCACGAGTTCTCGCTGTCGAGCCAGGAAGGCGTCGCGCTGATGTGCCTCGCCGAAGCGCTGCTGCGCATTCCCGATCGTGCGACGCGCGATGCGCTGATCCGCGACAAGATCAGCAAGGGTGACTGGCGCTCGCACGTCGGCCACGCGCCGTCGCTGTTCGTGAACGCGGCGACCTGGGGGCTGATGATCACCGGCAAGCTCGTGACGACCAACAGCGAAGCGGGCCTGTCGTCGGCGCTCACGCGCCTGATCGGCCGCGGCGGCGAGCCGCTGATCCGCAAGGGCGTCGACATGGCGATGCGCCTGATGGGCGAGCAGTTCGTCACCGGCGAAACGATTTCCGAAGCGCTCGCGAACAGCCGCAAGTACGAAGCGCGCGGCTTCCGCTACTCGTACGACATGCTCGGCGAAGCGGCGACGACCGAAGAGGACGCGCAGCGCTACTACGCGTCGTACGAGCAGGCGATCCACGCGATCGGCAAGGCGGCCGGCGGCCGCGGCATCTACGAAGGCCCGGGCATCTCGATCAAGCTGTCGGCGCTGCATGCGCGCTACTCGCGCTCGCAGCAGGACCGCACGATGAGCGAGCTGCTGCCGCGCGTGCGCGCCCTTGCGCTGCTCGCGCGCCGCTACGACATCGGGCTGAACATCGACGCGGAAGAAGCCGATCGTCTCGAACTGTCGCTCGACCTGCTCGAGGCGCTGTGCTTCGATCCGGATCTCGCGGGCTGGAACGGCATCGGTTTCGTCGTGCAGGGCTACCAGAAGCGCTGCCCGTTCGTGATCGACTACCTGATCGATCTCGCGCGCCGCAGCCGTCACCGCTTGATGATCCGCCTCGTGAAGGGCGCGTATTGGGATACCGAGATCAAGCGTGCCCAGGTCGACGGCCTCGAAGGCTACCCGGTCTACACGCGCAAGATCTACACCGACGTGTCGTACCTCGCGTGCGCGAAGAAGCTGCTTGCGGCGCCGGACGCCGTCTACCCGCAGTTCGCGACGCACAACGCGCACACGCTGGCCGCGATCTACCAGCTCGCGGGCCAGAACTACTACCCGGGCCAGTACGAATTCCAGTGCCTGCACGGGATGGGCGAGCCGCTGTACGAGGAAGTCACGGGCCGCGACAAGCTGAACCGTCCGTGCCGCGTGTACGCGCCGGTCGGCACGCACGAGACGCTGCTCGCGTACCTGGTGCGCCGCCTGCTGGAAAACGGCGCGAACACGTCGTTCGTGAACCGCATCGCGGATAAGGCCGTGCCGGTGAAGGAACTGGTCGCCGATCCGGTCGACGAAGCGTCGAAGGTCGTGCCGCTCGGCGCGCCGCACGCGAAGATCCCGCTGCCGCGCAACCTGTACGGCGACGAGCGCCCCAACTCGATGGGCCTCGACCTGTCGAACGAACACCGTCTCGCGTCGCTGTCGTCCGCGCTGCTCGCGAGCGCGCACTTCCCGTGGCGCGCGGCGCCGATGCTCGACGACGACACGCTCGTCGACGCCCCGGCGCGCGACGTGCGCAACCCGGCCGATCAGCGTGACCTGGTCGGCACGGTCAGCGAAGCGACGGCCGAACACGTGAGCGCGGCGCTCGCGCATGCGGTGGCCGCCGCGCCGATCTGGCAGGCGACGCCGGTCGACGCACGCGCCGACTGCCTGGTGCGCGCAGCCGACCTGCTCGAAGCGCAGATGCACACGCTGATGGGCCTGATCGTGCGCGAAGCCGGCAAATCGCTGCCGAATGCGATCGCCGAGATCCGCGAAGCGGTCGACTTCCTGCGCTACTACGCGGCGCAGATCCGCGACGAATTCTCGAACGACACGCACCGTCCGCTCGGGCCCGTGGTCTGTATCAGCCCGTGGAACTTCCCGCTCGCGATCTTCATGGGCCAGGTCGCCGCTGCGCTCGCCGCCGGCAACACGGTGCTCGCGAAGCCGGCCGAACAGACGCCGTTGATCGCGGCACAGGCCGTGCGCCTCCTGCGCGAGGCCGGCGTGCCGGCCGGCGCGGTGCAACTGCTGCCGGGCACCGGCGAGACCGTCGGCGCGGCGCTGGTCGCCGATCCGCGCACGCGTGCGGTGATGTTCACCGGCTCGACCGAAGTCGCGCGCCTGATCAACAAGACGCTGTCGGCGCGCCTCGACCCGGACGGCAAGCCGATTCCGCTGATCGCGGAAACGGGCGGCCAGAACGCGATGATCGTCGACTCGTCGGCGCTCGCGGAGCAGGTCGTCGCGGACGTGATGCAGTCGTCGTTCGACTCGGCCGGTCAACGGTGTTCGGCGCTGCGCGTTCTGTGTCTGCAGGACGATGTCGCGGACCGCACGCTGACGATGCTGAAGGGCGCGATGCACGAGCTGGCGCTCGGCAACCCCGACCGGCTGTCGACGGACGTCGGCCCGGTGATCGACGGCGAAGCGAAGCAGACGATCGACACGCACGTCGCGGCGATGAAGGACAAGGGCCACGCGGTCACGCAACTGCCGTCGCCGGAAGCGTGCGCGCACGGCACGTTCGTGCCGCCGACGCTGATCGAGATCGGCACCATCGACGAGCTGAAGCGTGAAGTGTTCGGCCCGGTGCTGCACGTGGTGCGCTACCGCCGCAGCCAGCTCGACAAGCTGCTCGAGCAGATCCGCGCGACCGGTTACGGGCTGACGCTCGGCATCCACACGCGGATCGACGAGACGATCGCGCACGTGATTTCGAACGCGCACGTCGGCAACATCTACGTGAACCGCAACGTGATCGGCGCGGTGGTCGGCGTGCAGCCGTTCGGCGGCGAAGGGCTGTCGGGCACGGGCCCGAAGGCCGGCGGCGCGCTGTACCTGCAGCGCCTGCTCGCGACGCGTCCGTCGGGCCTGCCGCGCTCGCTCGCGCAGACGCTGATCGCGGACGGCGCGGTCGAAGGCGATGCGCGCGGCAACCCGGCGGCAGCGCTCACGACGCTGCGCGACTGGTTGATCGAGCAGCGCGAGCCGGTGCTGGCCGCACGTTGCGACGGCTATCTGGCCCAGGTGCCGGCCGGCGCGACCGCGGTGCTGAGCGGGCCGACGGGTGAGCGAAACACGTATACACTCGGCCCGCGCGGCACGGTGCTGTGTGTCGCGGCCACGCCGGGCGGTGCGCGCGCGCAGTTCGCGGCGGTGCTGGCTACGGGCAACCGCGCGCTGTTCGCCGGCGCGGCCGGCGAGGCGCTGGTCGCCGCGCTGCCGGCGTCGCTGAAGGCGCATGCGAGCGTGCGCAAGCAGGCCGACGCGCCGTTCGACGCGGTGCTGTTCGAAGGCGACAGCGACGAACTGCAGACGCTCGTGAAGGACGTCGCGCAGCGACCGGGCCCGATCGTGTCGGTGCAGGGCGTGTCGGTGGGCGCGTTCGAGAACGGCGATGCGGAAGATTACGCGCTGGAACGGCTGCTGACGGAACGCTCGGTGAGCGTGAACACGGCGGCGGCCGGCGGCAATGCGAATTTGATGACGATCGGCTGATCATCCTTGCCGTTCGGATCAAACATAGGAAGCGGCAAGGCGATCCCGAAGCCGCTCCATTTACCCTGGTACCAAGGAGATGCTATGCAACACACGATGAAAAAGCTGGCAGGCGCGACGTTTGTCGCCGTCATGTCGCTGGCGGGGACGGCCCATGCAGATGACGTGAAGATCGGTTACGCAGGGCCGATGACGGGCGCGCAGGCGCACTACGGCAAGGATATGCAGAACGGGATCGTGCTCGCGCTGGAAGACTTCAACGCGACGAACCCGAAGATCGGCGGCAAGCCGGTGAAGTTCGTGCTGAACACGCAGGACGACCAGGCTGACCCGCGCACGGGTACGACGGTTGCGCAGAAGCTCGTCGACGACGGCATCAAGGGCATGCTCGGCCACTTCAACTCGGGCACGACGATTCCCGCCTCGCGCATCTACGCGAACGCGGGCATTCCGGAAATCGCGATGGCGACGGCGCCGGAATACACGCAGCAGGGTTACAAGACGACCTTCCGCATGATGACGTCCGACACGCAGCAGGGCTCGGTGGCCGGCACGTTCGCATCGAAGGATCTCGGCATGAAGAAGATCGCGATCGTCGACGACCGCACGGCCTACGGCCAGGGTCTCGCCGACCAGTTCGAGAAGGCCGCGAAGGCCGGCGGCGCGACGATCGTCGACCGTGAATTCACGAACGACAAGGCAGTCGACTTCAAGGCGATTCTGACCAAGATCAAGTCGACGAAGCCGGATCTCGTCTACTACGGCGGCGCGGATTCGCAGGCAGCGCCGATGGTCAAGCAGATGAAGACGCTCGGCATCGCCGCACCGCTGATGAGCGGCGAAATGGTGAAGACGCCGACGTTCCTGAAGATCGCGGGCAACGCGGCCGACGGCACGATCGCTTCGCTGGCCGGCCTCCCGCTGGAAGAAATGCCGGGCGGCAAGACCTACGCCGACAAGTACAAGAAGCGTTTCGGCGAAGACGTGCAAACGTACTCGCCGTACGCGTACGACGGCGCGATGGCGATGCTGAACGCGATGAAGAAGGCTGACTCGACCGATCCGGCGAAGTACCTGCCGGTGCTCGCGAAGTCCGACATGGCCGGCGTGACGTCGACGCACGTCGCGTATGACGCGAAGGGCGACCTGAAGAACGGCGGCATCACGATGTACAAGGTCGAGAAGGGCGAGTGGAAGCCGCTGAAGAGCATCGGCGGCAAGTAAGCAGCCTGATGTGAGGTGACGCGCGGGCGGTGGCGCAGGTCGCTGCCCGGCCGATCATGAAAAAGCCACCGGGCCGTCGAGGCCCGGTGGCTTTTTTATTGCCGAGGGCCGGCGCTAGTCCCGGCGCACGCGCAGCAGGAATTTCTGCAGCTTGCCGGTCGGCGTGCGCGGCAGCGCCTGCGCGAACGTGAACTCGCGCGGAACCTTGTATGCGGCCAGCCGCTCGCTGCAGAACGCGCGCAGCTCGTCCGCGTCGGGCGCCGCGTTCGCGCGCAGCACGACGTGCGCGACGACCGTCTCGCCCCAGTCGGGATGCGGGACGCCGACGACGGCGGCCTCGGCGATGTCGGGGTGCGCGCCGAGCACGTCTTCGACTTCCTTCGAATAGACGTTCTCGCCACCCGTGACGATCATGTCCTTCAGCCGGTCGACGATGAACAGGTAGCCATCCTGATCGATCCGCGCGATGTCGCCGGTGCGATACCAGCCGTCCGGCGTGAACGCCGCGCGCGTCGCGGCCGCGTCGTCGAGGTAGCCGAGCATCATGCAGTCGGCCTTCAGCCAGATCTCACCGGTCTCGCCCGGCTGCGCGTCGATGCCGTCCATTCGCACGACACGCAGGTCGACGCCCGGGCCGCCCTGGCGGCCGATCGAACCGGCCTTCGCGATCTGCTCGTCCGGATACAGCGTCGTGCCGGCCGGGCCCGTTTCGGTCATCCCGTACACCTGGAAGAACGCGTGGCTGCGATACGCCTGGGCGAGCCGTTCGGCCTGCGCGGCGCCGATCGGGCCGCCGCCATACAGCCACGCGCGCACGCTCGACAGGTCGAACGCGCCGAAGCCGTCGATCGTGTCGAGCGGCAGCGTGTACGACACCGGCGCGCCGAAATACATCGTCACGCGCTCGCGCTCGACGGTTTGAAGGAAGCGCAGCGGATGGTATTCGCGCAGCAGCACGACGGTGCCGCCGGCGAACAGCGTGCCGCCGAACCAGTTGTTCAGCGGCGACGAATGCCAGATCGGCATCGCCATCAGCGTGCGCTCGTTGCGGCCGATGCCGGTCGCGAGCGCCGCCTGAATCGCCGCGAGCGTCACGGTGCGATGACTGTGCACGCAGCCTTTCGGGCGGCCGGTCGTGCCGGACGTATAGAGGATCTGCGCGATGTCGCCGTCGGCCGGTTCGATGCCCGCGAGGCCGTCCCGTGTCGCGCACATCGTGTCGAAGTTCGCCACGCCGTCCAGCTCGCCCTCGGTCACGAGCCGCCGCGCCGGATGCACGAGGCGCTCGACCACCGGCGCGAGCGTCACGTCGAACAGCAACGCCTTGCAACGGCTGTGCTCGAGCACGTAGTCGACTTCCGGCGCCTGCAGCTTGTGGTTGATCGGCACGAACGCCGCGCCGAGCCGCCATGCGCCGAACATCAGGTCGACGAACGCCGGCGTGTTGAAGCACATCGCGGCGACGCGGTCGCCGGCCGCGACGCCGAGTGCGCTCAGCACGGCCGCCGCGCGGTGCGAGCGCTCACGTGCGGCGGCATAGGTGATCGTCGCGGATTCGCTGACGAGGAACGGCTTGTCGGGCGTCGCACGGGCGGCGCGGTCGAGTGCGGCGACGAGGTTCATCGGGGCTCCGGGCGGGTGAACGAAGGCGAACGAAGGTGAGCGAGCCGGCGTCAGGCCGGATACGCGCGCTGCAGCAGCGCGGCGACGTCGATCGCGCGCGGATCGAAGCCGCCCGCGATGCGGCCCCAGTCGGGCGCGGCGAGCCGTGTCGCGACGAATGCGTCGGCGACGGCGGCCGGCGCATCGCGGCGCAGCAGGCACGCCTGCGCGACGAGCGCGAGCCGCTGCGCGAACACGCGGGCCGACGCTTCGAGCGTGTCGGCCGGCGTGGCGAGCATCGCGCGCAATGCGTCGAGCGCGGCGCGGATGCGCGGTTCGTCCGCGCCGAGGCCGGCGAGTTCGTCGAACAGCGCGGCGGCCGCGTCGGGCTCGCGCGATACCGCGCGCAGCACGTCGAGGCACATCACGTTGCCGGAGCCTTCCCAGATCGAGTTGACGGGCGCCTCGCGGAACAGCCGCGCGATCGGGCCGTCGTCGACATAGCCGTTGCCGCCGAAAACTTCCATCACTTCGCCGGTCAGCTCGACCGCGCGCTTGCAGACCCAGAATTTCGCGGCGGGCGTGACGATCCGCTTCCACGCGCGTTCGAGCGGCGAGTCGTCGCGTTCGAACGCGTCGGCGAGACGCATCGCGAGCGACAGCGCGGCCTCGCTTTCGAGCGCGAGATCGGCGAGCACGGTGCGCATCAGCGGCTGTTCGGCGAGCGCGCGGCCGAACGCGTGGCGCTGGCGCGTGTACGCGATCGCCTGCACGACGCCCTGGCGCAGCATCGCCGCGCTGCCGAGCACGCAGTTCAGCCGCGTGTAGGTGGCCATCTCGATGATGGTCGGGATGCCGCGGCCTTCGTCGCCGAGCATGATGCCCCACGCATCGTTCAGCTCGATTTCGCTGCTGGAGTTGCTGCGGTTGCCGACCTTGTTCTTCAGCCGCTGGATCTCGACCGCGTTCTTCGTGCCGTCCGGCCGCCAGCGCGGCACGTAGAAGCACGACGGGCTGCCGGCCTTGGTGCGCGCGACGACGAGGTGCGCGTCGCACATCGGCGCGGAGAAGAACCACTTGTGGCCGCGCAGCCGGTATTCGCCGCCGCGCCCGCCCGCGCCGACCGGCGTGGCGAGCGTCGTGTTCGCGCGCACGTCGGAGCCGCCCTGTTTCTCGGTCATGCCCATGCCGAACCAGATCGCGCGCTTGTCGGCGACCGGCACGTCGCGCGGATCGTAAGCGTCGCTATAGAGCTTGTCGCGCAGCAGCTCCCACAGCGCGGGTTCCTTCTGCAGCACGGGGATCGCGGCCTGCGTCATCGTCGCGGGGCACAGCGTGCCGGCCTCGATCTGCCCATGCAGGTAGAAGCCGGCGGCGGTCGCGGCCCAGCGGCCGCGGCGCGACTCGCGGAACGCGAGCGACACGAAGCCTTCGTGGCGGTACTGCCCGAGCAGCGCGTGCCATGCCGGGTGGAAGTCGACGCGGTCGATGCGCCGGCCGCGCCGGTCGAACGTGTTCAGTTCCGGCGTGTGGCGGTTCGCTTCGTCGGCGAGCCGCGCGGTGTCGGCGCTGCCGAGCCGTGCGCCGTACGCGTCGAGCCGCGGCACGGCCCAGTCGGCGCCTGCCCGGGCGAGCGCGTCGCGCAGCGCGATATCCGTCGCGAAGAGGTTATAGTCGACGAGTTCGTCGAACTGGTTCGTGACGGCGTGAGTCGATTCGGTCATCGGGCGTGTCTCCGGTCTCATGCTTCGCGGGCAGTCGGCGTCGTGCCGCCCGGAGGGCACTTCGGCGCGGGTTCCGGCTCCCGGTAAACGTATTCCCTGCTGATTTCAGAGTAGCAAATATGCCGCCGCGACATGTTCAGGTTCCGGCGCCGGCCGGCCAGCCGGCGGCGCAACCCGCGCCCGCCTTGCGCCGCCGGCCGCGCCAGTCGCGCGCGCAGGCGAGCTCCGACGCGTTGCAGCAGGCGTTCGTTCAGCTTTTGCTCGAACGCGGCTATGCGAAGGCGACGATCCGCGAGATCGCGGCCGTCGCGGGCGTCAGCATCGGCACCTTCTACGAGTATTTCGGCGACAAGCAGAGCCTCGCGGCACTTTGCATCCACCGCCGCGTGCTGGCGCTGGCCGACCGGTTGCGCGACGCGGTCGAGCGCTTGCGCGGCGTGCCGCGGGCCGAACTCGCGGCCGCGCTCGTCGACCTGCAGGTCGACGCGATCGCCGCCGACGCGGCGCTGTGGGGCGCGCTGTTCGTGCTGGAGCGGCAGGTGTCGCCGCTCACCGCGTACCGCCGGCATTACGACGCGTATGTCGCGCTGTGGCGCGACGCGCTGGCCCATGCGGCCGATCCGCCGCCGGCCGCGCGGCTCGACGGGCTCGCCCGGATGGCCCATGCGATCTGCTACGGCGGCCTGTCGCAGGCCTTGCTGACGCTCGGGCCCGCGCTCGATTTCGCCGTGCAACGCCGCGAACTGCGGGCCGTGCTGCTCGCGTACCTGGCGGATGCGGACGCGTAGCGCCGCCTAGGGGAAATGCCTGATGCGCATGTCGGGCCGGTCGGTCAGCCTCGCCGTCCCGTGCTTCTCCCAGCGAGCCATGAGAAAAACGCATGGCCGCCATGACGAACTTTCGATTGTCCGCCGATATTGACTCGGGCTAAATCATGCGGCAGATGCTGGGCCGCGCACGTCGCGCGGGCCTGCCCGAAGGACATCAGAAGGAGAAGTCATGCGAAGCGCCACCGCGCCCCGTTCGAAATTGCCCGACGTCGGAACGACGATCTTCACGGTGATTGGCCAGCTGGCCGCTCAGCACGATGCGTTGAACCTGTCGCAAGGCGCGCCGAATTTCGCGCCCGATCCGGCGCTCGTCGAAGGCGTCGCGCGCGCGATGCGCGACGGCCACAACCAGTACGCGCCGATGGCCGGCGTGATGGCGCTGCGCGAACGGCTCGCCGAGAAGACGGAAGCGCTGTACGGCACACGCTACGACCCGGCCACCGAGATCACAGTGATCGCGAGCGCGAGCGAAGGGCTGTACGCGGCGATCAGCGCGCTCGTGCATCCGGGCGACGAGGTGATCTACTTCGAGCCGTCGTTCGACAGCTATGCGCCGATCGTGCGGCTGCAGGGCGCGACGCCGGTGGCGATCAAGCTGTCGCCCGAGCATTTCCGCGTGAACTGGGATGAAGTGGCCGCGGCGATCACGTCGCGCACGCGGATGATCATCGTCAACACGCCGCACAACCCGACCGCGACCGTGTTCTCGGCCGACGATCTCGAGCGGCTCGCGCAGCTCACGCGCGACACGGGCATCGTTGTGCTGTCCGACGAAGTCTACGAGCACGTCGTGTTCGACGGCGCGCAGCACCAGAGCGTCGCGCGCCACCGCGAGCTGGCCGAGCGCAGCGTGATCGTGTCGTCGTTCGGCAAGTCGTTCCACGTGACGGGCTGGCGGGTCGGCCATTGCCTCGCGCCGGCCGAACTGATGGACGAGATCCGCAAGGTGCACCAGTTCATGGTGTTCTCGGCCGATACGCCGATGCAGATCGCGTTCGCGGAGATCCTCGCGCGGCCGGAAAGCTATCTCGGCCTGTCGGCGTTCTACCAGGCCAAGCGCGACCTGCTCGCGCGCGAGCTGGCCGATTCGCGTTTCGAGCTGCTGCCGAGCGAAGGCTCGTTCTTCATGCTCGCGCGCTTCCGGCATTTCTCGGATGAAAGCGACAGCGATTTCGTGCTGCGCCTGATCCGCGACGCGCGCGTCGCGACGATTCCGCTGTCGGCGTTCTATACCGACGGCACCGATGCCGGCGTGATCCGGCTCAGTTTTTCGAAGGACGACGCGACGCTGGTCGAAGGCGCGCGGCGGCTGCGTTCGCTGTAAGAAACCGGCGACGGGCATCCGGCGACGGGCGCGTCGCATCGACCAATCACAGGAGATCACGATGAAGCATACGGCTACCCTGAAACTCGCGTTTGCACTCGCATGCGCAATCGGCTCCGGCGCGGCGCTCGCTGACGCACAGACGCTGCGTTTCGGCCTTGAAGCGCAATACCCGCCGTTCGAATCGAAAGCGCCGAACGGCGACCTGCAGGGCTTCGACATCGACGTCGGCAATGCCGTCTGCCAGACGGCGAAGCTGTCGTGCAAATGGGTCGAGACGTCGTTCGACGGCCTGATTCCCGCACTGAAGGGCCGCAAATTCGACGCGATCAACTCGGCGATGAACGCGACCGAGCAGCGGCGCCAGGCGATCGACTTCACGACGATCATCTACCGCGTGCCGACCCAGCTGATCGCCCGCACCGGCAGCGGCCTGCTGCCGACGCCCGAATCGCTGAAGGGCAAGCGCGTCGGCGTGCTGCAGGCGTCGATCCAGGAAACCTACGCGAAGGCGCACTGGGAGCCGGCCGGCATCGCGATCGTCGCGTACCAGGACCAGAACCAGGCGTACGCGGACCTGGTCGCGGGCCGCCTCGACGCGACGCTCGTGCTTGCGCCGTCCGGCCAGCGCGGCTTCCTGTCGCGCCCGGACGGCAAGGGCTTCTCGTTCGTCGGCCAGCCCGTGCACGACGACAAGATCCTCGGCAGCGGCATCGCATTCGGCCTGCGCAAGGGCGACGACGCACTGAAGGCGAAGCTCGACGCGGCGATCGACAAGCTGAAGGCGGACGGCACGGTGAAGACGCTCGGCCTGAAGTATTTCGGCGATATCGACATTTCGACCAAGTAAGCGGGGCCGCGCGATGCAGAACCGGGAGACGGTTGCCGCGGGCGGCGAACCGCGCGACGTGCGGCTGTCGGGCGAGGCGCTCGACGGCGTGCTTGTCGCCGAACTGGGCGAGGCGCTCGTCACGCGTTCTGCCGACATCGATCCGCGCTACTTCACGGCGTACAACGAGCCGGCCGGCGTGCGGCCGCGCGCGCTGGTACGCCCGCGCAGCGTCGACGACGTGTCGCGCACGCTCGCACTGTGCGCGCGGCTCGGGCAGCCGGTCGTGCCGCAGGGCGGGCTGACCGGGCTCGCGCATGGCGCGGTCGCGCTCGGCGGCGAGGTCGTGCTGTCGATGGAGCGCTTTGCCGGTATCGAGGCGATCGACGTGGCGGCCGGCACGATGACCGTGCGCGCGGGGACGCCGCTGCAGACGGTGCAGGAAGCCGCGGAAGCGGCGGGTTTCACGTTCGGCGTGGATCTCGGCGCGCGTGGCTCGTGCCAGATCGGCGGCATGCTCGCGACCAATGCGGGCGGCACGCGCGCGATCCGCTACGGAATGATGCGCGAGCAAGTGCTCGGGCTCGAGGCCGTGCTCGCGGACGGCACGGTCGTGTCGTCGATGAACCGGATGCTGAAGAACAACGCGGGCTACGACCTGAAGCAGTTGTTCATCGGCAGCGAGGGGACGCTCGGCGTCGTCACGCGCGCGGTGTTGCGGCTGCATCCGCTGCTCGCCGTGCCGGCTACCGCGCTTTGCCGTGTGCGCGATTACGACGCGGTGGTCGCGCTGTGGAACCGCGTGCGCACGTTGCCGGAAGTCGTCAGTTTCGAAGCGATGTGGCCGGCGTTCTACGATTACGTCGCGCGTCATACGCCGGGCGTCTCGGCGCCGTTCGTCGGCGACGATGGCTTCGCGGTGCTGATCGAATGCGCGACGAGCGCACCCGGCGGCGATGCGCACGAGGCGCTGGAAGCGGGCCTCGCGGCCGGGTTCGATGCCGGGCTGGTGGACGACGCGGTGCTCGCGACGTCGGAGCGGCAGGCGCGCGACCTGTGGACGCTGCGTGAAGGTCTCGCAATCGATGCGCTGCCGCATCTCGTCAATTTCGACGTGAGTTTGCCGACGGGTGAACTCGGCGCGTTCGCCGAACGCTGCGAGGCGGCACTGCGGGCGCGTTGGCCGGACGTCACATGCCTGTTCTTCGGCCACGTCGGCGATGGCAACGTGCATATCGGCGTATCGCTGGCCGGGATGAGCGACGCGGACCTCGATGCGCTCGATCACTGCGTGTACGCGGTCGTGCGCGACATGGGCGGCTCGGTGTCGGCCGAGCACGGGATCGGCGTGCTCAAGCGCCCTTATCTCGCGCACACGCGCAGCGATGCGGAAATCGGGCTGATGCGACGCCTGAAGGCCGCGCTGGACCCGCACGGCATCCTCAATCCCGGCAAGGTACTTTGACAGGGTCGATTCCCGTGACTGACGGGAATCGACCTGCGTGACACGTCAGCCGTCCACCCAGCGCAGCGCGCCGATCTTCAGGTGTTCGACGACGCTGCGTGCCCAATCGAGCTCCGCATTGAGCAGCACCAGCGCATGTTCGTTCTGCAGCAGGAACAGGCGCGGCACCTGGTCGGCCTGCGCGGTGGCGCGCAGCGCTTCCAGCCGTTCGCGTTCGGCGTCGAGCCGCGCGATCCGCAGTTCGAGTTGATGGCGGGCATCTTCGGCATCGAGCAGCGGCAGGAACGCGAGGCCGGCGCCGAACACCGGGAATTCACGCGCGGGCTCCGCGAGCAGCGCATGCAGCCACGCCTGTCCCGCCGTGTGCCCGGCTTCGGTCAGCGCATACAGCGTGCGCTCCGGAAACGCGCCGTCGCGCTCGGTGTCGTGCACGGCGATCAGCCCGTCGCGCAGCAACCGGTCGATCGTCTGGTAGAGGCTCGTGCGCTGCCGCACGTTGACGACTTCGTCGTGTCCGCGGGCCTTCAGTTGCTGCAGCATCCCGTACGGATGCATGGGCGTTTCGGTGAGCGTCGCGAGGACGGCCAGCGCGAGCGGGGATGGGCGGCTCGTGGACATGAATAGTTAGTTAATATCTAGTAAGAATATAACTATTCTCATCGATACTATCTTATTTCACAAGGGTTTCAGCCGAGGTGCGATCGCTTGGCAGCCGGCGCGACGGTTTCCATCGTCGCGAGACCATGCACGATTCCGCAATCCTCGACCGAATGCTCGCCGACGCATTGGCGGCGCAATTCGGTGAGCTGGTCGCGCAGATGCGTGAGTTCCGCGAGGCGCGCATCGACGTGCCCGATGTGATCGTCGAGCAGCGAATTGATCGAATCGCAGCGGTCGGCCGGGGTGTCGGTGAGCTGCAGCAGCGCGCGGATTTCATCGTGCGCCATGTCGAGCGCGCGGCAGTTGCGGATGAAGCGCAGCCGTTCGACGTGCACGTCGGTGTAGTTGCGGTAGTTCGAGTCGGTGCGCTCCGCATCCGGCATCAGCCCCTCTTTCTCGTAGAAACGGATCGTCTCGGGGGTGCAACGGGCCGCTTTGGCCAGTTCGCCAATCTTCATGCCTTTCTCCCGTGTAAGGGTTGACCTTGTAGTGGCTTCAGGGTGTTAACTCTACACCGTCAAGCCACAAAGGAGGTTGTCATGACCGACGCCAAGCGTCCCCACGACCCACGACACCGTCATGCCGGCGGCGCCGATGCGTGCTGCGCCGACCCGCGCGACACGCAGACGGCGACCGTAGCCGACGCGGCGCCGGCGGCCGGCGAGCGCGCGCACGGCGAGGCTGCATCGCGCGGCCACGACCATGATCACGATCATTCGCACGGCGGCGCGCACCAGCACGGCGCGACGTCCGCGCACGATCATGCCGCGCACGACGAAGCGGGTCATGACCACGACCACGACCATGATCATTCACGCGGCGATGCGCATGTGCACGGCGCGACGTGCTCGCACGACCACGCCGCGCATGACCATTCCGGTCACGACCACGACCACGACCACGACCACGACCACGACCACGACCACGACCACGACCACGCGGCCGGCGACTGCTGCGCGCCTGCGGCACTGACGCTCGCGCCGCTGCCGGTCGCGCAGGCGACGGCGTCGGGCCACGTGCGCTCGGCGTTCCGGATCATGCAGATGGACTGCCCGACCGAGGAAACGCTGATCCGCAAGAAGCTCGGCGGGATGAACGAGGTGTCGGCGCTCGAATTCAACCTGATGCAGCGGATGCTGACCGTCGAGCACGTGCCCGGCGCACAGCCGGCGCTCGAAAGCGCGATCCGCTCGCTCGGGATGACGCCCGAGGCCGCGACGGCCGGCGCACCGGCGGCGCGCGTCGCCGACGCGCCCGCGAAGCCGTGGTGGCCGCTGGCGCTGGCCGGCGTCGCCGCGATCGCATCCGAAGGCGCGACGTGGGCCGGGCTGCCGGTGTGGCTCGCGGCGGCGCTCGCGCTCGCCGCGGTGCTTGCGTGCGGGCTCACCACGTACAAGAAGGGCTGGATCGCGATCCGCAACGGCAACCTGAACATCAACGCGCTGATGAGCATCGCGGTGACGGGTGCGATGGCGATCGGCCAGTGGCCGGAAGCCGCGATGGTGATGGTGCTGTTCACGATCGCCGAGCTGATCGAGGCGAAGTCGCTCGATCGCGCGCGCAATGCGATTCAGGGCCTGATGCAACTCGCGCCGGACACCGCGACCGTGCAGCAGGCCGACGGCTCGTGGCGCACGATCGAGGCCGCGCAGGTCGCGCTCGGCGCGGTCGTCCGCGTGAAGCCGGGCGAGCGGATCGGGCTGGACGGCGAAGTCGTCGCGGGACGCTCGACGGTCAACCAGGCGCCGATCACCGGCGAGAGCCTGCCCGTCGAAAAGACGACCGGCGACGCCGTGTATGCGGGCACGATCAACGAATCGGGTTCGTTCGAATACCGCGTGACGGCCGTCGCGGCGAACTCGACGCTCGCGCGGATCATCCACGCGGTCGAGGAAGCGCAAGGCGCGAAGGCGCCGACGCAGCGTTTCGTCGACCAGTTCGCGCGCGTCTACACGCCGATCGTGTTCGCGGTCGCGCTGCTGGTGGCGGTGGTGCCGCCGCTCGTCATGGGCGGCGCGTGGCACGACTGGATCTACCGCGCGCTGGTGCTGCTCGTGATCGCGTGCCCGTGCGCGCTGGTGATCTCGACGCCGGTGACGATCGTGTCGGGTCTCGCGGCTGCCGCGCGGCGCGGGATTCTCGTGAAGGGCGGCGTCTACCTGGAAGAAGGGCGCAAGCTCGCGTGGCTCGCGCTCGACAAGACCGGCACGATCACGCACGGCAAGCCGGTGCAGACCGACTTCGACGTGCATGCGGACGACGCCGATGCAGCACGTGTGCGCCACCTCGGTGCGAGCCTTGCGGCGCGCTCCGATCACCCGGTGTCGCAGGCGATCGCGGCCGCGGCGCGCGATGCCGGCACGGCGGCATTCGCCGATGTGCAGGACTTCGAAGCGATCGTCGGGCGCGGCGTGCGCGGCACGATCGACGGCACGCGCTACTGGCTCGGCAACCACCGGCTCGTCGAGGAGCTCGAGCGCTGCTCGACGGCGCTCGAAGCGAAGCTCGACGCGCTGGAGCGGCAGGGCAAGAGCGTCGTGGTGCTGGTCGACGAAGCGCGCGTGCTCGGCATCTTCGCGGTGGCCGACACGATCAAGGACACGAGCCGTGAAGCGATCGCCGATCTGCACGCGCTCGGTATCCGCACCGCGATGCTGACGGGCGACAACCCGCATACCGCGCAGGCGATCGCGCAGCAGGCCGGCATCGACGACGCACGCGGCAACCAGTTGCCGGAAGACAAGCTCGCGGCGGTCGAGGAGCTGTCGGCCGGCGGCGCGGGCGCGGTCGGGATGGTCGGCGACGGGATCAACGATGCACCGGCGCTCGCACGTGCCGACATCGGTTTCGCGATGGGTGCGATGGGCACCGACACGGCGATCGAGACGGCCGACGTCGCGCTGATGGACGACGACCTGCGCAAGATTCCCGCGTTCGTGCGGCTGTCGCGCGCGACGCACCGCGTGCTGGTGCAGAACATCGGCTTCGCGCTCGGCGTGAAGGTCGTGTTCCTCGGCCTCACGGTCGCGGGGCTCGGCACGATGTGGATGGCGGTCTTCGCCGACGCGGGCGCGAGCCTGATCGTCGTGGCCAACGGCTTGCGGCTGCTGTCGTCCTCGGGGGCGTTCGGCGGTACGCAGGCCAAGCGTTGAGGAGCGGGCGATGAGCTTTCTGAAACGAATCCTGGGCGGCCACGGCGGTGGCCATGGCAGCGGGCACGGCAACGGCGGCAGCGGTGGTCACGGCGGCGGCGGGCATCACGGCGGGCAGCGCCGGGACGGGCAGGGTGGCCACGACGCACGCGGCCGCGATCGCCATGGCTGGGGCTGGCAGGCGCCGGCCGACGCGAATGGCGGGCAGGGCGGCAACGTGCCGCTGAGCCAGCTCGCGTGTGCGGGCTGCGGCGCGCTCAACGCGGCGGACGCGCGTTTCTGCGCGCAGTGCGGCGCGGCGCAACGCAGCCGGGCTTGCGGCCGCTGCCACACCGCGCTGGCGGCCGACGCACGCTTCTGCCCCGGGTGCGGGACGCAGGCGACGTAACAAGCATGCTGCTCATTTGCGCCGGCCGGGCATGAACATCGGCCGGCGCGCTTCGTTTCACGGCCGGCGCAGCGGCCCGTCGCTCAGCGCAACGGCAGGTGGATCTCGGTACGCAGGTCGGCCGGCGCCGCGTCCATCGGCGTATTGAGGTAGAGCTCGAACGGCGGCGCGTCGACGGCCTCGCGGCCCGAATGACGCAGCCAGTCGCCATAGAGCCACTGGTAGGCCGACTTCAGGTCCGCATACGGCCCCGTATGCAGCAGCACCGCGTATTCGCCGCCCGCGACCGTCGCGCGTTCGACCGGCGGCACGGGCTCGACGTCCGGCGCGCCGTCGGCCGGCATGAAGCACGCCTTCGCGCGCAGCTGCGCTTCGGGCGTCGTGTCCGGATCGTCGTAGAAAATACCGATCATCTTCGCGCCCGGGCCGATCAGCCCATGCTGCCCGACCCAGGCGCCGATCCGCCCGAACGCCTCGCCGACCTTCATGTACGCGCCGGTGTGCGTCACCGCGTAGCCACGCAGTTCCGGCAGCCGCCGGATTTCGACTTCGTGCTTGAACATGTCTTCCTCTCCTCTCTGTAGCGGATAGATCGGCCGGTGGACGCCGGCGCGCCGGTGCTGCGCAGGCGGCACGGAACGCCCGCGCGAACGCGTGCGCCGAACCGTAGCCCGCCCGCCGCGCGATCTCGTCGATCGGCCGTGCAGTGCACACGAGATCCTCGAACGGGCGCACGGATCCGCATCCGCCGCACCGCCAGCACGATCGACTCGCCGTACGGCGCGCGGTACACGCGTTGCCAGTGAACCGGCGACAGGCACGCGACTTCGGCAAGCCGGTTCAGGTCGAGCGGGCCGTCGAGATGCGAGCGGACGGTTTCCGAACGCGCGCCACGCGCGCCGCATAGCGGATCCACGCGGGTTTGTCGGCTTTCGTTTCGGCTGTCGTCGACGTGTCCGGGCAAGAACCGAAGCCACGGTATCACGGGCCGAATGGATAAATCTTGCGGAAATGCGTAGTCATCCTGAATCCGCCCCTTTTTAATTTTGCCGAAATGGGGTCTTGCCCCCCTGCGATCTATGACTAAAGTTAAAGACGGTGAAATCGGGTGATCGCGTCATTTTTCTCGGGTAAGTTGCTCGAACCGGTCAGCACGCTTTTCGAAGTACGCAGGTAGTTCGTCGATGTTCAATCGCAACACCACGTTTTTCGGGAGAAGAAGAAATGGATGCTTCCAGCTTCATCACGTCGCTGCAGGCCACGCTAGGCGGATACCTGCCCAAGATCGCCGGCGCGATCGGCATCCTGGTGATCGGCTGGCTGATCGCCGTGGTGGTGCGGGCCGGCGCGCTGCGCCTGCTCAACGCGCTGAAGGTCGACAAGCGGATCACCGACAGCACCGGCCAGGGCGCGTGCGTCGAGCGCATCATCGCCGGCGGGCTGTTCTGGCTCGTGCTGCTCGTCACCGCGGTGGGCATCTTCAACGTGCTCAACCTGTACGCGGTCTCCAATCCGTTCTCGCTGCTCGTCACGCACATCGTCAACTATCTGCCGAACCTGATCGGCGGCGCGGCGCTGACGCTGATCGCGTGGCTGATCGCGTCGCTGCTGCGCAGCCTCGCGAACCGCGCGCTGAAGGCCAGCAAGATCGACGACAAGCTGTCCGAAGGCGCCGGCATGCAGCCGATGAGCGGCTATCTCGGCGACGTGCTGTTCTGGCTCGTGATCCTGATGTTCCTGCCGGCGATCCTCGCGTCGTTCGCGCTGTCGGGCCTGCTGTCGCCGGTGCAGGGGATGGTCGACAAGCTGCTCGCGATCGTGCCGAACCTGTTCGCGGCCGCGGTGATCGGCTTCGTCGGCTGGATCGTCGCGCGCGTGCTGCGCGGTCTCGTGACGAACCTGCTCGTCGCCGCCGGCGCCGATCGCCTCACGCAGCGTCTCGACAGCCCGACGCCCGTGCGCGTGTCGAGCCTGATCGGCACGATCGTCTACGTGTTCGTGTTCGTGCCGACGCTGATCTCCGCGCTCGACGCGCTGAAGATCGAAGCGATCTCGATCCCCGCGACCAACATGCTGAACCAGTTCCTCGGCGCGGTGCCGGACATCGTCGCGGCGATCGTGATCGTGCTCGTCACGTTCTACTTCGCGCGCTTCGTCGCCTCGCTCGCGCAGAAGCTGCTGGAAGCCGCCGGCGTCGACGGGCTGCCGACCGTGCTCGGCGTCGAGCGCGTGTTCTCGGGCATCCTGCAGCCGTCGGTGCTGGTCGCGCGGCTGATCGTGTTCTTCGCGATGCTGTTCGCGTCGGTCGAAGCCGCGAACCGGCTCGGCTTCTCGCAGGTGCGTGACGTCGTCACGCTGTTCATCGAATTCGGCGGCCACGTGCTGATGGGCGGCGTGATCCTCGTGATCGGCGTGTGGCTCGCGGGCCTTGCGCGCCGCGTGATCGAGCAGGCCGACCGGGAACACAGCGTGCTGTTCGCGCGCATCGCGCAATTCGCGATCCTCGGCCTCGTGTTCGCGATGGGGCTGCGCGCGATGGGCATCGCGAACGAGATCGTCCAGCTCGCGTTCGGCCTCGTGCTCGGCGCGATCGCGGTGGCGGTGGCGCTGTCGTTCGGCCTCGGCGGCCGCGAGGCGGCCGGCAAGCTGCTCGACCGCTGGTTCAACCAGCGCGGCGGCGGGCAGTAAGCACGGGCGATCCGGCCCGCGTCGTGCGGCCGGATCGTCGTTGCAACCCGCGCGGCCGGTGTTTCCGCAAGCGAAATGTCAGCCGCGATCTTTGCCGAATTTCGATAACACGTCGTTTAATGACTCTCTAGCATCGATTCTCAGTCGCGCTGGCCGGCAGGCCCGGCGCCTTTGAGGAGAGAGTCCGATGAAAGCAGAGTCGAATGGCCGGCCCGCCGCCGGCGCCAAGTCGTCCGGCCAGCCCGCGCTGCAGCAGACGCTCGGGACCTGGCAACTGTGGGGCATCGCGGTCGGCCTCGTGATTTCAGGCGAATACTTCGGCTGGAGCTACGGCTGGGCGAGTGCCGGTACGCTGGGTTTCGTCGTCACCGCGCTGTTCGTCGCGGCGATGTACACGACCTTCATCTTCAGTTTCACCGAGCTGACGACGTCGATCCCGCACGCGGGCGGCCCGTTCGCGTATGCGCGCCGTGCGTTCGGCCCGACCGGCGGTTATCTCGCCGGCGCCGCGACGCTCGTCGAGTTCGTGTTCGCGCCGCCCGCGATCGCGCTTGCGATCGGCGCGTACCTGCACGTGCAGTTCCCGGGCCTCGAGCCCAAGCATGCGGCGATGGGCGCGTATCTCGTGTTCATGGCGCTGAACATCGTCGGCGTGCAGATCGCGGCGACCTTCGAGCTGGTCGTCACGCTGCTGGCGATCTTCGAGCTGCTGGTGTTCATGGGCGTCGTGTCGCCGGGCTTCGCGTGGAGCAACTTCACGAAAGGCGGCTGGTCGGGCGCAGATCATTTCAGCGTCGGCGCGTTCCACGGGATGTTCGCGGCGATCCCGTTCGCGATCTGGTTCTTCCTCGCGATCGAAGGCGTCGCGATGGCCGCCGAGGAAGCGAAGAACCCGAAGCGCTCGATTCCGATCGCCTACGTGGCCGGGATCCTGACCCTCGTTGCGCTCGCGATCGGCGTGATGGTGTTCGCCGGCGGCGCGGGGGACTGGACCAAGCTCGCGAACATCAACGATCCGCTGCCGCAGGCGATGAAGTACATCGTCGGCGCGAACAGCGGCTGGATGCACATGCTCGTGTGGCTCGGGCTGTTCGGGCTCGTCGCGTCGTTCCACGGGATCATCCTCGGCTATTCGCGCCAGATCTTCGCGTTGGCCCGCGAAGGCTACCTGCCGGAGTGGCTCGGCAAGGTGCATCCGCGCTTCAAGACCCCGCACCGCGCGATCCTCGCGGGTGGCGTGGTCGGCATCGCGGCGATCTACAGCGACGAGCTGATCCAGTTCGGCGGGCAGACGCTCACCGCGAATATCGTGACGATGTCGGTATTCGGTGCGATCGTGATGTATATCGTGAGCATGGCGTCGCTGTTCAAGCTGCGCCGCACGCAGCCGAACATGGCGCGGCCGTTCCGCGCGCCGCTGTACCCGATCTTCCCGGCCTTCGCGATCCTGGCGGCGCTCGTCTGCCTCGGTACGATGGTGTACTTCAACGGGTTGGTCGCGCTGGTGTTCCTGGGCTTTCTCGCGGTCGGCTACGCGTACTTCCTCGCGACCCGTTCGCAGCGCGAGAGCGCGCCGGGCGACGCGCTGCTGGAGGAGTGAGCAGGGTGAAGGTGAAGGTAAAAGTGGCAGGCCGTTTCTGACGGTATCCGGCGCGCCCCGTCGAACGGGCGCGCCGTCGGCTTTTGGCTAGGATGGGCAAGGAGGCTCGCAGATGTCCTACACGGAGACGATCGGTCCGCGCACGTACCGCTTCGCGGACCTGAAGACGCTGCTCGCGAAGGCGAGCCCGCTGCGTTCCGGCGACCAGCTCGCCGGCGTCGCGGCGGCGAGCGAGGAGGAGCGTGTGGCCGCGAAGATCGCGCTCGCGGGCGTGCCGCTGAAGGCGTTCCTGAACGAAGCGGTGATCCCGTACGAAGACGACGAGGTCACGCGCCTCATCATCGACGATCACGATGCGCAGGCGTTCGCGGAAATCTCGCACCTCACCGTCGGCGATTTCCGCAACTGGCTGCTGTCGCCCGCGGCCGACGGCGCGGCGCTCGAACGGATCGCGCCGGGCCTCACGCCCGAGATGGTCGCGGCCGTGTCGAAGCTGATGCGCAACCAGGACCTGATCGCGGCGGCGAGAAAGCGCCGCGTCGTCACGCGCTTTCGCAACACGGTCGGGCTGGCCGGCCGGATGTCGGTGCGGCTGCAGCCGAACCACCCGACCGACGACGTGAAGGGTATCGCCGCGTCGATGCTCGACGGGCTGATGTACGGCTGCGGCGACGCGATGATCGGCATCAACCCGGCGACCGACAGCCTCGCGGCAATCGTGAAGCTGCTCGCGATGATCGACGGGTTCCGCGAACGCTACGGCGTGCCGACGCAGTCGTGCGTGCTCACGCACGTGACCAACACGATCGCGGCGATCGAGAAGGGCGCGCCGGTCGATCTCGTGTTCCAGTCGATCGCGGGCACCGAGAAGGCGAATTCGAGCTTCGGGATCTCGCTCGCGCTGCTCGGCGAAGCGCACGAGGCCGCGTTGTCGCTCAAGCGCGGCACCGTCGGCAACAACCTGATGTACTTCGAGACGGGCCAGGGCAGCGCGCTGTCGGCGAACGCGCACTTCGGCGTCGACCAGCAGACCTGCGAAGTGCGTGCGTATGCGGTCGCGCGCAAGTTCGAGCCGTTCCTCGTGAACACGGTGGTCGGCTTCATCGGCCCCGAATACCTGTACGACGGCAAGCAGATCATCCGCGCGGGGCTCGAGGATCACTTCTGCGGGAAGCTGCTCGGCGTGCCGATGGGTTGCGACATCTGCTACACGAACCACGCGGAAGCCGACCAGGACGACATGGATACGCTGCTGACGCTGCTCGGTGCGGCCGGCATCAACTTCATCATGGGGATCCCGGGTGCGGATGACGTGATGCTGAACTACCAGAGCACGTCGTTCCACGACCAGCTCTACGTGCGCGAGGTGCTCGGGCTGCGCCGCGCGCCGGAATTCGAGGAGTGGCTGGAGACGATGGAGATCGCCGACGCGCACGGCGCATTGCGCGCGGCGACGTCGCGCGTGCCGCTTTTGGCCGGCGCGAACGACTGGATGGGGTTGTCAGCATGAGCGACGCCGTCGAAAAGAATCCGTGGGGCCAGCTGAAGTCGTTCACGAACGCGCGGATCGCGCTCGGCCGTGCGGGCAACAGCCTGCCGACCGCACCGCTGCTCGCGTTCAACCTGTCGCACGCACAGGCGCGCGACGCGGTGCACCAGCCGCTCGATTCGGACGCCCTGCGGCGCGAACTGGACGCGGCCGGCTTCGCGACGCTCGGTGTGCAGAGCGCCGCGCCCGATCGCCAGCATTACCTGCGCCGGCCCGATCTCGGCCGCAAGCTGTCCGACGAAGGGCGCGCGCTGCTGGCTGCGCACGGCGACGCGGTGAGCGGCGACGGACCCGATGTCGTATTCGTGGTCGGCGACGGGCTGTCGGCGTTCGCGGCCGCGAAACAGGCGTTGCCGCTGTTGCAGGCCGTGCGGCCGCGGCTCGATGCGGACGGCTGGCGCGTCGGCCCGGTGGTGGTCGCGACGCAGGCGCGCGTCGCGCTCGGCGACGAGATCGGCGAGCTGCTGCGCGCGAAGGTCGTGGCGATGCTGATCGGCGAACGGCCGGGGCTCAGCTCGCCGGACAGTCTCGGCGTGTACCTGACGTGGGCGCCGAAAGTCGGCTGCCACGACGCACTGCGCAACTGCATCTCGAACGTGCGGCCCGAAGGGTTGCCGCACGCGGCGGCCGCACACAAGCTGCATTACCTGATGACGCATGCGCGCAGGCTCCAGCTGACGGGCGTCGGGCTGAAGGACGACAGCGATGCGCTGCTGCCGCCGGCGGACGCCGAGCGGATCGGAGCGGACTGAAAAGGGGCGTACGCGAGCCGCTGCCGTGTGGCGGCACGCGCGCCATTCGAGCGGCACGAGGGCGGCCGTCGAGGCGCCCGCTACCCGGCTACCTGAACAGCCGCTCGCACAGAAAATCGACGAATACACGCAGTTTCGGCGACAGCTGCCGGCTCGACGGCCACACGATCGAGAACTGCCCCGGCGCGATCCGGTAGTCGTCGAGCACGGTGACGAGCGCGCCGTGTTCGAGTGCGTCGCGCGCGAGGAAATCGGGCATGTAGCCGATGCCGAGCCCCGCGAGCACGGTGCCGCGCAGCGCTTCCATGTTGTTGCAGGTCATCGCGGTGCGCAGCTTCAGCGGCGTGCCGTCGTCGGCCGCGAGCGCCCAGTCCTGCAGCTTGCCGGTGGTCGGGAAGCAATAGCGCACGCAGTCGTGCGCTTCGAGGTCGCGCGGCGTGCGCGGCGTGCCGGCCTGCGCGAGATACGCGGGCGTCGCGCACAGCACGAACGCGAACGGGCCGAGCCGCCGCGACATCAGGCTCGAATCGGACAGCGGCCCACTGCGGATCACCGCGTCGAACCCGCCTTCGACGACATCCACCATCCGGTCGTTGAAATCGAGATCGAGCTCGACGTCCGGATAGCGCTGCCGGAATTCGGGCAGCACGGGCAACAGGAAGCGATAGCCGATCACCGGCAGGCTCACGCGCAGCTTGCCGCGCGGGCGCTGCGCGGAGGCCGTCACGGTCGCCTCCGCATCGCGGAAATCCTCGAGGATCCGCTGGCAGCGTTCGTAGAAGTGCCGCCCCTCCTCGGTGAGCGTGACGCGCCGCGTCGTGCGGTTGAACAGCCGCACGCCGAGCGACTGTTCGAGCTTCGCGATCGTCTTGCCGACCGCCGAGGCCGAGATGCCGAGCGTGCGGCCGGCCGCGACGAAGCTCAGCGCTTCGGCGGTGCGGACGAAGGCGACGATGCCGGTGAGGTTTTCCATTGAGTCGAAGCGTGCGTGCCGACGCACGCGACCGGGAGAATTGCGGAATTTTAGTCCGTTATATGCGGAACTTCGCGTGGTTTTTCGCGAATTGAATCGGATTTATCTTCTGTCGCTCTGACGGCGCATCCGCGCCAGCTTTTCGAGGAGCGATGATGGATCACCCTGTTTCAGCCGTTTCGGCCCGGTCGACGCGCCGGCGCGCTTGGGTGCTGGCCGCCGTCTGCATGGCCGCCGTCGCGCTGCCGTTGTCGTTTTCGGGCGGTGCGGTCGCGACGCCCGCGATCGGCCGCGACCTGCACGGCAGCCCTGTCGCGATGAACTGGATCACCAACGCGTTCATGCTCGCGTTCGGCAGTTTCCTGATGGCGTCGGGCGCGCTCGCCGATCAATTCGGCCGCAAGCGCCTGTTCGCGATCGGGGTCGGCGGCTTCACGCTGATGTCGGTCGCGCTCGCGTTCGCGCCGTCGATGCTCGCGGTCGACCTGCTGCGCGCCGCGCAAGGGCTCGCGGCGGCCGCGGCGCTCGCCGGCGGCACGGCTGCGCTCGCGCAGGAATTCGACGGCGCGGCGCGCACGCGTGCCTTCAGCCTGCTCGGCACGACCTTCGGCATCGGGCTGGCGTTCGGGCCCGTGCTGGCCGGTGGCCTGATCGGGCATTACGGCTGGCGGGCGATCTTCGTGACGAGTGCGGTGGCCGGCGTGTTGTCGCTCGTGTTCGGGCTGCCGCGCATGCACGAGTCGCGCGACCCGCATGCGACGGGGCTCGACTGGCCCGGCACGGCGGCGTTCACCGCCGCGCTGACGCTGTTCACGTTCGGCGTGATCGAGGCACCCGCGCGCGGCTGGACGAGTGCGCTCGTGATCGCGCTGCTGGCCGGCGCGGCGCTCGGCGCCGGTGCGTTCGTGATGATCGAGACGCGCGTCGCGCGGCCGATGCTCGATCTGTCGCTGTTCCGCATCGCACGCTTCGTCGGCGTGCAGGTGCTGCCGGTGTCGACCTGCTGCTGCTACATCGTGTTGCTCGTCGTGCTGCCGCTGCGCTTCATCGGCATCGACGGCTTCAGCGAGATCGACGCCGGCTGGCTGATGCTCGCGATTTCCGCGCCGATGCTGGTCGTGCCGTTCGTCGCGGCGACGCTCACGCGCTGGCTGTCGGCCGGCGTGATCTCGGGGCTCGGGCTGCTCGTCGCGGCGGCCGGGCTCGTGTGGCTCGGTATCGCGCTGCGTGGCGGCGCGGGGCCTGCGGCGATTGCGCCGATGCTCGCGATCGGCGTCGGCGCAGGCATGCCGTGGGGGCTGATGGACGGGCTGTCGGTGAGCGTCGTGCCGAAGGAACGCGCGGGGATGGCGACGGGAATTTTCAGCACGACGCGCGTGGCCGGCGAGGGGATCGCGCTGGCAATCGTCGGTGCGGTGCTGGCCGCGCTCGCGCAGACGCGGCTGGGGCAGGCGGCGGGCGCGGCCGGCACGCCGGACGCGACGCTGCGGGCGGCCGCACGGCTCGCGACCGGCGATCTCGCGGGCGCGGCGGCGGCGTTGCCGGGCGTCGGGCACGCGGCGTTGATCGCGAGCTACACGCATGCGTTCGACCGGTTGCTGACCGGGCTGGCGGTCGTCACGGTGCTGTGCGCGGTGGTGGTGTTCGTGTTCCTCGGCGGGCGGCGAGCGGCCGCCGAAGCGGGCGACGACACCGACGGGCACGCACATGCCGATGTACCGGTGCCCAGCCGGATCGCAACGGCTTGTCCGGAGGCGCACGGGCGTTGAGCGTCGCGTCGGCGCGCACGGGCGCTTCGGCCTCGGCAGCCGGAGCGCCGCCTCACTTCGTCATCGCTGCATTCGCACGCCGACGATCCGCCACGCGCATCACGCCAGCACCAGCGGCGGCAGCGCCGCATCCGGGCGTGCCTGTGCGTGTTCCACCTCCACCACCACGTAGCGCCGTGCGTCCGGCCACAGGTGTGCGCGGCTTCCCGCATCCTCGTCGATCGTCGCGCGGCCCTGCACGAGCCAGGTCGTCTGGCGCACGAAATCGACGAACAGCAGCGCGACGGCCGGATTCACGAGCAGGTTGCCGATCGTGTTGAACAGGTTGTTGCCCGCGAAGTCGGGCAGCACCAGCGCGCGGCGGTCGGGCATGTGGACGAGCGGCTCGAACGACCCGTCGCCGCGCGGCTGGCGGCCGCGGTACGAGCAGTCGCTGTTGCCGGCCGCGTCGGCGGTCGCGACGATCAGGAACGCCTGCTCGCGGATGAATGCGATGGCGTCGTCGGTCAGCGGGCCCGGGTCGTTCATGGTGTCGGTCGGCGCGAATGCCGTGGCGTGTCGATCGTCGATTCGCACGCAAGCGACATGCCACGCGGCGCGGCCCGTATTCGCGTGCGACATGCGCGCTGCGCACTGTGGAAATTTCGAACACCGGCCGCGCTGCTGCGCAATCGCGGTGTTCAGAATCGGCGCACCCGTCGTGCTGCGTGCGTGAACACCGCACGGCGCGTACGCGGGCCGGCCGTGATCGACGTGCTCCCGTCCTGTTTGGCACGCATGTTGCGTAAACGGGTGCAGCGCATTCCAACCGGCGCTGTACTCACACAAGCACGATGAACAGGAGACATGTATGAACCCGTTTGACCTGAAGCAACTGGGCCTCGACGTCGAATACCCGTACCGTCAGCAGTACGACAACTACATCGGCGGCAAGTGGGTGGCGCCGGTGAAGGGCGAGTATTTCGAGAACGTGTCGCCGATCAATGGCCAGCCGTTCTGCCGTGTGCCGCGCTCGGGCGCCGACGACATCGAGCTGGCGCTCGATGCCGCGCATGCCGCGCGCCGCAAGTGGGGCAAGACGTCCGTGGCCGAGCGCGCGAACCTGCTGCTCGCCGCCGCCGAGCGGATGGAAAAGAACCTGAAGCTGCTGGCCGTGGCCGAGACGATCGACAACGGCAAGCCGCTGCGCGAGACGATGGCGGCCGACCTGCCGCTCGCGATCGACCACTTCCGCTACTTCGCGGGCTGCATCCGCGCACAAGAGGGCGGCATCTCCGAGATCGACGACAACACCGTCGCGTACCACTTCCACGAGCCGCTCGGCGTCGTCGGGCAGATCATTCCGTGGAACTTCCCGCTGCTGATGGCCGCATGGAAGCTCGCGCCGGCGCTCGCGGCCGGCTGCTGCGTCGTGATGAAGCCGGCCGAGCAGACGCCCGCGTCGGTGCTGGTGCTGATGGAGCTGATCGGCGACCTGTTCCCGGCCGGCACGATCAACATCGTGAACGGCTTCGGCAAGGAAGCGGGCGAGGCGCTCGCGACCAGCAAGCGGATCGCGAAGATCGCGTTCACGGGCTCGACGCCGGTCGGCAAGCACATCCTGCGCGCGGCGGCCGACAGCCTGATCCCGTCGACGGTCGAACTGGGCGGCAAGAGCCCTAACATCTTCTTCGCCGATGTGCTCGACCAGGACGACGCGTTCCTCGACAAGGCGCTCGAAGGGCTCGCGATGTTCGCGCTGAACCAGGGCGAAGTGTGCACGTGCCCGTCGCGGATCCTGATCCAGGAATCGATCTACGAGAAGTTCATCGAGAAGGCCGTCGCGCGTGTCGAACGCATCAAGGCCGGCCACCCGCTCGACCTGCAGACGATGATCGGCGCGCAGGCGTCGCAGCAGCAGCTCGACAAGATCCTGTCTTACATCGACATCGGCCGCGGCGAAGGCGCGCAATGCCTGACGGGCGGCGAGCGCACGGCGCCGGCTGCCGAACTCGGCACGGGCTACTACGTGAAGCCGACGATGCTGCTCGGCAACAACAAGATGCGCGTGTTCCAGGAAGAGATCTTCGGGCCGGTCGCGTCGGTGATGACGTTCAAGGACGAGGCGGAAGCGATCGAACTCGCGAACGACACGTTCTACGGGCTCGGCGCGGGCGTGTGGACGCGCAACGGCACGCGTGCGTACCGGATGGGCCGCGAGGTCGAGGCCGGCCGCGTGTGGACCAACTGCTACCACCTGTACCCCGCGCACGCGGCGTTCGGCGGCTACAAGCAGTCGGGGATCGGCCGCGAGACGCACAAGATGGCGCTGTCGAACTACCAGCAGACGAAGTGCCTGCTGGTCAGCTACCAGGCCGAGGCGCTCGGGTTCTTCTGATCGCCGGAGCAGGGGCGTAGCGCCGGGGCCGGTCGGTCCCGGTGCTTCGTCCCGTTCGATCCCGACATTCGACGCTTGGCGCGGGCCGCGCTTTCTGGCGGCCGGCACCGGAAACGATACCGGCGGCCGCGTGCTTGCGGCGGCACGGTGCGCCGATACGTGCGACAACAACAACCAGCATGGCAGAACCGCCACGATCCTTTCCGCGTCACCCGGTGTTTCATGCGGGTGAACTCGACGCGCAACACCGTTTTGGCGTCGCCGACGAAGCCGAGCGGATGAGCGACGTCGTGACCACGCGGCTGAGCATCGGCGTGCGGCAGTTCGTCGAGTCGCAGCCATTCATGTTCATCGGCACGGCAAGCGGCGCTCGCGCCACCGTGACCTGCGACATCGTGCAGAGCCTGCGCGATGCGAACGGCGATCTGCTGCCCGTCGTTCGCGTGATCGACACGAAGACGTTGCGGTTCGCGTTGCCCGCCCATGACGACGACGGTGGTCGGATCGACGTGGCCGCGTGCGACGGCAGCGGTGTCGGGTTGCTGTTCGTCGATTTCGTGCGAGGAGTCCGCTACCGGATCAACGGTCGCGCGACGTTGCGCGTCGATCTGCCTGAAGCGGACGCGGCGCCGTGGGCGGCCGGCAGCGCGATCGTCGAGCTTGCGGTCGCGCAGGCGTACGGCAACTGCGGCACGCGGGTCGTGCGGCTGAAGCCGGCCGGTTAGCCGGTGTCCGGGAGCCGGCCACGGCGCGGATGCGCGGTCGCAGCGCTTGCCGCACCGGCGGCGTGCGCGGGACGCCGCCTTCGGGTGCGCCCCCATGGCGCGCACCGGCCGGGCTGTGTGCAATGACGGGCTGGTCGCCGGGCCGTGCGGTTCGGCACGGGACTTGCGTGAAACGCGCGGTTCCGGGCAGGTGAGGGAGGACACGATGGATCAATACGTGGCGTGCAGGGAAGAACCGACCGCCGAAGACACGCGGCGCAACGCGCAGGGCGACGACGCGCAGGCCGGGCAGGCCGTCGTCAGCGTCGCGCACGATGCGGACGAGCAGGCGCGCAACCTGATCGGATGGCGGCAAACCTATGACCAGCTCGCGGCCGGCCGCTTCGTCGGCACGCTGACCGAGCTGCCGCTCGACACGATGAAGCTGTTTCGCGAATCGACGAGCCACTTGCTGCGCCAGGCGTGCGAGGTGCGCGGCGATGCGTACTGGTTCGGCATCCCGCTCGTGTGCGACGGCACCGCGCGCGTCGATGCATGCCGGATCGGGCCCGGCGCGCTCGCGTTTCGGCCCGGCAACGTCGAATTCGAACTGGTGACACCCGCGCAGTTCTCGATCTACGGCGTTGTCGTGCGCGGCGACGTGCTGCGCCGCTATGCGGAGGAAGTCGAGCACCGGGCGCTCGACGAGCGGCTGTTCACGCAGCGCGTGATGCAGGTCGGTGATGCGCGGCTCGCGCGGCTGTGCGCGCTGCTCGGCCGCCGCCTCGACAGCGCGGTGGCGATGGCCGGCCCGCTGCCCGATGCGCAGCGCGACGACCTGCAGGCCGACGTGCTGGCCGCGCTGTTCGATGCGTGCGCGCAACCTGCCGACGACGGCAGCGGCGCCGCGCCGTCGACGCGCCGCTGGATCGTCGAACAGGCGCGCGACTACGTGCTCGCGCACCGTACGCGCCCGGTCGGCGTGCCGGAGTTGTGCGAGCAGCTGCTCGTGAGCCGGCGCACCCTGCAGTACTGCTTCCAGGACGTGCTCGGGATGGCGCCCGCGACCTATCTGCGCACGCTGCGGCTGAACGGCGCGCGGCGCGACCTGTGCGGCCGCGCGGCCGGCTCGGTGCAGGATGTTGCGGAGGCGTGGGGCTTCTGGCATCTGAGCCAGTTCGCGACCGATTACCGGCGCCTGTTCGGCAAGCGGCCGTCGGAGACGCTGCGCGATCGCGCGGTGATGGTCGCGGCGGGGTGACGAAGGCGGCGCGGTCGGCGTTCCAACCCGGCTGACGCGCCCTGTCTCCTTATCCGCTGGTCGACGCTGCCGCATCGCGCGGCGCGGGCCACGGCAGTCCATCCCAGTCGAACTTCCTGTAAGCGGCATCGACCGCCGCGAGATCGTCCGGCCGCTCGCTGCGGTGCAGCCCGTGCAATTCGGCCGGCAGCTCGAGTTCGACCGGCACGCAATGCGGATAGTCGCGCACGCGCAGCGCCGGCCCGATCGTCGTGAAGCACGCGAGCGTCGGCACGTCGAAACCGTCGGCTAGATGCAGCGCGGCCGTGTCGGGCGCGAACAGCAGGCTGGCGCCCCTGACCCATGCGATGAAGCGCGCGGTGTCGGTGGCATCGCCGCTCACGTCGACGTAATCCGGATGCGCGACCGGGCCGAAGCCGGCCACCGGCAGCCCGTAGCGCTGCACGAGCCGTTCCACGAACGCCGTGCGCAGGGCAGGCGGCACGCTGCGCACGGCGGTAGTCGCGTTCGGGCAGAACAGCACGTATGGCCGCTGCCACGCGGCCGGCAGCACGGGCAGCGGCAGCCGTGCGAGCCAGCGGTTGCGCTTCGCGACGGCCGGCACGGCGGCCGGATCGACGCCGAGCGCATCCAGGAAGAAATCGATCATCGGCAACTGCGCGAACGCGGGCCAGTACAGATGATTGCCGACGTCGATGCACGGTGCATCGGCGGGCAGCGCTTCGACCGGGCACGGCAGCGCGCGCGACGGCGCGACGACGTCGGCCGCGAGCGCATAGAGCGCTTCGACATAGCGCGGTGCGCGGGCCGGCCGGTACAGCGTGAAGCGCAGGCCCGGGCGGGCTGCACGCAGCGCGGCGACGGCGGTCAGCCCGATCACCGAATCGCCGAGCGTGACGCCCATTCCGTTGATCACGTGCACATGCCGCGCGCCGTCGTAGTCGAGCCGGAACGGCCGGTGCGCGGCGTGCAGCAGGCCGAGTGCCGGCGCGGCCGGCACATGGCCGTCGGCACGCGCGCCACCCTGCTCGAGGTCGTACGGCGCGACGAGCGTGCCGTCGGGCGCGAGCAGGGTGCCGGGGCAGGCCAGCGCGTCCTCATGCGACAGCGCGACGCCAGGCGGCGCGGTGCGCGTATCCACCGTCATCCGCCGCGCGCGCGGCGGCCTTGCTCGCGGATCTGTTCGAGCGTCGCGGCCGGCGTGCTGGCGTCCTGCGGAATGCGGATCTCGATCACCGCGGGCAGCCCGCAAGTCAGCGCGCGTTCGAGCGCGGGCGCGAAATCGGCGGTGCGCTCGACCGTCTCGCCATGCGCGCCGAACGCACGCGCATACGCGGCGAAATCGGGATTCGTGAGCCCCGTGCCGTGCACGCGGCCCGGGTAGTTGCGCTCCTGATGCATGCGGATCGTGCCGAAATGCCCGTTGTTGACGACGATTGCGACGATGTTCAGCCCGTACTGCATCGCGGTCGCGAGCTCGTTGCCGGCCATCATGAAGCAGCCGTCGCCCGCGAGCGCGACGACCGCGCGCGACGGGTACAGCGACTTCGCGGCGAGCGCGGCCGGCAGCCCGTAACCCATCGCGCCGCTGGTCGGCGCGAGCTGCGAACGGAAGTGCCGGTACGCAAAGTGGCGATGCAGCCAGATCGCGTAGTTGCCGGCGCCGTTGGTGAGGATCGCGTCGTGCGGCAGGCGCTCGCGCAACTGCACCATCACGTCGCCGAGCTGGACGTCGCCGGGCATCGGCAGCGGCGCATGCCATTCGCGGTACGCGCGATGGGCGTCGGCCGCTGCGCCGGCCCAGGCCGGGCGCTCGGGCGGTTCGAGTGCGGCAAGCGGCGCGGCGATCTCGGGCATCCCCGACACGATCGGCAGGTCGGCCGCATACACGCGGCCGAGCTCGTCCGCGCCCTGGTGTACGTGGATCAGCGTCTGGCGTGTCTTCGGGATGTCGAGCAGCGTGTAGCCGCCGGTCGTCGCTTCGCCGAGGCGCGGCCCGATCACGAGCAGCAGGTCGGCGTCGCGGATGCGTTTCGCGAGCGCGGGATTGATCCCGAGCCCGACGTCGCCCGCGTAGTTCGGGTGCGCGTTGTCGATCGTGTCCTGGAAGCGGAACGCGCATGCGACAGGCAGTTGCCAGCGTTCGACGAAGGTGCGCAGGTTCGCACAGGCTTCAGGCGTCCAGCCGCTGCCGCCGACGATCGCGATCGGCCGTTCCGCGCGCGCGAGCCGCTCGCGCAGCTCGTCGACCTGCCCGGCCGACGGCGCGGCCGCGACGCGTTTCGCGGCCGGCACGACGGGCTGCGACGCGCACGCTTCGGACAGGACGTCTTCCGGCAGCGCGAGCACGACCGGGCCGGGCCGGCCGGACGTCGCGACGTGGAACGCATGGCTCAGGTATTCGGGGATACGGCGCGGGTCGTCGATCTGCGCGACCCATTTCGCCATCTGGCCGAACATCCGCCGGTAGTCGATTTCCTGGAAGGCTTCGCGGTCGAGGTGCTCGCGCGCGCACTGGCCGACGAACAGGATCATCGGCGTCGAATCCTGGAACGCGGTGTGTACGCCGATCGATGCATGGGTCGCGCCGGGCCCGCGCGTGACGAAGGCGATGCCGGGGCGGCCGGTCAGCTTGCCGACCGCTTCGGCCATGTTCGCGGCGGCCGCCTCGTGGCGGCAGACGACCGTCTGGATGCGCGCGGTGTCGTCCGCCAGCGCATCGAGTACGGCGAGGAAGCTCTCGCCCGGCACGCAGAACACGCGTTCGACGTGATTGGCGAGCAACGCATCGACGAGCAGTCGCGCGCCGGTCGTGGCGGACTGCTCGAGATCCTTGGAATGCGACATGGGCTGCCGTCTCCCTGGGTAGCGGGACGTACAGCTTACGCCTGTCGGCGAGGCGCCGGTATGCAGGCCGGTGAAAAGTGTCGGAACGCTGGGTGATTCGGACGGTGCGTCATCCGTGCGCGCCGGGTTCGGCTGGCCGAAAGGACGACTGGTGCGTGATTGCCGGGCGGTGGAAAGTGGCGGCTGCAAGCATCGAACCGGACAGGACGATCCGCTGCCACGGTCAAGCGCGTGGCGAGATGCCCCGGATTACATACCGGTTTGCCGCATTTGACCGGCCGCCGGCATAGTGAATGTCTCCCGCGTATCGCATGCCGCCATCCACGACTGCTTCGGAGTCGCGTACACACATGGATTTACACTGCCTCGGAAATAACCTAAGGTACATCCTTCGTACACACGCATGGGAGATCGACATGCATACCACGAGGGTGTTTCGGAACGGCAACTCGCAAGCCGTACGGATTCCGGCGGACCTTGCTTACGAGCGCAGCGATATCGAGCTCGAAATCGAACGGATCGGCGACGAAATCCGTATTCGGCCGATGCGACGGCCGTTGACCGGCGTGCTCGAGAAGTTCGCGAAATTCGGGCCGGATTTCATGGCCGAAGGGCGTGGCGACCAGGAGCAGGCCGACCGCGAGGGCTTGTGATGCCGCGCTACATGCTCGACACCAACATGTGCATCTATCTGTTGAAGAATCAGCCGGAACAGGTCGCGAGGCGATTTGCACAGTGCTACACGGGGGACGTCGTGATGTCGGCGATTACCTATGCCGAGCTCGAGTACGGTGTGACCGCGTGTACAAGTCCTGCCCAGGAGCGCAGCAATCTCGCCGCGCTGATCGAGGATATTCCGGTCGCGCCGTTCGACGCGGTGGCCGCGCAAGCGTACGGCTCTGTCCGCGAAGCGACCCGCGAACGGAAGAGGGATCATCTCGACAAACTGATCGCGGCTCATGCGGTGTCGCTCGACGTCGTGCTGGTGACCAACAACGAGCGGGATTTCGTGAGCTATCCGGGCGTGCGGCTGGAGAACTGGTTGAACGACTAGCGTGCCCGGCAGGCGTGACGCAACGCGCAACCATGTCCGGCGGTCATGCGGGGTATCGATTCGCCCCGCATGACCGCCGTTACCGCATCAGCACTCGACGATATTCACCGCCAGCCCGCCGCGCGACGTTTCCTTGTACTTCGTCTTCATGTCCGCACCCGTCTCGCGCATCGTCTTGATCACGGAGTCGAGCGACACGTAGTGGGAGCCGTCGCCGCGCAGCGCCATGCGCGCCGCGTTGACGGCCTTCACCGACGCCATCGCGTTGCGTTCGATGCACGGAATCTGCACCATCCCGCCGACCGGGTCGCAGGTGAGGCCGAGGTTGTGTTCCATCCCGATTTCGGCCGCGTTCTCGACCTGCTGCGGCGTGCCGCCGAGCACGGCGGCAAGCGCGCCGGCCGCCATCGAGCATGCGACGCCCACTTCGCCCTGGCAGCCGACTTCCGCGCCCGAGATCGACGCGTTGAGCTTGTAAAGAATGCCGATCGCGGCGGCCGTCAGCAGGAAGTCGATCACGCCTTGCTCGTTTGCACCGGGCGTAAAGCGCGTGTAGTAGTGCAGCACGGCCGGGATGATGCCGGCCGCGCCGTTGGTCGGCGCGGTGACGACACGGCCGCCGGCCGCGTTTTCCTCGTTGACCGCGATCGCGTACAGGTTGATCCAGTCGATCATCGACAGCGGATCCTGCAGCGCGCGCTCCGGGCTGCCCGTCAGCGTGCGGTACAGCTGCGGCGCGCGACGCTTGACCTGGAACGGGCCGGGCAGGTTGCCGTCGGCATCGGGGTTGCCGATCCCGCAGCCGCGCGACACGCACGACTGCATCACGGCCCAGATCTTCAGCAGCCCGTCGCGCGTCTCTTCCTCGGTGTGCCACGCGCGCTCGTTGTCCCACATCAGCTGCGCGATCGACTTGCCGGTCGACTCGGTCAGCGCGAGCAATTCGGCGCCGGTGCGGAACGGGTGCGTCATCTGCTCGGCCGCGCTCAGCACCTTCGTGTTCGGCGCGCCGGCCGTCACGACGAAGCCGCCGCCGACCGACAGGTAGGTGCGCTCGACCAGTACCGCGCCGTTCGCGTCGGATGCACGCAGTTTCATCCCGTTCGGATGCTCGGGCAGCGCCTGGCGGTAGAACGCGATGTTCTCCTTCAGCACGAACGGCACCGGATGCGTACCCAGCAGCGCGAGCTTCTTCGACTTGCGGACGTCTTCCAGACGTGCGTCGATGGTTTCGGGATCGACGGTGTCGGGCGCATCGCCGAGCAGGCCGAGCATCACGCCGCGGTCGGTACCGTGGCCCTTGCCGGTGGCGCCGAGCGAGCCGTACAGCTCGACCTTCACGTGGGCCGTTGCGTCGAGCTGCCCGTCGCGCTCGAGGCCCTGGACGAACATCAGCGCCGCGCGCATCGGTCCGACCGTGTGCGAACTGGACGGACCGATGCCGATCTTGAAGAGGTCAAACACGCTGACTGCCATTTCGATACCTGCCTTGCTTTAAGAGTAGTGCTAGCGCGCCTGTAATGGCAGGCACGCGGCGAGCCATGCGGGCGGCGTTGGGGATAGTTGCTGCGCGACGCGGGCATAGCGCCCGTCGAGCCGCGCGGCCAGATGAAAGAGTTCGGTGGCGTTTTTCGGGTCCCACTGCCCCGTGTAACCCGGCAGGCCGGCCTCGCGGCGCTTCGCGTCGAACGGCACCGGCGAATTCACGAATTCCTCGTGCGTCTTCTCGCCGAGCGCGTACGGCACGAGCCAGTCGAGCGCGGCCGCGAGCGTCGCGCCGTTCGCGCCGCGCTCGCGCAGCCAGTTGCGGTTGAAGCGGCGCGCGGCGAGCGCGGCCGTCACCAGCGGCTGCAGGTCGTAGACCGCGTAATGCAGCGCATCGCGTTCCTCGAAGTCCCACGTCTTGCCGTCCGGCCCGATGTTGTCGGCGAGATGCTCGACGAACAGCCGCTGCGCGGCGTTCATCATCTTGCGGTCGCCGAGCGTGAACGCGGACAGCGCGATCAGCTTGATCCGGTGGCTCTGCCAGTTGTTGCGCCACGTGCCGGTGAGCGGGCGCTTCTGCGCGTCGATCTGCGCGACATAGCCGGCGCCGAGCTTCGCGATGAACGCGGCCGTCGCGTTGCGGGTCTTCACCGGCAGCGCGCTCGCGGTCATGTCGTACGCGACGATCAGGCTCTCGAAGCGCGTTTCGTCGATCGGATTGAAGCTCGGCTGGTAGGTCGAGACCCACGCGGACAGGAAGCGGTCGACTAGCTGCAGGTAGCGCGGCGCATTCGTCACGCGCCACGCGAGCGCCGCGTCACGCATCAGGTCCATGTCCTTCAGCGCGGCCGCACTCTGGTCGTAGATGCCTTCATGCGGCAGCGTGCCCTCGGTGTGCACGCGCGCCATCGCCTTTGGCTGCTCGCCGATGCGCGCGTCGACGCTGCGGATCAGCGCCTGCACGCCCGGCTCGGCCTGTGTCGTCTCGCTCGCCTGCAGTGCCGGCGCCGCGCAGAAATTCATCGCCGCGCGCGCGCTGCCGGCCGCGCCGAGGCCGGCAGCGGCCAGCGACAGCGAGGCGACGAGCATCGGTACGACGCGGCGCGTGCGCGGCCGCCTCTCTGTTGCACCATGGCCCGGAAACATCGGACGCACCATGCGGAACTCCTTCATTGGCTGGATCGCGTGTGATGTTAGCCGGATTGGCGGACGAACGTGAACCGGTTCGAGTGGCGCACAAAAAAACCGCACGCAACCCCGGGTTGCGTGCGGTGTGGTCACCATCGGTCGGTTCCTGGCCTGGCGTGCGTTATGCGTATTCCGACATCGGCACGCACGAGCAGAACAGGTTGCGGTCGCCGTAGACGTTGTCCGCGCGGCCGACCGGCGGCCAGTACTTGTTCGTGCCGAGCGACGCGACCGGGTACGCGGCCTGCTCGCGCGAGTACGCGTGCGGCCATTCGTTCGCGGTGACGACGGCCGCCGTGTGCGGTGCGTGACGCAGCGGGTTGTCCTCGCGATCGGCGCGGCCTTCCTCGACCGCGCGGATTTCGTCGCGGATCGCGATCATCGCGGCGATGAAGCGGTCGAGTTCTTCCTGCGATTCCGATTCGGTCGGCTCGACCATCAGCGTGCCCGGCACCGGGAAGCTCATCGTCGGCGCGTGGAAGCCGTAGTCCATCAGGCGCTTCGCGACGTCGTCGACGCTGATGCCGCTCGATTCCTTGATCGGACGCAGGTCGAGAATGCACTCGTGCGCGACCAGCCCGCCCGGGCCCGAATACAGCACCGGGTAGTGCGGCGCGAGGCGCTTCGCGATGTAGTTCGCGTTGAGGATCGCGGTTTCCGTTGCGGCGGTCAGGTTCTTCGCGCCCATCATCGCGATATACATCCACGAGATCGGCAGGATCGACGCCGAGCCGTACGGCGCGGCCGACACGGCACCGATGCCGTTTTCGTCGCGCGAGTAGCCGGTCGAACGCTGGTTCGGCAGGAACTTCGCGAGGTGCGCGCCGACCGCGACCGGGCCGACGCCCGGGCCGCCGCCGCCGTGCGGGATGCAGAAGGTCTTGTGCAGGTTCAGGTGCGACACGTCGCCGCCGAACTGGCCCGGCGCGGTCAGGCCGACCATCGCGTTCATGTTCGCGCCGTCGACGTACACCTGGCCGCCGTGCGCATGGACGATCTCGCAGATCTCGCGGACGTTCTGCTCGAACACGCCGTGCGTCGACGGGTACGTGATCATGATCGCCGCGAGGTCCTTCGCGTGCTCGTCGGCCTTCGCCTTCAGGTCGGCGATGTCGACGTTGCCCTGCGCGTCGCAGGCCACGACCACGACCTTCATGCCGGCCATGTGCGCGGACGCCGGGTTCGTGCCGTGCGCGGATGCCGGGATCAGGCACACGTCGCGGTGCGCTTCGCCGCGCGACGCGTGGTACGCGTGGATGATCAGCAGGCCCGCGTACTCGCCCTGCGAGCCCGCGTTCGGCTGCAGCGACACGGCCGCGTAGCCGGTGGCCGCGACGAGCATCTGCTCGAGCTGGTCGATCATCTCGCGGTAGCCGACGGTCTGCTCGGCCGGTGCGAACGGGTGGATGCCGCCGAACTCGGGCCACGTGACCGGCAGCATTTCCGACGTCGCGTTCAGCTTCATCGTGCACGAGCCGAGCGGGATCATCGAGCGGTCGAGCGCGAGATCCTTGTCCGACAGGCTGCGCAGGTAGCGCAGCATTTCGGTTTCGGAATGGTGGCGGTTGAACACGTGGTGCGTCAGGTACGCGCTCGTGCGCTCGAGGCCGGCCGGCAATGCGGCGACGCCGCCAAGCCCTGCGTCGAGGGCGTCGACGGCCGGTGCGGTGCCGCCCGCGGCTTGCGCGAACACGGCGAGGAGATCGGCGAGGTCGTCGCGCGTCGTCGTTTCGTCGACCGACACGCCGACTTGCGTGTCGCTCACGCGGCGCAGGTTGATACGCTTGGCCTTCGCGAATTCGTGGACCTGCGCGGTGCGCGCGCCGGTGTCGATCGTCAGCGTGTCGAAGAACGTGTCGTTGACGGTCGCGAAGCCGAGCTGCTTCACGCCGGCGGCGAGCAGCGCCGCGATGCGGTTCACGCGCAGCGCGATCGTCTTCAGGCCGTGCGGGCCGTGATAGACCGCGTACATGCTGGCCATGATCGCGAGCAGCGCCTGCGCGGTACACACGTTCGACGTCGCCTTCTCGCGGCGGATGTGCTGTTCGCGCGTCTGCAGCGCGAGGCGCAGCGCGGGCTTGCCCTGTGCGTCGACCGTCACGCCGACGAGGCGGCCCGGCATCTGGCGCTTGAATTCGTCACGCACCGCGAGGTACGCGGCGTGCGGGCCGCCGAAGCCCATCGGCACGCCGAAGCGCTGCGTGTTGCCGATCGCGACGTCCGCGCCCCATTCGCCGGGCGGCGTCAGCACGGTGAGTGCGAGCAGGTCGGCCGCGACGACCACGTGGCCGCCGGCCGCGTGAATCGCTTCGGTGAGTGCGCGGTAGTCGCGCACGTCGCCGTTCACGCCCGGGTACTGCAGCAGCACGCCGAACGCGTTGGCCTGCGCGGCGTCGGCGGCCGGGCCCGTCTTGACCTCGATGCCGACCGGCAGCGCGCGCGTGCGGATCACTTCGAGCGTTTGCGGCAGCACGTCGTCGGCGACGTAGAACACGTTCGACGTCGGCTTGCCGGTGCGCTGCAGCAGCGTCATCGCTTCGGCCGCGGCGGTTGCTTCGTCGAGCAGCGACGCGTTCGAGATCGCGAGGCCCGTCAGGTCGGCGACCATCTGCTGGAAGTTCAGGAGCGCCTCGAGGCGACCCTGGGAAATTTCAGGCTGGTACGGCGTGTAGGCCGTGTACCACGCCGGGTTTTCGAGCACGTTGCGCAGGATCACGGCCGGCGTGTGCGTGTCGTTGTAACCCTGACCGATATACGAGCGGAACACCTGGTTCTTGTCCGCGAGAACCCGCAGCGCGGCGAGCGCTTCGGCCTCGCTCTTCGGCTGCGCGAACGGGCCGAGCGGCAGCGTTTCGGCGCGGCGGATCGAGGCCGGGATCACGGCGTCCATCAGGGCGGCGCGCGACGCAAAGCCGAGCGTGTCGAGCATGGCCTGCTGGCTGGCGGCGTCGGGGCCGATATGGCGTTCGGCGAACGCGTCGTGCGTTTCGAGCGCGGCGAGCGAGAGGGGCGTGCGGTTCATCAGGCGGTCCGGGTGTTCGAGCTTCATGGCGTGACTCTGGTCCCGCGCGGGCCGGCTGGCCGGCGCCGCGCGGTTCGGGTAGGGGAATTAGTCGATCAGCTTGCTGTAGGCGGCTGCGTCGAGCAGGCTGTCGGTCGATGCGCCGGCCGCCAGCTTGACCTTGAACAGCCACGTGTCGTACGCGTCGCTGTTCACCTCTTCCGGCGTGTCGACTGCATCCGCGTTGATCGCGACCACCTCGCCCGACACCGGCGAATAGATGTCCGACGCGGCTTTCACGGATTCGACGACGCCGATCGCGTCGCCTGCCTTCACCTGCTTGCCGACGGGCGGCAGTTCGAGGAAAACGATGTCGCCGAGCGTGTTCTGCGCGTGATCGGTGATGCCGATCGTCAGCGTGCCGTCGGCTTCAGTGCGGATCCACTCGTGTTCGTCGGTGTACTTCAGATCGGCCGGGACGTTGCTCATCGGATGCTCCTGATAAAAGGGTTTGTTCGTTTTGCTGACGCGCCGTCGGGGCGCGCCGGGTGTGGTGTTGCGCCGGGCGCCATCTCCCGGCTTCCCGGGAGGCGGGCCTCCCGGCCGTTACGCAGCGAGGACCTTGCCGTTGCGCACGAACGGCAGTTTTACCACGCGCGCGGGAAGATTCTTGTCTCGAATTTGCACCTGGATGAGGTCGCCGATCTGGACGGCGGCCGGCACGCGCGCGAACGCGATCGATTCCTGCATCGACGGCGAGAACGTGCCGCTCGTGATCTCGCCTTCGCCGTGCGGCGTGACGACCTTCTGGTGCGCGCGCAGCACGCCGCCCGCCTTGCCGTTTTCCTTCTGCAGGATCAGGCCGACGAACGCGGCGCGGGTGCCGTTGGCTTCCAGTGCGGCGCGGCCGACGAACTCGCGCGGCGCGGCGAGGTCGACCGTCCACGCGAGGCCCGCGTCGAGCGGGGAGACGGTGTCGTCCATGTCCTGGCCGTACAGGTTCATGCCGGCTTCGAGGCGCAGCGTATCGCGCGCGCCGAGCCCGCACGGGCGCACGCCGTTTTGCTGCAGTGCGGCCCACAGCGCTTCGACGTGCACGGCCGGGACGATCACTTCGAAACCGTCTTCACCGGTATAGCCGGTGCGCGCGATGGTGAGATCGCCGAACGGCGTGGCGGCGACCTGCGCGGCGTTGAACGGCTTCAGCTCGCTGGTCGCGGCACGTGCGGAAGGCACGGTCGTCCAGACCTTTTCGCGGGCGTTCGGGCCCTGTACGGCGACGATCGCGAAATCGCGGCGCGGCGCGATCGTGAGGCCGAAGCTGCCTTGCTCGTTCAGCTGGTTGAACCACGCGATGTCTTTCTCGGCCGTGCCGGCGTTGACCACGACGCGGAAGAATTCTTCGGTGAAGTAATAGACGATCAGGTCGTCGATGACGCCGCCCTGCGGGTTGAGCAGGCACGAGTAGAGTGCCTTGCCGGGCGTCTTGAGCTTGCCGACGTTGTTCGCGATCGCGTGCTCGAAGAACGCGCGCACGCGGCTGCCGGTGAAATCGACCACGCACATGTGCGACACGTCGAACATGCCGGCGTCGGTGCGCACGGCTTCGTGTTCTTCGATCTGCGAGCCGTAGTTGACGGGCATGTCCCAGCCGCCGAAGTCGACCATGCGGGCATTGAGCGCGCGGTGCGCGGCGTTGAGCGGGGTGTGATTCAGTGCAGTCATCGAGGCCTCAGGCAAGGCGCTTGCGCGCGGATCAGAACGGCCATGTGCCGACCGCCGTGGCCGATGGCCGCCAGCGATCCGGTACATGCCCCTCTGTCCTCGATACCTGAGAGATTGCGCTGCCGGCAAAGCCTGGCGAACGCGCGCCCCTTCGGTGGGCAGCTTGCCCGCGCAACCAGTGCGCTGCGGGCTACTGCCGCTCTCCAGAGTGCGGGGAGAGTGTGGCCCGCGCAATGCGCGGACGCGATTCCCCGACGCGGTCGGTCCTTTTGCCTGAGAGTTTGCGGGTGTGCCCCTTCGGCGGCGCAACCGGTGTCGAAACCACCCGGTTACACGCTCTCCCGACGCGTGCGGGCGACTGTACGCGAGCGGGTGAGCCTTGTCAATTTGGGCAAAAGAATGTCGCTTCGCGACAAGCGGCGGCGTGGGGCGCCGCCGCTTTTTGCCGGCACCGGCAGGTGCCGGCGTTGCCGGGATTACTCGCCGATCGCGCGGGCGGCCGTGTCGAGTTCCTGGTTCAGCACGCGCTGCTCGTCGCCGGACAGGCCGCCGCTATGCTGCGCGGACATGTCGTTCGATTCCTGGCGGATCACGTCGAGGCGGTGGTGAAGCTGCGCACCGTACGGTGGCGGATAGTAGCCACCGTTCACGCGCGCATCGATGCGGCGGTGCAGGTTGTCGATCCGGCCCTGGATCTGCTGCATCCGCTCGTTCGCGACGACCTGCGGATTCGGCCGCGGCGGGGGCGCCGGGCGGACCGGCTGCTGCGGCTGCACGATACAGGCCGCAAGCGAGGAAACCAGGACGCAGCACGCCGCTGCGCGAATCAACCGTTGCATCAACATTCTCCTGACGGATTGGTGTCGGATCGACTTTTTTGAGAAACGCATCAGACCGGTCGGACGCTGACTTTCGTTCCCCCGGCATTTGTAACCGAATGTTCGGACATGATCCACGCGCACGCGTGCCGGCCGCGACCGGCCGGCGCGCGGCGTCAGACCGTGCGGCGCACGAACGGCAGCCGGCGGCCATCGTGCTCGCTTTTCGCGGCGAGCTCGATGATGGTCATCACGTCGACGGCGTCCTGCGCGGTGACGGGGAACGGCGCGCCGTCGCGGACCGATGCGGCGAGCGCACGGTAGAACTCCGCGTACTGGCCGTCGAGCGTCGGAACCGGGCGTTCGACCTCGATTTCGCCGTCGAGCACGCGCAGCAGGCCGGGCGGGTTGCCGCCGCCGAATTCGACGTCGTCCGCGGTGAGGCCGGCCTTGAGCTGGTCTTCCTGCGTGTCGAGGCCGAACTTCTGGTAGCTGCCGCGCGTGCCGTGCAGCGTGAAGCGGGCCGGTTCGATCGCCGACAGCGCGCTCGCATGCAGCGCGACGTCCTTGTCCGGATAGCCGAGCAGCAGGTGCACGAGGTCGGGTGCCGTGCCGTTCTCGCGACGCGTCTTGACGGTCGCGCTCACCGTTTCCGGCAGGCCGAACAGCGCGAGCGCCTGGTCGATCAGGTGCGGGCCGAGGTCGAGCAGCAGGCCGCCGCCGCGGGCCGGCTCCTCGCGCCAGCGCGTGCGCGGCGTCGGTCGGAAGCGGTCGAAATGCGACGCGAAATAGGTGAGGCGGCCGAGTTCGCCCGATTTGACGATGTCGCGCACGGTGAGGAAATCGCCGTCCCAGCGGCGGTTGTGGAACGGCGCGAACAGCCGGCTGCGCGTGTTCGCGAGCCGTGCGAGCGCAAGCGCCTCGTCGGCGGTGAGCGTGACGGGCTTGTCGACGACCACGTGGCGGCCGGCTTCGAGCACCTGGCGCGCAAGCGTGAAGTGCGTGTCGTTCGGCGTGGCGATCACCACGCACTCGATGTCGTCGAGGCCGAGCAGCGTGTCGAGGTCGGGGACGACGCGCGCGCCCGGATACGCGGCCTGCGCGCGATCGGGCTGCCCCGTCGCGATCGCGGCGACTTCAGTGCGGCCGCTCGTGGCGATCACGGGCGCGTGGAACGTCGCGCCGGCGAAACCGAAACCCATCAAACCAATCCTGAGCAATGACGACATGGCAATTCCTGGCTGCGAAGGAAACTAAAGGATGGCGCGCCGAAACGGCGCGAAGACGACCGGCTATTTTGGCATGGCGCCGCTGCTTGCACAGACGCGTTGGGCGAAACGCGCGATGCGCAACGGCGCTTGCGCAAGGAAGGGCGGCATTTTGCGCAAGGCTGAGCGCCGCGCGCCGCGCGCCGCACGCCGCACGCCGCACGCCGCACGCGGCATGGCCGGCTGCCCGGTGAACGGCCGGCGCGCGGCCGACGCGCCGCGTCACGCGGTTGCCCGCTGCCGCACGGCCGCCGCGACCTGCGCGGCCCACGCCGCGCATGCGGATTCGCCGGGATGAAAGCCGTCGGCGGCCATCAGGTGGCGCTCGAGCGGCAGGTCGACCCGCAGGAACGTACAGTGCGGCTGCGCGCCGGCCCAGCCGGCGAGCGCCGCGTTGAGCCGCTTCGCACGCAACCCGAGATACCACGCGAGCGGCTGCGGCAGCGCTGGGAAGCGCTCCATCGGCGGCACCGCCGACAGGATCGCGTGCCCGACCCGGAAGCGTGCGGCCAGCAACCGGACCAGCTCGGCCTGCTGCGCCAGCCAGCGCGCGGGCGCCACGCCGCCCGTCACGTCGTTGACGCCGAGCGACGTGACGGCCACGTCGAACGGTTCGGCCGGCTCGGCGGCGAGCCAGTCGACGAGCTCCCGCGTGGTGAGGCCCGTGCGCGCGAGCAACTTCCAGCTCACGCGGTGGGTGGCCGCCAGCGCATGCGCCAGTTGCCCGGACAGCGCGTCGCGCTGCGTCGTGACGCCGACGCCCGCGGCCGCCGAATCGCCGACCACCAGGACACGGAGCGGCGGGCCGTCGCCAGCCACGCCGTCGCGCGGGCCGGCCGCTTCGGGCAGCCGCGGCGTGACGCGCCGCACGTAGCGCCCCTGCGCGAACAGCAGCGGGCCGAGGGCGGCAGTGGCGAACGGGTATCCCATGAGGTCGATCCGGTGGTGATTCAGACGAATGAAATCGGGCCGGAGCGGGCGGCGCCGGGGGATACCTATTGTGGCCGATCGGAGCGTGGACGGGGCCGGATTGGCCGGACGGACAGGGTGCGACCGGCCGGTCGGCCCGCGCGGCCCCGTCCGGCGGCGCTCCCGAAATGCACGCCGCCGACGTGTTAACATGCGCGTCCTGCCCGCGTGTCCGCCTGCTTCGCCAGCCTGTCGCGCACGGCATCCTCCAGGCGTCCCGCCGTCAACCGCAACACCATCCGCCATCATGTCCGCAGGCCTCAATCCCGCTCAGAACGAAGCGGTGCGCTACCTCGACGGTCCCTGTCTCGTGCTCGCCGGCGCGGGCAGCGGCAAGACCCGCGTGATCACGCAGAAGATCGCGCACCTGATCGAAGCGAAAGGCTTCGAGCCGCGCCATATCGCCGCCGTCACGTTCACGAACAAGGCGGCCGCCGAAATGCGCGAGCGGGTGTCGAAGCTGCTCGAGGGCAAGACGCTCACCACGCCCGGCAAGGAAGGCCGCAAGGTGCCCGTCAACCAGCTCACCGTCTGCACGTTCCATTCGCTGGGCGTGCAGATCCTGCGACAGGAGGCCGAGCACCTCGGCCTGAAGCCGCAGTTCTCGATCATGGATTCGGACGACTGCTTCGGGATGATCCAGGAGCAGCTCGGCACGACCGACAAGGGGCTGATCCGCAAGATCCAGAGCATCATCTCGCTGTGGAAGAACGGCCTGATCATGCCCGACGAGGCGATGGCGATCGCGGCGAACGAGGACGAGCACCAGGCCGCGATCGTCTACCGCAACTACGTCGCGACGCTGCATGCTTACCAGGCGGTCGATTTCGACGACCTGATCCGCCTGCCGGCCGAGCTGTTCGCGAAGAACGAGCAGGTGCGCGACCGCTGGCAGAACAAGCTGCGCTACCTGCTGATCGACGAGTACCAGGACACCAACGCGTGCCAGTACGAGCTGGTGAAGCTGCTCGCAGGCCCGCGCGCCGCGTTCACGGCGGTCGGCGACGACGACCAGGCGATCTACGGCTGGCGAGGCGCTACGCTCGAGAACCTCGCGCAGCTCGGCAAGGATTTCCCGAAGCTGCACCTGATCAAGCTCGAGCAGAACTACCGGTCGACGGTGCGGATCCTGACGGCCGCGAACAACGTGATCGCGAACAACCCGAAGCTGTTCGAGAAGAAGCTGTGGTCCGAGCACGGGATGGGCGACTCGATCACCGTCACGCCTTGCAACGACGAGGAACACGAGGCCGAATCGGTCGTGTTCCGGCTGTCTGCGCACAAGTTCGAGCGGCGCGCGCAGTTCCGCGACTACGCGATCCTGTACCGCGGCAACTTCCAGGCGCGGATCTTCGAGCAGGTGCTGCGGCGCGAGCGGATTCCGTATGTGCTGTCGGGCGGCCAGTCGTTCTTCGACAAGGCCGAGATCAAGGATTTGTGCGCGTACCTGCGGCTGATCGCGAACGCCGACGACGATCCCGCGTTCATCCGCGCGATTACGACGCCGCGCCGCGGGATCGGCAACACGACGCTCGAGGCGCTCGGCTCGTTCGCGGGGCAGGCGAAGGTGTCGCTGTTCGAAGCCGTGTACATGGGCGGAATCGAGGCACGGCTGTCGGCGCGCCAGGTCGAGCCGCTGCGGATGTTCTGCGACTTCATCCAGCGCCTGACCGAGCGCGCGGACAAGGAGCCCGCGACCGTCGTGCTCGACGACATGATGGAGGCGATCCACTACGAGGCGTACCTGTACGACGCGTTCGACGAGCGGCAGGCGCAGTCGAAGTGGCAGAACGTGCTCGAGTTCCTCGAATGGCTGAAGCGCAAGGGCACCAAGCCCGAGACGGCGGCGGTCGACGGCGAGGCCGAAGGTTTCCACAACGCGGACGGGCTCGCCGATACGGGCAAGAACCTGCTCGGCCTGATCCAGACCGTCGCGCTGATGTCGATGCTGGAAGGCAAGGACGAGGATCCGGACGCGGTGCGACTGTCGACCGTCCATGCGTCGAAGGGGCTCGAGTATCCGCACGTGTTCCTGGTCGGCGTCGAGGAAGGCATCATGCCGCACCGCGGCGGCAGCGAGGACGACGGCCCGATCGACAGCGAGCGGATCGAGGAAGAGCGCCGGCTGATGTACGTCGCGATTACGCGCGCGCAGCGCAGCCTGCACCTGAACTGGTGCAAGAAGCGCAAACGGGCGCGCGAGACGGTCGTGTGCGAGCCGTCTCGTTTCATCCCGGAGATGGGGCTCGACGAAGCGCCGCCGCCGACACCGGAAGAAGCGCCGATGTCGCCGAAGGACCGGCTCGCCAGCTTGAAGGCGCTGCTGCAGAAGTGAGGCGGCGGTCCGGCGGACCTTTGTACCCGCGGACCGGAAAGACAAAACCCCCGCGATGCGTATGCGTCGCGGGGGTTTTTTGCGGATGGCCCGGCGTGGTTACTTCGACGCGTTGACCATGTAGTCGACGGCCGCCTTCACGTCGGCGTCGGACGCGGTCGAGCCGCCCTTCGGCGGCATCGCGCCCTTGCCGTGCAGCGCGTAGTTGTAGACCGTATCCATCGAGTCCTTCAGGCGCGGTGCCCAGTCTTCCTTGCTGCCGAACTTCGGTGCGCCGAGTACGCCGGCCCCGTGGCAGGCCACGCAGGTCGACGAGTACAGCGCCTTGCCGGCCGTTGCCGCATCGGCGCCGGCCAGTGCGGCCGCGGGTGCTTCGCCGGCCTTCGGGATCGCGGCGATCGCAGCCATCGCGGCGGCGGCCTGTGCGTTCGACGCGTCGGCGCCCGATGCGGCGGCGCCGGCGGCGGGCGCCGCATTGGCGGCCGGGGCGGCCGGTTCGGGGAAGTTCGCGCCGTCGTTGTTCGCCATGTAGACGATCGCGCGGGCGATTTCATAGTCGCTGACGTCGTCGGGGCTTGTGCCGCCGCGCGGCGGCATCGCGCCCTTGCCGGCGAGGGCCGTCTTCAGCAGCGTGTCGAAGCCTTGCGAGATGCGCGGCGCCCAGTCGTCCTTGTTGCCGAACTTCGGTGCGCCGGCGGCGCCCGTGCCGTGACAGGTTACGCAGACGGCCTTGTAGACTTCCTCGCCGGTCTTGTACGTGCGGGGCGCGTTGGCGTCCTTCACGTCGACCTTCGCGAGTGGCGCGATACGCGCGGCAACCTGTTCGTCGGATAGGGCATCCGTGCCGGCACCGGAACGGAACGCATGGTTCGCATAGTTGGCGAACAGGACGATCAGGATGATCGGAATCGCGAACGACGCGATGATGACGGCAATCAGCTGCCCGGGTGTTTTGACGGGGGATTCGTGGGGTGCTTCGCTCATGCTTGCCTCGTCTCCATGAATAGGAATTGTGAGCGCGGTGCAACGGCAAAATGGCAGTCCAATGAAGCACGGACGATTATAGACGGAACGTTTACATCACGGCGAGCGGTGCGATGGCGCGTGTTTACCCGCACGCAGCATGGCCAGGCGGCCATTCGTCGGGCAAGGTGGACGCTTCATGGGAAACCGGGTATCCTTGCCGTCTTGCCAATCGTGGGCGGCCTTTATATTGGGGTCGCTTCGCTGTCTCACGCGCCCGTAGCTCAATGGATAGAGTACTGCCCTCCGAAGGCAGGGGTTGCTGGTTCGATCCCAGCCGGGCGCGCCAAGAATTTCTTTAAGATCAATGGGTTACGGAGAACGCCGCTAGCCTGTTTCGATCCTCGGCTTACACCCTGCGTCCTATACGAGTCCGACGATTTCTGCTTGATTGCCCTGAGCGGGAATGCTCGGGTGCCACTATTTTACTCTGCCGGACTCGGTAGGCAGTTCTGCCGGGTCGGATGTGGTACATAGATTCCTCTACCGCTCTGACCACCAGAACGAACGCATTGTGGAGTTTTTGCCCGGCCTGCGGTGAGGTACGGCCTCGGCATCACAGCCTCGCTGAGACAATCGTCAGCCACGGGCCGCGCGGCGATTGGCGGGCCGATTCTTCTATTCACTTTTATGCGCTCTGGTTATGCAGTCTCTGCGCTTAGTGGCCTGCTTTCGGCGGTTCGGCCATAATCGCCGCACACGCGGCACCGGCTTCGTGCAGTAAGAGCCTGCCCCAAGTGCCAGCCGGCCGCGCAAGCGGCATATGGGGATGGACGGTGTTTGCGTGAACGTCGGGCCGACGCGTTCCCATATCCAACAAGATCCGACCGTGAAGTTTTCCCGAATTCCCGAGCTTGACCTCCTTCGCTTCATTGCCGCCGTTGCCGTCGTGTTCTATCACTACGCATTCCGAGGCTACGCCGGCGACGACCTGACGACCATGCACTATCCGGCGCTTGAGCCGGTCGCGCTGTACGGGTTCCTGGGCGTGCACCTGTTTTTTATGATCAGCGGCTTTGTGATCCTGATGACGGCGGGCGACGGAAGCATCAAGCGCTTCATCGCGTCACGCGCGTCTCGCCTGCTACCTGCGTTTTGGGTCTGCTGCACGATCACCTTTTTCGTGACGCTCGCGATAGGCGGCGATCGTTTCGTCGCGACGTGGCCGCAATATCTCGTGAACATGGTGACGCTCGGTGGTGGCTTCGGCGCCGATCCGATCGACGGCGCGTACTGGTCGCTCGGCGCAGAGCTGCGGTTCTACCGCCTGGTCGGCATTCTGCTCATCATCGGCCAGATCCATCGGGCCGAGAGATGGTTGTACGTATGGCTGATTGGTACGGTGCTCGTCGAGCTGTTCCAGTTGAGCAAGCTCAAGGGCCTCTTGGTGACGGACTTTGCCGGCTTCTTCATCGCCGGCGCCGCGTTCTTTCTCATCCGCGCACACGGCCTGTCGCGATCGCGCATCGCGCTCGTCTGCGCCGCGTGGGCGCTCTCGCTCTATCACGAATCCCAGCTCCTGCCGTACTTCAGCGAGCACTTCGAGAAGCCTCTGAATCCGGCGGTCGTAGCGGCCGTGATGACCTCGTTCTACGTCGTGATGCTTGCGCTCGCGTTGCGCCGCACGCCGATGCTTACCAGCTCGCGATGGGTCTGGTTCGGCGCGATCAGCTATCCGCTCTACTTGATCCACCAGAACGTTGGCTACATGTTGTTCAATGAAGTCGGTTCGGCCGTCGACCAGGTCGTGATGTTTTGGGGCGTCGTTGCCGCGGCGATCGGGGCTGCGCTGCTGTTGTACGTTGCGGTCGAAAAGCCCGGCGCGGGGCCGCTGAAGCGATGCGTGTTGCGTGCGCTCGACGCGCTGCAACGCTACGTTCCTGTGCGCGTTGCGCGCTGGCGGCATGACAAAATCCGGCGCGGTGGAATGGCCGGCCGTGCGCCGCGAAAGTAGAACGCGGTGCAGCTAAATTGCAGCTTGGATGAACTGGATTGGCCTTGATTGACTTTGTGCAGCCTTGATTTTGCAGTTTGCGAGTTGCGTAAGGCTTTGATTTAAAAGGATGTGGTTGCGCGCTGGTAAAGCTCCGAAGGCAGGGGTTGCTGGTTCGATCCCAGCCGGGCGCGCCAAAACATGCCTGTTCAGGCGTTCAGCGGTTTCTCCGCATCGTCGTTTTCCCGTTTGCAGTAACATCCCGGCCGATTGGCGGCATGGCGGTTGTCGATCGCGTGCGCATCCGGTCCGGCGAAACCATTCGCCGCTCCGGTTCGACGTGCTCGAGGCCCGCCTGAAGACGCTGATCGAACCTATCGACCGAAACCAGGAGTCGCCGCATCGCACTGCGACCGGCAATCACCGGATGAGCAAATCACTTTCCGTTCAGATCATCAACGGGCCGGACGGGGCGCCGGCCTTCGTCGTGATTCCGTACGCCGACTATGTCGCGCAGCAGCGGGTCGCGCGCGACCCGGTCCCGCACGAGGTCGTGACGCGCGCCGTGTTCGACGGCAGCTCGCCGGCACGCGCGTGGCGCGAGTATCTCGGGCTGACGCGGGCCGAGGTCGCGCAGCGGATCGGCATCGGTCGAGCGGACTACGCGAAACGGGAAAAGCGCGAGAAGCTGCGCAAGCCGATGCGCAGGAAGATCGCGGCAGCGCTCGGCATCACGCTTGCGCAGCTCGATTTCTGATCGGTTGACGTGCGGCGCGGTGAACGCCTGAGGTGTGCCGCGTCGCGGTGTCGCGCTGCCCCGCCGTTGTGCGAGAATCGCCCGCAACGACAACTCAAGCGTCGATCGCGGCGGCCGTCCGCGCATCGCGCCGACTCCCGATGGCTGCCATTCCGTCTCCCTCGACCGCAGTCGATGCCCGCACGCTGACCGATGTGCAGCAGGCGCTGCTCGCGCGTCTGAACGCGTATTCCCCCGACGATCCCAATGCACCGCTGCCGTACAGCCGGCGCCTCGCCGAAGCCGAGGGCTGGTCGCAGGCCCATGCGCTGGCAGTGATCGACGAATACAAGCGCTTCGCGTTTCTCGCGCAGGCGGCCGGGCACCCGGTCACGCCGTCGGTCGCGGTCGATGCCGCGTGGCATTTCCACCTGCAGTACACGCTCGAATACTGGGATGTCTTCTGCGCCGGCGTGCTGCGCGCGCGGCTGCATCACATGCCAGGCACGGGTGCGCCGGACGAGGGTGCCGTGTACGCGCAGCGCTATCGCGACACGCTCGACAGTTATCGACGGTTGTTCGGCTGCGAGCCGCCGGAATCGATCTGGCCGCGGCTCGAGAATTTGCGCACCGACACCGATTCGTCGCGGGCGGGAGACGGCCCGGCAATTGGGTGTCCTGGCGAGCCCGCGGCGCGTAGCACCTGGCGCAACCGACTACCGAAACTCATGTGGCCGGCCGCCGCCGCGAGCGTGGCCGCGACCTGTGCATCTGCGCAGGACTTCGACGTGCTGAACTACACGGGACCGCAGTTTCTCGCGTTCTACATACCGGCCTGCATCGTTGCGCTGCTGCTGATCGTCGCCATGCAGCAGATCGAATACCGTTGCCGGCGCAGGGGCGTATTCACTCGTGAAGCGATACCGGACCTGACGGCCGAAGAAGTTGCGTATATCACGGGCCAGGAGTCACGGGTTGTGCAGGTCACGACGCTGTCGCTGATTCATGCAGGCGCGATCGACCTCACGATGGCCGGCCGGCTCGGCGGCCGCGTACGGATCGGCGATCCGGCGCGCGCGGGTGCTTACGTGGACGAATGCGAATGGCTCGCCGCGCAGCCGGGCGGAGAGGCGAGCTTTGGCGCGTTCCGCCAGCTTCTGGCGCGCCGCGCGTCCGAATACGCGGATGCGACGCGCCGGCGCGGCTGGTTTTGGTCTCCCGGGGAGATGCTCGCGGCGCGGCTGGCCGCGCGCGCGATCGTACTGGTCGTGATGGGTACGGGCATAGCGAAACTCGCGGTCGGACTGAGTCGCGGGCGACCGGTGCTGCTGCTCGGCATCAGCATGGCGGTGTTTGCGATCGCCTACCGAATGATCGTGCGGCGCATGACCGGTTTCGGGCGCGGCGGCCTGTCGGTCGGCGCACGGGCGACGCTCGCCGCGTACCGGAGCGATCGCCAGGACGAACGCAATACGCCGGACGACTTGCTGTGGTCCACCGCGCTGTTCGGCGCGGGCGCGCTGGCCGGCACCGCATGGGCCGCGCATTCGATGGTGCTGATGGAGCCACCGCCGTTGGCGCCGGCCGCGGTGCGCACGGGTGGGGCGACCGGTTCCACGTACAGCTCGAGCGACTCCGGAACGAGTTGCTCGTCGTCAAGTTCGTGCAGCTCCAGCTCGTGCAGTTCGAGCAGTTGCGGCGGGTGTTCATCGAGCAACTGAGCACGCTCGACGCCGCGCGGCGCCATCTGGACGGGGCGGATCCCGCCGACGGGCCCGCCGGTCGGATCGAACGGGCAAAAAAAAGCCCGCGCGAGGCGGGCATGAGTCGAACGAGCACGCCCTCACTTCGGCGTGTAGTGCTTGTTGTCCGTGCGGTGCGCCGTTGCGGGCGCCCCCGTGGGCGCCGTTACAGGCGCGCCATGTCGTGATACTCGCTGACGGCCTGTACGCGGCCCATCGCGGCGTGATATTCGTCGGTGAGCTCGCGCTGGGCGAGGTGCGCGCCGGCGAAAACCCGGTCGTTGCTGGCCTGAATGCGGCGAATCGTGGCGAGGCCTTCCGGAGACAGGTTTGCGGTCAGTGCCATGACGAGCGCTGAGCGGGCCTCCGCAACGCGTGCGGCCTCTATCCAGTCGGCCATCGATGCCGCGTGTTCGATGTCGTCGGTGAGCGCATTCAGCCGTTCGATCAGTTCGTGCTGTTCCATGGTTGGTCCCGTTCGCGTCGCTTACTTGTTGTTCGACAGCGCGCCGGCGCTGTTCTGGCCGCCGAACAGCTGCGTCAGATATTGCGAATTGTTGTTCATCGTCGCCATCAGCGTATTGAGCGCCGTGAATTGCGCCTGGTACTGGTTCGTCAACTGCGTTGCATAGTTCGACAAGTTCGTTTGTTGCTGCGCGATGCTCTTCAGGTCGGCGTTGAGCGCGGACGTCCGCAGGTCGATCAGGCCGCCCGTCTTCGTGAAATTGGAGATGGCCGTCGACATTTTCGCGCCGAGGCCGCTCGTCGAATTGAACAGCGCGGCGACGCTCGCCGGGTTGTTCTGCAGGGCCGTATTGAGCTTGGTGCTGTCGGCCTTCAACGTGCCGTCGGCTTGTAGCGTGATGCCGATCGACGACAGCGTGAGCGTCGAATTGCCGCTCTTTACGCCCTGGGTGACCAGCGACGCGAGCGTGTTCTTGACCGTGTTCAGCGTCGAATCGCCGAGCAGCGGGCCCTGCGTCGTCGCGCCGGCCGTGAACTGGGTGAGCGTGCCCATCGTCGTGACGAGCGTGTTGTAGAGGCTCACGAAATTGTTGATCGCCGTTGCCTGCGACTTCGTGTCGGGCGCGATCGTCAGGGTCTGCGCCTGCGCGCTGCCGACCGCCGCGGACGTGAGGTTCAGCGTGACGCCGGCGATCGCGGTGGTGACCGTGTTGGACGAGCTCGTCGCGCTGATCCCGTTGATCGAGAACGCAGCGTTCTGGGCGGCCGTGCTTTGCGACCACGCGGCGTTGCTGTTTGCGGACGTGAAGGTCGACGGGCCGCCATTCTGGCCGGGGACCGACTTGACGCCGAGATTCGACAATCCGGCGTCGCCGCTCAGATTGCTGACCGCGACGCTGATGGTATTGGATGCGCCGGTTGCCGCCGAGCTCAGCACGAGGTGCGCGCCGTCGCTGCCGGTGACGACCGTCGCCGTGACGCCCGGGTTGCCCGACGCGCCGTTGATCGCGGCGGCGATGCCCGACACCGTGTTGTTCGAGCTGTCGACGTTGACGGCGAACGACTGGTTGCCGAGCGACAGGGTCAGCGTGCCGTTGCCGAGGCCCTTCGTCGGGTCGGTGAAGCCGACGGACGACAGCGCCTGCGCGGATGCAATCTGGCTCACGCTCACGCTGTAGGTGCCGGCGACGGCGCCCTGGCCGGCCGTTGCCGTGAGGCCGTTGCCGCTTGGCGTTGCGGTGAAGGTGCTCTGCAGCGAGCCGTTGGTGAGCGTCGTCAGGCTGGCCTGGAGCGCGCTCAGTGCGGACGACAGTGTGCCGTAGGCGGAAATCTGGGTGTTGTCGGCGGTTTGCTTGGCGGTCAGCGCGGCGGTCTGACCGGCCGTTTTCGCATTCACGAGCGCCGTCACGAGCGAGTTGACGTCCATCGTCGAGTTGCCGGTCGAACCGCTGATGATCGATTGCGCTGCCTGCTGAAGCGCGCTGTTCGCGTTGGCGCTGGACGTGCTGGTGTTGACGGTGGACATATGACGGCTCCGTGCCCCGGATGAGCGATGCGTATCTGGTTGTCGAACGTGTATTGCGAAGGCTTTGGGCTGTCGCGATTCAGGCTGCTATCGATTCGCGCAGGCCAAAGCGCCCGGGGCGCCGCGCGATGCGTTGCGCGAGGCCCCGGGCGAGACGGCGGGAAGCGATTACTGCAGGAGCTTCAGGACCTGCTGCGGCAGCGAGTTCGCTTGCGCGAGCACCGAGATGCCGGCTTGTTGCAGCACCTGTGCCTTGCTCAGGTTCGCCGTTTCCTGCGCGAAGTTCGCGTCCTGGATTTGCGACTGGGCTTGCGACAGGTTGGTCGACTGCGCTTGCTGCGTCGTGCTGATCGCGGTGAAGCGGTTTTGCGCGGCGCCGAGCGTTGCCTGGATGTTGTTCACCGTTGCCAGTGCATTGTCGATCGATTCCATCGCCTGGTTGGCGCCGGCCGTCGTGCTGATGTTGATGTCGGCGACGCGCGGCGGCACGTTGGCGAGGTTGGCCGAGCCGATTGCGCTCTGCGAAGCCAGGCCTTGGGTCGTTGCGTTGGTCGTCGCGCTGCCGATGGTGGCATTCAGCGTAAGCGAAGCGCCGGCCGTCGTCGTCGCGGCGGTGACGCTGAACACCTTGCTTGTGACGCCGGCCGCCAGTGCGTTGCCGTTCTGATCCTGGAACGTGAAGCCGCCGGCGCCGTCCGACAGCACGGAGATCGACGTGATGGTTGCACCCGACTCGTTCGGGGCGATAAAGCCGCCGTTCGAATCCAGGCTGAGGCCGGTGATCGTGCCAAGCGCGGTGCCAGCGGCCGCGCGGCCGGCTACGGTGGAGCCGTTCCCCGCGTTGGTGGCGTTGATCGCGGTCACCGAGCTGGTCGTCGCGGTGGATGCTGCTGCCGGAACGCTGGTGATCGAACCGAGTGCGCCGGTTGCCAGCGGGGTCAGCGAAAGTGCCGTGCCCGAGCCGGTCGTATTGGCGCCGAACAGGCTCGTGACTGCCCCGCTAGCCAGCGCCTGGTTGTTCTGATCGGTAAACTTGAAACCGCCTTGGCCGTCGGACAGGATGTTGATCGTCGTGACCGCGGGTGTTTGCGTGCCCGTCGTCGCTGCGCCGGCGCTCGTCAGGCTCAGGCCCGTGAGCTGGCCGAGCGTCGCACCGTTCGTCGGCAAGCCGGTCCCGAGGCTCGCTGCCGATACGCTTTGAGACAGGTTCAGCGAAATGGTTTGACCGACGTTGGCACCGACCTGGAAGCTGACGTTGCCGGCCGAACCGTCGAGCAGGTTCTTGCCGTTGTAGTTCGTCTGCGAAGCGATACGGTTCACTTCCGAGATCTGCTGCGAGACTTCCTGTTGCAGCGCCTGCTGGTCGGTCGGCGACAGCGAGCCGCTCGATGCCTGCACGGCCAGCTGGCGGATACGCTGCAGGCTCGACGTGATCTGCGACAGGCCGCTCGATGCGGTCTGGATCATCGACACACCGTCGTTGGAGTTCGACACGCCCTGGTTCAGGCCGTTGATCTGCGTCTGCATGCGGGTCGCGATCGCGAGGCCTGCTGCATCGTCCGCCGCGCTGTTGATGCGCTTGCCCGACGACAGGCGGGTGATTGCCTGCGACAGGGCGTTTTGCGAGCCGCTGAGGTTCTGTTGTGCAACCAGCGAGTTGATGTTGCTGTTAATTCCGAGCATGGAAATTCTCCTGTTTAAGCCGAAAGCCCTGAAAAGCCGTTTTGGCGTCGGCGGAAGCACTCGTTCATTGCTGGCCGCCTCAGAGCAGGATTTCGGCGTGCCAAAACAAAACTTGAGGGGCGTGTTGAGATTCGGCCCGATTTTTTATCTTTCTTTGTCATTTCGAACGGGTCCTGCCCGGCGGCTCAATTAACAGGGGCAGATGTCGGTTTGCATGGAGAGTGCGAACGCTGTGCACACACGGTCGACAAAAGGATGGTTTTGTCTGTGATTCCCTGCTATGATGGCGGGCTGAATTGAGATTTCTGTCGAGGCTCTGCCGTTTTCGGCATGTCTGCTGGCAGTCAAACGCGGCGCTGCACGCAGCTTGTGAAGCGTACTCGCGGTGCTTTCCGCCTCTCTTTTCCGGCCTCCGAGGCCGTATTTCCGCTCGTTTCGCCTGTTGTGGGGACGCCCGGATGGCCGGTGCGTGGCGCTTGGCCGCTACGTTTTTGACCGTTTAAGCAATTTAGGAACGACATGACGACGATTCTTCTGAAAGAAAACGAGCCGTTCGAAGTGGCGATTCGCCGCTTTCGTCGCGCTATCGAAAAAAATGGCCTGATCGCTGAACTGCGTGAGCGCCAGTCTTACGAAAAGCCGACCGCAGTCCGCAAGCGCAAGAAGGCAGCAGCCGTCAAGCGCCTGCACAAGCGTCTGCGCAGCCAGATGCTGCCGAAGAAGCTCCACTAAGAGCGTCTGACGGTTTGCCGCGAAACGGCGGAGTGTGCCTCGAAAGAGGCCGCTCCGCCGTTTTGCTTTTGGGGGCCGGGAAAATCCCGAGGCCGCCGTGGGCGGCCGTTCCTGCCAAGGGTTGATCGTCGGCGGTGTGCGGCCGCCGGCGCGGGGTTCAGAAGTCGATCTTCGCGTTCAGGCTCACCGTGCGCGGGTCGCCCGGCTTCACGTAATCCGCGTACTGGTATTCCCAGTAGCGGCGGCCCAGCACGTTGTCGATCGACGCGCGCAGCGTCACGTCGTGGCGGCCGACCCGCGTCAGGTAGCGCGCACCCGCATTGACGACGAGAAAGCCCGGCGCGTCGAGGCCGCCGGCCGCGCGCAGCGGTGTCGCGCCGGTGAATTTCGCGTCGACGCCGAGCGTCAGCCCCGGCACGCCCGGCACCGCATAGCCGACGTCGCCGGCGAGCACGAAGCGTGGCGCGCCTGCAACGCGATTGCCGTTGTTGCCGACCCCGTTCGCATACCACGCGTCGAGCAGCATCGCGTCGACGCCCGCGTTCCAGCGCGAGCCGAGCTTCGCGCGCGCGCCGAATTCGATCCCCTGGATGATCGATTTGCCGTCCTGCACGTAGACGTTCGCGGCATTCGCATACTCGGCGCTGCGTTCGATGCGGAACAGCGCGGCCGTCGCGCTCCAGCGCGCATGCTCGCTCTTGATCCCAAGCTCGTATTGCTTGCTGCGCAACGGCTTGAGCACCTGGCCCGCGTTCGCGTAGACGTCGTTCACGCGGCTGCCGGGCTCGAGCGATTCGGCGTAGCTGGCATACGCGGTGGTCGTCGGCGCGAGCTTGAACATCACCGCGAAGGTCGGCGTCACGACGCCGTTCTGGCGGTAGCCGGGATCCTCGGCGCCGCTCGCCTGGAACGAACGCTGCTCGTAGTTCATGTAGCGCACGCCGGCGAGCACCGACCAGCGCTTGGTGAGCTGCACGGTGTCGCTAGCGAACAACGATTTCTGCACGATCTCGCTCGTGCGGTACTGGATGAAGCCGTGCGGGCGCTCGTAGCGGTATGGATTCGGCGCATAGAGGTTGCCCGCGCCGAGCGGTACGAACACGCTGTTCGCCGAATAGTCGTTCGCCTGCTTCTGCCACGACGCGCCGAGCACGATCTGATGGCTGAACGGGCCGGTGCGCACCTTGCCCTCGACCATCGCGCGCCACTGGCTGAAGCGGTGATCCTCCATCCCGACGTAGCGGCTGTCGGTGTAGTTGCCGGCCGCGTCCTGCAGGTACAGCGTGCTTTCGTTGCGGCGGCGCGTCGCCTTGCTGTAGCTGTACGCGACGTCGAGCTGCCAGTCGGGCGCGAGCTGGTATTGCAGCCCCGCCGTGTACAGCTGCAGGTTCGTGTTCAGGTACTGGTCCTTGCCGCCGAGGTTCGTCGAGCCGCCGCTGATCGTTGCGGGCAGCGCGCCGCCCGGATAACTGCCGGTGAAGATCGATGGCGTTTGGCCCGTCGTGCGGCGGTCCTGGTACAGCGCGCCGAACGACACCGACAGGTCGCGCGTCAGGTTCGCCTGCAGCGCGAGCGACACGCTGTCGCGGCGGATGTTGCCGTCGTTGTACGTCTTGCCTTCCTCGTGCGTCGCGTTCAGCCGCGCGCCGAACATGCCGTTCGGCCCGAAACGCTGGCCGAGATCGACGTGCTCGGTCCATACGTTGGTGCTGCGGTAGCCGACGTCGACGCTGCGCACGGGCTCGGTACCCGGCTGCTTCGTCACGTAGTTCACGACGCCGCCCGGCGTCACGAAGCCGTACAGGAAACCGCCGAGCCCCTTCAGCAACTCGACGCGCTCGAGTTGCTCGTACGGCATCGTGATCCCGTACGTGACGAACGGCAGCCCGTCGATCTTGTAGCCGTTCTGCCAGTCGAGCTGCATCCCGCGTACGGTCATGTAGCTTGCCCACGCGCTGTACGCGCCGCTGTTGTCGGACACCGACGCGTCGTTCGCGAACACGTCGCCGAGCTTGTACGGCTGGCGCGCCTCGAGCTCCTCCGACGTGACGATCGTCGTCGAGAACGGCGTGTCGAGCTGGCGGCGCGTGCCGAGCGCGCCGGTCGAGATCGTGTCGGTCAGGTGTTGCGGCGAATCGTGCGCGGCCGTGATGTTGAGGGCCGGCAGCACCGCGGCGTCGCCGGGCGACTCGTCGGCATGCGCGAGCGACGCGGCGAGGCAGGCAAGGGCAGCGGCCACGCGGCGTGGACGGACGGGAGGTCGGGCGAGGCTGGCGGTCATGGCGAGTGAGTAAAAATGCAAGTAAGAATCATTCGCATTGCGTTAAAATGTCGCGCATCGTATCAAAACCCGCCGAACGCGCAACATTTCCATGCCGCGTACAAGGGCATCCGGCCTCGCCTGGCGTGACCGGACGGCGCTTGCGCGGCATTCGACATCACATGACCTGCCTCCCGTCGAACCGGGGCCGCCGCCTGGGCCGGCCCGCTTTCCTGTCGCCGTGCACGCGATGAATGCGTTCCTGCGACCTTTTCTCGTCCGCCTGCATCGCTGGTTCGGGCTCGCCATCGCGCTGTTCCTGTTCGTCGCGGGGCTCACCGGCGCGCTGATTGCGTGGGACCACGAGCTCGACGCCGCGCTGAATCCGGATTTCTACGTCGCGCACAGCGGCGCGGCGCCGCTTCCGCCGCTCGAGCTGGCCGCGCGCATCGAGGCTGCCGACCCGCGCGTGCAGGTGACCTACCTGCCGCTCGCCGTCGAGCCGGGGCACACGCTGCAGGCGGGCGTGATACCGCGCACCGATCCGGCGACCGGCCAGCCGCACGCGATCGACTTCAGCCAGATCGCCGTCGATCCCGCGACCGGCGCGGTGCAGGGCCGCCGCGAATGGGGCGAGCTGTCGCTCGCGCGGCTCGACCTGATGCCGTTCATCTACCGGCTGCATTACTCGCTGTTCCTGCCCGAGTACCGCGGGATCAACTTCGGGTTCTGGGTGATGGGCGTCGTCGGCATCGTGTGGGCGATCGACTGCCTGATCGCGCTCGTACTTGCGTTCCCGAACCTGAAAAGCTGGCGCAAGTCGTTTGCGTTCCGCGTGCGGCGCGGCGGCTATCCGCTCGTGTTCGACCTGCACCGCTCGGGTGCCGTATGGGTGTGGGGGCTGCTGCTGGTCGTTGCGGTCACATCGATCTCGATGAACCTCGCCGTGCCCCTTGTGCGCCCGCTGGTGTCGCTGGTATCGCCGCTGGCGGAGACGCCTTATACGAATCCCGGGCACTTCCCGCCGGCTCCGCCGGGCAGCACCGTGCTGCCGCGCGAGCGGATCGTCGAGATCGCGCGCGCGGCCGGGCGCGACGCGGGGATTACTGCGCCGCCCGGTGCGCTGCTGTTCGCGCCGGCGATGAACGTCTATGCGGTCGGATTCTTCACGCCCGGCAACGACCACGGGGACGTCGGGCTCGGCAATGCGTGGTTGTACTGGGATGCGGTGACCGGCAAGCCGGTCGCGGCCCAGGTGCCGGGCCGCGGCTCGGCCGGCGACCTGTTCATGCAGATGCAGTTTCCGCTGCACTCGGGGCGGATCGCCGGCGTCGCGGGCCGCATCGCGGTCAGCGCGCTCGGCATCGTCATCGCGATGCTGAGCGTGACGGGTGTCTGCATCTGGGTGAAGAAGCGCAGCGCACGTGTGCGGGCGGCGCGGAGCGCGCGGCCGGTCGTGCCGGCGTCGTCACGCGCCGCGCGGTAAGTGACGCGCGGTAAGTGACACGCGATGAGTGACGGGTGGCGCCGGTGCCACCGTCGCCGCGGGCGGCGGTGAAGGACGGGCGCCCGACTTGCGCCGGCGCCTTCGCCTGCGCCGTCAGCCCGCCTTGCGCTTCCGGGCCGGCTGTTTGCCGCCGAGCGCCGCGCACTGCGCGTGGCACGGGCAGCCGACTTCGTGATCGTTGACCATGCCGGTTGCCTGCATCAGCGCGTAGCAGATCGTCGAGCCGACGAACTTGCAGCCGTATGCCTTCAGCGCCTTGCTGAGCGCGTCGGACTGCTCGGTCGACGCGGGCGCGTCGCGATACGACTGCCATGCATTCTGGATTGGCGTATCGCCGACGAACGACCACAGGAACGCGGCGAGCGACCCGTGTTCCTCGCGGATGCGCTGCACGGCGCGTGCATTGGTCACCGCCGACTCGACCTTCGCGCGGTTGCGCACGATGGCGGGATTCTCCAGCAGCTTCTCGACGCGCTTCGGCGTGAAACGCGCGACGGCGTCGACGTCGAACTCTGCGAACGCCTCGCGATAGCCCGCGCGCTTGTTCAGGATCGTCGACCACGACAGCCCGGCCTGCGCGCCTTCCAGGATCAGCATTTCGAACAGGTGGCGATCGTCGTGCGACGGCACACCCCACTCGGTATCGTGATAGTGAGCGTCCGCTTCCGTCTTCACCCAGTTACACCGCTGCGACATCGTCTGCCCCGTGTTCAGTGTCGATTTGAACGTGCCAGCATAGCGGAAGCCCTTTTCACGGGATAGCCGGCCGAAAGGCAGATGGGCGTGCGGCGCCGATCCGGTTAAGCTTGGCGCCTGTTCGAATCAGCGGGATTGAAGGCATGGCGGCATTACTTTTTGCGATCGGCATCGACGGCGGCGGCACGGGCACGCGCGCGGTACTGGCCGACCGGCACGGGCGCGAACTCGCGCAGGGGCGCGGCGGCCCGTCGGGGCTCGGGCTCGGCATCGAGCGCGCATGGGCATCGATCGGCGCGGCATGCGCGGACGCATTCACGCAGGCCGGCTTCGCGTTCGACTGGTCGCAGTGCGCGCTCGGCTGCGGGCTCGCGGGCGTCAACAATGCGGCGTGGCTCGCCGCGTTCCGCGCGCAGGCCCCGCTCGGCGCGCTCGCGATCGAGAGCGATGCGTATACGACGGTCGTCGGCGCGCACGGCGGCGCGCCAGGGCTGATCGTCGCGCTCGGCACCGGCAGCATCGCGGCGGCGCTCGACGCGGCCGGCGCGTGCCGGATCGCCGGCGGTTTCGGCTTTCCGTCCGGCGACGAGGCGAGCGGCGCGTGGCTCGGCGTGCGTGCGCTCGCGTACGCGCAACAGGCGCTCGACGGCCGCGTGCCGCGCGATGCGTTCGCCGATGCGCTGCTCGCGGAAACGGGCGCGCAGGATCGAGACGCGCTCGTCCAGTGGTCGTGCGATGCGAACCAGACGATCTACGCGCGCCTCGCGCCGATCGTGTTCGCGCACCGCACGCATCCGGTCGCGGGCGCGCTGATCGCGCAGGCCGGCGACGAGATCGGCAAGATGATCGATGTGCTCGATCCGCAGCAGGCGCTGCCGGTCGCGCTGTGCGGCGGGCTGGCGGACGCGCTCGCACCGGCCGTGCCGGCGCGTCACGCCGCACGGCTGCGCGCGCCGCTCGACGATTCCGCGCATGGCGCGCTGCGGCTCGCGCTGCAGGCGCTGCGGGCGGCAGAAGGCGGTTGAAGCCAGGCAAGGCGGGGTGGAGGGTGCGTTGACGCCGCACCGAAGGCGGCGCTTGAACGGGAACCGTCCGGCGCGCCGCCGGCCACGACGTTAAAATGGCGGTTCCGCAGAGCCCTAAGCGCCATTCTCCCGTCCCATGTACAAAGTCATCGCCACCGATCTCGACGGTACCCTGCTGAACAGCGACCACCAGCTCGACCCGTACACGATCGACACCGTCCGGCGGCTCGACCGCGACGGCCTGCAGTTCGTGATCGCGACGGGGCGCCACTATGCGGACGTCGCCGGCATCCGCGACGTGCTCGGCATCCGGCCGTACCTGATCACGTCGAACGGCGCGCGTGTGCATGCGCCGGACGATACGAGGATCCACGCGCAGGACATCGATCCCGCGATCGTCCGTGGCCTCGTGCAGCCGGACGTCACCGGCGCGCATGGCCGTGTGATCGTCAACCTGTTCACCAACGACGGCTGGCTGATCGACCGCGATGCGCCGCACCTGCTCGACTTCCACCAGGATTCGGGCTTCCGGTACGACGTGATCGACATGGCCGCGCACGACGGCGCCGGCATCGCGAAGGTGCTGTATATCGGCGAGCCGGCCGATCTGGCGATCGTCGCCGAGCAGATGCGCGTGCGCTTCGGCGATGCGCTGTACGTCACGTACTCGCTGCCCGATTGCCTGGAAGTGATGACCGCGAACGTGTCGAAGGGCCGTGCGCTGCGCACGGTGCTCGCGCGGCTCGGCGTCGATACCGGCCACTGCATCGCGTTCGGCGACAACATGAACGACATCGACCTGCTCGAAACCGCCGGTCACGCGTTCATGATGAACAACGCGAACCCCGACCTGGTCGCGCGGCTGCCGCACATCCCGCGGATCGGCAACAACTTCGATGCGGGTGTCGCCCGTCACCTGCGCACGCTGTTCTCGCTCGAGGGCAACGTCGCCGCGTCCTGAGCGCCCGTTCCCGGGCGCGTTTCCCGAGCGGCAATGAAAAACGGGCGCCAATGGCGCCCGTCGAAACTACCTGCCTCGATGTTCTTGGACAGCGTGAGGCTCGCTGCTCTGCTCGCTTGACCCCGTAGTGTTTTATTCGCTTGTGCGAGCCGATGCCGGCAGCCGGTCGACGGCGTCGTCACGCCCGGCGACCAGCGGGTAAATGATCCCTGCGAGTACCGCGCCGATCAACGGCGCAACCCAGAACAGCCAGAGCTGGCCGATCGCGTCGCCACCGACGAACAGCGCCGGGCCGGTCGAGCGCGCCGGGTTCACCGACGTGTTGGTGACCGGGATCGAGATCAGGTGAATCAGCGTCAGGCACAGGCCGATCGCGATCGGCGCAAAGCCGGCCGGCACACCGCGCTTGTCGGTCGCGCCGAGGATCACGAACAGGAAGAAGCCCGTCATCACGACTTCGCAGATGAACGATGCGGTCAGCGAGTAGTGGCCGGGCGAGCGATCGCCGAAGCCGTTCGTCGCAAAGCCGCTGCCGACGACGTCGAAGCCCGGCTTGCCGGTTGCGATCAGGTACAGCACGAACGCGCCGAGCGTGGCGCCGACGACCTGCGCGACGATGTACGGTACGAGATCGCGTGCCGGGAAGCGGCCGGCGACGGTCAGGCCGACGCTCACCGCCGGATTCAGGTGGCAACCCGAGATGTGGCCGATTGCGAATGCCATCGTCAGCACGGTCAGGCCGAAGGCAAGTGCGACGCCGGCAAAGCCGATGCCAAGGCCCGGAAAGGCGGCGGCCAGCACGGCGCTTCCGCACCCGCCGAGCACCAGCCAGAACGTGCCGAATACCTCTGCAGCGAGACGCTGAGAAAGATTCATGTAAGGACCTTGTTCAAGTGGGTTGAAGACCAACGGACGACACGACGGATTTATTCGATCGCCCGGAATTGGTCTGGATTATAGGAAATGAATCGCGTCCGGGAGGGTCAACGATTGTTAAATTTGAATGGCTGACGAATGCCTTTTATTAGAATAAGTCCGCATTCTCGATATAGCCAAATCGGTTAAAGATGACAGCATTTATTTCGAAGGGCAGGGCGGCAGTGCGGATGACGTAACGGGTGTTGGCATCCTGGCCGGATTCGCCGGGGCCGCATCATCGAAAAGGGGAGTCAAAAAATGTCTCAATACGCGAAACTCAAGGCGCAGATCGCCGATCTGCAGGCCCAGGCGGACGACGTGCGCCGCCAGGAAGTGGCGGCGGTCATTGCCGACGTCCAGCGAATGATTGCGGAATACGGCCTGACGGCCCAGGACCTGGGCTTCGCGGAACGGGCGCGGCGCGGGCGCCCGCCGAAGAAGGCGCCGCTGCCGCCGAAATACCGCGATCCGAAGTCGGGTGCAACCTGGAGCGGGCGCGGCAAGCCGCCCAATTGGATCGTCGGGAAAAACCGCGATCGCTTCGTGATCGAATGACCGGAAGCCAAAAAGAAAGAGCCGCATCGTCGATGCGGCTCTTTTGTTTTACACGCCGATTTTGGCGCGGATTTTACCGAATATTTCGGCGTGGATTTCCGCGTCAGGCACCCGCGACCCGGCGCAATACCGGTTGCTTGGTCGCCGTGCAAAGCGATTCGTAAGTTTCGACATAACGCTGCGCCATTGCCTTCGAGCTGAAACGCGTGTCGAAACGCTGGCGGATCGCGGTGCGCGACAGCGTGTCGATCCGGTGCAGCGCGCCGACCGCGCCCTGCACGTCCTCGACGATGAAGCCGGTCACGCCGTCCTCGATCACTTCCGGCACCGAGCCGCGGTTGAACGCGACGACCGGCGTGCCGCAGGCCATCGCCTCGATCATCACGAGGCCGAACGGCTCCGGCCAGTCGATCGGGAACAGCAGCGCCTTCGCGCCGGACAGGAACGCGGGTTTCTGCGCCTCGTTGATCTCGCCGATGAACTCGACGTGCGCCTCGCCGAGCAGCGGCTCGATCACTTCCTTGAAATAGTCGGCGTCGGCCTTGTCGACCTTCGCGGCGATCTTCAGCGGCAGCCCGCTTTGCGCGGCGATCCGGATCGCGGTGTCGACACGCTTTTCGGGACAGATCCGGCCGAGGAACGCAAGGTATTCGGGCTTCACGCCGGGCTGCGGCGTGAGCAGCGTGTCGGGCAGCCCGTGATACACGGTGCCGGCCCACGCGGCCTGCGGCAGCGGCTTGCGCTGGTTGTTCGAGATCGACACGACCGGCGCGTCCGGGAACGCGTCGAACACCGGCTGCAGCTCCGGCAGGTCGAGGCGGCCGTGCAGCGTCGTCACGTACGGCGTGTCGAGGCGCGACATCAGCGGGAACGGCAGGTAGTCGAGGTGGAAGTGCAGCACGTCGAATTCGTGCGCGACGCGGGCGACCTGCTCGAGGAGCCGCATGTGGGGCGCCATCGAATCGCGAATCGACGGGTCGAGCCGCAGTGCGCGCGGCCACGCCGCCTCGAGACGGGCCGACGTGACGGAGTCGCCGCTGGCGAACAGCGTCACGTCGTGGCCGAGTTCGACGAGCGCCTCGGTGAGGTAGGACACGACACGCTCGGTGCCGCCGTAGAGTTTCGGCGGAACGGCTTCGTAAAGCGGCGCGATCTGGGCAATTCGCATGGGTTTCTCCGGTTTCGATCCGTGGGCGCCGTGGCGCCGGTATGGATCCCATCCAACGTTGCGGAACTCGCCGACGCACGCGTTTGGCGTTACGTGGCCGGGCCCTGGACGGGGTGCGCGGGGCGCCGGACGGCAAGCTGCGGGGCGGGCCGGCACGGCTCGCGCCGCCGCCCATTGGAGTCCATTATCGATATCGCCTTGCGGGGTTCGAGTGTTTTTTCAAACACTTAAGGCTTGTTACACGATGAAATACGCGAAAACCCCGAGAAAAAGGGCGGGGAATCATGAATCGAGATGACCGCAACTATTGTTGCGCTATCGTGAAAAACCACTATAATTTTTACCGATCCGATTGTCGGCAGCCCTGCCGGCAAGCCTTCCGCTACCGAGCGGCGGCCATCGGCACCCGCACAGCCGAATTCGCGCTGTCACCCGTCTTCCCGATTGCCTCTTTAAATTCGCTTTGTCGGAAAAATTCCTACACGGTTTACAGACAAATCCTGCATGGCATACGCCACTTCGCTGATACCGGCATAAATGCCGTTTGGCCAAAATTCGCCCTGTAAGACTATAAACGAGCCGACCGAGCGCCCAGAGCGCTCCGAGCGAGCAAACGTTTTCATAACACGATTGGCCAAAGCAAAGCTCTTTAACGGGGGAATCATGAGCGCTACCAGCGAAATGCTCAGTGAGATCAAAGAGGTCAACCTGTCGTACCTCCTCCTCGCGCAACGCCTGCTGCGGGAAGACAAGGCGATGGGCATGTTCCGCATGGGAATTTCCCAGGAACTCGCCGACGTGCTCGCCAACCTCACGCTCGCACAGACCGTGAAGCTTGCCGCGTCGAACCAGATGCTGTGCCGCTTCCGCTTCGACGATCACGCGTTGCTGTCGTCGCTCGCCGACAAGGGCCGTAGCGATGTCGTCGCGCACGCCCACTCGGCCATCCTGATGGCCGGGCAGCAGGTCGAAAGCGTCCGCTGATCCATCCCGCCTTGCGTTGTGTCCCGGCGTGCCGCGCCGGAGGGCAGCGTATTGGCCATCCATCCGAACAACGTCAAGCGGACGGTTATCACCATGGCAAGCAAAAGCGTCGTGATCGAGGTGAAGGAAATCACCCTCGCCATCGAACTGATCGAACTGGGCGCCCGGCTGCAACTGCTGGAGGCGGAGACGAGCCTGTCGCGGGACCGTCTGATCAAGCTGTACAAGGAACTGAAGGGCGTGTCGCCGCCGAAGGGGATGCTGCCGTTCTCGACCGACTGGTTCATGACGTGGCAGCCGAACATCCACTCGTCGCTGTTCTACAACATCTACCGGTTCATGCAGGACCACGGCCGCTGCGATCCGATCCAGTCGATCGTGAAGGCGTACCGGCTCTATCAGGAGCACGTGAACCTGTCCGGCGACGAGGCCGCGCTGAGCCTCACGCGGGCGTGGACGCTCGTGCGCTTCTTCGATTCGGGGATGCTGCAGATGACCCCGTGCACGCGCTGCGGCGGCCACTTCGTCGCGCATGCGCATGATCCGCATCAAGGTTTCGTGTGCGGCCTGTGCCAGCCGCCGTCGCGCGCGGGCAAGACCCGCAAGGCCGCCGCCGCGCGCGCCGAACTGGCTGCCGCCGCGGCCTGAGCGCCGGGCAGGGCGGGGCAGGGCGGGGCAGGGCGGGGCGCGGGCGGTTGCCGCGGGCCGCGCGAATCGTCCCTGCATTGCTGGTAAACACCGTCGGGCCGCGGCCGGGCGGCCGCGAAAGTTTTCCTGCCGACTGCCGTAAACCTGTTTAACGGCGGTCTCCCCGCCGGTCTTTCGTGAGGGACAGGCAGTGCTGATTATCGTGGGAACACTCGTGACGCTGTTGTCCGTCTTCGGCGGCTATGCGCTGGCAGGCGGGCATCTGGGCGCATTGATCCAGCCGGTCGAGATCCTGATGATCGCGGGCGCCGGCGTCGGCGCATTCATCCTCGGCAATGGCGGCAAGACCATCAAGGCCACGCTGCGCGTGCTGCCGACGCTCTTCAAGGGCTCGAAGTACACGAAGGACGTCTATATGGAGCTGATGGCGCTGCTTTACGTGCTGCTGGCGAAGGCACGCAAGGAAGGCACGCTGACGCTCGAGGCCGACATCGACGATCCGGAAAAGAGCCCGATCTTCACGCAATACCCGAAGATCCTCGCCGATCATCACATCGTCGAATTCCTGACCGACTACCTGCGCCTGATGGTGGGCGGCAACATGAACGCGTTCGAGATCGAGAGCCTGATGGACGAGGAGATCGAGACGCACCACGCGGAAGGCGAAGGCCCCGCGCATGCGCTGATGCGCGTCGGCGACGCGATGCCGGCGTTCGGCATCGTCGCGGCCGTGATGGGCGTGGTGCACACGATGGCGTCGGCCGACAAGCCGCCCGCGGTGCTCGGCGCGATGATCGCGCAGGCGCTGGTCGGCACGTTCCTCGGGATCCTGCTGTCGTACGGGCTGATCGGGCCGCTCGCGAGCCTCGCGGAGCAGCGCGTCGCCGAGTCGACCAAGATGTTCCAGTGCATCAAGGTGACGATCCTCGCGACGCTGAACGGCTATGCGCCGGCGATTGCCGTCGAGTTCGGCCGCAAGGTGCTGTTCTCGACCGAGCGCCCGTCGTTCTCGGAGCTCGAAGAGCACGTGCGCCGCGTGAAGGCGAAGTGACGCGGAGCGCACGATGAGCAAGAGCAAGGATCGCGCGATCGTCGTCAAGCGGGTGGCCCCGGCGAAGAAGGGCCACCATGGCGGCGCATGGAAGCTCGCGTACGCGGACTTCATGACCGCGATGATGGCGTTCTTCCTGCTGATGTGGCTGTTGAGCTCGGTCACGCCGGTGCAGCTGAAGGGAATCGCCGAGTACTTCAACACGCCGCTGAAGGCCGCGCTGCTCGGCAGCGGCGACCGCAATTCGCAGGATTCCAGCATCCTCAACGCCGGCGGCCGCGACCTGTCGAGCGTCGACGCCGGCACGCTGCGCCGCACCGACGGCACGACGCAACTCGCCGATCGCGTCGCGAAGGCCGGCGACGACAACACGCGCTCGCAGGCGCAGGGCGCGCAGGACCGGCTCGAGCAGGCGCGCCTGCATGACCTGCAGATCAAGCTGATGGCCGCGATCGAGGCCAATCCGACGCTGCGCCAGTTCAAGCAGCAGATCCGCATCGACTCGACGCTGATGGGGCTGCGCATCGAGATCGTCGATACGCAGAAGCGGCCGATGTTCGCGATGTCGAGCGACAACGTCGAGCCGTACATGCGCGACATCCTGCGCGAGATCGGCAAGACGCTGAACGACGTGCCGAACCGGATCATCGTCCAGGGCCATACCGATGCCGTGCCGTACGCGGGCGGCGAGGGCGGCTACAGCAACTGGGAGCTGTCGGCCGACCGTGCGAACGCATCGCGCCGCGAGCTGATCTCCGGCGGCATGGACGAGGCGAAAGTGCTGCGCGTGCTCGGCCTCGCGTCGACGCAGAACCTGAACAAGGCCGACCCGCTCGATCCGGAAAACCGCCGGATCAGCGTGATCGTGCTGAACCGCAAATCCGAAGAGGCGCTGATGCGCGACGACGCGACGACCACGACGCTGTCGGCCGATGCGGCCGGCTCGAAGCAGCTCGCGCAGCAGCTCGGCGGCGCGGCGCCGGCCGTGCGCCCGGCGCTCGCGGCGTCCGCCGTCGCCGTCCCGAAACCCTGATATCGACAAGACAAGCTTCCGAGACAGACATGATCCGAACCATTCTCGCCATCGACGACTCCGCGACCATGCGTGCACTGCTGCAGGCGACGCTTGCACAGGCCGGCTATGACGTGGCGGTGGCGCCGGACGGCGAAGCCGGCTTCGACATGGCCGCGACCGCGCCGTACGACCTGGTGCTGACCGACCAGAACATGCCGCGCAAGAACGGGCTCGAGGTGATCGCCGCACTGCGCAAGCTGACCGCGTATGTGGACACGCCGATCCTCGTGCTGACGACCGAGGGCAGCGATGCCTTCAAGGATGCCGCGCGCGACGCGGGCGCGACCGGCTGGATCGAGAAACCGATCGACCCGGCCGTGCTGGTCGACCTGGTCGCGACGCTGTCCGAGCCGGCCGCCTCCTGACATGAACGCGACGAATTCAACCGGTGACCGGGCATGACTCTCGACATCACTCAGTTCTACCAGACCTTTTTCGACGAAGCGGACGAGCTGCTCGCGCAGATGGAGCAGCTGCTGCTGAATCTCGACGTCGATGCGCCCGACCCCGAAGACCTGGCCGCGATCTTCCGCGCCGCGCATTCGATCAAGGGCGGCGCGGCGACGTTCGGCTTTTCCGCGCTGACCGATACGACGCACATCCTCGAATCGCTGCTCGACCGCGCGCGCAACCATGAGCTGACGCTGACCAAGGACATGGTCGACGCGTTCCTCGAAACCAAGGACGTGCTGTCCGACCAGCTCGCCGACTACCGCGCGAGCGCCGAACCGGACGCGGCCGCCGCCGCGACGATCTGCGCGAAGCTCGAGCGGCTGAAGGCCGAGAGCGGTGCGGGTGCGCCGGCTGCTGCAGCCGCGCCGGTCGCCGCTGCCGTTGCCGTTGCACCGGCCGTCGAACCGGCCGCCGGTGGTGACCGTGCGCCCGATCACGTGGTCGAGCAGGCTGTCGCGGCCGCGCATCCGGCGAGCGATGCAGGCGCCGGCGGCCCGCACCTGAAGATCACGCTGGTCGGCGTCGACGCGAAGGACCAGGAACTGCTGACCGAAGAGCTCGGCAACCTCGGCCGGATCGTCGGCCGCGAGCAAGCGGGCGCCGACCTGTCGCTGTGGCTCGAATCCGACGTGCCGTCCGACGACATCGTCGCCGTGTGCTGCTTCGTGATCGACGAAAGCCAGATCCGCGTCGCGCATGGCACGGCGCCGGCCGCACCGGCAGCCGCGCTGGCCGCTGCTGCGCCGGCTGCCGAACCGGCCGCCGCCGCGCAACCCGCGCGCGTCGAGGTGTTCGCGCCGCAGGCTGCCGCGCCGCAGGCCGCACCGGCGCCGGCACCCGCCGTGCCTGCCGCCGCCGTCGCACCGGCCGAGCCGCAGCCGCCCGCGCAGCAACCGCACGCCGAACACGCGGCGCCTGCCGCCGCGCACCACGACGACAAGCGTGCGCGCCCGGCCGCCGCGGCCGCATCGGGCGCCGAAGGCAGCTCGATCCGCGTCGGCGTCGAGAAGGTCGACCAGCTGATCAACCTCGTCGGCGAACTCGTGATCACGCAGGCGATGCTCGCGGAGACCGCGAGCGCGTTCGATCCGGCGCTGCACGACCGCCTGTTCAACGGGATGGCGCAGCTCGAGCGCAATGCGCGCGACCTGCAGGAAGCGGTGATGTCGATCCGCATGATGCCGATGGACTACGTGTTCAGCCGCTTCCCGCGCCTCGTGCGCGACCTCGCCGGCAAGCTCGGCAAGCAGGTCGAGCTCGTCACGTTCGGCCAGGCGACCGAGCTCGACAAGAGCCTGATCGAACGGATCATCGATCCGCTCACGCACCTCGTGCGCAATAGCCTCGACCACGGGATCGAGACGGTCGACAAGCGCGTCGCCGCCGGCAAGGACGCGGTCGGCCAGCTCGTGCTGTCGGCCGCGCATCACGGCGGCAACATCGTGATCGAGGTGAGCGACGACGGCGCGGGCCTGAACCGCGAGCGGATCCTCGCGAAGGCCGCGAAGCAGGGCATGCAGGTGTCCGACAACATCAGCGACGACGAAGTCTGGCAGCTGATCTTCGCGCCGGGCTTCTCGACCGCCGAGACGGTGACCGACGTGTCGGGCCGCGGCGTCGGGATGGACGTCGTGAAGCGCAACATCCAGTCGATGGGCGGCCACGTCGAGATCACGTCGCTGGCCGGCCGCGGCACGACCACGCGGATCGTGCTGCCGCTCACGCTGGCGATCCTCGACGGGATGTCGGTGAAGGTCGGCAACGAGATCTTCATCCTGCCGCTGAACTTCGTGATGGAGTCGCTGCAGCCGTCGAACGACGACATCTACACGGTCGGCAACGGCGAGCGCGTGGTGCGCGTGCGCGGCGAGTACCTGCCGCTGGTCGCGCTGCACGAGGTGTTCTCGGTCGAGGATGCGCGCACCGACCCGACGCAGGGGATCGTCACGATCATGGAAACCGAGGGACGCCGCTTCGCGATGCTGATCGACGAGCTGGTCGGCCAGCAGCAGGTGGTCGTGAAGAACCTCGAAACCAACTACCGCAAGGTGCATGGCATCTCGGCGGCGACCATCCTCGGCGACGGCAGCGTCGCGCTGATCGTCGACGTCGCGGCGCTGAACCGCGAAACCCGTGCGACGCACGGCGCCCGTGCGGGCGCCGAGCTCGCGATGTTCTGATGACTCTCGCCATTCAACCGATTGGGGGCAAACGTGTCTGCTGAAGTCCAAATGATCAATCCGGCCGCGGCGAACGCGGCAACGAGCCGCCGCGACGCGGCGCAGGGCGACGCGACGGGCCAGGAATTCCTCGTGTTCACGCTCGGCGACGAGGAATACGGGATCGACATCCTGAAAGTGCAGGAAATCCGCGGCTACGACAGCGTCACGCGCATCGCGAACGCGCCGGAGTTCATCAAGGGCGTGATCAACCTGCGCGGAATCATCGTGCCGATCGTCGACATGCGGATCAAGTTCCATCTCGGCCGCGTCGAGTACGACCACCAGACCGTCGTGATCATCCTGAACGTCGCGCATCGCGTGGTCGGGATGGTGGTCGACGGCGTGTCGGACGTGCTCACGCTGCAGACCGACCAGATCATGCCGGCGCCGGAATTCGGCGCGACGCTGACGACCGAGTACCTGACGGGCCTCGGCACGGTCGACGGCCGGATGCTGATCCTGATGGACATCGAGAAGCTGATGTCGAGCCGTGAAATGGCGCTGATCGAGTCGCTCGGCGGGTAAGTGCGCCGCGTGCGCAGGAATTTCGGGAGAATCTGCAATGTTGCATAACTGGTCGATCCGCACGACGCTCACGGCGGTCGGACTCATCCTCGTGTGCCTGGCCGCCGCGGTCGGCGGGCTCGGCCTCTACGCGCTGAATCACGCGAGCCGCTCGCTCGACGAGATCGCGCACGTCGACCTGCCGGCGATCCACACGCTCGACGACACGTCGTCGTACCTGCTGCGCGCGCGCGTGTCGCTCGACCGCTTCCGCTCGCTGACGGAAGCCGGCAACACGGCCGAGGCCGCCAAGGTGCTCGACCGCGCGCAGGAGCTGTTCGCGAAGTCGAACCAGAACTGGCAGGCATTCCAGTCGACCCCGAGGCTCGGTGTCGAGCAGGCGCTCGTCGACGAGCTGACCGCGCGCTACACGACGATCGTGAAGGAAGGCGTCGAGCCCGAATTCGCGGCCGCGCGCGCGGGCGACATGGCCGCGTTCCACGCGGTCGCCGACACCAAGATCAGCCCGATGTTCGTCGCCTACGGCGACGCGTCGGCGGCCGTGGTCGCCGCGCTGCAGAAGCGCGCGGAAGACCGCCAGGCCGCGACGCAGTCGCAGATCTCGCTGATGGTCGCGCTGATCGCGGCCGGCATCGCGCTCGCGTTCGTCGTCGTGATCGCGATCCGCTTCGCGCTGCGCGGGCTGATCGTGAAGCCGCTCGAGGACGCGATCGCGCACTTCGAGCGCATCGCCGGCGGCGACCTCACGCAGCCGGTGAACGTGTTCAGCACGAACGAGATCGGCCGCCTGTTCGGCGGCATCAAGCGGATGCAGGACGCCGTCACGACGATGGTGCAGGCCGTGCATCGCGGCACCGAGTCGATCGACGTCGGCGCGCGGGAGATCGCGACCGGCAACATCGACCTGTCGCAGCGCACCGAGGAGCAGGCCGCGTCGCTGCAGGAAACCGCATCGAGCATGGAGCAGCTGACGGGCACGGTGCGGCAGAACGCGGAGAACGCGCGGCAGGCGAGCCAGCTCGCGGTGAACGCGTCGGACATCGCGACGCAGGGCGGCGAGGTGGTCGGCCAGGTCGTGTCGACGATGCAGGACATCGCGGCGAGCTCGGGCAAGGTCGTCGACATCATCGGTACGATCGAGGGCATCGCATTCCAGACCAACATCCTCGCGCTGAACGCGGCGGTCGAAGCCGCGCGCGCGGGCGAGCAGGGCCGCGGCTTCGCGGTCGTCGCGGGCGAGGTGCGCTCGCTCGCGCAGCGCAGCGCGAGCGCCGCGAAGGAAATCAAGCAGCTGATCGGCGATTCGGCCGGGAAGGTCGAAAGCGGGTCGGCGCTCGTGTCGCGCGCGGGCTCGACGATGGACGAGATCGTGCAGGCCGTGCGCCGCGTGACCGACATCATGGGCGAGATCAGCGCCGCGTCCGACGAGCAGTCGACCGGCATCGAGCAGGTCAACCGCGCGGTCGGCCAGATGGATTCGGTCACGCAGCAGAACGCGGCGCTCGTCGAGCAGGCGGCCGCCGCGGCGGCGTCGCTCGAGGAGCAGACGCGCCAGATGAAGGCGATCGTGTCGGATTGGCGCGTCGCGGGCGGCATCGTGCTCGCGCCGGCGCGCAGTGTGGCGCGGCCGCTCGCGCATGAACCGGCGGCCGTGCCGGCACTGCCGTCCGAGCCGCGGGCGCCAGTCGCCGCGCTGCCGGCCCCGCAGGCAGCCGCGCAACCGGCACGCCGCGCCGCGCCGGTATCGCGTGCGGCTGCGTCGGGCGCCAGCCACGAGCCGAAGCGCGCGGCCGACACCGCCGCGCACACGCAGAAGGATGCCCCGGCTTCCCGCGGCACCGCCGCGGGCGGCTATGGCCCGCGTCTCGCGAAAGCGGCCGCGCCGGCGGACAAGCCGGCCGCGAAGCCCGCGCTCGTGCGCCCGGCGCTGAACGGCGAGAAGCCGGCGCTGGCGGCAGCCGGCACGTCCGACGACGACTGGGAGACCTTCTAAACCATGCCGCACGCGCGCGCGCCGTTTCGACCCGATGCACCGGATGCCTCGCCCCGCGCGGGCGAGCCGGGGCGCGACTTCGCGTTCACGGGCGCGGATTTCGCACGCATCCGCGCGCTGATCCACCAACGCGCGGGGATCTCGCTGTCCGAGCACAAGCGCGACATGGCGTACAGCCGTCTCGCGCGGCGGCTGCGGGCGCGCGGCCTCGACACGTTCCGCGACTACCTCGACCTGCTCGAGCAGGAAGACGATCCGCTCGAGTGGGAAGCGTTCACCAACGCGCTGACGACGAACCTGACCGCGTTTTTCCGCGAGTCGCACCATTTCCCGATCCTGTCGGATTTCGTGAAAGGGCGGCCGGCGCCGGTGTCGGTCTGGTGTTCGGCGGCGTCGACCGGCGAGGAGCCTTACTCGATCGCGATCACGCTGATCGAGGCGCTCGGTGATTCGGCCGCGCGCGGCGCGTCGATCCTCGCGACCGATCTCGACACGCAGGTGCTCGCGAAGGCGGAAGCCGGCATCTATACGTACGACCAGGTCAAGCATTTGTCGCCGGAGCGGTTGAAGCGCTTCTTCCTGAAGGGCACGGGCCCGCAGGCCGGCCGCGTGAAGGTGCGCCCCGAGCTGCGCGCGATGATCCGTTTCGAGCAGCTGAACCTGACCGATGCGGACTACGGGATCGCGAAGCCGTTTGACGCGATCTTCTGCCGCAACGTGATGATCTATTTCGACAAGCCGACGCAGGGGCAGGTGCTGTCGCGCTTCGAGCCGCTCGTGAAGCCGGGCGGGCTGCTGTTCGCCGGCCATTCGGAAAACTTCACCTACGTGACGCAGGCGTTCCGGCTGCGCGGGCAGACGGTGTACGAACTGACCCGCGACGCCGCGCAGGGTGCGCGGCCGCGTGGCGCGCAAGCGCCTGCGGCGGCCGCGATGCCGTCGCCGGTGCGCGCACGGGCCGCGGGCGCCGCGCCCGCCTTTGGAGAGCGCGGATGAGTGCGCTGCCGATCGCGACCAATCGCTACTTCGACAACCACTTCGGCCTGCCCGGCGTGAAGCTGCTGCCGAACGAGTTCTACACGACGTCCGAGGACATGGTGCTGATGACCGTGCTCGGCTCGTGCGTCGCCGCGTGCATTCACGATCCGTACGCGGGCATTGGCGGGATGAACCACTTCATGCTGCCCGACGACGGCGCCGATGCGGGCGCGGCCGCATCCGACTCGATGCGCTACGGCGCGTACGCGATGGAAGTGCTGATCAACGAACTGATCAAGGCCGGCGGACGCCGCGAGCGCTTCGAGGCGAAGGTGTTCGGCGGCGCGGCCGTACTGGCCGGGATGACGACGATCAACATCGGCGATCGCAACGCCGATTTCGTGCGCCGCTATCTGGCGCTCGAACGCATCCGCATCACCGCCGAGGATTTGCAGGACGTCCATCCGCGCAAGGTCGCGTTCATGCCGCGCACGGGGCGCGCGATGGTGAAGAAGCTGCGGCTGCAGGTGCCGGGCGTGACCGAGCGCGAAGCCGCGCTCGCGCGCGAGGCCGACCGCCTGCGCGCCGCGCGGCCGCGCCCGCACGTCGAGCTGTTCGCGGCCAAGCGGCCGGCGGCGCCGCAGCCGGCGCGTCCGCGCATCGAGCTGTTTGGCGCGCGCGGCGCGGCGCCGGCCGGCTCCGGGAGCGCGGCGGGCGCCGGCGGCACGCGGGCGGCGAGCCCGTATGCCGGGAGCCCGGGTGCGGCGAACCTATCAAGAAAGCAGGAGGCATGACCGCAGTGCAGAAGATCAAAGTATTGTGCGTCGACGATTCGGCGCTGATCCGCAGCCTGATGACCGAGATCATCAACAGCCAGCCCGACATGACGGTGTGCGCGACCGCGCCCGATCCGCTCGTCGCGCGCGAGCTCATCAAGCAGCACAACCCCGACGTGCTCACGCTCGACGTCGAAATGCCGCGCATGGACGGGCTCGACTTCCTCGAGAAGCTGATGCGCCTGCGGCCGATGCCGGTCGTGATGGTGTCGTCGCTGACCGAGCGCGGCTCGGAAATCACGCTGCGCGCGCTCGAACTCGGCGCGGTGGATTTCGTCACGAAGCCGCGCGTCGGGATTCGCGACGGCATGCTCGACTACGCGGAAAAGCTCGCCGACAAGATCCGCGCGGCGTCGCGTGCGCGCGTGCGCCAGGCGCCGCAGCCGCAGGCCGTCGCACGCGCGGCGGACAGCCACGCGGCCGCGCCGATGTTCAACAATCCGCTCGTCAGTACCGAGAAGCTGATCATCATCGGCGCGTCGACGGGCGGCACCGAGGCGATCCGAGAAGTGCTGACGCCGCTGCCGCCGGATGCGCCGGCCGTGCTGATCGCGCAGCACATGCCGCCGGGCTTCACGAAGTCGTTCGCGCAGCGGCTGAACGGCCTGTGCCGGATCGCGGTGAAGGAAGCCGAGCACGGCGAGCGCGTGCTGCCCGGTCACGCGTACATCGCGCCGGGCCATGCGCACCTGTTGCTGGCGAGAAGCGGGGCGAACTATATTGCGCAACTGTCGGACGAGCCGCCGGTGAACCGGCACCGCCCGTCGGTCGACGTGCTGTTCCGCTCGGCGGCGACGCACGCGGGCAAGAACGCGATCGGCGTAATCCTCACCGGGATGGGCCGCGACGGCGCGGCCGGCCTGCTGGAAATGAAACGCGCGGGCGCTCACACGTTCGCGCAGGACGAAGCAAGCTGCATCGTGTTCGGGATGCCGCGCGAGGCGATCGCGCTCGGCGGCGCGGACGAGATCGTGCCGCTCGCCGAGATGAGCCGTCGCGTGATGGCGCGCCTGGCGACGATGGGCGACCGCGTGCAGCGCGTTTGAATGGAATGTCACGGGGCGCGTGCCACGATACGCGTCCCGACGGAAACGAATCTGGAAAGGAACGACGATGGACAAGAGCATGAAAATCCTGGTGGTGGACGATTTCCCGACGATGCGCCGGATCGTCCGCAACCTGCTCAAGGAACTGGGCTATTCGAACGTCGACGAGGCCGAGGACGGTCTGGCCGGCCTCGCGCGGTTGCGCGGCGGCGGCTACGACTTCGTGATTTCGGACTGGAACATGCCGAACCTCGACGGCCTCGCGATGCTGAAGGAAATCCGCGCGGACGCGACGCTCACGCACCTGCCGGTGCTGATGGTCACGGCCGAGTCGAAGAAGGAGAACATCATCGCGGCCGCGCAGGCCGGCGCGAGCGGCTACGTCGTGAAACCGTTCACGGCCGCGACGCTCGACGAGAAGCTGAACAAGATCATCGACAAGATGGCGAAGGCCGGGAGCTGACGTGAACGAGCCGATCCATGCGGCGCTCGCCGGCGCGGGGTTCAGCGCCGACAGCCATCCAGAAGGCGCCGATTTCGCGAGCGACCGCATCCTCGCGCGCATCGGCCACGTCACGCGCACGCTGCGCGATTCGATGCGCGAGCTCGGGCTCGACAAGCATGTCGAGCGCGCGGCGGAAGCCGTGCCCGATGCGCGCGACCGGCTGCGCTACGTCGCGACGATGACCGAGCAGGCTGCCGTGCGCGTGCTGAATGCGATCGAGGTCGCGAAGCCGATGCAGGAGCGCATCCAGAACGAGGCCGAGGCGCTCGACGCGCGCTGGGCGCAGTGGTATGCGGCGCCGATCGAGCACGCGGAAGTGCGCGAGCTGATGGACGATACGCGCACGTTCCTGCGCGCGCTGCCCGAATCGACGTCGGCGACCCGCGCGCAACTGCTCGAGATCATGCTCGCGCAGGATTTCCAGGATCTCACCGGGCAGGTGATCAAGAAGATCATGGACATGGTCTACCTGATCGAGCAGCAGCTTCTCACCGTGCTCGTCGAGAACATCGCGCCCGAGCGGCGCGAACAGTTCGCGGCCACCGCGGCCGCGCTCGCGGCCGAGCAGATCAGCCCGACCGGCAGCCCCGAGTCGCTGCTGAACGGCCCGCAGATCGCGCCGGAAGGCAAATCCGACGTGGTCCAGGACCAGGGGCAGGTCGACGACCTGCTCGCGAGTCTGGGCTTCTGACCCTGCCGCCTCGCATCGGCGCGCCCCGTCCCGCGGGGCCGCCCGATGCGCGCATTTCCCGTTCCCGCCTCGTTTCCCCGTGCGCGCCGCGTCCCCGCGGCGCGGCGTGATCCTGCGTCAAATTGACACTTCGCCACACTCAGCAGGCATACTACGCGTCAGCAGCAACGTAGCGTCATTCGTACGATTCATAGGTTGGCAGGCGGTGCGGGCCCGACGGCGGCGCCGCCGGCAACGAAGCCAGTCCCTTGGGGGGGAACGTGAAGCTGAAACGCTTGGGCTGGACCGTCGCGCATGCGACGGCTGCAATGGGTGTGCTGTGGGCCGTCCACGCACACGCCGAACTGGGTGGCGCACCGATGTCGCCGCCCGCGGACGATCAGGCCGCCACCGTGCGCGCGCTGCAGCGCGCGATGCGTTCGGCGGACGGCGTGCAGACAAGCACGGCCGGCTACACCGTCCGCGAGATCACGCTCGGATCGGGCACGGTCATCCACGAATACACGTCGGCCGCCGGCAGCGTGTTCGGCCTCGCCTGGAGCGGGCCGACGATGCCGGATCTCGCGTCGCTGCTCGGCAGCTATTTCCCGCAGTACACCGCAGGCGTTCAGGCCGCGCACAAGGCGCGCGGCTGGCGCGCGCCCGTGGCCGTCGACACAAGCGGCCTCGTGATCCGGACGGGCGGCCATATGGGCGCGTTCTCGGGCCAGGCGTGGCTGCCGGCGGCATTGCCTGCCGGCCTGGCCGGCACCGACATCCAGTGACAGCGGGAGAGCGATCTTGAGCATTCATCGTACATTCAAGCGCTGGCTCTGCGTGCTGGGCCTCGCGGCCGCGACGGCCGTGCTCGTGACGGCCTGCGGCGGCGGCGACGGCGGCAGCGGCAACAGCAGCAACTCGGGCAACAACGGCAACAGCGGATCCGACGGCAATAGCGGGAGCACGGCCGTCATCACGGTCGGTGCCGGCGTCGCGAACGTGATCAACATCCCGACCGTCAGCGTGAAGGTCTGCGTGCCGGGCACATCGAACTGCCAGGTGGTCAACAACGTGCTGGTCGATACCGCGTCCTACGGGCTGCGGCTCGTCGGCAGCGCCGTGTCGGGCGTGCTGAGCACCCTGCCGCAGGTGACGAGCGGCGGCGCGCCGGTCGCCGAGTGCGGCAAGTTCGTGTCGAGCTATACGTGGGGGTCGGTGCGCACGGTCGACCTGTCGATCGGCACCGAGCAGGCGGCCTCGCTGCCCGTGCAGATCATCGGCGACCTCGGTACGACGAATGTGCCGAGCTCGTGCACGAACGGCGGTGCATCGGCCAACTCGGCGGGCGCGCTCGGCGCGAACGGGATCCTCGGCATCGGGCCGGCGCCGTACGACTGCGGCACGACCTGCGCGACGTCGACGTCGTCGAGCAACAACTACTATGCGTGCCCGAACGGCGACAACGCGAGTTGCGCGGTGACGCTCGTGCCGCTGGCGCAGCAGGTGGCCAACCCGGTTCATCGTTTCGCGAACAGCGACGGCGTGAGCGTGCAGATGCCGGCCATCTCGGATAGCGGGCAGGCGAGCGCGACCGGGACGCTGACGTTCGGCCTGCCGAACCTGAGCGGAAAGACGGTGCTGACATCGACCACGACGGGCGACGTCAGCGCGACGTTCCAGGGGCGCAACGTAACCGCGTTCTTCGATACGGGTTCGAACGCGTATTTCTTCAACGATTCGACCGGGGTTTCGAAGACGTGCCCGCGGAACACGGAGTTCTACTGTCCGACGCCCGCGACCAGCTATCCGGCGACGCTGAGCGGCCAGAACGGCGCATCGGGTACCGTGACGATGCCCGTGTCGAACGCCGATTCGCTGTTCTCGAACTCGTCGACGTTCGCGTTCAACGACATCGCGGGCCCGTTCGGCTCGTCCAGCTGGCTCGACATCGGCATGCCGCAGTTCTACGGCAAGACGATCTACTTCGGGATGGACAAGACCGCGAGCGGCGGCGCGCAGCCGTTCGTCGCGTTCTGACGCGGCACGGCCGCAGGCAGGAACAAGGGGGCGAGCGATCGCCCCCTTTTTTTATCCGGCGGCCGGGCGAGCGCGCCAAGCCGGATTCCCGCCATCCGCGGGCGCAGCGCCTACGATGTAAGACCGGCACCAGTGCCGGCACGACATCGAGGAGACAACGCCATGAGCCCGCGAATCCAGCGCATCACGCCGTTCCTGTGGTTCGACCGCGACGCCGAGGCGGCGGCCAGCTTCTACGTGTCGGTGTTCGACAACGCGCGCATCGTGCACGTCGCGCGCTACGGCAAGGCCGGCGCGCACGCGTCCGGCAGCGCGGAGGGCGCGGTGATGACCATCGCGTTCGAGCTTGACGGGCAGGCGTTCGTCGCGCTGAACGGCGGCCCCGTGTTCCAGATCACGCCGGCCGTGTCGTTCGTCGTCAACTGCCGCGACCAGGACGAGATCGATCATTACTGGGCGCGCCTGGGCGAAGGCGGCGACGAGCGCGCGCAGCAGTGCGGGTGGCTGCGCGACCGCTTCGGCGTGTCGTGGCAGGTCGTGCCGGTGCAGCTGTCCGAACTGATGGCCGGCGATGCCGCGCGCGCCGAACGCGTGATGGCGCAGGTGATGACGATGAAGAAGCTCGATCTCGCCGTGCTGCAACGGGCGGCGGCCGGTTAATCGAACGCCGCACATGCGCTGATTATCGATCGTGCCGAATTTCATTCGGTTGTAATCAAGTACTGGATTATGGGGGCTGTCGTTTCTGTCAGGTCTTCAAGATTATTAAAATGACGCGACATGCCAATCCGTGGCGCCGCCTTATGCTGCTGTGGCCTTTTCCGCGCTGTATCGGCGTGCTGCTCAAGCGGGCTGGCGGGCTGGCGCACAAGCGAAAAGAATTGGAATCCGGCGAAATTCAAACATATAATTCCGGCGTTGTTTCCGGGGTGCCAATATAAAACAGGAGGGTAATAAGATGGGTTTTTCCGAAGCCGTTCGTACCGTACTCAATAAATACGCGACATTCGAAGGCCGTGCGCGTCGCGCCGAATACTGGTATTTCACGCTGGTGAGCGTCATTCTTTCGATCGTGGTGCAGATCATCGGCGCGGTCGGCCGCGAAGGGGGCCTGATCACACTGTTGCTGCTCGGCATCATCTGCCTGGTTTCGCTGGCGCTGATCATTCCGGGCATCGCGGTGAGCGTGCGTCGCCTGCACGATACCGGCCGCTCGGGCTGGTTCCTGCTGATCGCGCTGATTCCGATCGTCGGCGGCATCCTGCTGCTCGTGTGGATGTGCTCGCGCGGCACCGACGGCCCGAACCGCTTCGGCGCCGATCCGATCCCGGCGGTCTGACCGACGCCTGCCCCGGCGCGCGACGCCGTCGCGCCGGGGCCTGAATGCCCCGCCTTTCCCGCCCGTCGTTTCTCCGTTTCCCCGCTTCCCGCCGTCGGCATCCTGCCCGCGGCCGGCATCTCGCCAGCGCGCCGATCGGCACGTTTTTCCGCCTTGCCGCGCCTCGCTGCGCCCCGCGCCGGCCGCGTTCGCGCCGGCTCGCCCGATTCCCCGAAATACCCCCCTTTCCCGGCTTTGCTCGACCGATCGGCGTTTGACGCCTGCATGAATAATCGGTGTCACTGGAAAGCGGCATTCCGCCGTACCCGACTGGAGGCCCCGTGGCAGACGAGAGCGATCTCGACAAGACCGAAGCCGCCACTCCCAGGCGCCGCGAGAAGGCGCGCGAGGAGGGGCAGGTCGCGCGTTCGCGCGAACTGGCTTCGTTCGCGCTGCTCGCGGCCGGGTTCTACGGCGCATGGCTGCTCGCGGGCCCGTCGGGCGCGCATCTGCAGACGATGCTGCGCGGGGCGTTCACGTTCGATCGCGCGACCGCATTCGACACGAACCGGATGCTGTCGGCGGCCGGCAGCGCGAGCCTCGAGGGGCTCACCGCGCTGCTGCCGATCCTCGCGCTCACCGGCCTCGCCGCGCTGCTCGCGCCGATGGCGCTCGGCGGCTGGCTGATCTCGCAGAAGACGTTCGAGCTGAAGTTCGAACGCCTGAACCCGATCTCGGGCCTCGGCCGGATCTTCTCGATCCAGGGGCCGATCCAGCTCGGGATGTCGGTCGCGAAGACGATCGTCGTCGGCGGGATCGGCGGCGTCGCGATCTGGCGCAGCAAGGACGAACTCCTCGGCCTCGCGACGCAGCCGCTCGGCGTCGCGCTCCCCGACGCGCTGCACCTGGTCGCCGTGTGCTGCGGCACGACGGTCGCCGGGATGCTGGTGGTCGCCGCGCTCGATGTGCCTTACCAAATCTGGCAGTACAACAAGAAGTTGCGCATGACGAAGGAAGAAGTGAAGCGCGAGCATCGCGAGAACGAAGGCGATCCGCACGTGAAGGGGCGGATTCGCCAGCAGCAGCGCGCGATCGCGCGCCGCCGGATGATGGCGGCCGTGCCGAAGGCCGACGTGGTCGTCACGAACCCGACGCACTTCGCCGTCGCGCTGCAATACACGGACGGCGAGATGCGTGCGCCGAAGGTCGTCGCGAAGGGCGTGAACCTCGTCGCCGCGCGCATCCGCGAACTCGCGGCCGAACACAACGTGCCGCTGCTCGAAGCGCCGCCGCTCGCGCGTGCGCTGTATCACAACGTCGAACTTGAGCGCGAGATTCCCGGTTCGCTGTACTCGGCCGTCGCCGAAGTGCTCGCGTGGGTCTACCAGCTCAAGCGCTTCCGTTCGGAAGGCGGTGCGTTCCCGGCAGTGCCGGTCGATCTCGACGTGCCGGTCGAACTCGACAAGGGCGCGTCGGTACCCGCCGACGACGAACGCGAAGAAGCCGAAGACACACTGGGCAAGCAAGGAGCTTCCGCATGAGCACCCCGACCGGCCTGCTCGGGAAGCGCCCGAACCCGTTCGCGGGCACCAACCTGCGCGCGCTCGCGGGCCCGATCCTCATCTGCATGATCCTGGGGATGATGATCCTGCCGCTGCCGCCGCTGCTGCTGGATCTGCTGTTCACGTTCAACATCGCGCTGTCGGTGATGGTGCTGCTCGTCAGCATGTACACGATGAAGCCGCTCGACTTCGCGGCGTTCCCGAGCGTGCTGCTGTTCTCGACGCTCTTGCGCCTGTCGCTGAACGTCGCGTCGACGCGCGTCGTGCTGCTCGAAGGCCACACCGGGCCGGACGCGGCCGGCCAGGTGATCGAGGCATTCGGCCACTTCCTCGTCGGCGGCAACTTCGCGGTCGGCATCGTTGTGTTCGTGATCCTGATGATCATCAACTTCATGGTGATCACGAAGGGCGCGGGGCGGATCGCCGAAGTGTCCGCGCGCTTCACGCTCGACGCGATGCCCGGCAAGCAGATGGCGATCGACGCCGACCTGAACGCGGGCCTCATCAACGAGGATCAGGCCCGCAAGCGCCGCCTGGCCGTGTCGCAGGAAGCCGAGTTCTACGGGTCGATGGACGGCGCGTCGAAATTCGTGCGCGGCGATGCGATCGCCGGCCTGATCATCATGGCGATCAACGTGATCGGCGGGCTGATCGTCGGGATGGTCCAGCACGACATGTCGTTCGCCGCGGCCGGCACGAACTACACGCTGCTGACGATCGGCGACGGCCTCGTCGCGCAGATCCCGTCGCTCGTGATCTCGACCGCGGCCGGCGTGATCGTGTCGCGCGTCGCGACCGACGAGGACATCGGCACGCAGATCACCGGCCAGCTGTTCACGAACCCGCGCGTGCTGACGATCACCGGCGTGATCATCGTGGTCATGGGGCTGATCCCCGGCATGCCGCACTTCGCGTTCCTCGGGCTCGGCGGCGGCGCGATCTGGCTGGCCCGCACGCAGACCAAGCGCGCGGCGGCCCGCAAGGCGGCCGGCGACGTGACCGACATCGCGCCGCCCGCGGTGCTGCCGACCGACAGCCACGAGGCGACCTGGGACGATGTGCAGCTGATCGACCCGCTCGGCCTCGAAGTCGGCTACCGGCTGATCCCGCTCGTCGACAAGGGCAGCGACGGCGAGCTGCTCAAGCGCATCAAGAGCATCCGCAAGAAATTCGCGCAGGAAATCGGCTTCCTGCCGCCGGTGATCCATATCCGCGACAACCTCGAACTGCGGCCGAACGCGTACCGGATCGCGCTGAAAGGCGTCGAGATCGGCGTCGGCGAAGTGTTCCCGGGCCAGTGGCTCGCGATCAACCCGGGCCAGGTGACGGCCGCGCTGCCGGGGGCAGTCACGCAGGATCCCGCGTTCGGCCTGCCGGCCGTGTGGATCGACGTCGCGCTGCGCGAGCAGGCGCAGGTGTACGGCTACACGGTGGTCGACGCGAGCACGGTCGTCGCGACGCACCTGAACCATCTCGTCGTCCAGCACGCGGCCGAACTGCTCGGCCGCCAGGAAGTGCAGGCGCTCATCGAGCGCACCGGCAAGGACGCGCCGTCGCTCGTCGAGGACCTCGTGCCGAAGACGATCTCGCTGACGACGCTGCAGAAAGTGCTGCAGAACCTGCTCGAGGAAGGCGTGCCGATCCGCGACATGCGCACGATCCTCGAAGCCGTGTCCGAACACGCTGGCCGTGGCGACGCGTACGAGATCACCGCCGCGGTGCGGCTCTCGCTCGGCCGCGCGATCACGCAGCAGTGGTATCCGGGCGCCGGCGAAATGCAGGTGATGGGCCTCGACGCGAATCTCGAGCGCGTGCTGTCGCAGGCGCTCGCCACCGGCGCGAACCCGGGCCTCGAGCCCGGCCTCGCGCACAACCTTCTGACCGGCACGCAGCAAGCGATGCTGCGTCAACAGAATCTCGGGCTGCCGCCCGTGCTGCTCGTGCAGCACGCGCTGCGCGCGATGCTCGCGCGTTTCCTGCGCCGCAGCCTGCCGCAATTGAAAGTGCTGTCGTATGCCGAAGTGCCGGACACACGCACGATCAAAGTCGTTAACGTCATCGGGGGTTCCGCTTGAACATTCGCAAATTCACCGGCGCAACGAGCCGCGACGCACTTCGTCTCGTGCGCGAGGCGCTCGGCGCCGACGCGGTCGTGCTGTCGAACCGCACGCTCGATGACGGCAGCGTCGAAATCGTTGCACTCGCCGATTCGGACCTGGCCGCGGTGACGCCGCCGGCCGCCCGCCCGCGCCTCGCCACGCCGCGCCTGCCGGAATCCGTGCCGGCCGCCGCGATGTCCGGCATCGTGTCGCGCCCCGGCGCCGCACCGGCTCGCCCGGCCGTCAATCCCTACGCTGCCGGCGAAGGCGGGCTGCCGGACGTGTTCTCGTCCGTGTTCGGCGCGAGCGCCGATGCGGACGAGGCGAGCGCGCATGCGTCGGCGATCGACGCGGACACGCTGGCCGGCACACCGGCGGTTGCGGGCTCGCCGGCGAGCGCCGCATCCGCTGCCGGTATGCCCACTGCCGATACGCCGGCCGCCGGCGCATCCGAACCCGCACCGTGGCTGGTCGAGCACGCGAAGCGCCTGACGCAGCAGCGCGACGCGCTGATCGCACGCGCGCAGGCGCCGGCCGCGCCGCCCGCGAGCGCGCCCGCGCCGCAGGCCGCCGCGCGCGCGACGCCGCCCGACTGGGCGCGCGACATCGTGCGCGACGCCGAGCGCCGGATGCCGGCCGCCGCCACCCGCGCGCCCGATACGAGCGCCGCGCACGCGGCGAAGACGGCCGAGCGCACGCGCCTGCCCGCCGACGCGGCCGCCGCGGTGGCCGATGCGGTGAAGTCGCGCATCGAGCGGATCGTCAACGACACGGTGATGCAGGAACTCGGCGAATTGCGCGGCATGCTGGAAGAGCAGTTCGACAGCCTGAAGTGGCACGATCGCCAGCGTCGCAGCGCCGTGCACGGCGCGCTGACAAAGCACCTGTTCGCGGCCGGTTTCTCCGCGCAGCTCGTGCGGATGCTGGTCGACAACCTGCCGTCCGGCGACGGCGCGCAGACCTTCGAACAGGCTGCCGAATGGGCGCAGTCGGTGCTCGCGTCGAACCTGCCGGTGCTCGACAGCGAGGATGCGCTGATGGAGCGCGGCGGCGTGTTCGCGCTGATGGGGCCGACGGGCGTCGGCAAGACGACCACCACCGCGAAGCTGGCCGCGCGTTGCGTGATGCGCTTCGGCGCGAGCAAGGTCGCGTTGCTGACCACCGACAGCTACCGGATCGGCGGCCACGAGCAGCTGCGCATCTTCGGCAAGATCCTCGGCGTGCCGGTGCACGCGGTGAAGGATGCGGGCGATCTCGCGCTCGCACTGTCCGAGCTGCGCAACAAGCACATCGTGCTGATCGACACGATCGGCATGAGCCAGCGCGACCGCGCGGTGTCCGACCAGATCGCGATGCTGCATGGCGCGAACGCGCCGGTGCAGCGCCTGCTGCTGCTCAACGCGACGAGCCATGGCGACACGCTCAACGAAGTCGTGCAGGCGTACCGCAGCGCGGGCGAACATCCGGACCTAGCCGGCTGCATCCTCACGAAGCTCGACGAAGCGACCCACCTCGGCGGCGTGCTCGACACGGTGATCCGCTACAAGCTGCCGGTCCACTACGTGTCGACCGGCCAGAAGGTGCCGGAGAACCTGTACGTCGCCTCGACCAAATTCCTGCTGAAGAGCGCGTTCTGCGTGCCGCGCGACGGTTCTCCCTTCGTGCCGCAAGACGAGGACATGCCGACGCTGCTTTCCGCACTGACCGCACGTTCCACTGCCGAGCTGCACGAGGTGCGATTTGGATAAACGGATCATCGACCAGGCCGAAGGGCTGCGGCGCCTGCTGGCCGGGCGCGCGTCGCGCATCGTCGCGGTGACGGGCGGGCCGACGGGTGTCGGCTGCACGTCAACCATCGTGAACCTGGCTACGGCGCTCGCGTCGCTCGGCAAGGACGTGCTCGTCGTCGACGAGCGCGCCGACGTGCATTCGGCCAGCGCGACCCTGGCGGGCGCATGGCTGCGCGACGGCGAACGCACGCGGGTGGCCGCCGGCTTCGGCCTGTGCGCGGCGGCGCGGCTCGCGCGCGCCGGCTACAGCGACGCGCAACTGAGCGATTTCATCGACGGGCCGGCCGACATCGTGCTGGTCGACACGCAACTCGGCGCCGACGGTTCGTTCTCGGCGCTCGCACGCGAAGCGCACGACGTGCTGGTCGTCACGCGGGTTGCCGCGCAGGCGATCACCGAGGCGTACGCGTGCATGAAGCGGCTGCATTTCGCCCACGCGTTCGCGCAGTTCCGCGTGCTGACCAATCACGTCGGCAGCCACGCGGACGCGAAGACGGCCTTCGACAACCTCGCGGGCGTCGCGAGCCGCTACCTGACCGTGTCGATCGCCGACGCGGGCTGCGTGAGCGCCGATCCGCTCGTCGAGCATGCGCGCGAACTGATGCATGCGGTGGTCGACGCGTTCCCGTCGTCGGCGGCCGCGCGCGATTACCGGCAGATTGCCGCCGACCTGCTGTACTGGCCGATGCGCCCGCGTTCGGGCGCGGGGCGCGCGGTCCACGCGGGCGGCAAGCCGTCGTATGAGGCGGGCGCGGCACACGCCGCGTGAGCGCCACCGGAAGGAGAGAGCCATGATGTACAACGCTCAAGGAAAGATGTCCCAGGCCGACGTGCTCGCGCAATATGCGCCGCTCGTGCGCCGCCTCGGGCTGCAGCTCGTCGCGAAGATGCCGGCGAGCGTCGACCTCGACGACCTGATCCAGGCCGGCATGATCGGCCTGATGGACGCGGCCGGCCGCTACAAGGAAGACCAGGGCGCGCAGTTCGAGACCTACGCGACGCAGCGCATCCGCGGCGCGATGCTCGACGAGCTGCGCAGCAACGACTGGCTGCCGCGCAGCCTGCGCAAGACGTCGCGCGAGGTCGAGCACGCGGTGCACCAGGTCGAGCAGCATCTCGGCCGCTCGGCGAGCGAGACCGAGATCGCGGAGCACCTGAAGATGCCGCTCGACGAATACCAGGGGATGCTGCAGGACCTGCACGGCAGCCAGCTCATCTACTACGAGGATTTCGACCGCGCGGCCGACGACGAGCCGTTTCTCGACCGCTATCGCGTCGATCACGCCGATCCGCTGTCGTCGCTGCTCGACGAGCATCTGCGCGAGGCGCTCGTCGAGGCGATCGAGCGGCTGCCGGAGCGGGAGAAGCTGCTGATGTCGCTGTACTACGAACGGGGTCTGAATCTGCGCGAGATCGGCGCGGTGCTCGAGGTGAGCGAGTCGCGCGTGTGCCAGCTGCACAGCCAGGCCGTCGCGCGCCTGCGCGCGCGGCTGCGCGAGCAGGCCTGGGTCGGCGCGGAGTCCTGACCCTTTCAGGGCGGCCATGCGCGCCGACGCCGCGCGCTTGTGCCGTGCTCGCGCATTTCGCGCGCCGATTTGCTACAATCCCCTCCGTTTTCCGAGGAGCGTTGCGACGGACCCTCTGCGTCCGCCAGGCTCGGAAGGCTTCACCAAGCAGCCGTGCGGCGCGCGTTCAGCGTGTTGTCGCGCCGGCCCCGCTTCCTGAACGGCGCTCACGTCACCAATCTAGAAACTTTTTAGAAAGGAGGGCGTGATGAACGCCATTATCGATTCTAAGGCTTCCCACGATTACGTCGTCGCCGACATGGCGCTGGCCGGCTGGGGCCGCAAGGAACTCAACATCGCCGAGACCGAAATGCCGGGCCTCGTGCAGATCCGTGACGAATACAAGGCGCAGCAGCCGCTGAAGGGCGCGCGCATCGCCGGTTCGCTGCACATGACGATCCAGACGGGCGTGCTGATCGAGACGCTGAAGGCGCTCGGCGCGGACGTCCGCTGGGCCTCGTGCAACATCTTCTCGACGCAGGATCACGCCGCGGCCGCGATCGTCGAAGCCGGCACGCCGGTGTTCGCGTTCAAGGGCGAGTCGCTCGACGAATACTGGGAGTTCTCGCACCGCATCTTCGAATGGCCGAACGGTGAATTCGCGAACATGATCCTGGACGACGGCGGCGACGCAACGCTGCTGCTGATCCTCGGCTCGAAGGCCGAGAAGGACCGTTCGGTGATCGCGAAGCCGACCAACGAGGAAGAAGTCGCGCTGTACAAGTCGATCGCGAAGCACCTCGACGCGGACCCGACCTGGTACTCGACGCGCCTCGCGCACATCAAGGGCGTGACCGAAGAAACCACGACCGGCGTGCACCGCCTGTACCAGATGGAAAAGGACGGCCGCCTGCCGTTCCCGGCGTTCAACGTGAACGATTCGGTCACGAAGTCGAAGTTCGACAACCTGTACGGCTGCCGTGAATCGCTGGTCGACGGCATCAAGCGCGCGACCGACGTGATGATCGCGGGCAAGGTCGCGGTCGTTGCCGGCTACGGCGACGTGGGCAAGGGCTGCGCGCAGTCGCTGCGCGGCCTGGGCGCGACCGTGTGGGTCACCGAAATCGATCCGATCTGCGCGCTGCAGGCGGCGATGGAAGGCTACCGCGTCGTGACGATGGAATACGCGGCCGACAAGGCCGACATCTTCGTGACGGCGACCGGCAACTTCCACGTGATCGGCCACGACCACATGAAGGCGATGCGCCACAACGCGATCGTCTGCAACATCGGTCACTTCGACTCGGAAATCGACGTTGCGTCGACGCGCCAGTACCAGTGGGAAAACATCAAGCCGCAGGTCGACCACATCATCTTCCCGGACGGCAAGCGCGTGATCCTGCTGGCGGAAGGCCGCCTCGTGAACCTCGGCTGCGCGACCGGCCACCCGTCGTTCGTGATGTCGAACTCGTTCGCGAACCAGACGCTCGCGCAGATCGAGCTGTTCGTGCGCGGCAACGAGTACGAGAACAAGGTGTACGTGCTGCCGAAGCATCTCGATGAAAAGGTCGCGCGCCTGCACCTCGCGCGCATCGGCGCGAACCTGTCCGTGCTGTCGGACGAGCAGGCTTCGTACATCGGCGTGCAGAAGGACGGCCCGTTCAAGCCGAACCACTACCGCTACTGATGCGTCGCGGCCGCCGCCGCGCCGTGCACGCCCCGCTGCGGGGCACACGGCGCGGCGGTGGCCGCTGATCGTACAGATCGACAACCGAACCGGAGCACTCCATGAGCGTCATCCTCACCTGGGTCATCAACGCGCTCGCGCTGCTGATCATCACGTATCTCGTGCCGTCGATCCACATCAAGAGCTTCGGCACCGCGCTGATCATCGCGGTCGTGCTGGGCCTGATCAACACGGTGATCCGTCCGGTGCTGATCCTGCTGACGCTGCCCGTGACGATCGTCACGCTCGGGGTATTCATCCTCGTCGTGAACGCGCTGTGCTTCTGGTTCGCGTCGTCGCTGCTGAAGGGCTTCGAGGTGTCGGGATTCTGGTCCGCGTTCTTCGGTTCGATCCTGTACAGCATCGTGTCGTGGCTGCTGTCCGCCCTGATCTTCGGCCAGCGCGACATCGGCTGAGGGCCGGCGGGCGCAGGCCCAACCCCATCGAATCATGAAACCGATCGAACTTTCGTTTGAATTCTTCCCGCCCAAGACGGCGGACGGCGTCGAAAAGCTGCGCGCGACGCGTGCGCAGCTGCTGCCGCTGAAGCCGAAATTCGTCTCCGTGACGTTCGGCGCCGGCGGCTCGACGCAGCAGGGCACGCTCGATACCGTGCTCGACATGCAGAAGGACGGCCTCGAGGCCGCGCCGCACCTGTCGTGCATCGGCTCGTCGCGCGACAGCCTGCGTGCGATCCTCGACCAGTACCGCTCGCACGGCATCCGGCACATCGTCGCGCTGCGCGGCGACCTGCCGTCGGGGATGGGCGAGGTCGGCGAGCTGCGCTATGCGTCCGAGCTCGTCAGCTTCATCCGCGCCGAGCATGGCGACTGGTTCCACATCGAAGTCGCCGGCTATCCGGAGTACCACCCGCAATCGCGCTCGCCGAAGGCCGATCTCGAGAATTTCGCGCGCAAGGTGAAAGCCGGCGCGAATTCCGCGATCACGCAGTACTTCTTCAACGCCGACGCGTATTTCCGCTTCGTCGACGATGCGCGCAAGCTGGGCGTTGACGTGCCGATCGTGCCGGGCATCATGCCGATCACGAACTTCTCGCAGCTGATGCGCTTCTCCGAGATGTGCGGCGCGGAAGTGCCGCGCTGGGTCGCGCGCCGGCTCGAAAGCTTCGGCGACGATCGCGAGTCGATTCGCGCGTTCGGCGCGGACGTCGTCACGGGCCTGTGCCAGCGCCTGATCGATGCGGGCGTGCCGGGGCTGCATTTCTATACGCTGAACGCAGCGACCGCCACGCGGACGATCTGCGAACGGCTCGCCGTGTAAGCGCGGTCACGCGGTTGCATGCGCAAAAGCCCCGCCGGGTTCGCCGGCGGGGCTTTTTTTCGATCGTGACGAAGGGCGAAAGCGCCTGCGCGCGTCAGCGCTGCGCCTGCATCAGCGGCGGGCGGCGGTCGAACCACGGCCGCGCCTGTTCGAGCTGCCGTGCCAGCTTGAGCAGCAGCGCTTCGTCGGCGTGGCGCGCGGCGAACTGCACGCCGATCGGCAACCCGCGCGCATTCCAGTACAGCGGCACAGACATCGCCGGCTGGCCGGTCAGGTTGAACAGCTCGGTGCAGCCGGCCCACGCGAAAGCCTTCTCCGATGATTTCGCGAGCATTTCCTTCAGCAGCGGCTTCACCGGCAGCGCGGCAACCAGCTTCATCTGTGCGGATTCGAACGGCGTCGGCTGCAGCTCGCCGATCTTCACCGGCGGCGCCGCGAGCGACGCGCACAGGATCGCGTCGTAGCGCGACACGAGGCCGGAAACCTGCACGGTCAGCTGACGTTGCCATTCGAGCACGTCCGGCAGGCGCGTGCGGGCGAGCCGCCGGCCGACCACGGCCATCGCCCATGTCGCTGCTTCGAATTCGCCGCGTCGCGGCGTGCGGCCGGTCAACTCGCGCGCGCCGAGCACCATCTCCTCGGCGATCGTCGCCCACAGCGTGAGGAAGGTTTCGGCCGCGCGCGCGTAGTCGACATGCAGCGTGGCCGGTTCGACGTGATGGCCGAGCGATTCGAGCAGCGCGGCCGCATCGTCGAGCGCGGCGCGCGTGTCGTCGGCGAGTGCCGGCGCGAGCATCGGATCGACGACGAGGCCGATCCGCAGCGGGCCGGGCGGCGTGTCGAGCGCGCCGAGGAAGGTGCCGGGCGCGCCGGGCGGCAGCGTCTGGCCGGTCGTCACGTCGAGCAGCAGCGCGCTGTCGCGCACGCTGCGCGATACCGCATGCTGGACGACCAGCTCGCCGTTCGACGGCAGGTCGACGAGCACCGGGTTGCGGCTCGGCTTCAGGCCGAACAGCCCGCAACACGATGCGGGGATACGGATCGAGCCGCCGCCGTCGGACGCATGCGCGAGCGGCACGATGCCGGCCGCGACGGCTGCCGCGGCGCCGCCGCTCGAGCCGCCGGGCGTGTGGTCGAGATTCCACGGGTTGCGGCACGCGCCGAACAGCTCGGGTTCGGTGTACGGCATCTGGCCGATTTCCGACGTGTTGGTCTTGCCGAACACGTTCAGGCCCGCCGCGCGGCTGCGCGCGATCACCGGCGAATCGTCGGCCGGCACGAAATACCTGTAGTGCCGGCTGCCCATCGACAGCGGCAGCCCGGCGACGGCCGCGCCGAGATCCTTGACGAGGTACGGCACGCCCGCGAACGGCGCATCGGCGCCCGGTTCGGGCGTGGCGGTCGCGCGCTGGCGCGCGGCTTCGTAATCCTGCAGCACGATCGCGTTGATCGCGCCGTTGACCGCTTCGGCCTGGCCGATCGCGGCGTCGAGCAGTTCGCGCGGGCTGGCCTTGCGGTCGCGCACGAGCGCCGCGAGGCCGATCGCGTCATGCGCGAGATAGTCCGAGTGCATCGCAGTCACCCCCGTTGTGACTCGTGGCGATGATGGGAGCATAACGCGGGCCCGGCGCGCCGGGCCCGCAGCCGCGCACGATTACAGGTGCTCGGCGAGGAACGTCAGCGTGCGGCCATGCGCGAGCGCCGATGCGCGCTGGTTGTACGACGCGCGGTCCGTGCAGTTGAAGCCGTGCTCGGCGCCCGGGTACACGTGGAAAGACGCGTGACCATGGCCGGCGAACGCGGCCTTCACTTCGTCGACGGCCGTCAGCGGGATGCCGTGGTCGTTTTCCGCGTAATGGAACAGGATCGGCTGCGTGACCTTGCCGGCGAGGTCGAGTGCATTCTGGATGCCGCCGCCATAATAGGACACCGCCGCATCGAGCTTGCCGGTCGCGGCGGAGCGGTACGCGAGCTGGCCGCCGAAGCAGTAGCCGATCGCGGCGACCTTGCCGGCCACTTCGGGGCGTGCGCGCAACGCGTCGGCTGCCGCGCCGATGTCGGCAACCGCGAGACCCACGTCGGTCTTCTTCATCAGCTCGATGCCCTTGTCGCGATCCGCGCCTTCGTAGGTCAGCTCGACGCGCGGCTGCGTGCGCCAGAACACGTCCGGCGCGAGCGCGACGAAGCCGTCGGATGCGTACTGGTCGGCGACCGCGCGGATGTGCGAGTTCACGCCGAAGATCTCCTGGATGATGATGACGGCAGGGCCCTTGCCGCGCTTGGGCAGCGCGAGATAGCCACCGAAGCTGTCGTTACCGGTCGGGATGTCGATCCATTGGGCAGTCACGTTCTGAACTCCTGGCGAACGGGATGCGCGGTGCGCACCCCGGGGTGAAAGAGGGCGGCCTAGTGTGCCATCAATCGTCGGGTGATGCAGGGCGCGCGCCTGCTTCTCGCGCAGCGATCGTTTCGATCTCGATTATTCATTTTTCGGCGCCGCGCCGCTTCGATAGAGTCGATGTGCCGGCCTTTACAAAGCGCTTTCGCGCATCGTCATCGAAGGATTCGCCATGTCTGCCCGTCTGTTTTCCACCCCCTTTTCCGAACGCTTCGGCCTGCGCCTGCCGCTCGTGCAGGCGCCGATGGTCGGTGCGACCACGACCGCGATGGTCGCCGCCGCATCGAACGCCGGCGCGCTCGGCAGCCTCGGCGCCGCCGCCTTCGCGCCCGAGCGCCTCGCCACCGAAGTCGACGCCATTCGCGCGGCCACCGATCGCCCGTTCGCGGTCAACCTGTTCGTGCTGCCGGATGCCACGCCCGATGCGGCGACCGTCGCGCGGGCACTGGCCGCGATCGACCCGCTGAACGCGGCGCTCGGCTTGCCGCCGGGTACCGCGCCGGCCCGCTATGCGCCCGACTTCCGCGCGCAGCTCGATGCGCTCGTGGCGCTGCGCGTGCCGGTCGCGAGCTTCACGTTCGGCGTGCTCGACGCGGCCGACGTCGCGCGCCTGAAGGCGGCCGGCACCTATGTGATCGGTACCGCGACGCACGTGGCCGAAGGGCTCGCGTGGCAAGCGGCCGGTGCCGACGCGCTGTCCGCGCAGGGCGCCGAGGCGGGCGGCCATCGTGGCACGTTCATCGGTTCCGCCGACGATGCCCTGATCGGCACGCTCGCGCTCGTGCCGCAGCTCGTCGACGCGACCGGCCTGCCCGTGCTCGCCGCGGGCGGCATCATGGACGGCCGCGGGATCGCGGCCGCGCTCGCGCTCGGCGCGCAGGGCGCCCAGCTCGGCACCGCGTTCCTCACCTGTATGGAAAGCGCGATCGCGGCGGACTGGAAGGCGCGCCTGCTCGCGAGCACCGATACGTCGACACAGGTCACGCGGGCGATTACCGGCCGCCATGCGCGCGGGTTGCGCAACACGCTGATGGCGCGGCTCGGTGAACATGTGGCCGACGTCGCGCCGTACCCGGTGCAGAACGCGCTGACGCAGCCGCTGCGCCAGGCCGCCGCGCGCGCGAACGACGGTGATTACCTGTCGTTGTGGGCCGGGCAGGGTGCGCCGCTTGCGAGGCGGCGCGGCGACGCGCTGACGACGTCACAGCTCGTCGCGGCGCTCGATGCCGAATGGCGTGCATCGGCCGCCTGAATCGTTCATATCGGACGACGAAACGCGCGTGTTGTCACGCGCGTTTCATTCAATGATCCCGGGCACAAAATACCGAATCGAAATGACCCGGGAATCTTTTAAAACGACCTTTCATCGGGTCGCCATGAATTAGCGGAAACCCTTATCCAGCGGGGCTCGCGGCGATATTCGAGTAGTCATTCCAAAGTGTGCATATCAGTAGTGTTACCACTACCCCAAAAAAGTCCCACAAATTAATTTGATCACCTACACTTGCGCGCAAGTACGGACGGGTGGCTGCTAAAAGCGGCTGTTTTCACGTGCTTGAGGCCAAGTGCATGAACGATGCAACCGGCGAATCGTCCAGTGATTGCAAACACAGGGATGGCAGCGGGGCACCGGGCGATGGCGTTTTATTGGGACCGAAACTGGAGACTTACATGAATATCAAGATGCAAAAGCTGTTGCCGATCACCGCCGCGGCGATGCTGTGCGTTGCAGCTGCAAGCAACGCGGCCGCCGATCAAGTCGTCAAGATCGGCCACGTCGCGCCCTTGACGGGCGGTATTGCACACCTGGGCAAGGACAACGAAAACGGCGCACGTCTCGCAGTTGAAGAGATCAACGCGAAGGGTCTCACGGTCGGCGGCCAGAAAATCACGCTGCAACTCGACCCGCAGGATGACGCGGCCGACCCGCGGCAGGCCACGCAGGTTGCGCAGAAGCTCGTCGACGACAAGGTCGTCGCCGTGGTCGGCCACCTGAACTCGGGCACGTCGATCCCGGCCTCGAAGATCTACAGCGATGCGGGCATCGTGCAGATCTCGCCGTCGGCGACCAACCCGGCCTACACGCAGCAAGGCTTCAAGACCACGTACCGCGTGGTCGCGACCGATGCGCAACAGGGCCCGGCACTGGCGAACTACGCGCACTCGAAGGGTATCAAGAGCGTGGCGGTGGTCGACGATTCGACCGCCTACGGCCAGGGTCTCGCGAACGAGTTCGAGAAGAAGGCGAAGGCGCTCGGCCTGAAGGTGATGTCGCATGACGCGACGAACGACAAGGCCGTCGACTTCCGCGCGATTCTGACCAAGATCAAGGGCGAGAATCCGGACGCGATCATGTACGGCGGCATGGACGCCACCGGCGGCCCGTTCGCGAAACAGGCAAAGCAGCTCGGCCTGCGCGCGAAGATCCTCGCGGGCGACGGCGTGTGCACGGAAAAGCTGGCCGACCTGGCCGGCGACGCGACCGACAACGTGGTGTGCTCGGAAGCCGGTGCTTCGCTCGAGAAGATGTCGGGCGGCGCAGCGTTCAAGGCGAAGTACGAGAAGCGCTTCGGCCAGCCGATCCAGATCTACGCACCGTTCACGTATGACGCCGTGTACATCATCGTCGATGCGATGAAGCGCTCGAACTCGACGGATCCGGCGAAGATCCTCGCCGCGATGCCTGCGACGAACTACTCGGGCGTGATCGGCACGACGACCTTCGACTCGAAGGGCGACCTGCAGCACGGCGTGATCTCGCTGTACAACTACAAGGGCGGCAAGAAGTCGCTGCTCGACGAAGTGAAGATGTAACGCGCCTAGCGGCCGACAGAAGGGGTGAAAGCGCGCATGCGGCAACGCATGCGCGCTTTCTTTTTGGCCGCTCGGGCCGCTCGGGCCGATGAGCGCCGTGCCGTCAGATTTTCAGGTGGGCGAGCACCTTCGGCGCGATGATCGCGACGAGCGCCGCGCATAGCGCGACGACGGACAGGCCGATCGTCAGGTTCGCGGCCTGCGCGACCGCACCGATCACGACCGGACCGAACAGCAGTCCGAAATACGCGAGTCCCGCCACGTGCGCGAGCCCTTCGGCCGCGTGGATGCCCTTGACGCGCGCGGCGGCGGCGAACAGCACGGGCATCATGTTCGCGAGGCCGAGGCCCATCAGCGTGAAGCCGGTCAGCACCGCGACGGGATTCGGCAGCAGCAGCGCGCCGATCATCCCCGCGCATGCGAGCGACGCGCTCGCGAATACGAGCTGCGGCGCGCCGAAGCGCGCCCGCACGGCGTCGCCCGCGAAGCGCGCGATGGCCATCCCGCCGGAGAACGCCGCATAGGCGGCGCTCGCGAGTGCGGGGCTCGCCGCGACGACGTCGCGCATGTAGACCGTCGCCCAGTCGTACATCGCACCTTCGGCGATCAGTGCGATCAGCGCGATGCCGCCGAGCATCCACAACGCGGGCGAGCGCCAGCGGTTGCCGCCGCCGTGCGCGTGTTCGTGGTGCGGCACATGCGGCAGCACGGCCGGGCTGGCGGCCACGAGTACCGCGGCGCTCACGGCTGCCGCGAGCGCGAGATGCACGGCCGGCGCCATGCCGGCCGACAGCAGCGCGCCGCCGGCGGCCGCGCCCGACATCCCGCCGATGCTGAACATCCCGTGCAGCGACGACATGATCGGCTTGCCGAGCGCGATCTCGACCGCGCTGGCCTCGGCGTTCATCGCGACATCGAGCGTCGCCATCGAGAAGCCGAACAGCGCGAGCACCGCGAGCAGCATCCAGTAGTCGGGCACGACGAGGATCAGCGCCGCGCACGCGGACATCACGAGCCCGCCCGTGACACATGCGGTGCGCGAGCCGACGCGGGTGATCCAGCGCGCGATGGTCAGCATCGCGGCGATCGAGCCGCCGGCGACCGCGAACAGCGCGATCGACAGCAGGCCGGGGCTCAGCGCGAACTTGTCGCGCACGGTCGGCACGTGCACGCCCCATGACGCGTACATCATGCCGGCAACGAAGAACAGCGCCATGGACGCCGTGCGCGCGCGCTGGCGGGCCGGCAGCGGCAGCACGCGATGCGCGTCGGGCGGCGCGGCGAACGGGGACGACGATTCGGGAGAAGAGGATTCGGACACGGGAAGGCTCGTCAAGAAATGCACGGACGCACGCAGCGTCCGTCGGAATCGTCCGATTCTATCGAACCGCTTACGATCCTGCCGGGTGCTGTCCGTTCGACCGACGATCGGGCGGCCGGGCAACATCGGCCGTTCGACCGATGCGCGGCGCGCCGCGTCGGCGGGTAACATCGAAGCGCATGCGGCACGAACGATGCGCCGCCCTTCGACCGCAGGAGTCCTCTTGAACATCGATCCCGCCCTCGCGCTGCATCTGCTGCACCGTTGCGCGCTCGGCACGCTCGCTACCCATACGCGCGAACCGCAGGGTTTCCCGTACCCGACGGTCGTCCCGTTTGCACCCGATGCAAGCCATCGTCCCGTGATTCTCGTCAGCGGCCTGGCCGAGCACACGCGCAATCTCGCCGCGGATCCGCGGGCGGGCTTCCTGGTCGTCGACGCGCCGGATGGCGACGTGCTGAACGCCGAACGAGCGACGCTGCTCGGCCGGTTCGTGCCGCTCGCCGCCGATCCGCATGTCGCCGCGCGCTACCTGCGCTACGAGCCGGACGCCGCGCGTTATCTCGCACTTGGCGATTTCACGTTCTGGGCGCTCGATATCGAGCGGCTGCGCTATATCGGCGGTTTCGGGCGGATGGGCTGGGTCGACGGCACGCATCTCGACGGACTGCCGCCGCTCGCGTTCGACGACGAGCAGGCTCTGTGGAACGCCTACGATACCGGCGATGCGCGCCGCGACGGGCTCGACCTGCTCGGCGTCGATCGCCACGGCGCCGACTGGCGATACGACGGCCGTCGCGTGCGTACGCCATTCGATATGCCGTCGGCCGATATTGGCGCGCTGCGCGACCGGCTGATTGCATGCGCTAGGGATGTGACGTGACGTCGCGGGTCAGTCATTTGTGCGTTTGGCAAACCGCGTCATGTGGTTTTAGCAAAGCTGTCGTCCGATGAGAGCTTCGATTTTCCCGAATACAGGGTAATTGCGTATGTTGATAGCCCTAATAGGCAATCACTAATGTCCTAATCTCTGTACAGGGACGTAAAAATTTGAGAAAAGGCCGCGGCCGGTCAAAATGACATGCGCGAATTACAATGGGTCTCGGGATTTTCGTGAATCTCGCTTCTATCAAATCTTTTTTGTGCTAATCTCTGCCTTCGAAAATCCGAGGCACATATATTTCATGAATGGTGAGCTGGCTGCAGACCGGCGCCATTGGTCAGATAGAAAGGGAAACTATGTCTTCTTACAAGGACCTGCTGGCCCAGCGGGAAAAGCTGGAGAAGCAAATCGAAGAAGCGAAGTCGCGTGAATACGCTGAAGTGCTGAATGACGTGAAGCAGAAAATTGCCGACTACGGCTTTTCGCTCGCTGAACTCGGTCTCAGCCGCGCGAAGGCAGGCAAGGTTGGCCGTCCGCGCGCAGGCGTGGCCGCGAAGTACCGCGATCCGGAAACGGGCGCAACATGGTCGGGCCGTGGCAAGCCGCCGCGCTGGATTGCCGGCAAGAACCGCGAGCAGTTTGCGATTTAAACGTTTGTTTAAGTCGTCTGCGCTTCAAAAGAGCCGCGTATCCGTTCAGGAGCGCGGCTTTTTTGTTTCCGGGCACCGCCGGCGCACAAGCGTTGTCATGAAAGTGTAATAATGGCGTGTGAATGAAAATGCGACACGTTCGTATAAGCGATTGATTTAAATAAGAAATTTGTGGGTATTGGGCGGATTCGCGGGGCGCGTTTGATAGAATTGCGCATCGCAAACCGATATCCCATATTTCATGTCCACGTTTTCCGGCGACGCGCAGAGCGCAGATAAGCACGCGGTTGCGCGCAAGAGCACGCTCGTCAGTATTGTGCTGAATGTCGTGCTTGCGACATTTCAGATCGTCGTCGGTACGATTGCGCATTCGCAGGCATTGATTGCTGACGGTGTGCATTCGATATCCGATTTGATCTCGGATTTTGTCGTGCTGGTTGCGAATCGCCATAGTGGTGCATCGCCGGATGCCGACCACAATTACGGCCATAGCCGCTACGAAACGGTCGCGTCATTGTTTCTCGGCGCGATCCTGATTGCGGTCGGGATCGGCATGCTCTGGCGCGCCGGCGATCGCCTCGTTAATCTCGAAAACATTCCCGCTGTCCATTTCTCCGCGCTGATCGTCGCGCTGACGGTGCTCGTGTCGAAAGAGGCGCTGTTTCGCTACATGCTGCGCGAGGCGCGGCGCGTGCGTTCGGCGATGCTCGTCGCCAACGCGTGGCATGCGCGCTCGGATGCCGCGTCGTCGCTGGTCGTTGCGATCGGCATCGTCGGCAGCCTGGCCGGCGTGAAGCTGCTCGACCCGATCGCGGCCGCGATCGTCGGCTTCATGGTCGCGCGGATGGGCTGGACGTTCGGCTATGACGCGCTGCAGGACCTGTCCGACCGTGCGCTCGACACGGCCGACACGGCCGAGATTCGCGCGCTGCTTGCGGCGACGCCCGGTGTGCGCGACGTGCACGACCTGCGCACGCGCAAGATGGGCGACGCCGCGCTCGTCGATGCGCACATCCTCGTCGATCCGAAGATCTCCGTATCCGAAGGGCACTACATTGCCGAGACCGCGCGTGCGCGCGTGCTGTCCGATCCGCGCGTGCTCGATGCGCTGATTCACGTCGACCCGGAGAACGACGCGGCGCGCCGCCCGGCGCTCGCGCTGCCGCCGCGCGGCGAGATCGCGGCACGGCTCGAAGCCGCGCTCGCGCAGCGCGGGCTGCGTGCGACGGCGATCAACCTGCATTACCTGAGTACGGGGCTCGAGATCGACGTCACGCTCGCCAGCGATCCGCACGATACCGATGCGGCGCTGGCCGGCCGGATCGACGTCGGCGCGCTGCAGCGCGAGTTCGGCGCGCGCCGGATCGGCTTCACGCGCGCGATGCCCGCGCAGGCGTGACCGGCGGCTGGTCGCCGTGAACGCCGCGCGCCGGCCCGCGCGTTACAGCGGCAGTTGCGTGTCGAACTTGATTTCGCGCAGCACGACGCTCGTGCGCACCTGCGACACGGCCGGGATCTTGAAGATGCGTTCGTGCAGGAAGACGTCGTAGGCCTTGATGTCAGGCGCGACGATCTTGAGGATGTAGTCGGCTTCGCCGGTCGTGCTGTAGCACTCGGTGACTTCCGGGCAGGTCGCGATCTCGCGCTCGAACTGCTCGACGCCGCCTTCGTTGTGGCGCGTCAGGTGCACGTGCGCGAGCGCGCAGACGTGCAGGCCGAGCTTCTCGCGATCGAGCAGCGCCGTGTAGCGCTGGATCACGCCCGACTGTTCCATGTCCTTGATGCGACGCCAGCACGGCGTGCTCGACAGGCCGACCTGGTCGGAAATTTCCTGAACGGAACGGCGCGCGTCGAGCTGCAACAGGCGAAGGATTTTTTGCGAAAAGGAATCGAGCGTCACCTGCGCCTCCATGCGGCAGCAACAACATGCTGAATGTTAGAGGGCCGGGAAAGGAAAGGCAATCTGGCGTGCCGCCGGTGAGCGAGATTCGCTAATTTGCTCGCGGATCCGTGGGATTTTGCCCCGACTCCGTGGTTTCCGACCGATCGGTGTCCGCGACGGCGAGGTCCGCGAGCGCGGCCTGCTGCCGGCGCAGGTCGGCGAGCATGTTGCAGAACAGCGCGCCTTGCTCGATCGCGTCGTCGAGCGCGACGTGCGTATGCGGATGGTCGTCGAACCAGTGCTTCGGAAAGCGCGGCTTGATCGCCTTGCGGTACGGCAGCCCCGTGATCGCGAACGCGAGCGTCTTGATGTCGAGCGCGGACCACGAGAACGGGCAACGTCCCGTGAAGCGCATCATGTACCAGAACATGAACGTGAAATCGAAGCCGGCCGGCATCGCGACGAACACGGGCTTGCCGGGCAGCGCCTCGACCCAGTCGACGTACGCGAGCAGCGCCGCCTCGGGCGCCTGCAGGTCGCGCCGGCACGCGGCCCACGCTTCGGGCTCGGTCTTCCACCACGCTTCCTGTACCGGGTGCGCCTGCGCGCCGGGCAGCGTCTCGAGGTTGGCCGAGAACGTCGCGATCAGCTGCTTGTTCTCGGTATAGGCGGCCGACGCGAAGCTCAGCATCGAGTGCGGGCCGGGAATCGGGCCGTCGGCCTCGACGTCGGTGCTGACGTAGATTTCCGGGATGGCGGTCTGGTTCATCCGAATACCTTGTCGGACACGAACGGGTTCGTGCGGCGCTCGTCGCCGAACGTCGACACCGGGCCGTGGCCCGGCACGAACGTCACGTCGTCGCCGAGCGGCCAGAGCTTCTCCTTGATCGAACGGACGAGATCCTCGTGATTGCCGCGCGGGAAATCGGTCCGGCCGATCGAGCCGGCGAACAGCACGTCGCCGACGATCGCGACGCGATGCGCGCGGCTGAAGAACACGACATGGCCGGGCGTGTGGCCCGGGCAGTGATAGACCTCGAGCGTTTCGTCGCCGAACTGCACGGTGTCGCCGTCGTTCAGCCAGTGGTCGGGCTCGAAGGCGTCGGCGGCCGGGAAGCCGAAGCGCTCGCTCTGCATCGGCAGCTTCTCGATCCAGAAGCGTTCTTCTTCCTGCGGCCCCTCGATCGGCACGCCGTAGTGCGTCGCGAGCGTCTTCGCGCCCGCGCAGTGATCGATGTGCCCGTGCGTGAGCAGCACCTTCTCGACCTGCACGTTCTGCCGCGCGACTTCCTGCTGGATCCGATCGAGATCGCCGCCCGGATCGACGACGGCGGCACGGCCCGTTTTCTCGCAGACGAGCAGCGAGCAGTTCTGCTGGAACGGCGTGACCGGAATGAGCGTGACTTTCATGGAGACACCGGCGGCTAAAAGGAGCGATTGTACCGGTCGCGCGCGCCGCCTGCCGTTCGCTCGACGCGTGCCGCGACGCGCGGATGAGGGCATTCCCGGAGCATGTCGATTGTTACAGCCATAGTGAGAATCAATGGTCCTTCGGGGGTGCTTTCCGGGTAGACCTTTTGGTTTATGTATAATGCGCCCCATTGAGCGTGAATTTCACGCCATTCGCTGGTGTTTCGGCCCCGTTAAAAAAGGGCGTCGGAAGCACCGTCAAGCATCAGCCGCCGGGGAGTCCGGCGGTGTATCCAGCACCGAGCATTCGGTGCTCACGTCTTGTCCGGCCGGGTGCTGCGCGCCCGCCTGCGGCCCTGCTGCCGCGCCGCCGGATGAGGCCTGTGCCGCCGTTCCTGTGCGTTGGTCGTATCGACGCGCGCGAACTTGAAGCCATGTTCGATGGCGGCATGTGGGGTCTGGTCAGGCTGTTGGGGACAGGTTGCGCCAGACGTGAAAGCTAATCAGGACGGTTGCGGCATAGACGAAAGCCGCGCCCATGCTAGCCGCCTGCTCGCATTCGAGCGGGGCGTGCACGCATTTGCCGTCCGGGCCGCGAGTCTGCGCTGTGAAGCAGCGTGATGTAGGAGCGGCCCGAACCAGAAGGCGACACGTCGATGAACGTACGATTTCCGAGCCGATTCGGGACCATTGCATTATTTTTTGCGTTGACGGGCTGTGCGGTGCCACCCAGCCAGACCACCGGAAGCGCGAACCAGAAGAACGCGGTCGACAAGACGGCCGCTGCCGCGAAAGCGGACAACGACAAGCAACTGAATTTCGATTCCGCACTGGCATCGATGCCGGCTGCCGACGCCAAGGACGCGAAGAAGTCGTCGCTGGCGGACGCCGAGCCGATCGACGGCAAGGACGTGTCCGACTTCCGTCAGACGGGCCGCGCATCGTGGTACGGGCGGGATTTCCACGGCCGCCGCACCGCGAACGGCGAACGCTTCAACATGAATGCGCTCACCGCCGCGCACCGCACGCTGCCGCTGTCGTCGTACATCAAGGTGACGAATGCGTCGAGCGGCAAGTGGGTCGTCGTGAAGGTCAACGATCGCGGGCCGTTCAAGCGCGGCCGCGTGCTCGACCTGTCGTATGCCGCTGCCAAGATGATCGGTCTCGTGCATGCCGGCACGGGCCGCGTGAAGATCGAAGGGCTGTCGCCGCAGGAAGCGCGCGAGGCACGCGACGAAATGTTCGCGTCGATCTCGGCGAAGTAACGCGGCGGTTCGTCCGCTCACGCATCAGGTATCACGCATCAAGTACAAAGGGCTGCCTTCCGGCAGCCCTTTGTCGTTTCGGCGCGGCGTTGTCGCGCGTCAGCCTTCCTTCAGCGCGAGCGCACGCGCATACAGCGTGTTGCGCGATGCGCCCGTCAGCGCGGCCGCGAGCTTCGCGGCACTCTTCACCGGCACTTCTTCCAGCAGCAGCCTGAGCAGCGCGTCGTGCGCGGTGTCGTCGGCTTCGCCGCTCGCCGCCGGCGCGCCTTCGACGACCAGCACGAACTCGCCGCGCTGCCGGTTCGCATCGCCGGCAAGCCAGGTCTGTCCTTCGGCCAGGGTGCCCTGGAACAACTGCTCGTGTAGTTTGGTGAGTTCGCGCGCAATCAGCAGCCGGCGCGCGGGGCCGAACGCATCGGCGAGTGCGGTGATGGTTTCGGCGATCCGGTGCGGCGCTTCGTAGAACACCAGCGCATACGGATGCGACACCAGCGCCTGCAGCGCGGTTGCGCGCTGCTTGGCCTTCGGCGGCAGGAAGCCGGCGAACGTGAACGCGCCGGCCCATTCACCGGCCACGCTCAGCGCGGTCACGGCCGCGCTCGCGCCCGGCAGCGGGATCACCGCGAAGCCGGCCGCGCGCACCGCGTCGACCAGCCGCGCGCCGGGGTCCGAGATGCCGGGCGTGCCGGCGTCCGAGACGTAAGCCACGCGTTCGCCGCCACGCAGCATGTCGATCACGCGCTGCGCGGCTTCGCGTTCGTTGTGCTCGTGCACGGCCAGGAGCGGCTTCGAGATCCCGTAGCGGGCGAGCAACTGGCCGGTGTTGCGGGTGTCTTCGGCCGCGATGCGGTCGGCGAGGCCGAGCACGTGCAGCGCGCGCAGCGTGATGTCGGCCGTATTGCCGATCGGCGTGGCGACCACGTAAAGCGCGGCGTCCGGGTAGTGCTGCGTATGCGCGAGTTCGAGGAGGGCAGTCATGGCAGGCAATGCACGCAATCGCGGCGCAAGCGGAACAAGGTCGGCATTGTGCCACGCGGCGCCGGCCGGCCCGGGCGACGGGCGCGGTTTGCCGCGCGCGGGCGACAACTTTTCCGGCGCGGCACAATCAAAACCGGTCGGCGCGGCGTTCGAGCTGCGCGCGCGGCAATTTCTCGAGCGGCGCGGCCTCGGGTTCGTCGCGGCGAACGTGACGATGCGCGGCGGCGAGCTCGATCTCGTGATGCACGAGCCCGACGGCATGCTCGTGTTCGTCGAAGTGCGCGCGCGGCGCAGTGTCCGGCATGGCGGCGCGGCGGCGAGCGTCGGCTGGCGCAAGCGGCGGCGTCTCGTCGCGGCGGCGTTGCAGTTCTGGGCGCGGCACGGTGCCGGTGCCGCGTGCCGGTTCGACGTCGTCGCATTCGAGGCCGGCCGGCTCGTGTGGCTGCGCGACGCATTTCGTACCGACGATGTGTAGCCGCGACGTGTGACGAGATGTAAAGAGTTCTTGCCGGACCCCCGGAGAGGGTGCCGGAGTACGGTAAACTCGCCGCACCCACGATGTCGCGCGATATGTGCCACGCGCCCAGTTCACCAGGAATCGATGTCAGTCGAACGTATTCAGCAACAATTCCACGACAGCGCCGCGCTTCACGCCGAAGCGGCAGATGCGCTGGCGTTGCCGATCGCAGCCGCGGTCGATGCGATGTTCGCCGCATTGGCGAACGGCAACAAGATCGTCGCGTGCGGTGAAGGCCCGTCGGCCGCCGCCGCGCAGTACCTCGCCGCGTCGCTCGTCGGCGGCTTCGAGCGCGAGCGTCCGGGCCTGCCCGCGATCGCGCTGGCCACCGATGCATCGCAAGCCGGCCTCATGGGGGCGATGGCCGCCGAGCAACTGTTCGCGCAGCAGGTGCGCGTGCTCGGCCAGACGGGCGACATCCTGCTGGTGCTCGATTCGGGCGGCGCGTCGCCGCGTGTGCTGGCAGCGATCGACGAGGCGCACGAGCGCGAGATGACCGTCGTCGCACTGACGGGAGGCAACGGCCATGCAGTTGCGGCCGTGCTGTCCGATACCGATATTCCGATCAGCGTGCACGCCGTTCGCGCGGCACGCATCCACGAAGTCCATCTGCTGACCATCCACTGCCTGTGCGACGGCATCGACGCGATGCTGCTGGGTGAGGATTGAACGAAGGAGAGCTGTCGATGAATCAAAGCCGCGTCAAACAGACGCTCGTCAGAACCACGCTGCTCGCCACGCTGATGGCGGGCCTCGCCGTGTCGCTGCAGGGTTGTGTGCTCGGGATCGTGGGTGCGGCGGCCGGCGGCGGCGCGCTGGTCGCGACCGACCGCCGGACGCTCGGCGCGCAGACGGAGGACCGCGAGATCCAGGTCAAGTCGCTCTCGCAGATCAACAACGGGCTGCCCGACCAGTCGCACGTGAACGTGACGGTGTTCAACCGCCGCGTGCTGCTGACGGGTGAAGTGCCGAACGATGCGTCGAAGCAGCGCGCCGAGGAAATCGTGCGCGGCATCAACAACGTGAACGGCATCGTCAACGAGCTGTCGGTCGAGCCGGCGGCGTCGCTGTCGTCGCGTGCGAACGACTCGTACCTCGAAGGGCGCGTGAAGTCCGAGCTGATCGCGACGAAGGGCATCTCGGCGAACTACTACAAGGTCGTCAGCGAGCGCGGCAACCTTTACCTGATGGGCCTCGTGACGGTGGACGAAGGCAATCGCGGCGCGGAAGCCGCGAGCCAGGTGCCGGGTGTCGAGAAGGTCGTGAAGGTGTTCCAGTACGTGAAGCCGCAGGACGCGCAGGCGCTGCAGGACGCATCGCCCGCGAGCGGTGCGTCCGGCGCGCCGGCTGCCGCGCCGGCGGACAGCGCGACGGTCGGCGCCGTGCCGGACGCATCGGTGCAGTCCGCGCCGCTGCAGTCGCCCGCGCCGATCTCGAATTCGTCGAGCGTCCACCCGGGCAACCCGAAGGCGCCGGCGCAATGAAGAGTGTGCAGATGAAGCAGATGAAACGCTGGATGGTGCAGGGCGCCGCGGCCGCGGCGCTCGTGGGCGGCACGCTGGGCGCAGCGCACGCGGACGTCGGCGACGGCCTGAAGGTTGCGCGCGGCAACGCCTGCATGGGCTGTCACGCGGTGGACCGCAAGCTCGTCGGCCCGTCGTTCAAGGATATCGCCGCGCGCTACAAGTCCGATCCGCAGGCCGTCGCGAAGCTGTCGAAGAAGGTGAAGGAAGGCGGCTCCGGCGTCTGGGGTGCGATTCCGATGCCCGCGCATCCGCGCATGAGCGACGCCGACGTCCGTTCGGTGGTCGAATGGGTGCTGGCTGGCTCGCCGTCAAAGTAACGCTTCGGGGGGCACGTAACCCCTATTGCCAAGCGCAGAAATGCGTGTGTATGATAATTGACTGTTGGGGCGGTAGCTCAGCTGGGAGAGCGTCGCGTTCGCAATGCGAAGGTCGGGAGTTCGATCCTCCTCCGCTCCACCAAGAATACATACGAAGAAATCCGAGAAAGTCCGAAAAACCCCGTAAGATCAAGCCTTACGGGGTTTTTTATTACCTATAGGGTCCGAACTCGTCCATTGACATCCGCACCCGAAAGGGGAAAACTTTTGGGGCAACTGTCCGTCCAGCTAACCCAGTATTCCCCAAATGGCGCTGACCGATACCGCCATCAGGAACGCGAAGCCCGCCGAGAAGCCCAGAAAGCTGTTCGACGGTGGCGGCCTTTATTTGCTCGTCGTTCCTAGCCGGGCCAAATACTGGCGGCTCAAATACCGGTTCGGCGGCAAGGAGAAAACCCTGTCGTTCGGCGTCTACCAGCAAGTGACGCTCGCAGCGGCGCGGAATCGGCGAGACGAGGCCCGGGCGCTACTTGCCGCAGGAGTCGATCCAAGCGAGGTACGAAAGGAGGAGCGCGCTACCCAGCGGGACGAAGCCGTTCGGCTGGAGGCGGCAATGCGCTTTTCCGTGGATAGCGATGGTGCGCTGTCGATCCGCCTTGGCGCACGTCGCATGAATCTGAGTCCGTCGGAGACGGCCCAGCTTCGCGCCTTTCTTGATGCAACGCGCACTGTGCTCCCCAAGTAGTAAACGAGCATGGCACTGACTGACGTACGCGTTCGCAACGCGAAGCCGACTGGCAAGCTCTATCGTCTATTCGATGAGCGAGGTATGTACCTCGAGGTTTCCGCTACCGGCGGCAAGTGGTGGCGCTTTAAGTACCGATTCGAGGGCAAGGAGAAGCGGCTATCACTTGGCGTTTACCCGGATGTCGGCCTAAAGGACGCACGCGAGCGCCGGGACGAGATGCGCAAACTGCTCACGCAGGGCATCGACCCTGGCGAGCACAAAAAGGCCACGAAGGCGGCGACACTTGAGCGAGCCGCGAATTCGTTCGAAGTGGTCGCGCGTGAATGGTTCGCCCGCCAGTCGCCCACCTGGGCTCAAAGTCACGCGGATAAGGTAATCCAGCGTCTCGAAAAAGACATCTTCCCCTGGCTCGGCAACCGAGCTATCGCTGAAATTGCTGCCCCGGAGCTGCTGGCGGTCATTCGGCGGATCGAAGAGCGCGGGGCGAAGGATACGGCCCATCGAGCATTGCAGAACTGCGGACAGGTGTTCCGCTACGCCGTGGCGACAGGGCGAGCCGAACGTGATCCGTCGGCCGACTTGAGAGGTGCCCTTCCGCCAGTTCGGCACGAGAATTTCGCATCCATCACCGAGCCCACGAGGGTGGCCGAGTTGCTGCGTGCAATCGATGCTTTTCGCGGGACGTTCGTCGTGAAGAGTGCGTTGCAGTTGGCCCCGCTTTTGTTTGTGCGCCCCGGTGAATTGCGTAAGGCTGAATGGGCGGGCTTCGATCTCGATAAGGCGGAGTGGCGTTATCTCGTAACCAAAACGAAGACCGAGCACCTCATTCCTCTATCTACGCAAGCGGTGGCGATCTTACGAGAACTGCATGCGCTGACAGGGCAGAAGACTTACGTGTTTCCCGGACGCGACACGCGGAAACCGATGAGCGAGGCGGCGATCAACGCGGCGCTGCGGCGGATGGGATACGACACAAAGACGGAGATCACTGGTCACGGATTTCGGGCGATGGCTCGCACAATTTTGCACGAGGAACTGCACGTAAAGCCGGAAGTTATCGAGCATCAACTTGCGCACAAGGTTCCGGACGCGCTAGGCACCGCATACAATCGCACCAAATTCCTAAAAGAACGGCGAACCATGATGCAACAATGGGCGGACTACTTGGCCGCGCTAAAAGCGGGAGAACCCCTCGCGGCGATCGAGGCGCAAACCTAGGGGGCGGAAAGGGAATGCGGCACCTCTGATGTGGGCCGCGCTATTTTGACACTGCAGTGTCCGGCGAGTCGCTGCGCCTACCGGGTCCGGTCGCTTTCGTCTGTAGTCGCGAGGTCCGCGTAATGGCGCGAGCGCGAGCAACCTGTGAACGCAGGGGGATGGATGAAAGAAGACCGGGGCTAACTACTACCCCGTGCGTCGGGTCAGTCGCGCTTCAGGACGAAGCCCTTCCAGCCATTGAACGCGGCGCGACGAACATGGTGCATTCCACGCTGTTCAAGCTTGGCGTTGAACTTGGCGATCGGCAGGGCCGCGCGTCCGTTGTTGCGGGTGTGTGCCACGTAACTGCGGTACACCTCGTTCGCTCCCTGAATCGGTGCGCCGTTGCGTACAGTGCAACAGGAGCTGAGCCACGAGCGGACGGTGTCCGAGCGCGTCCGCAACTGCTCGGTCGTATGTGTCACTTTGCTGCACGTGCCGAGTTTGCGCGCGTGATACTGTCGCGCCCCCTCGATGAGCCAGTTAAGGATACCCGGCAGTTCGTTGGCGAGCTTCGCGTCGAGATCGGGATCGCAGTCTTCGCCGTTAAAGCGACGCATCAACGGAATAACTCGAATGCGACGCCACATGGCGGCGTTGTCATAGGCGATCTCGGGATCGGAGTTCAGCGACAGCCAGAGCTTGCCGACCGGCGTGAACGTTTCCTGCTCCCCGAAGTTGCTTCGGCCTGTCAACACGTCGCTGCCGCTGAGCTGCTTGACGAATGCTTCGTCAAAACGCTTCTGCCCGTCGAATTCGGTGCAAGCGTACAGGCGCGCGCCCTTCAACGCCATGACCGCCGGGCTCGGCGAGTTCGGATTGCTGGCATACGCGCGTTGCAGTAGATTCGGTGCGACCGTCTTCCCATAGTCGCCGAGAGCCTTCGTGATGGCGCGCAGCAGTACCCCCTTGCCGTTGCCGCCCGGACCGATAATCAGGAAGAACACTTGCTCGCGGGTATGCCCGAACGCGCTATAGCCGAGTGCGCGCTGGACGTACCGGGCGAATTCCTTGTCACCCTCGGTAATGCTGTCGATGAACCTTGCGAACTCGGGGCACTTGGCTTCTGCGTCATAGGCAGCACCACAGCGTTGCGTGATGAAATCGTCGGGGCGAGCGCAGCGATGCTGTCCGGTGACGAGTTCAATCACGCCGTTCTCCACCCCCAGCAGGTCCGGGTTGATATCGAAACGCGAACCTGACGTCTCCATGTCGGCGTCCAGGGAGGCGTGACGCAGGATCGACGTGAGCGAAGACGCTGTCGCCTGACGTTGGATGGACGACAAGAGGCCGCTCTGTTTTTCGGAGCGAACACCGCGCACCGTTTCGATCAGGGCTTCGACCATCGCTTTGCAATGGCGCAGCGCCAGATGCGGCGCCTTCTTCCAGAGGCCGTCGAATACCCACCAAGTAGCAGTACCGTGGTCGAACGCGACCTGGCCTTTGTACGTCGAAACGAACAGCTTCGCGAGATCGGCTTCAGCGGTCGGCACGTCAACCTGCTTGACGCCGCGCGATGACTGGTTCGCGTAGAAGAAGAGCGTCTGCTTCGTAATGCCGCCGTTCGGTTTGAAGTTGCGCCATGCTCGATCTTGCTCCGCCTGATCGAACTTCCCGGGAGCCGTCTTGGACCATTGGTCCCACAGCGCCTTCCCCTGATCGTTCGGCATGAACGAGTGCAGTGCCATGCCGACCGTAAGCCAGATGGGCCGATCCTCGGCGGAAATCTTCTCCAAGGTACCGCGCACTTCTTCGAGGTCGTGCGTTTCGACGATATGCGTCTGCTTCTGCGAAATAGGCCTGCGCTTTGGTTTCATGCCGAACGCACGCTTGAACTCGCTAAACGCGATCGGCTTGAGCGCTTCGCCTTGAGCAACCGAAACGATCCTAACCACATGATTTTGCCCGTTTTTCCGGTTGATCGTGCCCGCGAGTCGCATGCAACGCGTCACGTCGGTCACGTTGAGATCGCCGCCCAGTTTTTTGGCGAGGAACGCCTGCACGTGACGATACACTTCGACCGGGCAACCGGCGACGAGCCAGACCACATGGAAATGGTCGGGCGACGTTTCAGTAACGATGTGCGGCTTGATCGGAAACTGGTCGATGGTATCGAGGGAGACGCCGCCGTCGAGATCGACGAAGAACGCGTTGATACGCGTGACGCGATCTGCCCGGCGGATACCGTCGCGGAACTCGTTCAGGGCGATGCCTACCGCCAAGCCTTGGCGTACTGCCATTACAATCCTCGGGCCGCATGCCTTCAAGTTTCCCGAAAACACCTCAGCATCCCCGACGCGCCCTTTCTCAGGGTAGGCTTGGAAAACGACCGGGCGGGAGCCATGCAGTAATTGCTTATGAAGTTTCAAGTCAGTCTTGTTCATTTTAATGCGTAGGTATCCTATATAAGTGAGGTGGTTCCTTCCCTCTTCGACAAAAAAACGGGCAGGTCGTGAAGGTGGAGGAGGTGGAGGGTTTTTCTGAGTTGATCCGGGGTAAAGCGTAGCTTTTTCTAAGATCAGAAATTGAAAAACACTTCCACTCCTTCCACTCCAGCCGGAGGGATAGCTCTTTTTACAGTTCCGACGGGTTCGCTCAGGTGGTAGCCTGCTCCGAATCACGGGCAGCGATGCAAGACGCGATGAACGCGTCCACTTCGTCCTCGACCCATGCGGACGTGCGGCCACCGGTCGGCTTTACGGGCTTCGGGAAGCGGTCCTGCGCGATGAGTTCGTACATGACCGTATTGGACAGACCGGTGCGTTCCAGCACTTGCTGGCGCTTGAGCAAACGACGGTTAGCGCGGTTGCCGAGCGGGGAGTCTGCCGCAGTTGCGGCACGGGATTGTGCGAGCGGGTAAGCCATATATCCTCCTTGCGAACGATCCGCCACCGCGGCGGATTGCTGAGGATTATTCAGGTCAGGCCCGGCGTTGTCGAAAGGGTTTAGCAGGCCCAGTTAGTGCCGGTCGTCGGCACTAATGGCCCAGGTTAGCGTCGACGACCTCGAAGTCGTGAATAACGTTCTACTTGCGCGGTGGACGATCATCCCCCATTGCGGCGAGAAGCAAATAATCGTTCGTGGCGACGTTCATTGCGTCATCCAAGGAGTCCGTCAATCTCTTTGCGGGTGCTCCCGGACCCCATACGAGTGCGGCCTGCTCAGCAAGAGTGCCAGCTTGAGTTCGTGCGTCGAGAATTTTTAGCTGAAGGAGTAACCGCGGCATTGGCCGTTGTCGACCCTTCTTCGGGACTATCTCTTCGGCTTTGCGCCATTGATCTAGTTGTTTCTCAAGGATTTTTCGTGCGGTCTCGACCTGCGCGTCGAGAATCCTATCGTCTGCAAGGGCAAGACGCAGATCGAAACGAAGGGCGAGCTGCCCGGGTTGGATTGTTACCGGACGGGTCCAGCGACCGTCACGTTGGCGTTGAGGTCGGATCGTTGATACAGCTTTTGAGATGAACATCGGCTCAGTAGGTTCGCCGTTGCCAGACTTGAACGGCTCGTCATAGTGCTTGAACTCAGCCAACCCAAATTTTCTGGCGATGGCCCGCTTCTTTTGCGGCGTCGCGTCTTCGTCAAGTCCATCGCACGCCGCTCGGAATCCGGCGTTGCGCAGCAAAAATTCCCAAGCCCACCGCTTGTTGGTCCACGTTTCGTGGCCTTCATATCTGGCCGGATCGAGTGGAGGCAGTGGAAGCGAATCGTTCTTTTGTCGGGGCATGGCGTGTTCGCAGGCAAGGTCGAGCGGAAGTTGTGATTATCACCTCGCTTGCATAGCCGTAGTGCGCCGCCGAGCAGCAGCGCGTTGAAGTCACGCGGGCGTACGAACGAACGGCCGCATTCATATCACGCGCCGTTTCGGCGGACATGGTCCGGGTGTGCCGGATCGAGGCGGACAAGTCGCAGGAGGAACTAGCGCTACGAAGCGCGTCTTGACGGGACACGCGTCAGTGTTATCGAACGCGGGATTTGCAATCCCACGATCGAGACACTGGCGACCGTCTGCTACGTACTAGGGATCACGCTCTCAGGCCTCTTCGAACCGCTAAAACTGGCGTTCAAGTCCTCTGGCGAACATTGCACGGATTCAGCACCACCGCCAAAACGCAGGCCGTTGCGGTAGCTACGGCGGCTTTCCGCTTCGGATCGACATCGCGCCCGCGAGCACTACCTTGCGGCGCTCGAACGCTGGGCGTATTCGGCCTTCCTGCCGCGTCCTGTTGGCCAGGTCAATCGCGCGTTGTAAACCGCAAGGATTGGCTCGGTCTCAGCGGAATCAATCAGCAGCAGCGTGTGCCCTTCGAAGGTCCGGCTGGTCTGCCGCCCTTCGATGCCTACTGCGAGTACCGCATGCAAGGTCGCCCGATGTAATTCGCGCCACGTCACGATCACCGGTCGTCCATGTAGCACTTCGCGCTCACTGAATCGGAGGACGTGCGCATGCGTTCCTTCGTAGACGGTAGATCGCAATCCCCAGTTGAGCTCCCGGATTAGCGTTTGCAGTTCGTCTAGCGAAATTCCGGTGTGCCAGAACGGTGCCGCTTTTCTGACATATTCGGCTTCGCGACTACTTCGCCGCGACAGCGCACGTAGCGGGTTTGTCACGCACCCATGCATCGCTAACGCCATTGCTGCCGCATGCAAGGCGCACGTCGAATCGAAACTGCCCTGGAAGCTGAAGGTCGGAACGTTCGAACCAACAATCGTGAGGCGACGTCCGGGCCGCAAGGCGGGATGAAGTTTCTGAACGGTAGACTCCATCAATATTCCTCCGGCATGATCAGGGTCGTCACGCGCCGATCAGCCTCGGTGATGATCCATACTCGCTCACGTCTATCGCCCAGTTCATAGGCCGAAAGAAGGCGCATTCCGTTCGTAACGGCCAGATCGTTTGAGCGAGCATCGGCGAGGCAGACGGCTCCCCAGTCCCCGCACTGATGCTTACGCAATAGCTCGGCCGCGTTGGTGCCGATTCGGTCGAGAAGGTCGAGCGCGCCCGGCGTCGCCACCGTTCGGCCGAGAGAGAAAAGAGGTGTAGGATTTTTCCTGTTCATAATCAGGCATCCTTAATTATCAAGGCGAGCGTTATCGCCGGATGGATATCCGGTGAAAAGCTCAGTAGGTGGGCAAAGCGAAAACGCGAGGCTACTGCAGTGCGTTTCAGGAACGTGACGATGCTGCGGGTGTGATTTGCAAGGCGCGTCGGCGCGTAGCGCTCAGGCGGTGGAGAAAATCACGCAAGCAACGGAGAGGTCGACATGTCGGGAGCGGAGTTTGACCAAATACGGGCGGGAATCACCCGAAAACGCCGGTCTGGCAGAAAAAATGTAGCACAGACCGGCCAGACGCGCCAAAGGGGCAGATCAAATATGCGCAAATCGGTAACTTCTACCCCTATTACCAATTCTAGGGACTTTCGCCCGCTCTCCCGGCGTCGAGAATCCCCTTCCGGCCCGTTTTCCGGCCCGCGGGCGGCTTCGTGCGACCCGGCCAAGGGTTACGCGGGTCCCGCCCCGGCGGTCGCTATCAGGGCCGCGCTTCTCAATTTGAAAGCTTTGTAATGTGCGGTACGCCGTAACAATCGGCGTTTCCTGGCCGTTTCGGGGGCTGGATCGGCGTGCTTTGCTCATTTTTTAAGCAAATTGACCCATTTCAGGCGCTTGGCACTGCGAAACCTTTAGTTGAAGTGTCCCTGGCCGCCCGGACGCGACACTTTCAGATGCTGCTACTTTTAACTCGTCGTGAATGCGCTGGTCGAATATTGCCTCAGTCATATGAGTTCCCGATTTTGTGTTTTCGGCTTGGTAGGTGCTATTCGTTGATCCAGAGCGGTGATCCTAGCATCACGTTAGCGTGGGGGTAACGGTGAGTTGATGCTGCCGGGTCGCTACTCCGACGGATTAGACAACGCTCAGCGTCGGGAGTCGGACAACCGATTGCTATGTTGGAGCCGTCGCCGGAACGTAAGGACTGTCGTTCGAACGGCAGCCTGGAGTTATGAGCCAGCGTTCGTAGTTGGCCGCGTGCCGCCTCACGCAATGTGCACACTTACCCCAAGCGGTCGGTGGCGATTCACAAATAAACGGTCGCGAAACTGATAACAGCGGTCAGTCGTAACCAAAACAATACGAGACCTCGATTGCGGGCCTCCGTTTTCTTGCGCTAGAGTATCAAGCGGCCCAACGACGATGGTGGTTCGCGTAATCAACTGCAAGATCGAAAACGTTGTCGCACTTCTGCTTAAACGTGGCTCGGTCGTAGCTCTCTGGGAGTGCCTCATCGAGCACACGCTCGATTTCCGACCGTACCTGTTGCATGGACTGACGATCCTTGAACCAGTCCTGCACCAACAGCTTGGGATACTCCTCGACCAAACGCTTCAACAAGCGCTTAGCCGAAAGCTTCACGCGCTGTATTTCCTCCTGGGTCATCGTATCCTTCTTCAACAGATCGAACAGCTCAAGCTCATCCTCGCTGAGGCCTTCGCGAATGTGGCGCTCCGCCTCCTCCTTGAGCGCCTCGGCAAACGCCGACAGTTCCTCGTAGTAGTTCTCCGTTGCGGTCGCACCGGAGTTGTACGCATCGATCACGGTCTGCAGTCGCTGCAAAAAATCGATACGTGTCGTGTTCTGCGCCAGCATCTCGGCCAGCTTTTTTTGAAGGAAAGCCCGCAGATCGGCGATGGCGATATGTTTAAAAGGCGCCTGCTTGAATTCCTCACGCAGTTTTTCCACATTAACCTTGCTCAAGTCCCAAGTCTTGCCACGCTGGACGATCTGGTATTCCGCCTGGAACTGCTTGGCCTCGAAGACCTCGGCGTTATCCACCACCACGCTCTCATCGAGCAAGGCAGAGAGTCGCAGTACCGCATTGTCTACGTCCGTCTGTTCGACAATGCTGTCCATTACGCCGCGCAGGTATTGGAAGGCCGAGACCACCCGCCCCTTCCCCTGCCCCAGCACCTCTGGCTTACACGCCTCATAGAGGCTGCTTATAGTGTTTTCATAGACGTTGAAGGACTTGCGCAACTCATCCGTCGCCAGCAAGGTGTCGGCAAACACGTTGAATTGGCCCAGCTTCTCGAAGACATCGCCACGACCAAGCACCCCCCGAAGATTGACGTCCTGTGCGTCGCAAAACACAAGTCCTTGGGCAATGGCCTCATCGAGCAAGGCGAACAACTCCTGCTTGTTGCGGACGGGCATGTCTTCCTCGTCGTCGCCCGGTCCGGCGGCGTAGTCCTTCAACGCCCGCTTCATGCGACGGAACACGTTGTAGTAGTCCACGATCTCGCCGTTGCGCTTCGCAACCCCATTAATCTCATGGCCGGTCACGCGGTTGGCGCGGGCGATGGTCTGCATCAGCGTGTGGCCCTGCATGGGCTTGTCCAGATACAGGGTGCTGACCGTCGGTGCATCAAAGCCCGTCAGCCACATGGCGCAGACGAAGACCAGCTGCAGTGGATGCCCCGGGTCCTTGAAGTTGAATTCGATGTCGTGGCCATGCTTATCGAGCCGGTTCATTCGTTCGCGATGCGGCTTGATGTTGAGGCCGAGTTTTTCGAACTTCTCGTTCTCGCCCGCTTCCTCGCTGACCACGACGGCCATCTCAACATCGCGCATCCAGTCCCGGATTCGCTTCAGGCGTAGGCGTTCGATGTCATTTTGCGTCCCGTTGATGATGCCCGTGAGCTTCTTGATCTCGTCTTTCCACAGCGCCTGCACCTTGTCGTACATAGTCACGGCGGTGAACTTGTCGACCGAGATCACGATTCCCTTGCCCAAATAGCCCCGGCGTGGAAAGTGATAGACGATATCGCGGGCGATGGTATCCAGTCGGTCGTCTACCTTAATCACCGCCATTTCCTGGGCGAAGCGCTTTTCGAGCTTCTGTTGTGCGGCCTCGTCGAGGTTCTCGTCCTCGACGATTTCGGCGAACTCCTGATTGAGGTCATCGTTCTGGATGAGCACTTCCGGCACGCGCTTTTCGTAGAACAATGGCACCGTAGCGCCGTCCTCCACGCTTTGCTGGAAGTTGTACTCCGAAACGTAATCGCCGAACCAGGCGTTGGTCTTGCGCTCTTGGCCCAGCAACGGCGTGCCGGTGAAGGCGAGGTAGGCGGCATTCGGCAGACCCGCCCGCATGTTCTCGGCTAAGCCAGCATATTGCGTGCGGTGGGCTTCGTCGACAATCACCACGATGTCGTCGCGATCCGACAGCAGCGGGTAGTCCTTACCCTTGTCGTAGCGGAACTTCTGGATCAGCGTAAACAGCACACGCTTGTTCTTGCCCAGCATTTCGCGCAACTGGGGACTATTGGTTGGCCGCACATCGTCCTTCGGGCCGATCACACCGGTGTGCAGGAAGTTGCGGTAAATCTGGCCATCGAGATCGTCGCGGTCGGTCACCACCACGAAGCTGAAATTGCCCGTGAGCTTGCGGAAAATCTTGCGGGTGTAGAACACCATCGAGAAGCTCTTGCCCGAACCCTGGGTGTGCCAGAACACCCCCAGCTTGCCTCGTAGCTCACTGCGGCGGACAAATTGGGCGAAGGCGTTGTTGACGCCGATGTACTGGTGGTTTTGCGCGATCACTTTCTGCGTTTCCCGATAGAACACGCAGAAGTTCTCGACGTAATCCAGCAAGCGTTCGGGCATAAGCAAGCCGAGCACGGCTCGCTCCACGCTCAAGCCCTGCTCGGCGATGGTCTTGCGGTCCAGCGCCTCCTTTTCATCATCCACCCGCAGCCAGGAGAAGAAATGCTCCCACTGGGCAGTCAGACTGCCCACCTTGGTTTCGATACCGTTGGACAGAAGGCACAAAGCATTGGCCACGAAGAGCTGCGGAACCTCTGCCTTGTACGTGGTGAGGTTGTCGTCGAAGGCGGCCCGCAGCTTGACGTTGCTGTTCTTAAGTTCGATGAAGACCAGGGGAAGCCCGTTCACATAGAGCAGTACGTCCGGGCGGCGGTAGCCAAACTCACCCCGTATCCACAACTGACTGACGGCCAGATATTCGTTTCGACCGGCTTTAGGGGCGGATTGATCGAAGTCGATCACCTTCAAACGCTCAGTCACCGTCTGCCCTGCCTGGGGCCCGTGCTCGGGCTTGTAGGTGACGGGCACGCCATCGCGGATCAGGCCATCCATCTCGCGATTGGCGGCCACCAGACTCATAGCCGTGCGGGGCTGCAGCAACTCGCCCATGGCCTGATCCACCGCATGGGCCGGGACTTGGGGATTGAGGCGCTCGACCGCTTCGCGTAGCCGGTCGGCCAGAATCACCTCGCGCTTGTCGCCGCGCCCCGAGCCGTCGTTGAGGTCATCGCGCTGGGCGGTGTAGCAGTTCAACGCATCGAAGCCGCACAAGTGCTGCAGGTGCTGGATCAGCCCCTGCTCGATGTCGTCTTCCGAGATGAAGTTCTTTGCCACCCGTTTCCCCCTGTTCCGTCCTTAAGTAGCCTGCACCAACTCCGCCTTCATGCTAAGCGGATATGTTATATCGAGGTGATCGACGCGTAGCCTGCAGGAGATGAGGCGGGGTAGTAACGATTTGGCTTGCTCAGCCAGTATCTCGCTTACCTGGATTAGGGCTGCCATCTCATCCAACATGGGCCTGACTACTTTGATGAACGCCTCCAAAAGGGCATCACTCGGCGTTGACACCTTCAGTTGCTTCAAGAAATCCCAATCCGCTCTAGGCATCTTGGTTCCCTTAGATGCAGTGTTGGCCAGATCGATAAACGTCTCACTGAATATGGTAAACAGAGCAAACTCTCTATAAAGTTCTTTCTTTGCTCTAAGAATCAAGCTGTCGGTTGATGAGATGCCATCGAAATGCGCCAGCGCGACTTTGTGCAGATAGGGGCGAATCTTCGAGAAGAGAATATCGCCACGAGCGAATGCTAACTTGCTACTGTCGACGGACTCGGGGGCGCCGAACATGGACAATGCCAGGGACTTTCTCGAGATATGCTCCAACCCAACATATCTTGAGTAATCTAATAAGTCGCTCTTCTTGACAGGCTTCTTAACTTCACCGACTAAGCTACTCAAGGGCAGGCTAAACCACCCTTTAGGTAGACCCTTGTCAAGCGGGCAATCTGCGTGACCAGGAAACCGCATCCGCACAAACCACTCACGGTAGATTCCTTCTGCCATAGACTCCAGCAAAGCAATGCGGTGCTGGTTGTTGGCGATCAGTTCATCGTAGGTCGCGAGAATGGCCGCAATCTTCGGTTGCGCGTCGTTGTCGTGAAGCCGCAGGCGAGTCTTCGTCCGGAATGCCGTGAACTGAAACCTCGAAACCCCCGTGTGTTGAAGATTGAATACCCCCATGTACCCGGAAGCATAGAGAGCCTGAAGCACGTAGTAGAGGTAGGCTGGATGTACCTTGCTGCGATCTACGCGCAAGTGGCGCGCGAAGCTGGAGCACAACACCGGGCGCAACCCGCGAGAAGCCAGGAAATTCTCTGTGATCAGTGCAGTCCGGCCGGTTGATTGTTTCGCTGTGCCTCCAGCGGTTTCAATCAAGATGTCGCCGGCCTTGAGCTTCTTGCGCTCCGCCAGATGCTCGGGAATCCAGCGCTGCGGCAACTCGATGGACGGCGAATGGAGATCGGCGAAGTCAGTCCCCCGAATCACGTCGCACAAGACGTGACCCGGAGTCTCCTGGCCTTCACCCCATTCACCGTCCTTCGTTTCGAGCAAGAGATCAGAAAAGATAATCGGTTCCTTCATCACCGCGCAGGCTCCTCTCCAAGTAGCGCAGCCACGTTGCAACGAATGACCTCTTGAAGTTGCAGGGCAGTGTCGTTCAACTGCTGAAGTTGATCGCGAGTCTCCGCAAAGTCGCTCAAAAACTCCTCTTCTGTCTTGCCGTCCTCCTCGATTACCACCCCAACATAACGCCCCGGGTTCAATGACCAATCCTGCTCCTCGATCTCCTCCCTGTTGGCCAGCTTGCACAGGCCCGTCACGTCTTCATAGTTGGCCTTGGGGAAGCGCTCATGCAGCCAGCTCACGTGCTGGTAGAACAGTTCGGCCGCCTTCAGCTCGTCATGCAAAGCTTGCACGGCATCCTTCACCGCCTTCGTCTGGCGGTTGCCAGCGACGCGCTTACCCTCTGCCTTAGCGGCTTCGGCCTTGCGTTTGTCCATCTCGCGGATGGCCTTATCCAGCGCTTTTACCGCCGCATGCAGGCCGTCGAAAAATGAGGAGAAGCGGGCCCGTAGCTGGTGCTGGGCGGCGTTGCGGTCTTCAATGCCATGCTTCTGGCCTCGGGCGCGTTCGTGCTGGGCTTGGGCCTTGCCCAAATCATCTAACTGCGCCCATTGGGCTTCGAGGTGCGCAATGGCATCCCGGGCGGCTTGGGTGGCTTTTTCGTCGGCCTCTTCGGCCAGCACGGCCAGCAAGCGCTGGTTCAGGCCAGGCAGGTGTTCTGCGGCCTCATGCAACTGCGCCATGCCTTGGCGCAGATAGCGGTCCACCAGGTCTACGAATTCCTGACGACGGCCCTTGTGCAGGCGCGGGATGATGGCGATGTTCTGAATCTGCTCGTCGCTCAGTTCGCGATGCGCCCGATCTACCTGGGTGAAGATGTTGCGGGCATCGATGAACAATACCCGCTCGTCGGTTTTGCCCTTGTCGAAAAACCAAAGGGTGGCCGGCAGCGTGACGGTGTAGAACAGGTTGGACGGCAGGGTGAGCATGCCGTAGATCAGGTTCTGCTGGATCAGGGTCTGGCGAATCTCGGCTTCCGAATGGCGTGCATCTGAGGCCGAGTTGGCCATGACCAGGGCCGCGCGGCCACCTTCATTTAGCGAGGTGGCAAACAGGTTGATCCAGAGGTAGTTAGCGTTAGGCACCGTATCAACGGCCTTTTCCTTGCCGTCTTTTTCTTTCTTGCCCTTGGTCTTGTTGCGTGGCACGCCATAGGTGTTGAAGCGCCTGTCCTCCTCCACGGCATCCAGCGTCACGTCGTCCACGTTGAAAGGCGGATTGGCCATCACGTAGTCAAAGGCACCAAAGGCGTTGAACGGGTCTTCGTAATAAGTGTTGGCCTGCTTGATGTCGCCGCGCAGGTTATTTACGGCCAGGTTCATCTTGGCCAGCTTGACAGTTTCCAGGGTCTTTTCAGTGCCGCAGACGTACACGTCCAGATCGGCGGCCTTGTCGGCCTGATGCTGGTGGATGAACTCGGCCGACTGGACGAACATGCCGCCAGAGCCGCAGGCAGGGTCGTAGACCTTTCCACCATGAGGCTCGATGATTTCGGTCATCAGCTTGACGACGGAGCGCGGGGTGAAGAACTCGCCCCCGCCCTGACCTTCGCTGAGAGCGAAGTTGGCGAGGAAGTATTCGTAAATTTGGCCGAATACGTCGCCCCCGACATCCACCGGAATATCCGAGAAGAGCTTGAGCAGGTCCTTTGGGATGCCCTTGTTCTTGTCGCTGCGGGTAAAGCGGTCGTATTCCTCCTGGGGCAACACGCCCAGTAGCTCGGGTTTGCTCTTTTCGATGCTAGCCATGGCGCGGCGGATGGCCTTGGCGACGTTCTCCTTCTCGGGTAGTTGGAGCAGATAGTCATAGCGGGCGTAGTCCTGCAGGAAGAAGCCGCATTTTTCGATGGCGACTTCCTCTAGGTCCTTTTCGCGCCGCGTGCCTTTGAGCTTGTCGTATTCCTGCCGGATGGCCGCCTCGTGCTGGCGGTATTTGTTGTCGGCAAACTTTAGGAAGATCAGGCCCAGCACGGGAGTGCTGTATTCGCTAGCCTTTAGGTCGGAGTTGGCGCGCAGCTTGTCAGCGGCAGCCCAGAGGTCGCGCTCCAGTTTTTTGAGTTGCTCTCTATTCATGGGTAGTCGTTGCCTGTAGCTCAGATTCATTTTCGGCTGAGCGGTAGGAGATGATACACATTTGCTAGCAGCAATCGATGATCCAATGACAGGATTGGACGAGCTGTAAGAAATGGTACTTTGGCCATTCTCAGAGGGAGAGCGGACCTTGGAGTGACAGCTATCTGGCATGGGTGGCTGGCTGCTCCTGGCCGAACTCAGCCTGACGGTGTAAGTCACTCGCCGCAAGCGATCATTGGTACTCGGGCGGCGTTCGCCGCCCCTCACAGCGATCATCATCGCGGATATGCGTGTGGATCATATGGGTACACAGTAACGGCCCAGGCTCCGGGGCCGCCAACCCTGGATCAATAGAATCAACCGGGTGCGACCAACACGGTGGAGCTGATCCACCAATTCCAATGATCCCAATCGACGTCCGCTGCACACAAGGTATTCGGCCCGAACTGGCGCGCTAAAGGGCGCTCCGGTTAGCCATGCTGCGCTACTTTCAGGATGGTCGGGTGCGAAACGGCATATTCTTTCGCCAGCCCGCGGGCTGTTGCGCCCGCCGCAAGCTTCATCTGAATCTCCGCCTTTTGCTCTGGGGTTAGTGCGTCTCTACGCCCAAGCTTCTTTCCTTCGGCTTTTGCCCGCGCCAGCCCTGCGTGTGTGCGTTCGATGAGCAAGTCGCGTTCGAACTGCGAGACAGCGGCGAGTACCGTCATGTGTAGCTTGCCGGATGCGCCGGTCAGATCGACCCCTTTGAGTGCCAGGCAATGCACACGAACACCCAGCGCGGCCAACCGGTCAATGGTCGCGACCACGTCGGTCGTATTGCGGCCCAGCCGGTCCAGTTTGGTTACTACCAGTGTGTCGCCCTCGTCCAACCGTTCCAGCAACTTTGAGAAGCCGGGGCGCTCCGCAGTGGGTACGCTGCCCGAAATCGTCTCCGCAATCGTATGGCGCGGCTGGATGGCAAACCCGGCCCCTTCGGCTTCGAGTAGCTGGTTGTCGGTGGTCTGCTCGGCGGTGGACACGCGAGCGTAGAGGAATGTGCGGGACATGATTTCCTCTCGGTAAACAAACGTGGAAATCAGTGTAAGCGGTAATCATTATGTTTACAAGGGATTGTTTACCGCTGCCCGGGCGACTCTCCGGACGGTAAGAAACCGGACGTTTTTCTACCGATAACGACAGCATTGTCTCCGTCGGCACAAGTTGTGCCGACGGAGACACGCAAGTACTAGCTGGCTACGAACGAGGGACTGCGCATGCTTCCCGAGACGAAGAAACGGACACCGCAGACCGCACCCTCGGTGGCAGAATCAGTCGAAACCTGCAGGCGCGCAAGAGGCAAGTGGCGTAAGCTTAATAGCCTCTTGCATCCCCAATTTCGGATTGATTGGGCATCTAGTTGATAGAGCCGGCCACGGGCTCAGCGGAGGCGGCGGCAAACTCGATATGCCCGCTGCGGGGTTGATGTGACCGTTGCAGCAACAGGAAGGATTCGGACAAATAGTGTGTTGGCCCGGCGGTAAAATATCCTCACTCACTCGCAACACTTGCTTCTACATATCGGGCGAGAGTTCGCCGGACGTAGGGACGGATTTTGGAAGATCAAATGTCGACACTGCACGATACAGCGATAGATAAATTGGAACTTGATGGAGTAAGCGCCCGGCTTGTTCGGGCCATCAAGCAGCACGCGACCATCGATATCCATCAACTGAGCCTCATTGAGGGCCCGGACTTGGCCGGCGAAGTCGGCATACCAAGCTTCGACGAGATTCTGGATCGGCTGTTGCAAGCAGGCTGGATCGTGCGCAATGGCGACATGTTGAGTTTGAGTGAGAAGGGGGAAGTAAGCTTCGCTGATGCAACCACGGAAGCTTCTACCGAGGAAGAAGTTATAGGTCTCGACGATGGACCGACGAAACCCTACGACGTAGCAAAACTCAAGGTCGAACAACGTACTCTGAGTGTTTTTCAGGCGCTTCGAAAGATCGAAAAAAAAGAGATCATACTGAATCCCGATTTTCAGCGCGCGTTTGTATGGGATGCCGTAAGACAAAGCAGACTGATAGAATCAATTTTGATACGCATCCCTCTGCCAGCGTTTTATTTGGACGCAACGGATGCCGTGCAGTGGAATGTTGTTGATGGATTGCAGCGCCTCAGTACGCTTTATCGCTATTGCCGTGGCGTAAGCTTTCCTCTCACAGGTTTGGAATTTCTCGTTGAGCTCACAGGAAAAAAATTCTCAGAGCTTCCTCAGAAATATCAGGTCATGATTGAGGACGATACGCAGCTAATCTTCAATAACCTGTTGCCCGGAACTCCAGCAAAAGCCAAATTTACGATTTTCTCGCGAGTGAATACTGGAGGAATGCAGCTGACTGCTCAAGAGATTCGGCATGCACTAAATCAGGGGCCAATTACCAATTTGCTGGGGCGAATCGCATTGAGCGCCAAATTTTTGGAGGCGACAGATCGTGCAGTTGACTCCCGGCGAATGTCAGACCGCGAACTGATTTTGCGAACTTTGGCATTTTCGCAATTCGGCCTGGCGAAATATCCGGAGTTCGGCGATCTTGATGCTTTTTTGGTCGATGCTATGGAGACATTTAATGAATTCTCCAAAGCGCAACTCGCTCAGGTTGAAGCAGAATTCTTCGAATCCTTGGGCAAGGTGAGAGCAATCTTTGGACGTTATGCCTTTCGGAAATTCTATGAGCGGGGCGGCCGGCGAAGCCCCCTCAATAAGGCCTTGTTTGAGGCATGGTTATCGAATGTTCGGGGATATTCGCACAATACATTGGTGGCAAACCGAGAAAAAATTATCGATCTGTTTGTGGATGCAATGAACAAGGATGGATTGTTCGTCAATTCCGTAACTTACGGGACAGGCAAAGTTAGCGCCGTCAGGACACGTTTCAATAAAATAAAAGGCATTGTTGAGGAGGCTCTCGGTGATTAACGAAGCTACTGTCAAAGGCTTTAAAAGTCTTAAAGATGTAGAATTCGATCTGGGAAATTTGAATATACTTGTCGGCGCGAACGCTAGCGGAAAATCAAGTTTTCTACAAGTGCTGCTATTGCTTCGTCAGTCGAGTACTGCGGAAGGTGTTGTGCCATCGCTGCAACTCTCTGGCGATCTTTTTGAGGGAGGTACGGCTACTGATGTCTTACATCCCGAGGCTGAGCGGAAAATTGAGGTCGTCATTCGCGAAGGACGAGATGCCACGAGCTTCGTATTTGAGGCGCTACGTAGCGACGCCGACCCGAACCCGCGAGTACTATCGTGCGGGGCGACTTCTGACTCAAAGCTTCCCAAAGGGTTATATCAACGTGGGGGCGCATTTTGCTACCTAAATGCGGAGCGTTTAGGGCCTCGTGTCAGCTATCCACTTCCTCCTGCAGAAGCCAAACTTAGCGGGTTTTTGGGGAAGCACGGAGAATTCACAACGGCCTTTCTCGCACGTGCTCATGCTTCGAACCTTACAGTCCCAGGCTGGGACAGTCAGCTAAATGCGTTGGCTGCTGTTGGAGAGGGAATCGACCAAGCTGATATATCATTTGCACAGAGTCAAATGAGTGCGGTAGCGAACATTCTGCTTGCATGGGTTATTCCTGGTGCATCCTTCGATGCGAGTGAGCATTCCGCTATGGATATGGCCCAGTTGGGATTTACGCGTGATGCAAAGGGCACGAAAAGCAGCGTGCGCCCAACTCATATCGGTTTCGGTCTTTCGTATACGCTTCCAATTATCACTGGACTTCTTGCAACCCCGAAGTCGGGAATGTGTATTGTGGAAAATCCAGAGGCTCATTTACATCCATTTAGCCAATCCCGTATGGGCTCGCTCCTAGCGGCTGCCGCTGGGAATGGCATACAGCTGTTTGTTGAGACTCACAGTGACCATGTCGTAAATGGAGTCCGACTTGCGGTTAAGAACAAATTAATCGACGCCTCCGATGTTCGCATATTTTTCTTTGAAAAGGACCCTGATTCTGATAGCACGTCATTGACAACACTTAAGGTCGACCAGGATGGTGCTCTAAGCGATTGGCCCACAGGTTTTTTTGATCAAATTGAGATTGACCTGTCGAGGCTATGACAAAAAATAATACGATTTCCGTATGTATAGGCCCATTGTCAGCTAATCGGCACTGCAAAAGTAGAGAAGAAGTGCAGGCCGCTTTTAATGCGATGATTGGATGCATTAATGCCTTGTTGCCAGCGCTAAGTGTTGGTGCTGCTCAGTTAATATATGACTGGACGACCGATGGTCAGAGCCTTCACTTAGACGCTGTTAATATGGCAGATCAGCTGAATTGGATTCATCCTCAACAAAGACGGCAATGGTATTTGTTTACGAAAAGCCGCGCGAGGAAGGCCTCAGCAAACCTAACTTCGGTGTCTGCATCTGCCGCAAATTCAAAAGACAGTATAACGGGCGAAATCTCCGAGGATTTGCTCGATCCGAAGAAGCACTGGCTAAGCTTTGGCATGACCGGCGTTTTTGACAGCGATGTTGTCACCATACAGCCGGATCAGGGAGCGAGCATCGATGTTCTAAACGCCTCAACCGCTGAGGGATGCGATAAATGGTTTCCGCGGTTTGAGGCTTCCCCTAAGCATGGGGGCAAAGAGTATGTTCGAGCATCCGGTGACACGGTGGCGGTGATGGACCTTGATGACGAACATGCGCAGCGGGCATTGCTAGTGTCGATCGAGGATGGGAAAAATCGTTACGCGACCGTAAAAGGCCGCTTCTACCGATTTGTTCCCACTCGGCCGGACAGTGCTCCCCCGCTCTACCACGGGTTCCAAGTAAGCGAAAAGGAGGTACCCGCCGAAATCTTGAAATTGTTGACGCCGAAGTAATGCCCTTGCCACTCGTGACAGGGCCATCGACGCTAGCGGAACGCCATAGACGCTGCTTGGCAATGCGGCATTCGGCACGCGCTTTAGATGCTCATCGCCCAGCTCGTCGCGTGACATGCAGTCTCTAGCGGCAAAAACGAAGCCGGCACGGGGTGAGGGGGCAACTATGGGGGCAACTAGCCGGCTGGTGTGTGGCTGGCCTTTATATGACGGGACGTTGCTGGCTTTGTTTGATAGTCCTCCGCCCAACGGAATTCGAAAGGCCCGATCGCAAGATCGGGCCTTTTTGTTTTGGGAACCCGCGGGCATGCGCGGCATTCGCAAACGCGTGGCCCGCTAGTTCAGCAGGTCATGGATTTCCTTGAGCGTCGGCACCGACAGCGCTGCGAATGTCACCGCGATCAAGACGAGCGGCACGATCTTTTTCCGCATTAGCACGCAGATGCCGATTCCCAGCGCGAAGAACGCGCAGCTCAGCAGCATCGTGAGCCAGAGCCATGCGTAACCGGCGCCCCCCTCGAAGCGCGAGACGTTCTCGGTCATCCGGAGGGCGACATAGCCGGCGACGGTCATGCTGGCCGGCAGGCACAGGATCGAACAGGGTACGAGGAGGGCGATCTGTCGCGGTGTCGGATCGGGAGACGTCATGACGGGCGCTTTTCCTTCGAGTGGACGGGGCGCCCGACCGTGCGCCGCGCGGGCCGGTTCAGGCAGCCGGCAGGATGCGGGCGTTTTCCGCGTTTGGCAACAGCCACCCGCCATCCAGCCTTCCCGTCACCCCCGCCCGAAACTCGGCCGCTTCGGATCGTACGTCCACCCCGGCACCAGGTACCGCATCGCGACCGCGTCATCGCGCGCGGTGCCGCCCACCTCTTTGTACAGCGCATGCGCGGCTTCGACCTGCGCCATGTCGATCTCGATCCCGAGCCCCGGCCGCTCCGGCACGGCTACCTTGCCGCCGACGATCTCGAGCGGTTCGCGCGTGAGCCGCGCATCGCCTTCCTGCCAGATCCAGTGCGTATCGATCGCGGTGATCGTGCCGGGCGCGGCTGCCGCCGCATGTGTGAACATCGCGAGCGACACGTCGAAGTGGTTGTTCGAGTGCGAACCCCACGTGAGCCCCCAGTCGCGACACAGCTGCGCGAGCCGCACCGAGCCCTGCATCGTCCAGAAATGCGGGTCGGCCAGCGGGATGTCGACCGCCTGCAGTCGCACCGCGTGATCCATCTGCCGCCAGTCGGTCGCGATCATGTTGGTCGCGGTCGGGATCCCCGTTGCGCGGCGGAATTCGGCCATGACTTCGCGGCCCGAATAGCCGCCTTCCGGCCCGCACGGATCTTCCGCATACGCGAGCAGGTGGCCTTGCCCGTGGCACAGCGCGACGGCCTCGTCGAGCGACCACGCGCCGTTCGGATCGAGCGTCGTGCGCGAATCGGGGAAGCGCGCCTTGATCGCCGCGATCGCTTCCATCTCGTCGGCGCCGGCCATCACGCCACCCTTCAGCTTGAAATCGGCGAAACCGTAGCGCTCGACCGCGGCTTCGGCCTGCCGCGCGATCGCGGCCGGCGTGAGCGCTTCCTCGTTGCGCAGCCGGAACCACGGGGAGCGCGCCTGCGCCTCGTCGCGATACGGCAGGTCGGTGCGGCCGCGATCGCCGATATAGAACAGATAAGCGAGCATCGGCACCGCGTCGCGCTGCTGGCCTTCGCCGAGCAGTGCCGCGACCGGCACGTCGAGATGCTGGCCGAGCAGGTCGAGCAGCGCGGCCTCGATTGCCGTGATCACGTTGTCGAGCCGCAGGTTGATCTCGTGCGGCTGGCGCAGCACCGCTGCCTCGCCGGCCGACGTCACCTCGTGCCGGATCGTGCGGCCCGCGCCCGCGCCCGCACCGGACAGCGCCGCGCGCACCGCGTTGAGCGTCGCCTGGTAGCGCCCGATCGACTGGCCGACCACGAGATCCGTCATGCGCTCGAGCGCCAGGCGAATGCCTTCGCCGCCCGGCACTTCGCCGACGCCCGTATGCCCGCTGCTGTCGTCGAGGATCACGAGGTTGCGCGTGAAGTACGGCGCATGCGCGCCGCACAGATTGAGCAGCATGCTGTCGCGGCCGGCGACGGGAATCACCTGCATGCGCGTGACGCGCGGCGTGCCGGCACGGCTGGGTTCGGACATCGGTTCGCTCCTGGTTCCGGTGGCGCGCGGGCCGCCGGACGTGCCGGCGCGGCCCGCGCCGTTCATTGAAGCTCGACGCGGCGGATCTCGCCGACGACGAACAGGTAGCAGATCACGGCGACGAGCGCGTGCGCGACGACGTAGACGAGCGCGCCGTTGAACGAGCCGCTGCGGTCGACGATATAGCCGATCGCGATTGGCGTCGTGATGCTGGAGAGGTTGCCGCACGTGTTGAGCAGCGCGCCGCTCAGCCCCGCGATCTGGCGCGGCGCGGTGTCGGCGTTGACGGCCCAGCCGAGCGCGCCGAGCCCCTTGCCGAAGAACGACAGCGCCATGAACAGCACGACGAGCACGTGCGAATCGGTGTAGTTGCAGACGATCATCGACATCGACAGCAACATGCCGAACACGATCGGCACCTTGCGCGCGACCGACAGCGAGCGGCCCTGCTTGAGCAGCGCATCGGACACGACGCCACCGAGAATCCCCCCGAGGAACCCGCACACGGCCGGGATCGACGCAACGAGCCCCGCGTTCAGGATCGACATCCCGCGCGCCTGCACGAGATAGACGGGAAACCACGTGATGAAGAAATAGGTGAGCGCGTTGATGCAGTACTGCGCGACGTACACGCCGACCAGCATCCGGTTTCTCAGCAGTGCCTTGACGTGGCGCATCGACGGGCCGCCGTCGCGCCCGCCCGTCGCCTGGTCGATGTTGACGAGCGCGCCGCCTTCGGCGAGGTAGTCGAGTTCCGCGCGGTTGATGTTCGGGTGGTCCTTCGGGTCGTACATCGTGCGGTTCCACACCAGGACGAACGCGAAGCCGAGCACGCCCATCACCGCAAACACCGACTGCCAGCCGAACGCGTGCACGAGCCAGCCCATCAGCGGCGCGAACACGACGGTCGCCGCGTACTGCGCGGCATTGAAGATCGCCGACGCGGTGCCGCGTTCGGCGGCCGGGAACCACGCGGACACGATCCGGCTGTTGGCCGGGAACGACGGCGCCTCGGCCGCGCCGACCAGGAAGCGCAGCCCGAACAGCAGCGCGAACGCGGCCGCGCCGCCGAAGAAGCCGATTCCGCCCTGCAGCAACGTGAACAGCGACCAGAAGAAGATGCTGAATGCGTAGACGATGCGCGACCCGTAACGGTCGAGCAGCCAGCCGCCCGGCAGTTGCGCGATCACGTACGACCAGCCGAACGCGGAGAAGATGAAGCCGATCTGTACGTGGCTCAGGTGCAGCGCGCGGGCGAGGCTCGGGCCCGCGATCGCGATCGCCGCGCGATCCGCGTAGTTGATCGTCGTGACCGCGAACAGGACGGTCAGCACGAGCCAGCGCACGCGCGTGCGCCGGGCCGTTGCCGACGCGGACGCCGGCAGCGCGTGAAGCGGATTCATGACTTGTCTCCTCCGAAGGGCGGAAGGTGCCGCCGTGCGGCCGGCGCGTCGGTGCGCGCGTGATGTGTGCGGTTGCCGCCGGCCGGAAGCCGGGCCCCGGACGCCGTTACGGGCAGGGCGTCCGGACCATTCTGTCATGTCGAAATTTGCGCTTTCATGCCAATTGCTGACTTGATCGATTCAGCATTTGAATCGATCGGCGCCGCGATCGGTCACGCGCTCGCGTCGTCCGCGCCGGTGCCGTGATGGTGCGCCACGTGCTGCGCGAGAAACTCGACGGCGACGCGCACGCCGGGCAACTGGCCGCGCCGGTGCGGCATCAGCAGTGTCGTCGTGACGGTGCCCGCGCGCCAGCCGGGCAGCACGCGCACGAGCGCGCCGGACGCGAGCGCGGCGCCGGCGATCCAGTCGGGCAGGCATGCGATGCCGAGGCCGGCTGTCGCCGCTTGCAGCAGCAACGTCGATTCGTCGGCCTGCAGGCGGATGCGCGGCGCCACGTCGACGGTGTCGTCGCCACGCTGCAGCCGCCACGGCTGCTGGCTCGGGTGCAGGCCGTCGTGCCGCGCGAGATCGGCGGGTTCGTCCGGGATGTCGGCGCGTGCGAGATAGGCCGGCGACGCCACGGCGATGATGGGCGACGTCGCGAGCGGCCGCTGCACGAGCGCGGAATCGGGCAGCGGCGCGAAATGGCTGCGCACCGCGATGTCGAAGCCTTCCTGAGCGATGTCGACGAGACGGTCGCTCGCATGCACCTGCAGCAGCAGCTTCGGATGCGCGATGGCCAGCGCCGGCAGGCAGGGCGCGAGGATGTGCTGCGCGACCGGCACCGAGCTCGTGATCCGCACGACGCCGGCCGGTTCGGCGGCCTGCCGCAGTACCGCGTCGCGCGCGCTGTCGGCCTCGATCACGGCCGCGCGTGCGTGCTCGAAGAATTCGGTGCCGACCGGCGTCAGCCGGAAGCTGCGCGACGTGCGATGCACGAGCCGCGCGCCGAGCGTGCGCTCGAGCTCGGCCACGCGTTTGCTGACCGTCGATTTCGGCAGGCCGAGCCGGCGCGCGGCCGCCGACATGCTGCCCGCATCGACGGCCTGCACGAACAGATAGAGATCGTTCAGGTTCACTTTCAGCGTCCACATGAAGAAACGACGGGTTTCAATTTTAGCGGCTACTGCGCCATCGTTCGCCATGGGAGCATGACTGCTCGTTCAACTTCTGCGGAATCTCCCGATGTCCTCGATCCTTCTCTACGGCATTCCCGCCGGCTGCTCGTTCGGCTCGATCGTCGCGCTTGAATGGGCCGGCCGCCCGTACCGGCTGTCGCGCATCGCGATGCCGAGCGTCGCGACGAGCGACGCGTATCTCGCGCTGAACCCGGTCGCCGAGACGCCGGCATTCGTGACCGCGAACGGCGAGGTGCTGACCGAAAGCCTCGCGATCCTCGGTCACATCGGCGCGCAGGCGCTCGACACCGGCCTCGCGTTTCGCCAGGGCAGCGCGGATTTCGACCGGCTGAACCGGATGCTCGCGTGGCTGAACACGACGTTCTTCAACGCGTTCGGCGCGCTCTGGTACGTGTACGAACACGACACCGAGGGCGCCGAGAAAGCGGCGCTGCAGGCTTATGGCCGCGGCAAGGTGCTGAAGGCGCACCGGCAGCTCGAGGCGCTGCTCGAGCGCGGTGACGGCCCGTGGCTGCTGGGTGCGCGGCGCACGCTGGCCGACGCGTACTTCTCCGGGATCGCTCGGTGGGCCGACTACCACGCGGTATTCGAGCGCGACGCGTTCCCGCGCATCGCCGCGCTGCGTGCGCGGCTTGCCGACGATGCGGGCGTGCAGTTCGCGCACGCGATCGAGGAAAACCTGCCGCCGCCGGCGTCGCTGGCGTTCGAAGGGCATGTGTCGCTCGACGACGCGCTGGCAAGCGCACGCGGCATCGCGGCGCCGGCCCGGGCGGCCTGACCGGCAACGCGGTTGCCCGAAGGGAGAATTCGTGACGGTGCTTTTTTACCCGGATAATATTGACATCCATTAATACCCGGATAAAAATAGCGTCATTCTGATTCCTGCCTCCGGGTGACCACGATGACAACCTCCACGCTCCTTCCTTCGTACACGGCCTTCGACGGCCACCGGCGGCTTGCGTCGGGCGCGCTCGCAACGGTCGCGCTCGCGGTCCGGCAGGCAGCTGGCGACGCGATGCCCGGCGCGATCCTGATCTTCGATGACGCGACGGGCCGCTCGATCGACCTCGACCTGCGCGGCACCGAGGACGACATCCGCGCGCGCTATGCGCCGCCGTCAGGCGCCACGTCCGGCGCGGCAGGCGCCGGCGAACAGCGCGGCCGCGGCCGGCCGAAGCTCGGCGTCGTGTCGCGTGAAGTCACGCTGCTGCCGCGTCACTGGGAATGGCTCGGCGCGCAGCCGGGCGGCGCGTCGGTGGCGCTGCGCAAGCTCGTCGAGGACGCGCGGCGCACGCATGCGGCGGCCGACCGGCACCGCGACGCGCAAACCCGCGCCTACCACTTCATGTCGGCGATGGCGGGCGACCTGCCCGGTTTCGAGGAAGCCGCGCGGGCGCTGTATGCGAACGATCCGGCTCGGCTCGCCGAGCTGGCCGCCGGCTGGCCGGACGACGTGCGCGACCATGCGCTCGCCCTGGCGCGCGGCGACCTGCCGCCGTCCGCCGAAGACTGTTGACGGAGCACCGATGCAATGACCGTATTCGATCTGAACCGCGGCGCGATTGCGCCGGTTGCCGACGAAGTCGATGTCGTCGATCTGCGCGTGACGGGTGCCATCCCGTGCGAACTCTCCGGCACGTTGCTGCGCAACGGCCCGAATCCGCCGGGCGGCCGCTTCGAAGGCAACGACATGCTGTCGTGGTGGCCGGAAGCCGCGATGCTGCACGCGATCGCGTTCGACGACGGCCGCGCGGCCGGCTACCGGAACCGCTGGGCGCGCACGCAGCGCTGGGCCGCCGTGCATGCGCCCGAGCAGGCGCCGCATCTGCCCGACACCAACCCGAACGTGAACGTGCTGCAGCATGCGGGCGAATTGCTCGCGCTGGCCGAGGGCGGCGCGCCGCTCGCGATCACGGCCGAACTCGATTCGCTCGGCGTGCCGGCGCGGCATGGGGGCTTCGACGGCGGCATGACCGCGCATCCGAAGGTCGATCCGGTGACCGGCGAGCTGATGACGTTCCGCGCGGACTGGCGCGCGCCGTGGCTGCGCTACGGCGTGATCGACGCGCACGGCGTGCAGCGTGTCGACGTCGAGATCGACCTGGGCGCGCCGTCGATGATGCACGACCTCGCGATCACGGAAACCCGCAGCCTGTTGCTCGACCTGAACGTCGGTTACGACTTCTCGCTGCTGAAGCAGGGCCACCGGATGCCGCTGCGCTGGCACGACGACCGGCCCGCGCGCATCGGCGTGATTCCGCGCCACGGCGGCGCGGTGCGCTGGTTCGGCGTCGAGCCGTGCTTCATCCAGCACGTCGTGAACGCGTACGACTGCGACGAATCGTGCATCGTGCTCGATGCGGTGCGCTATCCGTCGTTCCTGCGGCTCGACGCGCGCACGGGCCGCTTCGCCGACAACCCGGTCGGTGAGCTGTGGCGCTACGTGATCGATACGGCGAACGGGCTGATCGACGAAGGGCCGCTCGCCGACGGCGGCATCGAATTGCCGCGCATCAACGAAAGCCGGACGGGGCGCCGCTATCGCTACCTGTACGCGGTCGAGCAGCCGAACAACGCGGAAATGCGCGGCGTGATGCGCTTCGATCACGTGCGCGGCACGTCGACGCGCTACGCGGTGCCGGCTGGCGACCAGAACGGCGAGCCGGTGTTCGTGCCGCGCCCGGGCGGCCTCGACGAGGACGACGGCTGGCTGCTGGTGATGGTCTACCGCGCGGCGACGGATACCAGCGACGTCGTGATCCTCGATGCGCGCGCGATCGACTCGGAGCCGGTCGCGACCGTGCATCTGCCGCGCCGTGTGCCGGCCGGGTTCCACGGCGCGTGGGTGCCGCGCGCGGGCGGATGAATGGCTGCGCGCGTCACTGCGCGCGCAGCGCGTCGACGATCTTCAGCCGCGCGGCGCGCATCGCCGGCAGGAACCCGCCGACGAGCCCCATCACGAGCGAGAACAGCAGCGTCTTCACGACGATCGCGGGCGTCAGCACGAAGCGGAACGACAGGTCCGAGAAGGTCTGGAAGTTGGTCGTCGAGAACGACGCGAACTGCATCAGCGACGCGCACGCGAGCCCCGCGACGCCGCCGACGAAGCCGAGCAGCAGCGCTTCCAGCAGGAACGCGGCGAGCACGTTCCTGCGCTTGAAGCCGAGCGCGCGCAGCGTGCCGATCTCGGCCACGCGGTTCGCGACCGACGCATACATCGTGATCATCGCGCCGATCATCGCGGCGATCGAGAAGATCGTCGACAGCGTGATGCCGAGGATATTGATGAACGTCGACAGCGACTTCGACTGGTCGCCGTAGAACGTCTGCTCGCGCTTCGCTTCGTCGGTCAGCCGTGGGTCGACGTCGATGTCGGCCTTGAAGCGCGCGAAGCCGTCGGCGCTCGGGATGCGCAGCACCATCGACGAATAGCTGGTGCGCCGGAACGACTGCATCAGCTGGTCGACGTCGCCCCAGATTTCCGAATCGAAGCCGCTGCCGCCCGCGTCGAAGATCCCGACGATGGTCCAGTCGCGCTGCGCGAAATGCAGGCTGTCGCCGAGCTGCGTGCCGCTGAAGCCTTTCGCGATCGCGCTGCCGACGATGATCTCCGACGAGCCGGGCGCGAACATCCTGCCGGCCATGAGCTTCACGTGCGGGCGCAGCGCGAGCCCGGCGGGCGACACGCCGCGGATCACGACGTTCGACGGTTTGCCGGTCGACGTCTTCACGAGCGAGATCAGCACGACGGCTTCCTTCGACACGAGCGGCCGGCCGTCGGGGCCGAGCGCGACGGCCGGGTGCATCTCGAGCGCGTTGGCCTGCTGGTGGTCGATCGAACTCTGGATCTCGGTCTCGGCGCCCTTGCGGATCACCACGGCGTTGTCGGGCTCGCCGGTCGACACGAGCGTCTGCGTGAGCCCCGCGTCGAGCATCTGCACCGTCGCGAATACGAAGATCACGAGCGCCATCCCGCCCGCGGTGAGCGCGGTGGTGAGGCGCCGGGTCCACAGGTTGCGCGCGATGTAGTTGAGCGGGATCGCCATTAGGGTCTGTTTCCATATGGAACGTGCATGCGTTGCCACGAGAACGGCCGCTCGCGAGGCGCGCGACGCTGCGAATACTGGACGTATTCGCAAGGAGCGCAACGCGGCGAGCGGCCGTTCTCGTGGCAACCCCAAATTAAAAAATTCATGTCACGGGAATGCCCGAAATCGCCCGTATGGCGGCGTCGTTCGTCGCTTGTTTGGCGCGGCCAAACGGCGCTCCTCACTCCTTGCCCTACGAGCGATTTCGGGCATTCGCATGCACGTTCCATATGGAAACAGACCCTCGTCTACCCGATTGCCCGCAGGCCTTCGACCACACGTACGCGCGCGGCCTGCCACGCCGGCACGATCGCGGCTGCGAAGCCGACCGCGACCGAGCACGCGGCCTGCAGCACGACGGTCTCGGTCGATACCTTGAACACCGGGAAGATGCCGCCGGCCGCCTGCTTGAACAGGCTTGCGGCCGGCGGTGTCGCGAGGATCCCGAGCCCGCCGCCGGCCACCGCGATCACGACCGATTCGCCGAACACGATCAGCGCGAGAAAGCCGGGGCCGAAGCCGAGCGCCTTCAGCGTCGCGTATTCGGACGTGCGTTCGCGCGCGCTCATCGCCATCGCGTTGGCCATCACGGCCATGATGATCAGGATCACCACGTACGACACGAGACGGATCGCCGCGATGATCTGGTTCGACATCGCGACGAAGCCGAGCTGGAACGCCTGCTCGGTCTCGGTCAGCGTCTCGGCGAGCGAGTTCTTGAACACCGCGTCGACGTTGCGCGCGATCGATGCGCCGTCGTCGGGGTTCGCGACGCCGAGCACGAACACGCCGACCTGGTCGGCCTGCTTCGGCGTGCGCTGGCGCACCGTTTCGTTCAGGTAGTCCCAGTGGAATACCAGTTGGCGCGTGATCGTCGAGTCGTCGCGGCCGTCGAGGATCCCGCGCACGACGAAATCCCATGTGCCCGGATAGATCGTGCCCTTCAGCGGGATCACGTCGCCGATCTTGAAGCCGAACTGATCCGCGAGCTGGCGCCCGACGAGGCAGCCGCGGCGGTCGCGGTTGTAATCGGCGCGCTGCTGCTCCGGCACGATGTATTCCGGGTACAGGTCGAGGTAGTTGTCCGATACCGCGAAGCTCGCGAAGAAGTTCTTCGGGTCGCGGTAGATGCCGCCGAACCAGTTCGAGCGGACCACGGACGTTACACCGTCGACGCCGCGGATCCGGTTCTCGTAGCTCACCGGCAGCGCAAACACGAGCGAGATCGCGTTGCGCGTGACGAGCCGCCCGCTGGACGCGGCGGCCGCGCCCGCGTACCACGCGTCGACCACGGTGTGCAGCAGCCCGAACGCCAGCACCGCGATTGTGAGCCCGAGCACGGTCAGCAGCGTGCGCAGCCGGTGGCGCAGCGCGTTGCGCGCGATCAGCTTCAGCACGTACATCGCGCGCGCTCCCGCAGCCGGTCAGCCGGCGTGCCCATCGATCAGCTCCCCTTTTTCCAGATGGACGAGCGCGCGCGCGGCGCCGGCCGCGTGCGCGTCGTGCGTCACCATGATGATCGTCTTGCCGAGCTCGGCGTTCATCCGCTGCAGCATCGCGAGCACGTCGGTGGCCGACGCGCGGTCGAGGTCGCCGGTCGGCTCGTCGGCGACGATCAGCACGGGGTCGGTGATCAGCGCGCGGGCGATCGCGACGCGCTGCTGCTGGCCGCCCGACAGCTCGGACGGGTAGTGGCTCGTGCGGTCGCCGAGATTCACCATGTCGAGCACGAGCTCGACGCGCTCGCGCCGCTCGCGGCGCGACAGGTGCGTGAGCATCAGCGGCAGCTCGACGTTCTCGAACGCGGTGAGCACCGGCATCAGGTTGTAGAACTGGAAGATGAAGCCGACGTTCGCCGCGCGCCATTCGGCCAGTTGCGCCTCCGCGAGCTGCGAGATGTCGAGCCCGCCCACGCGCAGCTCGCCGCTGTCGGGCCGGTCGATGCCGGCCACCAGGTTCAGCAGCGTGCTCTTGCCGGAGCCCGATGGCCCCATCAGCGCGACGAAGTCGCCTTCGCCGATGTCGAGCGTGATGTCGGTCAGCACGGGCACGATCTGGTTGCCGCGCCGGTACGACTTCGCGACGTGGCTGATCTCGACGAGGGGCGGCGAGGCGTCGTTCACGCGCGTTACTTCTTCGCGACGGTCACGTTCGCGCCGTCCTTCAGCTTCACGCCTGGCGCAAGCACGACCGTGTCGCCGGGTTTCACGCCACGGACCGCGACGAGTTCGCCGATCCGCATGCCGCGCGTCACGGCCGCCGCGTGCACGATGTCGTCCTTCACGACGAACACCACCGGCCGGCCGTCGCGCTCGACCACGGCGCTTGCCTGCACGGCCGTCACGGGTTGCCGGTCCTGCGCTGACACGGGCTTGGACAGGAACGCGATTTTCGCGCTCATGTCGGGCAGTACGCGCTCGTCGCGGTCGACGAAGCGCACCTTCACGAGCACGGTGGCCTTCGAGCGGTCGACGGTCGGCACGATGCGCGACACGCGGCCCGCGAAGCGCATGTCGGGCAGCGCGTCGAGCTGGATCTCGCACGGCTGCTCGGCGCGGATCTTCGCGATGTTCGATTCGGCGACATCGGCCTCGACTTCGAGCGTGTCCATGTCGGCGATCGTCACGACGGCGCCCTTGCTGTCCGACGCGGACGAAAACGGCGTGATGTTGTCGCCGACGTTCGCGTGCTTCGCGAGCACGATCCCGTCGAACGGCGCGCGGATCACCGTCTGGTCGACCGCCACTTGCGCGGCCTGCGCGTTGGCGTCGGCGGACACGATCGCGGCCTCGCCGCTGCTGAGCGATGCGCGTGCCTTGTTCACGCGTGCCGTGTCGATGTCGAGTTGCGCGGCCGGCACCGCGCCCTTCGGCGCGAGCGCCGCGGTGCGGCGCAACGCGATTTCGGCGTCCTTCAGCTCGGCCTGCTGCACGCCGAGGTTCGCGCGGGCAACCTTCGCCTGCGCGAGCGCCTGCGCCAGCGACGCTTCCACGTCGCGGCTTTCCAGGCGCGCGATGATCTCGTCCTTCTTCACGCGCGTGCCTTCGAGCACGCCGAGCCATTCGACGCGCCCCTGGCCCTTCGATGCGACGGCGGCCTTGCGCTGCGGCACGACGTAGCCGGTCGCATTGAGCTGCGTGTCGTTCTGGTACGGGTAGGCGGACGTGACGGACGTGGTTTCGACGGTCGGCCGGCCGGTGAGCGCAATGCCGGCGACGATCGCGACGACGACGAGCGCGGTGGCGGCCACATAGCGTACCCACCGGCGCCGGCGGGGCGCCGGTGCGATCGGACGCCGGTCGATTTTCAGTTTGTCCAGATTGTGATCGGGCAATTTGAGCGCCTCGAGACGGCGGCGGTCTGGCGACGGCCGCGATCCGGTTTCCGGGGAAAGGGACGGATGGACGCCAGTATAAGCGTCGTCCCGATGGCGCGCGAGCCGGTTTGCAGCGCTGCCGTGGCGGCCGCCGCAGCGGCTACGGACATGGGAATACGCGTGCTCCCCCGGGGAAACCCGAGGGACGCAAGCAACGTGTCAACTTGCCGCGAACACGATGCGTTATGGAACCAGTGCGTCAGGTTTTGTCGCGACGGAACGGCGAAAGCCGGCCTCGCGGCCTGGGGCTCCGATGCGAATGCCTCGCATCTTTACCTACCGGTACGTTTGATTTTTTCTCCGCTAAAGGAAGAACAATGAAGAAGACGCTCGCTTCGATCATCGCCGCAGCATTCGCACTCGCATCGGTTTCGGCATTCGCACAGGCGTCCGCGCCGGCAGCCGACACGTCGGCAGCTGCTCCGGCACCGGCCAAGAAGGATCACAGCAAGCCGAAGCACCAGCTGAAGCACCACGGTTCGGCCAAGGGCAAGGCGAAGGCCGCCGCCGCTTCGGCAGCCGGCACGAACGACGCAGGCGCAGCAAACTAAGCGCTTCGCCCGGGGCCGGCACCGCCGGCCGCCCGTCGCGAGACCCCGCATGTTTCGGCATGCGGGGTTTTGTTTTTTCAGGCGTCGCGTTCGCCGGGCAGCGGCGCTGACGACGGCGGTGGCGTACGCATCGCATCGACCACCGCGCGCATGCGCCGCCAGTGCGAACCTTCCCAGAACACGCGCCGGCACACGTCGCACGCGGCGAAACGGCGGTGCCGCTGCCGGACGCCGTCCGGCACACGCGGCGCGGCGGCGGCCGCGTCGAGCGGATGTAGCGGCGCGTTGCAGCGCAGGCACAGCCGGAACGGCCGCATGTGCGGTGCGAGATCGAGCCGCTCGAACAGTTCGCGCAACTGGTCGGCCGGCTGCAGCGCGTGCAGGTAGCAGCCGCGCACGACCGCGCGCCGCTTGAGCAGTTCGCGGTCGCGGGTCAGCACGATCCGGCCCTCCCGCGTGGCCAGCGCCGCGAGCTCGTCGTCGCGGTAGTGGTTGTCGTAGCAGGTGTCGAAGCCCGCGAGGCGCAGCAGTTGCGCGAGGCCGCCGAGATGCGCGTCGGCGACGAAGCGCCACGGCGCCGCTTGCGGCGCGGTTGCACCGTTCGCCACCGGCTGCGCGCGTTCCGGAAAGGCTTCGACGCGGTGGCCGTCGCCGAGCGGCTGGTCGAGCGCGGCCGGCGCGTCGTTCACGTAAAGCCGGCCGATTTCGGTATGCGGGACGCCAAGCGCCTCGATCGCGTGCTTCACCGTCGCGTCGCGCGCACACGCCTGCCCGAACGCGCGGTCGCGCTGCGCGCGCGGGAGAAAGGCGTTCAGTTCGCCGTGGAAGCGGAAGGTCGCGGTCGCCATCCGTCCAGTATCGCACCGCGCCCGGCCGGCGGCAGGCGCTGCAGACGGCCGGCATCTGTGTTTAACTCGCGGCTTCACGGAGCGAAGGAGCGGGCAATGGATCTCGGGTTTATCGGGCTGGGCGAAATGGGGCAGGCGATCGCGACGAACCTGCTGAAGGCGGGCCACACGGTGCGGGTCTGGAACCGGTCGCGCGAGCGTGCCGAGCCGCTCGCGGCGTTCGGCGCGCAGATCGTCGACACGCCGGCCGACGCGTTTCGCGGCGACGCGGTGTTTTCGATGCTCGGCGACGATGCCGCCGCGCGCGCGGTGTTCGACGACGCGCTGCTCGCGCAGGCGCCGCGGGGTCTGATCCACGTGAACATGGCGACGGTGTCGGTCGCGCTCGCCGAATCGCTCGCACATGCGCACGCATCGCGCGGCATCCACTATGTCGCTGCTCCCGTGATGGGGCGGCCCGACGTCGCCGCCGCCGCGCGCCTGACGATCATGGCCGGCGGCCCGGCCGAGGCGATCGACCGCGTGCAGCCGCTGTTCGACGCGATCGGCCAGAAGACCTGGCGGTTCGGTTCGCTGCCGCAGCATGCGAACGTCGCGAAGATTGCCGCGAACTTCACGCTCGCGTCGGCGATCGAGACGCTCGGCGAGGCGTCCGCGCTGCTGGGCGCGCACGGCGTCGCGATGCGCGACTTCCTCGACGTGATCACCAGCAGCGTGTTTCCGGGCCCCGTCTACGCCGGCTACGGCTCGATGATCGCCGAGCGGCAATACGAGCCCGCGCGCTTCAAGGCCCGGCTCGGGCTGAAGGACGTCCGCCTTGCGCTGGAAGCCGGCGACGCGACGTCGGTGCCGCTGCCGATCGCGAGCGTCGTGCGCGACAGCCTGCTCGATGCGCTCGCGCACGGCGGCGGCGACCAGGATTTCGCGGTGCTGGGTGAGGTCGCGCTGCGCCGCGCCGGCCGCTGACGCGCGACACAAGCGCCGTGCTCACGGCATAATCGACGTTTCGTTTTCCCGACATTCAGGCAGAGGCGGTCATGAACTTGCATACGTGGTGGCTTTTCGTGGCGACGGTGTTCGTCGTATCGGCGATTCCGGGTCCGAACATGCTGCTCGTGATGACGCACGGTGCGCGGCACGGGCTGCGGCGTTCGGCGTGGACGATGGCCGGCTGTCTTAGCGCGCTGGTACTGATGTTGTCGGTGTCGGCGGCGGGTCTCGGTGCCGTGCTCGAGGCGTGGCCGGCGATGTTCAATACGTTGCGCTTTGCGGGCGCGGCCTACCTGATCTACCTCGGCGTGAAGGCGTGGCGCGCGCGCGTCGACGACGAGCAGCCTGCCGACGACGTCGAAACCGTGTCGCGCCAGGTCGCGCCGGCATCGCGCGGGACGCTGTTCCGCAACGGTTTCCTGGTCGCGGGCAGCAATCCGAAGGCGATCCTGTTCGCGGCCGCGCTGCTGCCGCAGTTCATCAACGCGGCCGAACCGACGCTGCCGCAGTTCGGCATCCTCGTCGTCACGTTCGCGGTGATCGAGGTGAGCTGGTATCTCGTCTACGCGTCGTTCGGCACGCGCATCGGCGCGACGCTGAAGAGCCAGAGCGTCGCGAAGGTGTTCAACCGGCTGACGGGCGGGCTGTTCGTCGGCTTCGGTGCGATGATGGCGCTGGTCCGTCACTGATTTCGACCTGACCGGATTCGGGTGTGCCGAACGCCCCGTCCCTCGCAAGAGGGCGGGGCGTTCGGCTTTTCGGGGCCGCTTCAGGTCGGTCTACGCCCGCGGGCGAGTCAACGCAGTGTCGCCGGCCCCGCGTCCGGCCGCGAGCCCGAACACGGCGGCTGCGCCTGCGAAAGCGAAGCCTGCGCCGCACACCGCGCTCCATCCGCCCCAGGCCCACGCGCTACCCGCGAGCGCTGCCCCAAGTGCGCCGCCGACGAAGAACAGGCCGACGAACAGCCCGTTCAGGCGGCCGCGCGCGGCCGGGTTCAGCAGGTTGATCTCGCGGCGGCCGATCGTCTGGTCGACGATGACGCCCGCGTCCAGCAGCGCCGCACCGCCGGCCAGCAGCGCGAGCGCGACACCGCGATGCGCATGCGCGTCGAAGCCGAACCAGCCGGCGCCGGCGATGCCGAGCACGACGAGCGCGGCGAGCATCGTGCCGTGCGCGATCCGCTGCGCGGCCGGGCCGTGGCCATGGTCGCCGGCGCGGCCGGCGAGCGGCGTGACGATCGCGCCGCTGGCGCCGGCGAACGCGAACAGCGCGATCCCGTGCAGGTCGAGCGCGAACGGCGGCTGCGCGAGCCGCAGCCCGACGGCCGTCCAGAACGCGCTGAACGCGGCCATCGCGAGCGCGGCCGACAGCGCGTGCCGGCGCAGTACCGGTTCGTCGGCGAGCAGGCGCCCCATCGACGCGAGCAGCGCGCGGTAGCCGGCCGTGACCGGCGGGGTACGCGACGGCAGGCGCAGCGCGAGCACGACGGCGATCGCCGCATTCGCGACCGCCGCCAGCAGGTAGAACGCGCGCCAGCCGGCCGAGCCCGCGATCAGGCTCGCGAGCGGCCGCGACAGCAGGATGCCGAGCATCAGCCCGCTCATCACGTTGCCGACCGCGCGGCCGCGCTGCGCCTCGGGCGCCATCGACGCGGCCATCGGTACGAGCATCTGGATCACGCTCGACGCGGCGCCGGCTACGAGCGTCGCGAGCAGGAATACGGTGCCGGACCGCGTGAACGCGGGCAGCGCGAGCGCGGCCGCACACGCGGCAAGCGTCGCGATGATCAGGCGGCGGTTCTCGAGCAGGTCGACCAGCGGCACGAGCAGCACGAGCCCGGCCGCGTAGCCGAGCTGCGGCAGCATCGCGACGAGCCCGGCGAGGCCGGGCGGCAGCTGAAGGTCGGCGCTGATCGGGCCTGTCAGCGGTTGCGCGGCGAACAGGTCCATCACGATCACGCCGACCGTCGCGGCGAAGAACAGCGTCATCCCGGTGCTCAGCGCGGGTGGCGCGGCGACGGACGGAGGAACGGCGGCGGGGCAACGGTTGGCAGGGCAGTTCATCGGAAGCCTGGGAGAGGGGGCGAGGGAATCCCCATCGTAGGTGCCCGATGTTTATGCGACAATTGAAATATGTCTAACATGATTATGCGAGTTTGTTTTGAATACGCGTGATCTCCTGGCGTTCGTCGCGGTGGTCGACAGCGGGTCGATGGTCGCCGCGGCCGCGAAGCTCCACCTGACGCAGCCGGGCCTGACGCGGCGCGTGCAGAACCTCGAAACGCTGCTCGGCGTGCCGCTGCTCGAACGGCAAAGCAAGCCGCTGAAGCCGACCGCCGCCGGGCGAGACGTCTACGCGCTCGCGCGCAACGTGCTGGGTGCGGTCGACGAGCTGATGGCGGCCGGTGCGCCGGACAGCGAGCCGTCGGGCGAGTTGCGCATCGGCGTCCCGCCGTTCCTGTCCGAGCTGGCGCTCGAGCGGCCGATCGACCGGCTGCGCGACGCGTTCCCGCGCCTCACGCTGCGCGTGACGGCCGGCTGGTCGCCGGCACTGATGCAGGGCATCGAGCGCGGCGCGCTCGACGTCGCGGCCGTGATGGTGCCTGCGAGCGCGGTGCTGCCCGACGCGTTCACCGCGACGCTGCTCGCGACGCAGCCGACGGTGCTCGTCGCCGCGCGCGACTTTCCGCTGCCGGACGGTCCGCTGTCGCTTGACACGCTGTCGGGTTTTCCGTGGGTGCTGAGCCAGGACGGCTGCGGGATGCGTTCGGCGCTGAGCCGCGCGCTCGGCGCGGCCGGGCTGCCGTTCGACGTCGCGGTCGAGGCGTTCGGCTCGGAGCTGCAGCTGTCGCTGGTCGCGCGCGGCGCCGGTATCGGCATCGCCGCGCCGAATGCGCTGGCGCGCAGCGCGCATCGCGATGCATTGAGGGTCGTGGAAACGGCAGGGCTGGAAACGCGGATCAACGTGTGGATCGTGCACGGCACGCTGCCGGGCCGGCTGGTGCGGCCTGTCGCGCTGCTGCGCGACGCGCTGGGCGAGGTGCTTGACCGAGAGAACGGGAGAGGGTCGGATGCGCTAATGGCGAACTAGAGGCAGCATTCGAGGGAAAATCCTTATTTTCTCTACGGAAATGTTGCAATGCGGAAACCGATTCGCTAGAATTGCACCTGTCTCCTCCATGTCTCCTCTGATATGGATTCAGCCCGCCTCTTAGGCGGGCTTTTTTTTGCCTGCGATTTTGCCGCGGCAATCCATTCGCCGGCGCTTGCCGGCGTCAGAACTTGTACGTCATCCCGACGTAGCTGATGATCGGGTCGGCTTTCAGGTCCGATTTCGACTCGGCGAGCACCGAACCGTCGGCCGCCTTGATCGTCACCGTCGACGTCGTCTTCAGCGGGATGTAGGTCACCGACGCGACCAGCCCGAAATGCTCCGTCATGTTGTACTGCAGGCCCGCGTTGAACACCGGCTGCCATGACGACGACGCCTTCGCTTCCACCGATGTCGTACCCGGCTTGCCCGCACCCGCCGCGAGGATCGCGCCGAGGTTGTCCTGCGTCTGCTTGATGAAGTTCGTGTTGAGCTGCAGGTCGCTGAACCAGTTGTACGACACGCCGAGGCCGAGGAACGGCCGGAACTTCGCGGTCGCCTGCCCGAAGTAGTACTGCAGGATCACCGCGGGGCTCCACTGCCGCACGCTCTTCACGATCGGGTTGACCGAGCCCAGCCCGATGTTCTGCGTGCCGAGCGCGCCGGCAGGGCCGGGCGGCTTGATCGTGCCCTGGCCCGACACCTTGAACACCGGCGGCACGCCGGCCACCGACGTGACCGCGATGTGGTCGGTCAGGAAGTGGCTGACCGTCAGGCCGACGGTGTCGGCGCCGCTCGTGCGCAGCCCGGTGCCCGGCGACGTGAACGACGGCGGCAGCCGCAGCGGCGTGTTGATCGGCGTCGGCGCGACGTTGGTCGTCATCGGCGTGCTGCTCTGCTGCGGCATCACGTGGAACCAGCCCAGCGTGACGACGTTGCTGCCGGCGCTCTGTGCGTGCGCCGCGAGCGGCGCCAGCACGGCGGCGCCGGCCGCCGCGCGGAGAAGGGTTTTCTTCATCACGGCTTCCGCCTCCGCTTACTGGACGAACGCGCCGATCGTGAAATACGGCGTCGATCCCGCGTTATCGAGGAAACCGAACACGCCACCCGTGAAGATGAACTTGCCGGTCGGCGACGTGCTGCCCGAACCCGTGTGAATCGTCGTGACGGTACCCGGCACCTTCTGCGTATAGTCGAGATCGAGCGCGGTCGCGAGCGAGGCTTGCGACGGCTGGAACGGATCGAGCAGCGTGGCCTGGTTGTTGATCAGCGCGGTGGTCCGGTAGTTGAACTGGCTGTCGACGCCCACGTACTCGCCGTTCTGCGAACCGGCCGCGATGGCCGTTTGCGGTGAAAGGATCGAGATGCTCGATTCGTCGTCGGCGGTGAGGCCCGGCACGCCGTTGCTGTCGGGCGTCGGGTTCGGGTTCGCGACACCCGTGCGCACCAGGATCGGCACGAGCTGGTTGCGCAGCTTGCCGACGATCATGAAGCCCTTGCCCTGCGGCGTTGCCGACAGCGTCGGCTTCAGCTGGCTCGCGTAGTTGTTCGACTGGAACGCACCGCTGCCGTCCGCGGATTGCGCGAAGTTCGTGCCTTGCTGCGTGCACGCGCCGCCGGCGAACTGGCCGGTCGAATCGCACTTGGTCCACGAGCCGTCCGCGTTGATCGTCACCTTCGCGTCGATCGATGCGGGCGCGAAGTTCTGCGACGGCACTTCGCCGAAGCCGATATGGCTGTACGTCCCGGTAACCTTCGTGATGTCGGTTTCGATCGACGAGAAGCCGATGAACGGGTAGTACGGGAATTTCGTGTCGGGCACCGCGGCCTGGCCGAGCACGCCGTTGAACTGGATTTCCTTGCCGGGGATCGTGCCGCCCGCGACGCCTTCGCCGACGAAGATCCGCGCCGGGCGCGACGGATCGAGGCTCGCGCCGTTCAGGCGGAACGCGCACTGGTTCAGCTTGTTGGTCGGCAGCAGCGTTTCCTGCGTGAGCGTGCCGCTGTCGACGGTGCCCGCGCGGGTCGGCGTGACGGTGCCGGTCGTGCGCGGCACGGCCGATTCCACGTACGTCACCTGCCAGGTCATCTTGGTCGTGTCGAGCTGGACCTTCGCGAGTTCACCGCTGCCCGCGCCGCCCGTGAACACGGTGCTGTAGTCGAGCGTGGCGGGACAGAGCCGGTCTTCGACGAGCGGGGGCGGGTTGTCGCTGCCGCCGCCGCAGGCGGAAAGAAGGGGGGCGGCAAGGGCCGCCGCCAGAATGAGGTTGCGCTTCATGTTGCTCCTCCAGATTTGTCTTGTGCGGCGGCCAGCTCCCTGTCGGCCGCTTCTGTTGGTGGTGCTCGTCCTGCCTGCGCCGTGCCGCGCGCGTCGTGCCGCCGTGCGTTACGCGACGGCGGGCCAGCCGCCGCCGCGTCCCCGTTCGCTACTTGCTGATCTGCGCACCCACGCCGAAGTACGGTGTCGACGAGGTCGTCGAGTTCGCCGACGTCGACGTGACGCCGCCGTTCACCGTGCCCTGGACCAGTGCCGCGTACAGCCCGCCCGTCGCGATCACCACGCCCGATGCGGACGGGTAGCTCGCGCCGCTCGGGGGCGTCGTCTTCGCGTTCAGCAGGCCCGGCGTCGCCTGGCCGTAGTCGAGCGTGAAGCCGTCTTCCTCGGCCTGCGTGCTCGGGTTGATGAACGACGCGTTGCTGCCGCGAATCAGCGCAGCCGTGTACTTGAAGTTCGAGTCCGCGCCCGCGTAGCCGCCGTCGATCGCGCCCGACGTGATTGCCGTTGCCGAGCCGAGCACCGCGATGCCCGATTCGTCGTCGACCTGCGCATCGAGGTGCAGCGGCGGCGTGCCGAGGTTCACGTTGCCCGTACGCACGATCACCGGCACCGTCGCGCCGTTGAGCTGGCCGATCACCATGTGGGCGGTCGCCGACTTGCCGGTCGCGCCGACGATCGGCAGTTGCGTCTGCGGCAGCGTTTGCGGCGCCTTCGTGCTGTCGAAGTAGCCGCCGTTCGCGCTCGTCTTCCACGGATCGCCGGTCGTCTGGCAGCCACCCGAGCCGCTCGACGTGCACGCGCCGTTCGCATCGAACGTCTCGCTCGAGTTCGTGCCTTTCGTCGCGTAGTTGCCCGACGGCACGAGGTGATAGATCAGCGCGTTGTACGTGCCCGGCAGCTTCGACAGGTCGGTGGTCGTGCTCGCGAAACCGAGGAACGGATAGAAATCGAAGTGGCGGTTCGGCACCTGGCCGACGTTCTGCACGACGCCGGGGATGATCGTCAGCCCGTCGTACTGGATCGTCGCACCGGGAATGCCGCCGCCTGCGACGCCCATGCCGACCAGCAGCATCGGCGGGTTCGCCTGGTTGAAGTCGGCGGCCGTCGAATAGGTCGAGCCGTCCGACGCGGGGCCCGTGCCCGGCGTGAGGACGAACGCGCAACGCGTCTGCTCGGCGGTCGGCAGCGTGCCGGTCGGCGGATGGATGACCTTGCCGGCGATCGTCGTGCCGACGCGACTCGGCGTGACGGTGCCCGTCTTCAGCGGAATCGGCGATTCGAGCCACTTGAGCGTGTACGTCATCGCGACTGCGTCGATGTTGACGCTGACGATCTCGCCGCTACCTGCGCCGCCGAGATACGTGCTCTTCACGATGTCGGCGTTGGCCGGGCACAGCGCGCCGTTGACGGGCTGCGAAGGCGGCGGCCCTTGCGTGCCGCAGCTCGATCCGGAACATTGGGGCGCGTTGATCGGCGCAGGTGCGCCGCCGTCCCCCCCACCACATGCAACCAGGAAAGGGGCAATGGCAAAGGCCGTTGCCACCCCCTTCGATAAGGCGTGCGACATGCCGCTGTCTCCAATCGTTTAATTGTGCGAGCTAATGTCGCCGCCTTGATTTTTGCTGTCAATTGATGAACCCGTCTAAAAAAGGCGATTGAAACGGGTATCGGGTATTGGTTCCTTGCCGGATACGGCATTCGGTAAGAATTTAAACGCCAAAGAGGTCACCGCAAGCTGCGGGAGTGGGGGATGTGCCACGCTTGGCAGGCTGTCGAAGGGCCTTCCTGCGTATAACGGCAGCGTTTAAAGCGGCGGTATCCGGTCTATCCCTATTCGGGATTGACTGGATAAAGAAGGAGGGAGTTAATCCGCTGGTAATCGCGCAATGGAAAGCTTGTAAATATTTGTAAATGCGCGATCCGGGATTTTTATTTATTGCCTGATACGGGTAAATAAAAAGCCGGCCAGTGGCCGGCTTTGCATTGCGTGCGATGTTGAATCAGCGTTTGAGACCGGCGTCCTCGGCCGCGCCGATGCTCAGGTTCATGCACTGGATCGCGGCGCCCGACGCGCCCTTGCCGAGGTTGTCGAGGCGCGCGACCGTGACGAAGCGCTCGGCGTTGCCGAACACGAACAGGTCGACACGGTTCGTATCGTTGTTCGCCTGCACGTCGAAGAAGCCGCCGTCGAGGTTCGCGTCCGCGTCGAACGGTGCGACGCGCACGAACGCTTCGTCCGCGTAGTACTCGGCGAACACGCGCTGCACGTCCTGCGGCGTTGCGCGCTTCGCAAGCTGCTCGGGCGTGAAGTAGGTCGTCACCGCGAGGCCCTTCAGGAACGGGCCGACGATCGGCGTGAAGATCGGTGCGTTCGCGAGGCCCGTATGCGCGGCCATTTCCGGCAGGTGCTTGTGCGCGAGGCCGAGTGCGTACGGACGCGGGCTCGCGAGCTTGCCGCCCGGCGCAGCATTTTCGTAGTCGGCGATCATCGACTTGCCGCCGCCGCTGTAGCCGGTGATCGAGTAGCTGTGCGCGGCGAACGTCGGCGCGACGATGCCGGCATCGACGAGCGGACGCATCGCGAGCACGAACGCCGATGCGTGGCAGCCCGGCACCGCGATGCGCTTCGATGTACGAATCTTCTCGCGCTGGGCGCGGGTCAGTTCCGGCAGGCCGTAGGCCCAGTCGGCGCTCGTGCGGAACGCGGTGCTCGCGTCGATCAGCGTCGTGTTCGGGTTCTCGACGAGCGAGGCCGATTCGCGCGACGCGACATCCGGCAGGCACAGGAACGTGACGTCCGACGCGTTGATCAGGCGGCGGCGCTCGTCGACGTCCTTGCGCTTCGCTTCATCGATACGCAGGATTTCGATGTCGTTGCGTGCCGACAGGTATTCGAAGATCTTGAGGCCGGTCGTGCCTTCCTGGCCGTCGACAAAAACTTTGGTGCTCATTTCGCTCTCACTGAATGAAACGCGGGCCCGCGCCCGGAAACCGCCATTTTAAGACGTCATCCGGCGGGTCTGCGCCGCGCGGGGCGAAAAAAGACGGCCGGCGGGCCGTCTTGTGTCCCTTTGATGCCCGCCGCTGCGGGCGCGCGGGCGTCGGGGCGGGCTCAGCGGGCGCCGGCGTCCCAGCGTGCGGTCGCTTCGGCCACGCGCCGGCCAAACGCCTTGCCGGTCTCGAGGTCGCCCGGCAGCGGGCCCTCGTCGGGCGTCGCATCGGCCGGCGATTGCGCGAGCAGGCCCGTGGAGCCGCCGAGGTAGTTGATGTCGTTGCGCGTGGCCGCCTTCGAGTTGGCCGGCATCAAGCTCGTGCCGACCCACACCATCCCATGCTGCATCGCCAGCGTGACGAAATATTGAATCGTCGAGAACTTGTCGCCGTTCATCGTCGCGGAGTTCGTGAAGCCCGCGGCGATCTTGTCCTTCCACTTCTGCGTGAACCACGCTTTCGACGTGGCATCGGCGAATTGCTTGAACTGCGCCGACGGGCCGCCCATGTAGGTCGGCGCGCCGAAGATGATCGCGTCGGCCGCGTCAAGCGCGGCCCAGCCCGCGTCGTCGAGGTCGCCGACGGCGATCAGGCGCACGTTCGCGCCGGCATCCTGCGCGCCGGCATGCACGGCCTCGGCCAGTTTCTGCGTGTGACCGTAGCCGCTGTGATACACGATGACGATGTTCGACATGAAGCGTTCTCCGGAAAGGGACGGGAACGGCGGACCGCAGGCTCGCCGCGTCACGCGTCGCCGGCGGGCGGCGCGACGGATGCGCGGCGTGGCGCCGCGACCGGTGACCACGAGTCTAGCAAGCCGAAATGACGGGAAAACGCGCGCAGGCGACGCACTGAAATTCCCGGCGGCCGGCAATCGCGGCGGCCGTTACTGCCCGTAGTTGACCGTGAGTTGCGCGGTGCCGATCGCCAGCGTGCCGATCTCGTGCTCGAACATCGGCGCGGGGCGGCCCTGCGACACGCGCAGGTCGGTGCCCTTCAGCGCGTAGACGGTGACCACATAGCGGTGCGGCTTGCCGGGCGGCGGGCACGGGCCGCCATACCCGTCGATCCCGAAGTCGTTGCGCGCCTCGCTCGCGCCGATGCGCCGCAGGAAGCCGGACGCGCTCGCGTCGGCCGGCAGGCTCGTAACGGTGCCCGGGATGCCCGCGACGGCCCAGTGCCACCAGCCGTGGCCGGGCGCGTCGGGATCGAAGATCGTGACCGCGTAGCTGCGCGTGCCGGGCGGCGGGTTGTGCCAGGTGAGCTGCGGCGAGCGGTTCGCACCCTTGCAGTCGCCGCGGTCGAACACGTTCGCGGCGCGTACGCGCCCACCCGGCGTCAGGTCGTCGCTCGTCACGGTGAAGGGGCTTTGCGCATGCGCGGGCAGCACCGCGAACACGGCGGCGCAGACGAAGACGAAGAGGATGGACGGAGACGGGCGACCCGATGGCGCAGGCGGAGTGATCCGGCGATCCACACGCATATGGCGCTTCTCCCGTCACGTGGGCCGGGCCGATGCTCCCGGCGTTGTTGGCGTTGTGCGTTGCCCGCGCAGCTGAGGGCGGCGACGGTTCAAGTCTAGCATTAGGGTTCGATGAGCGACGCATGCCGCAACCCGCGATTGCGATCGGTCATCGTGCGGATCGGCGGACGAAAAAAAACCGCCCGCGATCGAGCGGGCGGTTTTTTCAGCCAGGACGCCGGCATGCATGCCGGCGCGGCGTCATTCCTTCGGGGCCGTGGCGCCGCCGTGCGCAGCCGACCACTCGGCCGGCGCGTGCAGGAATTTCTCGACTTCGTCGAGCGTCTTCGTCTCGAAGTAGCCCGACGCCTTCGCGACGCGCAGCACGTCCCACCACGTCGCCAGCGCATGCAGGTCGACGTCGATGTCCTTCAGGACCGACACGCTTTCCTTGAAGATGTTGTAGTGGAACAGCACGAAGCAGTGGTTCACCGTCGCGCCCGCGGTGCGCAGCGCGTTGACGAAGTTGATCTTGCTGCGGCTGTCGGTCGTCAGGTCTTCCACCAGCAGCACGCGCGAGCCTTCTTCCAGATGGCCTTCGATCTGCGCATTGCGGCCGAAACCCTTCGGCTTTTTGCGCACGTACTGCATCGGCACCATCATCCGGTCCGCGATCCAGGCCGCGAACGGGATACCGGCCGTCTCGCCGCCCGCCACCGCGTCGATCTGTTCGAAGCCGATGTCGCGCGTGATCGTCGTTTCCGCCATTTCCATCAGCGCCCGGCGCACGCGCGGGTACGAGATCAGTTTGCGGCAGTCGATATAGACGGGGCTTGCCCAGCCGGACGTGAAGATGAACGGTTTTTCGGCGTTGAAGTGCACCGCCTGCACTTCGAGCAGGATTTTGGCGGTCGTATCCGAGATCGACTGACGATCGTAGCCTGTCATGGGCATTCCTTGGGTGTTGAGCGAGGAGCGGGCGCGGGCCCGGTGGCGCAGCAAGGGGAACCTGCCCTGGGGGCCGGGGCGCGATCGGAGAACCAATCGCATCGCTGCGCGCGTAGCCCGACATTTTACCCGATTCAGGCCGGTTTTCGGCGGAATTCGCGCAGGTTCGCGCCCCCGCTCACCACCGGCGAAACAAACGGGGCCCGACCACCCCGACGCTGATGCCAGGGATGCGGCGCTGCACCAACGGAGGTCATTTAGGGGGTGTACACTAGGCGACCCTTAGAAATCGTTCAGTACTTTGTACTTTCCTCTTGCCACCCGCCAAGGTTCGATGGCGTGCCGACCCGGCGCGTCGCGTGCCGTCTCGCAGTCGACCATCCCCTCGATTCAAGCAGACGCGGCTGAAGGTGCTGTGTACTGAGCCGTCAATATTTCGCATGTCTCTCGCAGGTCAATCATGGACGAACAACTGAAGCAGGCCGCTCTCGCTTATCACCAGAATCCGAAACCCGGCAAGATTTCGGTCACCCCGACCAAGCCGCTGTCGAACCAGCTCGATCTGTCGCTCGCGTATTCGCCGGGCGTCGCCGCGGCGTGCATGGCGATCTTCGAAGAGCCGCTCGACGCGCAGAAGTACACGTCGCGCGGCAACCTCGTCGGCGTCGTGACGAACGGCACGGCGGTGCTCGGCCTCGGCAACATCGGCCCGCTCGCGTCGAAGCCGGTGATGGAAGGCAAGGGCTGCCTGTTCAAGAAATTCGCGGGCATCGACGTGTTCGACATCGAACTGTCGGAGACCGATCCGGACAAGCTCGTCGAGGCGATCGCGATGCTCGAGCCGACGCTCGGCGGCATCAACCTCGAGGACATCAAGGCGCCGGAGTGCTTCTACATCGAGCAGAAGCTGCGCGAGCGCATGAAGATCCCCGTCTTCCACGATGACCAGCACGGCACCGCGATCATCGCGTCGGCCGCGATCCTGAACGGCCTGAAGGTCGTCGGCAAGAAGCTGTCCGAAGTGAAGCTCGTGTGCTCGGGCGCCGGCGCCGCGGCCATCGCGTGTCTGGACCTGCTGGTGAACCTCGGCCTGACGAAGTCGAACATCCTCGTCACCGATTCGAAGGGCGTGATCTACGAAGGGCGCGGCAACCTCGATCCGTCGAAGCAGCGCTATGCGGCGACCACCGACGCGCGCACGCTCGCCGACGCGATCGTCGGCGCGGACGTGTTCCTCGGCTGCTCGAGCGCGGGCGTGCTGAAGCAGGACATGGTCAAGACGATGGGCGACCGCCCGCTGATCCTGGCGCTCGCGAACCCGGAACCGGAAATCCGCCCGGAAGACGCGAAGGCCGTGCGCCCGGACGCGATCGTCGCGACCGGCCGTTCGGACTACCCGAACCAGGTCAACAACGTCCTGTGCTTCCCGTTCATCTTCCGCGGCGCGCTCGACGTCGGCGCGACGACGATCACGGAAGAAATGAAGCTCGCGTGCGTGCGCGCGATCGCCGAGCTGGCCGAGGAAACCGACCAGAGCGAGGAGGTCGCGAAGGCGTATGAAGGCCACTCGCTCGAATTCGGGCCGGACTACCTGATTCCGAAGCCGTTCGACCCGCGCCTGATCATCAAGATCGCGCCGGCCGTGGCGCAAGCCGCGATGGATTCGGGCGTCGCCACGCGTCCGATCCAGGACATGGACGCGTACCGCGAGCAGCTCGGCGCAACCGTCTACCGCACGGGCATGGTGATGCGCCCGGTGTTCGCGACCGCGAAGCAGAAGCAGGCCCGCATCGTGTTCGCCGAGGGCGAGGACGAGCGCGTGCTGCGCGCCGCGCAATTCGTGCTGCAGGAAAAGATCGCCAAGCCGATCATCGTCGGCCGTCCGTCGGTCGTCGACATGCGCCTTGCGAAGATCGGCTCGAAGCTGAAGGCCGGCGTCGATTTCGAAATCGTCGATCCGGAAGACGATGCGCGCTACCACCGCTACTGGCAGGCGTATCAGGAAATCGGTGCGCGCGACGGTGTCACGCCGGAAGTCGCGAAGGCCGCGATGCGCAAGTTCAACACGCTGATCGGCGCGATGCTCGTGCACCTGGGCGACGCGGACGGGATGATCTGCGGCATGATCGACACGTTCCACAGCCACCTGAAGTTCATCGAGCAGGTGCTGGGCCGTGCGAAGGGCGCCGAGCACTTCGCCGCGATGAACCTGCTGATGCTGCCGGGCCGCAACCTGTTCGTGTGCGACACGTACGTGAACGAACTGCCGAGCGCCGAGCAGCTCGCCGACATGACGATCCAGGCCGCGGCCGAGATCGAGCGCTTCGGCATCGCGCCGAAGGCCGCGCTGCTGTCGAACTCGAACTTCGGCAGCGCGCCGTCGGCGTCGTCGCGCCGGATGGCCGAAGCCCGCAAGCTGATCGTCGAACGTGCGCCGAACTTGGAAGTCGACGGTGAAATGCACGGTGACGCAGCGCTGTCGGAACTGATCCGCAAGCAGGCGTTCCCGGGCACGACGCTGTCGGGCGAAGCAAACCTGCTGATCATGCCGAACGTCGAAGCGGCGAACATCGCGTACAACCTGCTGAAGATGGTCGGCGGTGAAGGCGTGACGGTCGGCCCGTTCCTGCTCGGCGCAGCCAAGCCGGTCCACATCCTGACGCCGGCCGCGACCGTGCGCCGGATCATCAACATGACGGCTGTTGCCGCCGCGAATGTGAACACGAAGTAAGTCCACGCCCGCGTGCGCCGCGCTCAACGCGCGGCGCAATGAAAAACGCCACGGAACCTGCGTTCCGTGGCGTTTTTTTTCGCATGAACCACCACGGGCGGTGCGGGCGGGGCGTCCTGAACGCGAACGCCTCGCCTGCCCGGCCACGTTTCGTTACGCGACCTGCTGGTGCGACTGGCCGCCTGCCGGCGAGCGCCACTTCGTCAGCAGCGTGTTCCACTTCTGGCGTACCGCGCGCAGGTTGTTCTCCTTCACGTGGCCGTAGCCGCGAATGCCGTCCGGCAGCGCCGCGAGTTCGAGCGCGAGCGGGCGGTTGGCCGCGTTCAGCTTGGCCATCACCTCGTCGATCAGCGCTTCGTACTCGCCGATCAGCGCGCGCTCGGTGCGACGCTCTTCGGTGCGGCCGAACGGGTCGAGCCCCGTGCCGCGCAGGAACTTCGCCTTGGCGAGCAGCCGGAACGCCGACATCATCCACGGGCCGTATGCCTTCTTCACGAGATGGCCGTGGGCGTCCGTCTTCGCGAACAGCGGCGGCGCGAGGTGGAATTTCAGCTTCCAGTCACCTTCGAACTGCGCGGTCAGGCGGGCGAGGAACGCGGGGTCGGACTGCAGCCGCGCGACCTCGTATTCGTCCTTGTACGCCATCAGCTTGAACAGGTTGCGCGCGACCGCTTCGGTCAGCTGCTCCTGCACCGTGTCGCCGTCCGCCAGCGCGCGCTCGGCGGCGCGCACCTTGTCGACGAAGGCTGCATAGCGCGATGCGTACGCGGCGTTCTGGTACGCGGTGAGGAATTCCACGCGCTTCGCGATCAACGCATCGACCGCCTTCTTCGTGTGCAGCGCGATCACCGTGGCGCCTTGCGCGGGGCGTGCATCGCCGGCCGCGGCCTGCTTCACGCTGGCCAGGTCGTAGGCGGCGCGGCGGCCCCAGTCGAATGCCGCGCGGTTCTTCTCGACCGACACCGCATTCAGCTCGATCGCGCGGACGAGCGACGCGAGCGTGAGCGGCAGCCAGCCTTTCTGCCACGCGTAGCCGAGCACGAACGGGTTCGTGTAGATCGCGTCGCCGAGCAGCGCGACCGCGAAGCGGTTCGCGTCGATGAAATCGACGGCTTCACCTGCCGCCGCGCGGATGTCGTTTTCGGCGGACAAGCCGGGGAACGCCCAGTTCGGGTTCTTGATGAACTCGGCGGTCGGCGTCTGCGCGCTGTTGACGACCACGCGCGTCGTGTCGTGCCGCATCCGCGACGTGCACTCGTCGCCGGCCGTGACGATCGCGTCGCAGCCGATCACGAGGTCGGCTTCGCCCATCGCGATCCGCGTTGCGTGGATGTCGGTCGGCGCGTGCGAGATCTGCACGTGGCTCATCACGGCGCCGCCTTTCTGCGCGAGGCCGGTGACGTCGAGCACGGTCACGCCCTTGTTTTCCAGGTGTGCGGCCATCCCGAGCAGCGCGCCGATCGTGACGACGCCCGTGCCGCCGACGCCCGTGACGAGCACACCATATGCGCGGTCGATGTCCGGCAGCGTCGGTTCAGGGATCGGCGGCAGCGCGTTGCCGTCGACCGACACGGCCTTCGGCTTCTTCAGCTGGCCGCCTTCGACCGTGACGAAGCTCGGGCAGAAGCCCTTCACGCACGAGAAGTCCTTGTTGCAGCTCGACTGGTTGATCTGGCGCTTCGTGCCGAATTCGGTTTCCAGCGGCTCGACCGACAGGCAGTTCGACTGCACCGAGCAGTCGCCGCAGCCTTCGCATACCGCGTCGTTGATCACCACACGCTTGGCCGGATCCGGATACGTGCCGCGCTTGCGGCGGCGGCGTTTCTCGGTCGCGCAGGTCTGGTCGTAGATGAGGATCGTCGTGCCTTCGATCTCGCGCAGCTCGCGCTGCACGTCGTCGAGCTGGTCGCGGTGATGGATCGGCACGCCCGGCGCGAGCAGCGCCTTCTGGCTGTCGTACTTCTCCGGCTCGTCGGTGACGATCACGATCTTCTTCGCGCCTTCGGACGCGAGCTGATGCGTGATCTGCGGCACCGTCAGCACGCCGTCGACCGGCTGGCCGCCCGTCATCGCGACCGCGTCGTTGTAGAGGATCTTGTAGGTGATGTTCGCCTTCGACGAGATCGCCGCGCGAACGGCCAGCAGGCCCGAGTGGAAGTAGGTGCCGTCGCCGAGGTTCGCGAATACGTGCTTCTCGTCCGTGAACGGCGCCTGGCCGATCCACGGCACGCCTTCGCCGCCCATCTGGCTGAAGGTGCTCGTGCTGCGGTCCATCCACACGGTCATGTAGTGGCAGCCGATGCCGGCGATTGCACGCGAGCCTTCCGGCACGTTGGTCGACGTGTTGTGCGGGCAGCCCGAGCAGAACCACGGCTTGCGCTCGGTCTGCACGTGCGGCTTCGCGAGTGCCATTTCCTTCGCGTTGATCACCGCGAGCCGCGCGGCGATGCGCGCACGCACGTCGGACGGCAGCTCGAACTTCTCGAGGCGCGTCGCGATCGCCTTCGCGATGATCGCGGGCGACAGCTCGTAGTGCGCGGGCAGCAGCCAGTTGCCCATCGGCACCGACCATTCGCCGCCGGCGCCGTCTTTCTCGTCGAACTTGCCGAACACGCGCGGCCGCTGGCCGTCCGGCCAGTTGTACAGTTCTTCCTTGATCGCGTATTCGAGGATCTGGCGCTTTTCCTCGACGACGAGGATTTCATCGAGGCCGCGCGCGAATGCCTGCGCGCCCTGCGCTTCGAGCGGCCACACGCAACCGACCTTGTAGAGCCGGATGCCGATCCGCGCGCAGGTTTCGTCGTCGAGGCCGAGGTCGGTCAGCGCCTGGCGCACGTCGAGGTACGCCTTGCCGCCCGTCATGATCCCGAAGCGCGCGCTCGGCGAATCGATCTCGATCCGGTCGAGCTTGTTCGCACGCACATAGGCGAGCGCCGCGTACCACTTGTAGTCGAGCAGCCGCGCTTCCTGCACGAGCGGCGGGTCGGGCCAGCGGATGTTCAGGCCGCCTTCCGGCACGATGAAGTCGGTCGGCAGCACGATCTCGGTGCGATGCGGGTCGATGTCGACCGACGCCGACGATTCGACGACGTCCGTCACACACTTGAGCGCGACCCACAGGCCCGAATAGCGGCTCATCGCCCAGCCGTGCAAGCCGAAATCGAGATATTCCTGCACGTTGGACGGGAACAGCACGGGCAGCCCGCAGGCCTTGAAGATGTGTTCGGACTGGTGCGCGAGCGTCGACGATTTCGCCGCATGGTCGTCGCCGGCGAGCACCAGCACGCCGCCGTGCTGCGACGAGCCGGCCGAGTTCGCGTGCTTGAAGACGTCGCCGGTGCGGTCGACGCCCGGGCCCTTGCCGTACCACATGCCGAACACGCCGTCGTGCTTCGCGCCGGGGTACAGGTTCACCTGCTGCGAGCCCCACACGGCGGTGGCGGCGAGATCTTCGTTGAGGCCGGGCTGGAAGACGATCTGGTGGGCCGCCAGGTGCTGCTTGGCTTTCCAGAGCGACAGATCGAGGCCGCCAAGCGGCGAGCCGCGGTAGCCGGAGATGAAGCCGGCCGTATTGAGACCGGCGGCGCGGTCGCGTTCCTGCTGGAGCATCGGCAGGCGTACGAGGGCCTGAATGCCGCTCATGTACGCGCGACCGCGTTCCAGTGTGTATTTGTCATCAAGCGTGACGGACTTCAGCGCGGCTTCTAGCGACGCGCGTTGGCCTGCGTCTAGCGGGGCATTCATTAACAGTCTCCTCCACCCAGTTTGGGATCACCAAAACTCGACTGCGTCGGGCGTCTTGTGGACGCGTCGGCAGTGGCCGGCATGTTCGCCGGTTTTAAGCGATGGTAGCACTGGGGCAAACCCGCCGGCCATCGGTTGGAATGCGGGTGGAATTGCGGCGGTGCATCAGAAAAAAGGGCGTGATGATGCGTTACATCATGTAAAAGCATGTAAAGCCGCGTCCATCTGCGGGCAAGTGCCGTTAATCTTGTCGGCCTGCCGGAGGTGCCCGGTCGCGTTGATTCGTTTCGATGCAACCGGGGAGGCGCCGGCAGTTTTACAGGAGGTGCAATGAACACACGTCATATCCAGAGTTTCCTGATCGTGTCCGCCGCGTTTTTCTCGATGACCGGCCCGGTGCACGCGCGAGGCGCGAGCGCACTGGCGGCAGCCGGCGCACAGATGCAACAGATCGTGCCGGCCCAGGACGCCGTCGCGCAGCCGTCGGCCGAGCGTGCCGTCGAGTCGAAGGCGAACGCGCGTTGATCCGGTCGCGCGGCCGGCAGGCCGCGCCGGAATGAAAAAAGGGCGGGAATCCTTGGATTCCCGCCCTTTTTCTTTGTGCTGCCGGATCGTGCGGCCGGCCGGTTGCCGGCGGCGGCCGCTTGCCGGATGCGTCAGGCCTTGTCCTGCACGACGCCGCGGCGGATCTGGTCGAGTTCGATCGATTCGAACAGCGCCTTGAAGTTGCCTTCGCCGAAGCCCTGGTTGCCCTTGCGCTGGATGATCTCGAAGAAGATCGGCCCGATCTGGTTCTCGGTGAAGATCTGCAGCAGCAGGTCGTCGCGTGCGCCGTCGATCAGGATCTTGCGCTTCTTCAGTTCGTCCAGCGATTCGCCGTGGTTCGGCACGCGGCGGTCGACCAGTTCGTAATACGTGTCGATCGTGTCGAGCAGCGTCACTTCCTTGCTGCGCAGGCCGTCGACCGCCTGGTAGATATCGCTCGCGCCGAGCGCGATGTGCTGGATCCCTTCGCCGTGATACGCGTCGAGGTATTCCTGGATCTGGCCGGCCGTTTCCGAGCCTTCCTCGTTGATCGGGATGCGAATCTTGCCGCACGGCGACGTCATCGCCTTCGACTTCACGCCCGTCACCTTGCCTTCGATGTCGAAGTAGCGCACTTCGCGGAAGTTGAACAGGCGCTCGTAGAACTCGGCCCATTCCTGCATGCGGCCGCGGTGCACGTTGTGCGTCAGGTGGTCGATGTACGTGAGGCCGTGGCCGACCGGGTTCGGGTTCGCGCCGGCGATCGGCTCGAAGTCGACGTCATAGATGCTGATGTCGCCGATCGCGCCCGGTTGCGCGCCGTTCTTGCCGCGCCAGCGGTCGACGAAGTAGATCAGCGAATCGCCGATGCCCTTGATCGCCGGGATGTTCAGCTCCATCGGGCCCGTCTTGTTGTCGAAGCCCCAGGCGCCGAGGTCGAGCGCGTGCTTGTAGGCCTTCGCGGCATCCTGCACGCGGAATGCGATCGCGCAGATCGACGGGCCGTGCAGGCGCGCGAAGCGTTGCGCGAACGAATCGGGTTCGGCGTTGATGATGAAGTTGATGTCGCCCTGGCGGTACACCGTCACGTCCTTGTGGCGGTGGCGCGCGATCGCGGTGAAACCCATCCGTTCGAACAGTTGTCCGAGCGCTTTCGGGTCCGGTGCCGTGTATTCGATGAATTCGAAGCCGTCGGTGCCGACGGGGTTGTCCCAGTTGGGGATCTGCATGTCGTGTCTCCTGTGCGGGGCGATCGGCCGGGGCGACGTGCGCCTGCCTGGCCTGTTCGATGTCGAAGGCGCACACGCGTGGGTGTGTGCGGCGAATCGGTACATGCGACAGAGTGTAGCGGGCGACCGCGAGCGAAAACTTGCGAACTTAATCGCCGGCCCCTACGATGGCGCAATTTCCAGTCTTGAAATAATCATTGGAGGGCAGAAGATGGCGCAAGCCGAATTGGATGCCATCGATCGGCGGATTCTCGCGATTCTTCAGGAGAACGGGCGCTTGTCGAACCAGGAGATCGCCGAGCGCGTGAACCTGTCGCCGAGCCCGTGCCTGCGGCGGATCCGGAGGCTCGAGGAGATCGGCGTGATCACCGGCTATGTCGCGCTGCTGAACCCGCAGAAACTCGGGCTCGACCTGCTCGCGTATGTGAGCGTGCGGCTCGAGAAGCGCGGCGGCTTGGCGCCGGTACGGGTCGACGAGACGTCGGCGCGCGCGGGCGCGACCCATGCGGAGCTGTTCCGCGCGGCCGTGCAGACCTGGCCGGAAGTGGTCGCGTGCCACGCGATGACCGGGGACATGGATTACCTGCTACGCGTGCAGGTCGAGGACATGGCGCATTTCTCCCGCTTCGTGCAGGAGCATTTGCTGCATCACCCGTCGGTGATCGACGTGAAGACGAGCTTCTCGCTCGAATGCTTCAAGGAGACGACGGCGTTGCCGATTCGCTCGGTGCGCTAGCGGGGAGGGGAAGGAGGGCGGCCGGGCGCGCCAAGGACGCGGCCCGGCTGGCCGATGTCATGCCGTCAGTGCGGCGGGCATCAGCGATGCGATGAACTTCGTCGTGCGGTGCGCCTGGCGCTTCATCGCGTAGTCGAACACGGCGGCCTGTTCCTGCAGCATCTCGGCGATGATCGTCGAGTGGTCGGCCGGCGGCAGCGACAGGTACGCATCGGCTTCGCCGTACGCGTACTCGATCCGCATCCCGGACTTCTTCGCGATGTGCATCATCGTCGCGTTACGCGACAGGCAATGCATGTACAGCATCGTCACGCGCGTGTTGCGGCTGCGGATCGCCGCGCGCTCGAACAACTTCGAGCCGACGCCGCGGCCGCGTGCGCTTTCGAGCACCGACACGCCGAATTCGGCCGTGCGCTTGTCGCCCTCGGCCGGCAGATAGGCCAGGTGGCCGACGCCGATCAGTTCGAGGTCGTGGTCGAACACGCCGAACACGGTGTCGCGACCGAAGTCGATCGTGCGGACATAGTTCTCGATCACGTGGTCGGGCACCATCTGGCCGAAGCGCAGCAGGCGATCCTCTTCGTCGAGCGAGAGAAAGTGGGTGAGCATCTGCTCACGGTCTTTGGAAGCCAGTTCCCTGACGAGAACCGGCGCACTACCGACCGTGCCGACGACTTCGGCAGGGCCGTTGAATTGCGTGTTCATCGTGGGTTCCTCAGTGTGTGGCTGCACAAACGGGTTGTGCAATGCAACAGCATTTTACCCGACGGGGTTGGGGAAAACCCGTATTTGACGTTATTTGTGCCGAGGGGAAATTCTAAATCCGCTTAGTTAATTCTGTATCTATATGATTTTTAACGGATTTAAAATTCGTCATATGAAATGAGCGACGGGCGGTCGCAGTGTCCCCGTCACGCAACGCATGCTGCTGCGCGGCAATCAGGCTGCCGTCGACAGCCCGCGTTCGATCAGGTCGATCACCTGTTCGGCGAAGTCGCGATAGCCGAGGCGGCCGCCCGGCTTCAGCCACGTGAACGTCCAGTTGATCATCCCGAATACCATCATCGTCACCGATGTCTGGTTTTCCTTCGAGATGCGGTCCGGGTACGCGCGGGCGAGCTGGCGCGTGAACGCCGCGACGATGTCGCGCTGGCGGTCGAGCACGATTTCGCGCTGCGCATCCTCGAGATACTTCACGTCGTTGAGCAGCGCGACGTGCCGGCTGTGCGACGTCTCGTACTCGGCGAGGAATGCGCGCACGAGTTCGGCGAACGCGTCGCGCTCGCTGAGGCCGTGCCGCTGGCTCGCACCTTCCACCTCGGCGATGATCAGCATCAGCCGTTTGGTGTAGCGGTCGAGCAGGTCGAACAGGATCGCTTCCTTGCTCTCGTAATAGTGATAGAGGCGTGCCTTCGACGTGCCGCTCGCGGTCGCGAGATCGGACATCGACGTGCTCGGGTAGCTCGTCTGCGCGAATTTCTCGGCGGCCAGATCGAGGATCTGTTCGCGCTGGGATTCGTGGTCGGGCGCTCGGGTACGGGCCATGGTCGAATGCGGAAGATTAGCGGTGCGCGAGAGCCGCGCGGGCCGTGCGCACCTGCGTGGAAGAGAGGGCGTCGGGCGCGTCGTCCTGCAGCTCGAGCCGGCCGGCGGCCGCGAGTTCGCGGCAGCGCCACCAGGCGATCGAATCGCTGACGAACAGCCCGCCGCGGTCGGCGGCAGCCATGATGCTGCCGACGAGGCGTCGTGCGGGCAGCCAGTCGGCTTCCGCGCGCGAGACGATCAGCGCGTCGAGATCGGCGTAGTGGCCGCTCTTGATCGTGTTGCTGACCCAGTAGCGCAGTTCGGCGTTCAGGTGTTTCGCCTCCTGCCATTCGAGTGCGAGGCGGCCGATGCGCAGCACCGAGATCGGCGCGGCCACCGGGCGTTTGCGCGCCAGTTCCGCGGGCGAGAACATCCCGGTCGAGCAGGCCTGGTCGGTGCGCGACAGCGCCGCGCGTTGCGTCGAGTCGAAATCGGCGGCCGACAGCCGTACCTCGTTCAGGCGCTGCGGTACGTTGCGCAGGTGGTAGGCGACGCGGCGCAGCAGCAGCTTGTCGCCGACGCTCGGCGCGTGCCACACGACCACCTGGCCCGACTCCATCGCGAGCTGGTCGAGACGAGCGAATTCATCCTCGATTTCCGCGTTCCAGTCGGGGATCTGGTCGCCGAGCACGTGGTGCCAGAAGGCGGCGCGCGTGTCGGGCGTCTCGTCGGCGCCCTTGAGCGGTCCGACGCCGAGATCGTCGAGCAATCCGACGACGCGCTCGTCGCGTCCGGCTTGCGCGAGTGCCTCGCGCAGCGACGCGGCGGCGGTGCCGCCCTGAATCACATGAATGGTACTCATCGGCCTGTCGTCAACAAAAGAAAACCGCCGGCCGGGCGGACATTGCGATGTCCAGCCGGCCGGCGGCCCCTAGTGTAAGCGAGATGTGTGACGGCGAGAAACCGTTCGGCGGCGCGACGCAACGCCGCTCAACGCTCGTCGTAGCTCACGACGACCTTGTCGCTGATCGGGTGGCACTGGCACGTGAGCACGAAGCCGTCTTTCACTTCATGCTCCTCGAGCGTGTAGTTCTTCTCCATCCGCACCTCGCCCTCGATCACCTTCGCGCGGCACGTGCAGCACACGCCGCCCTTGCACGCGTACGGCAGCGCGAGGCCCGCGCGCAGGCCGACGTCGAGCAGGCTCACGCCCTGGTACGGCAGGCGCAGCTTGCGTTTCTTGCCGTCGAGCACGATTTCGAGGTCGGCGGCCGGTGTCTGGTCGGTGATCTCGACGACCGGTGCGCCGGCTTGCGGCAGCGGCGTGCCGAAGCGCTCGACATGCACCTTCGCCTGCGGCACGCCGGCCGCCTTCAGCGCGGCTTCGGCGGCGTCCATCATCGGCGCGGGGCCGCAGATGAACGCTTCGTCGATCGCATCGGCCGGCGTCAGCGTATCGAGGAATTCCGCGCATTTCGCCTGGTCGAGCACGCCGTTGAACAGCTCGACGTCCTGCAGGTCGTCCGATAGCACGTGATACAGGACGAAGCGGTTCATGTAGCGGTTCTTCAGGTCCTCGAGCTCCTCCGCGAACATGATCGCGTCGACGCTGCGGTTCCCGTAGATCAGCGTGAACGTGCTGCGGGGCTCGAGTTCGAGCGTCGTCTTCACGATCGCGAGCACCGGCGTGATCCCCGAGCCGCCGGAAAACGCGACGTACTGCTTGCCGTGATCGGCGTTCAGGTGCGTGAAGAAGCGGCCGTCCGGCGTCATCACGTCGATCGTGTGGCCAGCCTTCAGCGAGTCGAACGCGAAGTTCGAGAAGCGGCCGCCGCGCACGCGCTTGATGCCGATGCGCAGTTCGCCGTCACGGTCGTAGTCCGTCGTGCCGACGCAGATCGAATACGAGCGGCGCGTTTCCTCGCCGTCGATGTGGGTCTTCAGCGTGACGAACTGGCCCTGCGTGAAGCGGTACGCGTCGCGTAGCTCGGGCGGCACGTCGAAGGAGACGGTCACGGCGTCGGCGGTCTCTGGCCGCACGTCGCGGATACGCAGCGGATGAAATTGCGGGGTCGCCATATTTAATAGGGTTTGAAGTAGTCGAAGGGTTCGCGGCAGTCGACGCAGCGATACAGCGCCTTGCAGGCCGTGGACGCGAATTGCGCGAGACGCTCGGTGCGGGCGGAGCCGCAGCGCGGGCAGGTGGGCGCCGCGACCGGCCGCGGCACGAAACGCACGACGTTTTCCCGCGGTGCGGCGCTGCCGCACTGGCCGACCGGCGGCGCGATGCCGTACGCGCGAAGCTTGTCGCGCGCTTCCTCCGTGATCCAGTCGGTCGTCCAGGCGGGCGCGAGCACCGTCTCGATCCGGTGCGGCGGCAGTTCGGCGGCCTGCAGCGCGGCGGCGATGTCCTCGGCGATCTGCGACATGGCCGGGCAGCCCGAGTAGGTCGGCGTGATCACGACTTCGAGCTGGCCGTCGTCCGCGCGGCGGACGTCGCGCAGGATGCCGAGCTCGCGGATCGACACGACCGGGATCTCCGGATCGGGCACGGCTTCCAGCACGTCCCACGCACGGGCGAGCAGCGGATCGTCGTGGCGCACGGCGGGTGCGGCGTGGGCAGGGGCAGCGGTCTGGACGGACATCGTCGGGCTCCGTGGCGTTGGCCGGTTACCAGGTCGCGCCGGGATGCTGGCGCGCGAGGCTCTGCATTTCGGCGAGCAGGTAGCCCATGTGCTCCGAGTGCTCGCCCTGCTTGCCGGTCGTCACGTGCTTCACGGGCGCCGGCAGTGCGAGCGTCGCCTCGACGAGCGCATCGTCTACGTCAGCGCGCCACGCGGCTTCGATCGCGGCCGGTGCCGGGCCGATGCCAAGGGCGGCGATCGCGTCGTCGATCGCATCGGCCGCGAAGAATTCGCGCGTGTACGGCATCAGGTAGTCGAGCGCATCCTGCGCGCGGCGGTGCGATGCGTCGGTACCGTCGCCGAGGCGCACGAGCCATTCGCGTGCGTGCTGTACGTGATAGCGGGTTTCCTTCACCGATTTCGCGGCGATTGCGGCGAGCTGCGGGTCGGTCGACGTTTCCAGCGCGCTCCATACGTGCAGCATCAGCGCCGCGTACAGGAAGTTGCGCACGATTGTCACCGCGTAGTCCTTGTCGGCGTGCGCGGTGCCGGAGACCGGGCCGTAGTGCGGCAGCTCGGCGAGCGTGAAGTTCGCGAATTCGCGCTCGGTGCGGAAGTACGCGTAGTCGTCCTCGGTCTTCGTCGCGCCGTTGAGCTGGCGCTCGAGCTCGGCCGCGTGCGTATACAGCATGCGCGACTGGCCGATGAGGTCGAGGCTCATGTTGGTGAGCGCGATGTCTTCCTCGAGGATCGGGCCGTGGCCGCACCATTCGGCGTTGCGCTGACCGAGGATCAGCGCGTTGTCCGCGAGGCGCAGCACGTAGGAGAGGTGTTCGGGCGTGATCGTCATGGCGCGGGCGTTACATGTGGTTGACTTCGTCGGGCAGCGTGTAGAACGTCGGGTGGCGGTAGATCTTGTCGCCCGCCGGCTCGAACAGTTCGGCCTTTTCGCTCGGGTCCGACGCGGTGATCGCCGACGACGGCACCACCCAGATGCTCACGCCTTCCTGACGGCGCGTGTAGACGTCGCGCGCCATGCGCAGCGCCATCGTCGCGTCGGCGGCGTGCAGGCTGCCGCAATGCTTGTGGTCGAGGCCCTGCTTGCTGCGCACGAACACTTCCCAGATCGGCCATTCCTTGTTCATCACTTTCTCCTGATTCCTGAATTCGAGTGTTGCCGCTCAGGCGGCGTGCTGTTCGGCGCGGGCCTGGCGCTTCGCTTCGTGCGCGAGCGCGGCTTCACGTACCCAGGCGCCGTCGTCGTGTGCTTTCACGCGGGTCGCGAGGCGTTCCTTGTTGCACGGGCCGTCGCCGTTGACCACGCGCCAGAATTCGTCCCAGTCGATCGTGCCGTAGTCGTGATGGCCGCGCGCTTCGTTCCATTTCAGGTCGGGGTCGGGCAGCGTCACGCCGAGCACCTTCGCCTGGTCGACCGTCGCGTCGACGAATTTCTGGCGCAGGTCGTCGTTCGAGATCCGCTTGATGCCCCATTTCGCGGACTGGCTGCTGTGGACCGAATCGGCGTCGCTCGGGCCGAACATCATCAGCACCGGCCACCACCAGCGGTCCACGGCCTGCTGGACCATCGCGCGCTGCGCGTCGGTACCCTTCATCATCGACAGCAGCGCATCGAAACCCTGGCGCTGGTGGAACGACTCTTCCTTGCACACGCGGATCATCGCGCGTGCGTACGGGCCGTACGTGCAGCGGCACAGCGGGATCTGGTTCATGATCGCGGCGCCGTCGACAAGCCAGCCGATCACGCCGACATCGGCCCAGGTCGGCGTCGGATAGTTGAAGATGCTCGAATATTTCGCCTTGCCGGCGTGCAGTGCGTCGATCAGCGAATCGCGCGACACGCCAAGCGTTTCGGCCGCGCTATACAGATAGAGGCCGTGGCCGGCTTCGTCCTGGACCTTCGCGAGCAGGATCGCCTTGCGCTTCAGGCTCGGCGCGCGCGAGATCCAGTTGCCTTCCGGCAGCATGCCGACGACTTCCGAATGCGCGTGCTGTGAGATCTGGCGCACCAGCGTCTTGCGATAGGCGTCGGGCATCCAGTCCTGTGGTTCGATCTTGCCGTCGGCTGCCATCACCGCGTCGAACCGCGCCTGCTCGGGCGACTCGGCTGCGGCGTCGAGCGGCGCGACGTTGCCGGGGATGTCGAGGGATTGCGTGTACATGGCGAGATTCTCGTCCGGTTGAATGTGTGCGAAGTATAAACCAACCGACCGGTCGGTTAATAAATTTCTTGTGGATTTGCGGCGAGACTCGGGTAAACGAGGGACGTCGGGGCGCGATCGGGCGGCGCAAGCGCGGTCCCGCACGTGAGTCTCGCGCCTTCTGCGGCACAATGCCCGCTTTCCGATGAGGATTTTGCCGATGTCATTCCGAAGCAGTTTCGCCGCGGCCATGTTGGGTGCGGCCGTTTTCGTGTCGCCGCTCGTGGCGTCGGCCGCGCCGGCCGGATGGGTTGCCGCGTGGGCAACCGCGCTGCAGCCGATTCCCGATCTTGCCGCGCCGCCGCCGCTTTACCGCGCGCCCGACGTGGCCGGGCGGACCGTGCGCCAGATCGTGTATCCGACGGTGTCGGGGCGCGCCGCGCGGATTCGCGTCAGCAATGCCTACGGCCGCGCGCCGCTGGTCGTCGAGGCCGCGAGCCTCGCGCGTGCCGGTGAGGGCGCGGTGCTTGCCGGCGGCGCGGTCGTGCCGGTCCGGTTCGGCGGCAAGTCATCGGTGACGCTCGCGCCGGGCCAGGAGCTCGAAAGCGATCCGGCGGCCATCGACGTGATGGCCGCGCAGCCTTATGCGATCAGTCTCCAGATGGGGCCGAACCAGCGGATGACGGTCTGGCACCGCGTGTCGAACCAGTTCAACTATGTGTCCGTACCGGGCGACCACGTGAGCGATCCGGGCGCCGCCGCGTTCCGCACTCGCTTTACGCAATACGCATGGGTGTCCGAACTGGCTGTCGAAGCCGGTACCGCGCACGCCAGTGTCGCTGCGATCGGCGACTCGATCACCGACGGGCTGCGCTCCAGCGTGAACCGGAACCGCCGCTGGCCCGACGCGCTCGCGCGCCGGCTGACGGCGTCGGGAGCCGATTCGGTCGGCGTCGTGAATCTGGGTATCAGCGGGAACCGGCTGCTCAGCGATTCCGCGTGCTACGGCACGTCGCTGGCGTCACGGTTCGAACGCGATGCGCTGTCGCGTGCGGGCGTGAAGGTGGCGGTCGTGCTGATCGGCATCAACGACATCAACTTCGCGGCGATGCCGCCGCGCGCGGGGCTCGATTGCGACAACCCGCATACGCAGGTCACGGCCGCGTCGCTGATCGACGGTTATCGCCGGCTGATCGAGGCGGCGCACCGCCAGGGCGTGAAGGTATACGGCGCGACGCTCACGCCGGCTGCGTTGCCGCCCGGCCGCGAAGCGATCCGGCTCGAGGTGAACCGGTGGATCCGGAGTGGCGGCGGCTTCGACGGCGTGGTCGACTTCGACGCGGTGCTGCGCGATCCGGCGCGTCCGAGCGTGCTGCAGCGCCGATACGATAGCGGCGACGGTATTCACCCGAGCGACGCCGGCTATACGGCGATGGCCGACGCGGTGCCGGTTGAGCAGTTGCAGGCTGCGGCGAGTGGCAAGTGATGCCTCTCTATATATAGAGGGAAGCGTTGCCGGCGGCGTGGAGGTCAGCGGCGTCAGGTCATCCGTCGAGCCCAAAGCTCTCGTGCGCGTCAGCGCACGAGGGCTTTTTCAAACTTTTTTCACAAAGGGGCTTGCGGAGATCGGGGCAGATGCATAGAATCACGCCTCTTTCGCGCTAACGGAAACGCGGCGCGGGAGGAAGGGAAGCGGTGCTGTTGAGGCAGGTGGTACGGGCCTCGGCGGTGCAGGAAGTTGAGCCCCGCAGTCGCAACGATGTAGTAAAAAAGTTGTTGACGAACTGCGAAACACGGTTCATAATCTCGCTTCTCTGCTGCTGAAAACGCAGCGCTGCCGGGAAACACGAAGTTCCTCGCAGATTGCTCTTTAAAAATTAACAGCCGATAAGTGTGGGCGCTTGATGGAAGCGAGCTGATCCTCGGATCAGATAGCGAAAGTATCAAGAGTCTCACACTAAAGTAAGTCAGGTTTATGAAGCAATTCATATTCCTGTCAGCTTTGAGTGAGCGACCGGTTCTTAACTGAACCGAAAACAGTAACAGGTTTAAACTGAAGAGTTTGATCCTGGCTCAGATTGAACGCTGGCGGCATGCCTTACACATGCAAGTCGAACGGCAGCACGGGTGCTTGCACCTGGTGGCGAGTGGCGAACGGGTGAGTAATACATCGGAACATGTCCTGTAGTGGGGGATAGCCCGGCGAAAGCCGGATTAATACCGCATACGATCTATGGATGAAAGCGGGGGACCTTCGGGCCTCGCGCTATAGGGTTGGCCGATGGCTGATTAGCTAGTTGGTGGGGTAAAGGCCTACCAAGGCGACGATCAGTAGCTGGTCTGAGAGGACGACCAGCCACACTGGGACTGAGACACGGCCCAGACTCCTACGGGAGGCAGCAGTGGGGAATTTTGGACAATGGGCGAAAGCCTGATCCAGCAATGCCGCGTGTGTGAAGAAGGCCTTCGGGTTGTAAAGCACTTTTGTCCGGAAAGAAATCCTTGGCCCTAATACGGTCGGGGGATGACGGTACCGGAAGAATAAGCACCGGCTAACTACGTGCCAGCAGCCGCGGTAATACGTAGGGTGCGAGCGTTAATCGGAATTACTGGGCGTAAAGCGTGCGCAGGCGGTTTGCTAAGACCGATGTGAAATCCCCGGGCTCAACCTGGGAACTGCATTGGTGACTGGCAGGCTAGAGTATGGCAGAGGGGGGTAGAATTCCACGTGTAGCAGTGAAATGCGTAGAGATGTGGAGGAATACCGATGGCGAAGGCAGCCCCCTGGGCCAATACTGACGCTCATGCACGAAAGCGTGGGGAGCAAACAGGATTAGATACCCTGGTAGTCCACGCCCTAAACGATGTCAACTAGTTGTTGGGGATTCATTTCCTTAGTAACGTAGCTAACGCGTGAAGTTGACCGCCTGGGGAGTACGGTCGCAAGATTAAAACTCAAAGGAATTGACGGGGACCCGCACAAGCGGTGGATGATGTGGATTAATTCGATGCAACGCGAAAAACCTTACCTACCCTTGACATGGTCGGAATCCCGCTGAGAGGTGGGAGTGCTCGAAAGAGAACCGGCGCACAGGTGCTGCATGGCTGTCGTCAGCTCGTGTCGTGAGATGTTGGGTTAAGTCCCGCAACGAGCGCAACCCTTGTCCTTAGTTGCTACGCAAGAGCACTCTAAGGAGACTGCCGGTGACAAACCGGAGGAAGGTGGGGATGACGTCAAGTCCTCATGGCCCTTATGGGTAGGGCTTCACACGTCATACAATGGTCGGAACAGAGGGTTGCCAACCCGCGAGGGGGAGCTAATCCCAGAAAACCGATCGTAGTCCGGATTGCACTCTGCAACTCGAGTGCATGAAGCTGGAATCGCTAGTAATCGCGGATCAGCATGCCGCGGTGAATACGTTCCCGGGTCTTGTACACACCGCCCGTCACACCATGGGAGTGGGTTTTACCAGAAGTGGCTAGTCTAACCGCAAGGAGGACGGTCACCACGGTAGGATTCATGACTGGGGTGAAGTCGTAACAAGGTAGCCGTATCGGAAGGTGCGGCTGGATCACCTCCTTTCCAGAGCTTCTCGCAAAGTTGAGCGCTCACGCTTATCGGCTGTAAATTAAAGACAGACTCAGGGGTCTGTAGCTCAGTCGGTTAGAGCACCGTCTTGATAAGGCGGGGGTCGTTGGTTCGAATCCAACCAGACCCACCATTGTCTGGCGGTAACACCTGAGGAAATCTGTACTCATGGGGGCATAGCTCAGCTGGGAGAGCACCTGCTTTGCAAGCAGGGGGTCGTCGGTTCGATCCCGTCTGCCTCCACCAATCTTCAATGACAAGCGTTCGACTTGGGTCGAATCTTTGTCATTGGCGATTGAGCCAGTCAGAGGATATCAACAGATATCGGCTGTCGTTCTTTAACAATCTGGAAGAAGTAAGTAATTTGGATAGCGGAAGCGTCTTGAGATGGACGTGAAAACTATCCGGGTTGTGATTGTATCGATGTATCTCAAGATGATTCGAACTCTATGTTTGACTCAATTGGAATACGGCACAACGCGAGAACTCAACCTGTAGCGACTGTCGATGAGACAGACTCGTTATAGGGTCAAGCGAACAAGTGCATGTGGTGGATGCCTTGGCGATCACAGGCGATGAAGGACGCGGTAGCCTGCGAAAAGCTACGGGGAGCTGGCAAACAAGCTTTGATCCGTAGATGTCCGAATGGGGAAACCCACTCCTTTTGGAGTATCCATGGCTGAATACATAGGCCATGTGAAGCGAACGCGGTGAACTGAAACATCTAAGTAACCGCAGGAAAAGAAATCAACCGAGATTCCCAAAGTAGTGGCGAGCGAAATGGGATGAGCCTTGTACTCTTTATTTGTATTGTTAGCTGAACGCTCTGGAAAGTGCGGCCATAGCGGGTGATAGCCCCGTAAGCGAAAACAGTATGAAAGAACTAAGTGTACGACAAGTAGGGCGGGACACGTGAAATCCTGTCTGAAGATGGGGGGACCATCCTCCAAGGCTAAATACTCGTGATCGACCGATAGTGAACCAGTACCGTGAGGGAAAGGCGAAAAGAACCCCGGGAGGGGAGTGAAATAGATCCTGAAACCGCATGCATACAAACAGTCGGAGCCTCGTAAGGGGTGACGGCGTACCTTTTGTATAATGGGTCAGCGACTTACGTTCAGTAGCAAGCTTAACCGTATAGGGCAGGCGTAGCGAAAGCGAGTCCGAATAGGGCGTTCAGTTGCTGGGCGTAGACCCGAAACCAAGTGATCTATCCATGGCCAGGATGAAGGTGCGGTAACACGTACTGGAGGTCCGAACCCACTAACGTTGAAAAGTTAGGGGATGAGCTGTGGATAGGGGTGAAAGGCTAAACAAACTTGGAAATAGCTGGTTCTCTCCGAAAACTATTTAGGTAGTGCCTCGTGTCTCACCTTCGGGGGTAGAGCACTGTCATGGTTGGGGGGTCTATTGCAGATTACCCCGCCATAGCAAACTCCGAATACCGAAGAGTGCAATCACGGGAGACAGACATCGGGTGCTAACGTCCGGTGTCAAGAGGGAAACAACCCAGACCGCCAGCTAAGGTCCCCAAATATAGCTAAGTGGGAAACGAAGTGGGAAGGCTAAAACAGTCAGGAGGTTGGCTTAGAAGCAGCCACCCTTTAAAGAAAGCGTAATAGCTCACTGATCGAGTCGTCCTGCGCGGAAGATGTAACGGGGCTAAGCTATATACCGAAGCTGCGGATGCGTGCTTTGCACGCATGGTAGGAGAGCGTTCCGTAAGCCTGCGAAGGTGCGTTGAAAAGCGTGCTGGAGGTATCGGAAGTGCGAATGCTGACATGAGTAGCGATAAAGGGGGTGAAAGGCCCCCTCGCCGTAAGCCCAAGGTTTCCTACGCAACGTTCATCGGCGTAGGGTGAGTCGGCCCCTAAGGCGAGGCAGAAATGCGTAGCTGATGGGAAGCAGGTCAATATTCCTGCACCATTGTTAGATGCGATGGGGGGACGGATCGCGGAAGGTTGTCCGGGTGTTGGAAGTCCCGGTCGCTGCATTGGAGAAGGCGCTTAGGCAAATCCGGGGCGTAATTCAAGGGTGTGGCGCGAGCTCCTTAGGGAGCGAAGCAATTGGAAGTGGTTCCAAGAAAAGCCTCTAAGCTTCAGTCTAACGATGACCGTACCGCAAACCGACACAGGTGGGCGAGATGAGTATTCTAAGGCGCTTGAGAGAACTCGGGAGAAGGAACTCGGCAAATTGGTACCGTAACTTCGGGATAAGGTACGCCCTTGTAGCTTGATGCCCCTGCGGGCAGAGGGTGAAGGGGTTGCAATAAACTGGTGGCTGCGACTGTTTAATAAAAACACAGCACTCTGCAAACACGAAAGTGGACGTATAGGGTGTGACGCCTGCCCGGTGCCGGAAGATTAAATGATGGGGTGCAAGCTCTTGATTGAAGTCCCGGTAAACGGCGGCCGTAACTATAACGGTCCTAAGGTAGCGAAATTCCTTGTCGGGTAAGTTCCGACCTGCACGAATGGCGTAACGATGGCCACACTGTCTCCTCCCGAGACTCAGCGAAGTTGAAGTGTTTGTGATGATGCAATCTACCCGCGGCTAGACGGAAAGACCCCATGAACCTTTACTGTAGCTTTGCATTGGACTTTGAACCGATCTGTGTAGGATAGGTGGGAGGCTATGAAACCGGAACGCTAGTTTCGGTGGAGCCGTCCTTGAAATACCACCCTGGTTTGTTTGAGGTTCTAACCTTGGCCCGTGATCCGGGTCGGGGACAGTGCATGGTAGGCAGTTTGACTGGGGCGGTCTCCTCCCAAAGCGTAACGGAGGAGTACGAAGGTACGCTAGGTACGGTCGGAAATCGTGCTGATAGTGCAATGGCATAAGCGTGCTTAACTGCGAGACCGACAAGTCGAGCAGGTGCGAAAGCAGGTCATAGTGATCCGGTGGTTCTGTATGGAAGGGCCATCGCTCAACGGATAAAAGGTACTCTGGGGATAACAGGCTGATACCGCCCAAGAGTTCATATCGACGGCGGTGTTTGGCACCTCGATGTCGGCTCATCTCATCCTGGGGCTGTAGCCGGTCCCAAGGGTATGGCTGTTCGCCATTTAAAGAGGTACGTGAGCTGGGTTTAAAACGTCGTGAGACAGTTTGGTCCCTATCTGCCGTGGGCGTTGGATATTTGAAGGGGGCTGCTCCTAGTACGAGAGGACCGGAGTGGACGAACCTCTGGTGTACCGGTTGTCACGCCAGTGGCATCGCCGGGTAGCTATGTTCGGAAGAGATAACCGCTGAAAGCATCTAAGCGGGAAACTCGCCTTAAGATGAGATATCCCTGGGGACTAGATCCCCTTGAAGGGTCGTTCGAGACCAGGACGTTGATAGGTCAGGTGTGTAAGCGCAGTAATGCGTTCAGCTAACTGATACTAATTGCCCGTAAGGCTTGATCCTATAACAAGTCTGCCTTGTAGATCGGCGCCGTGCGCAAGCACTGGCCGCAAGATCCAAGCGACAAGTTGGATTCTCGTGTGTGATACACACAACTCAAAAATTACTGCTTCTTCCAAGATTGGTTGTGCTGCGAAGCAGCGCAACAACCCTCTTTGCCTGATGACCATAGCGAGTCGGTCCCACCCCTTCCCATCCCGAACAGGACCGTGAAACGACTCTACGCCGATGATAGTGCGGATTCCCGTGTGAAAGTAGGTAATCGTCAGGCTCCCTAAGCCAGAAACCCCCGCCCGAAAGGCGGGGGTTTTTGCATTTGAGCGGCAGAAATGCACGCGAGCTGGCCAGGCGCAATGCGGCCGGAACTGAGGCGTTGACGACGTCGATTCGGGCCGAGGTCGCATCCACGCAATCGGCGCAAATTCATTCCGACTACCCGAGTTGGCCAAGCACCAGCAACTGATGTTGCCGAGGCTGCTATCCTCCCGCCCCCTGTTCGAAGTGGCGGCGCTCTCAGTTGGCAGCCGATATGGTCGAGCGCTCGATCGACTATTCGCGGCAACTTCCTCTCGGCGGCTTCGCACAGCACCGCGGCACGGCGCAATACGTCCTGCCGTCCGGCAATCTGCCATCTCATCCCATCTACGCGCTTATTGAGCGCTTTTTCTGCGAAAACTGCGGCATTTACCACTTTGCTACGAGATGCGCTTTGCGTTTCTCGCACCCCAGTTCGCCGCTCGTGTGAGCGGTGTACTCGGTTCGGAGTGTATGAACTCCGACGTTTCTTGTCGAAGGCGCCGAATGATCGTGGCGCAATGAAGCTACGCACCAGAATTGCGTCGGATAACGCGAAGTGGCGTTATCAAGCGCCGTTCTTCGCTTAATCCTTCAGATATCACGCGCAACCTGCTAATCCGAGGCGTTGGGCGCCCGGTTCGCAGCAAAGGCCAGGGATCCGGCCGCAGCGCCGGTTGCAACGTGTGTGTGCGTCGCCGGGCGGACGCCGTCAAAAATCAGTGCTGTTCCTTTTGGCGGGTATCGATTGGCCGTCTCGTAACACGTAGATTTCCTCGATGAGCGAATAGGCGGTACCGCCGAAGCAATCTCTTCCTTCCTCGATCGGCGCAAAGCTTGCGTTGACGCCAATCGATTGCACCGAGCACTCCGTGTTTGGGTCGCTCGGTGCGGAATCTTTGCCTGGCGGAAACCGGCGCATCGCGCTCCGGCCTTGATCCCGGGTCAGCACGAGCATCGCTGAGCAGTGCGTGTCGGACGTCAACGCCACGGAATTGCGGGGCAACTCTCCAGCATCTTCGGAGTTATGCGATGCGGCGAAAGCGCCCGCATCGAACTCCACGCAAATATTCGCATTCAGCTGAACGAGGCGTGCGTCGTACGGGCACGCAGGATGTCGGGTGTGCGCCGAGGATTCGCTGCGATAAGCCGACCGGATGCTGACGTTGTCCGGTTTGCACAACAGGGCGAGGCAATGCGCGCTGCACTGCAGGACGCTTGCCAAGGTCGCGGAGCGGAGCTTGTGAGACAAGCCTGCGTGTGGAGGCATGTCGTCGCCGAGCAAGGGCTGTTAGGCGTCCAGGCAGGCCGCACCGTCGGATTTGGTTGGCGGGGCGCTGTCGCCGGCGGCGATGAGGTAGGCGGACTCATCGTCGAGTAGCCATGCATAGGCTATCGCGTCCTGATCCATTGGCCGTACGGCGGACGAGCTGCTATGTGTCGAGCTCAGGCGTCCGGCATCGAGCGCCGGCTCCAGCCTGTCATATGCAGCGAGCGCTACACCTGCCCTGGGCCGTTTCACAGTGCGGCTGCCTTCCGAGGCTTGATGACGGATCTCTGCGATCGTGCTCGAGCGACACCAGGCGTCAGCCGGGTTGGTGGCATTTGCGGTCAAGGCCATGAAGGCAATCGCAAGAGCAAGCAGGTGCACAAAAAGTCGCACGGGAAGATGATCGGAGGCTTGGGATGGTATCGCGCCGGCCGCCGACGTCGCCAGGGGCGGGGGAAGTCTGTCGGCGTTTCGTGCGAACGCGCTGGAGCCGTTGCGAGGCCCAGGCGCCGGGAGGCGCAAATAAACCCCGCTGGGTACGGCCGGCAGATCGAGCCAGGCAGTCGCGGAATGGATAGCGCGAAACCCCGATTTCCGGCAAACAGCCGGGTACTGAGGCCGTCGCGAACGCCGCAGACGGGATCGACGAAGCCGCCCGGCATGAAATTTGCGGAAATTTGCGTCTACCCGCTTGGCATTGTGCGAAAGAGGTCGTATGATGGCGGTCTTTCGTTTTTAGCGCAGATGCAGATCGGCGCTAAGGGCGGAGTCTGACGAAGATGTGGCGCCGGTCGGCAGCATCTCGTGCTTGCCTTTAGCCGGGCAGGGGCGGGGGATCGGTGGTAAAGCAGGAGTCGGGAAGAGAGTGAAAATAATCTTCCGGATGTGCTTGACACGAGTGCGATGCACCCCCATAATCGTCAGTTCTCTACGGAGGGGTGCCCGAGTGGCTAAAGGGGGCAGACTGTAAATCTGTTGGCTTACGCCTACGTTGGTTCGAATCCAACCTCCTCCACCAAGATATCAGCGCAGTGAGCGGTAAGGAATCGTTAGTGGCCCGTGCGGGTGTAGCTCAATGGTAGAGCAGAAGCCTTCCAAGCTTACGACGAGGGTTCGATTCCCTTCACCCGCTCCAGACCGCTAAGTTGAAGCGTTAAGCGCCCATGTGGCTCAGTGGTAGAGCACTCCCTTGGTAAGGGAGAGGTCGGCAGTTCGATCCTGCCCATGGGCACCAGCAGTAAAAAGTCAGTGTCTTGTTTGCGCGCGGCGCAACCTGTGAAATTCCTTTTGGGAGTCGAAAATGGCCAAGGGTAAATTCGAGCGGACCAAGCCGCACGTGAACGTTGGTACGATTGGTCACGTTGACCACGGCAAGACGACGCTGACGGCAGCGATCACGACGGTTCTGACGAAGAAGTTCGGCGGCGAAGCGAAGGCATACGACCAGATCGACGCGGCACCGGAAGAAAAGGCGCGCGGCATCACGATCAACACGGCACACGTCGAGTACGAAACGGCTAACCGCCACTACGCACACGTTGACTGCCCGGGCCACGCTGACTATGTGAAGAACATGATCACGGGCGCAGCGCAGATGGACGGCGCGATCCTGGTTTGCTCGGCAGCTGACGGCCCGATGCCGCAGACGCGTGAGCACATCCTGCTGGCACGTCAGGTTGGCGTTCCGTACATCATCGTGTTCCTGAACAAGTGCGACATGGTGGACGATGCTGAACTGCTCGAGCTGGTCGAGATGGAAGTTCGCGAACTCCTGTCGAAGTACGACTTCCCGGGCGACGACACGCCGATCGTGAAGGGTTCGGCGAAGCTGGCGCTGGAAGGCGACACGGGCGAGCTGGGCGAAGTGGCGATCATGAGCCTGGCCGACGCGCTGGACACGTACATCCCGACGCCGGAGCGTGCAGTTGACGGCGCGTTCCTGATGCCGGTGGAAGACGTGTTCTCGATCTCGGGCCGTGGTACGGTTGTGACGGGTCGTGTCGAGCGCGGCATCGTGAAGGTCGGCGAAGAAATCGAAATCGTCGGTATCAAGCCGACGGTGAAGACGACCTGCACGGGCGTTGAAATGTTCCGCAAGCTGCTGGACCAAGGTCAAGCAGGCGACAACGTTGGTATCCTGCTGCGCGGCACGAAGCGTGAAGACGTTGAGCGTGGCCAGGTTCTGGCGAAGCCGGGTTCGATCACGCCGCACACGCACTTCACGGCTGAAGTGTACGTGCTGAGCAAGGACGAAGGCGGCCGTCACACGCCGTTCTTCAACAACTACCGTCCGCAGTTCTACTTCCGTACGACGGACGTGACGGGCTCGATCGAGCTGCCGAAGGACAAGGAAATGGTGATGCCGGGCGACAACGTGTCGATCACGGTGAAGCTGATCGCTCCGATCGCGATGGAAGAAGGTCTGCGCTTCGCAATCCGCGAAGGCGGCCGTACGGTCGGCGCCGGCGTCGTCGCCAAGATCATCGAGTAAGCCAGTTATTCGTTGATCGACAGTTTTGGGGCTGGCAACAGCCGGCCCCAACATGGTTTAGGGGTATAGCTCAACTGGCAGAGCGTCGGTCTCCAAAACCGAAGGTTGGGGGTTCGATTCCCTCTGCCCCTGCCAAAAAATAGCCACGTGTCCTACGTGGCATTTGTTTTAAGGTGTTATGGCGAATCCATCCGTCGAAACTGTAAATACCTCCGGCGATAAGCTGATGCTGGCCCTGGGTGTATTGCTGGTGTTGGCCGGATTCGTGGGCTTCTTCTGGCTGGCCAATCAGCAGTGGTATGTCCGCGGTGCCGCGTTGGCGGTAGGTATCATCGCCGGCGTGGCCGTCGGGCTGATGTCCGCCCCTGGCAAGAGCCTCATCGCCTTTGCCAAGGATTCGTACAAGGAAGTCCGGAAGGTCGTTTGGCCCACCCGCAAGGAAGCAACGCAAACCACACTCGTCGTGTTCGGTTTCGTGCTCGTGATGGCGATTTTCCTCTGGTTGAGTGACAAATCGATCGAATGGGTGATTTTCTCGGCGATTCTGGGTTGGAAATGATATGAGCGATACTCCGGCATCCCCGAGCGGAAAACGTTGGTACGTCGTGCACGCCTACTCCGGTATGGAGAAGAGCGTGCAACGTGCGCTTCAGGAGCGCATCGAACGTGCTGGCATGCAGGACAAATTCGGTCAGATCCTGGTCCCGACCGAAGAAGTGGTCGAAGTCAAGGGCGGCCACAAGGCCGTGACCGAGCGTCGTTTCTTCCCCGGCTACGTGCTGGTGGAAATGGAAATGACGGACGAAACGTGGCACCTCGTGAAGAACACCGCGAAGGTCACCGGTTTCGTCGGCGGTGCGCGCAACCGCCCGACCCCGATTTCCCCGAAGGAAGTCGAGAAGATCATGTCGCAGATGCAGGAAGGCGTCGAAAAGCCGCGCCCGAAGACCCTGTTCGAAGTCGGCGAGATGGTGCGCGTCAAGGAAGGCCCGTTCACGGACTTCAACGGCACCGTCGAAGAAGTCAACTACGAAAAATCGCGCGTGCGTGTGTCGGTCACCATCTTTGGTCGATCCACCCCAGTCGAACTCGAGTTCGGCCAGGTCGAAAAAGTTTGATCCCGATTCGGTGGGCAGCCTCGGCTGCCCACCTTCGCGCTTACGGCCCGCGTTATGGCCGTTGAGGAGCGTCAGTAGCCAGCGGCGAACGCGCGTTATTACTCACCGAACGCCCCTCCGGCGTTCCAATGAGGTTCACAAATGGCAAAGAAGATTATCGGCTTTATCAAGCTGCAGATCCCTGCAGGTAAAGCCAACCCGTCGCCGCCGGTCGGTCCGGCACTGGGCCAGCGCGGCCTGAACATCATGGAGTTCTGCAAGGCGTTCAACGCGCAGACTCAAGGCATGGAGCCGGGTCTGCCGGTGCCGGTGGTCATCACGGCATTCGCTGACAAGAGCTTCACGTTCGTGATGAAGACGCCGCCGGCAACCGTCCTGATCAAGAAGGCGGCGAAGGTGGACAAGGGCTCGAGCAAGCCGCACACCGACAAGGTCGGTTCGATCACGCGTGCTCAAGCTGAAGAAATCGCAAAGACCAAGATGCCGGACCTTACGGCAGCTGATCTGGACGCAGCCGTTCGCACCATCGCTGGTAGCGCACGCTCGATGGGCATCACTGTGGAGGGCGTGTAAATGGCTAAGATCTCCAAGCGCCGTCAGGCATTTGCCGCCAAGGTTGATCGTCAGAAGCTGTACGCGATCGAAGACGCACTGAGCCTCGTGAAGGAATGCGCGAGCGCGAAGTTCGACGAGTCGATCGACGTCGCAGTCCAGCTCGGCATCGATGCAAAGAAGTCGGACCAGGTCGTTCGTGGTTCGGTCGTTCTGCCGGCCGGTACGGGCAAGTCGGTTCGCGTTGCCGTGTTCGCGCAAGGCGAAAAGGCCGAGCAAGCTCGTGCAGCAGGCGCGGAAATCGTCGGTATGGAAGACCTGGCTGAGCAGATCAAGGCTGGCCAGATGGACTTCGACATCGTGATCGCTTCGCCGGACACGATGCGTATCGTCGGTACGCTCGGCCAGATCCTCGGCCCGCGCGGCCTGATGCCGAACCCGAAGGTCGGTACGGTCACGCCGGACGTCGCAACCGCCGTCAAGAACGCGAAGGCTGGTCAGGTGCAATTCCGTGTCGACAAGGCCGGTATCATCCACGCGACCATCGGCCGTGCATCGTTCGAGCCGACCGCACTGCGTTCGAACCTGTCGGCACTGATCGAAGCGCTGCAGAAGGCCAAGCCGGCAACGAGCAAGGGCGTGTACCTGCGCAAGATCGCACTGTCGAGCACGATGGGCGTCGGCGTGCGTGTCGACCAGGCTACGCTGGCAGCGCAGTAAGCAAGTATTCGGGCCGCTTCGTTCGCGAAGCGGCCTACATGGGCTTTGGGCGGTTGTTCGTGCAGTGTGGCGGGCAACCGGTTATCAAAGACCGTTGGTGGGGCGCAGCAGTCAGGTGATCCCTTAATTCAAGCCAACGCAGATGGCGAACCCGAAAAAGTTTTGCAGTGGTGAAGCCGCAGGCCGTGAAGCGATTCGTGGCGTGAGGTGGAAATACTCCTAACGAGGTCGGACGCCGTTGTTGAACGAGGTACGTGAGGTTTCGGCCATGCCGGCCGCGCCGAACGTATCGTTTCTGGAGGCTAACCGTGCCGCTTAATAGAGAAGACAAGCAAGCCGTCGTCGCTGAGGTTTCCGCGCAAGTCGCGAAGGCCCAGACCGTTGTGCTGGCTGAGTATCGTGGAATTGCGGTTGGCGATCTGACCAAGCTGCGCGCGAAAGCGCGTGAGCAACAGGTTTACCTGCGCGTGTTGAAGAACACGCTGGCGCGTCGCGCTGTCGAAGGTACGCCGTTTGCTCCGCTGGCAGAGCAGATGACTGGTCCGCTGATCTACGGCATCTCGGAAGATGCAATTGCTGCTGCTAAGGTCGTCAACGACTTCAGCAAGAGCAATGACAAGTTGGTCATCAAGGCTGGTTCGTTCGATGGCAAGGTGATGGACAAGGCTGGCGTGCAAGCGCTGGCAAGCATCCCGAGCCGCGAAGAACTGCTCTCGAAGCTGCTGTTCGTTATGCAATCGCCTGTTTCGGGCTTCGCGCGTGCTCTGGCCGCGCTGGCCGAGAAGAAGCAAGCGGAAGCTGCGTAATCGAGCGTGCATCAGCGTCATTGATCGCTGGCTGTATCCGAATTCAATTTAGGAGTATTTCAAATGGCAATCGCAAAAGAAGACATCCTGGCAGCAGTCGAAGGGATGACCGTTCTGGAACTGAACGAACTGGTCAAGGCGTTCGAAGAGAAGTTTGGCGTGTCGGCAGCTGCAGTGGCAGTCGCTGGCCCGGCAGGCGGCGGCGCTGCTGCTGCAGCTGAAGAACAGACCGAATTCACGGTCGTTCTGGCTGAAGCTGGCGCCAACAAGGTTTCGGTCATCAAGGCCGTTCGCGAACTGACGGGCCTGGGCCTGAAGGAAGCGAAGGACCTGGTTGACGGTGCACCGAAGGCCGTCAAGGAAGGCGTCGCCAAGGCTGCTGCTGAAGAAGCCAAGAAGAAGCTGGAAGAAGCAGGCGCGAAGGTCGAAATCAAGTAAGTTTCGACGCGCTGTGCGAAGGCTGGCGGTATTTTCACCGCCGGCCTTTTTGTGCTTTGTGGGAACGTTATTCTGGCACTCATTCGGGAGCCCGAATAATCGGCCCTAGAGGCCAAAGAAAACCGCCTGATCGTTGTGAAAGGTCACTTACGATTGGCGGTTCTCTTTGTCTTCTGAAGCGACTGCAGAAGGCAAGTTTGGTCGGGTAGCGGGCAACACAGGCATCCGCTGCCGTCAGCCAGCGGTTGGTAGCGGCCAACCACCAAGCTTCTCGGCTCGTTCAAGCCGTCAACGGCCATCGGGTCTCAGTCGGTGAACACTCGGGTTTGAAACGTCCAGGTATTCCGCCTCGATAGCACCCGCCGTGATTCGGAGATCGTATGCAATATTCCTTCACCGAGAAGAAGCGCATTCGCAAGAGTTTCGCGAAGCGCCCCATCGTTCACCAAGTTCCGTTCTTGCTGGCTACCCAGCTTGAATCATTCAGCACGTTTCTGCAAGCCGATGTGCCGGCGACACAACGCAAGCCTGAAGGTTTGCAGGCCGCGTTCACATCGGTATTTCCCATTGTTTCGCACAACGGTTTCGCGCGCCTCGAGTTCGTGAGCTATGCGCTGTCCTCGCCGGCATTCAACATCAAGGAATGCCAGCAGCGGGGCCTGACGTACTGCTCCGCGCTGCGCGCGAAGGTCCGCCTTGTCATTCTCGACAAGGAATCGCCGAACAAGCCGGTCGTCAAGGAAGTGAAGGAGCAGGAAGTGTACATGGGCGAAATTCCGCTCATGACGCCGACGGGCTCGTTCGTCATCAACGGCACCGAGCGTGTCATCGTCTCGCAGCTGCACCGTTCGCCGGGCGTGTTCTTCGAACACGACAAGGGCAAGACGCACAGCTCGGGCAAGCTGCTGTTCTCGGCACGGATCATTCCGTACCGCGGCTCGTGGCTCGACTTCGAATTCGATCCGAAGGACATCCTGTACTTCCGCGTCGACCGTCGCCGCAAGATGCCGGTGACGATCCTGCTGAAGGCCATCGGCCTGACGCCGGAACAGATCCTCGCGAACTTCTTCGTGTTCGACAACTTCACGCTGATGGACGAAGGCGCGCAACTCGAGTTCGTGCCCGAGCGCCTGCGTGGTGAAGTCGCGCGTTTCGACATCACGGACCGTGATGGCAAGGTCATTGTCCAGAAGGACAAGCGGATCAACGCGAAGCACATTCGCGACCTCGAAGCCGCGAAGACCAAGTTCATCTCGGTGCCGGAAGACTATCTGCTCGGCCGCGTGCTGGCGAAGAACGTCGTCGACGGCGACACCGGCGAAGTGATCGCGAGCGCGAACGACGAAGTCACGGAAAGCGTGCTCGAGAAGCTGCGCGAAGCGGGCATCAAGGACATCCAGACGCTCTACACGAACGACCTGGACCAGGGCCCGTACATCTCGTCGACGCTGCGTGTCGACGAAACGACCGACCGTACGGCCGCTCGTATCGCGATCTACCGCATGATGCGTCCGGGCGAGCCGCCGACCGAAGAAGCGGTCGAGGCACTGTTCAACCGTCTGTTCTACAGCGAAGAAGCGTACGACCTGTCGAAGGTCGGCCGTATGAAGTTCAACCGCCGCGTCAGCCGTGATGAAATCACCGGCCCGATGACGCTGCAGGACGACGACATCCTCGCGACGATCAAGATCCTCGTCGAGCTGCGCAACGGCAAGGGCGAAGTGGACGACATCGACCACCTCGGCAACCGTCGCGTGCGTTGCGTCGGCGAACTGGCGGAGAACCAGTTCCGCGCCGGTCTCGTGCGTGTCGAGCGCGCGGTCAAGGAACGCCTCGGCCAGGCCGAAAGCGAAAACCTGATGCCGCACGACCTGATCAACTCGAAGCCGATTTCGTCGGCGATCCGCGAGTTCTTCGGTTCGTCGCAGCTGTCGCAGTTCATGGACCAGACCAACCCGCTGTCGGAAATCACGCACAAGCGCCGTGTTTCCGCACTGGGCCCGGGCGGTCTGACGCGCGAACGCGCAGGCTTCGAAGTCCGCGACGTGCACCCGACCCACTATGGCCGCGTGTGCCCGATCGAAACGCCGGAAGGTCCGAACATCGGCCTGATCAACTCGCTCGCACTGTACGCGCACCTGAACGAGTACGGCTTCCTCGAAACGCCGTACCGCAAGGTCGTGGACAGCAAGGTGACCGACCAGATCGACTACCTGTCGGCGATCGAGGAAGGCCGCTACATGATCGCGCAGGCAAACGCCGCGATCGACGAGAACGGCCAGCTGATCGACGAACTCGTGTCGTCGCGTGAAGCCGGCGAAACGATGATGGTCACGCCGGACCGTATCCAGTACATGGACGTCGCGCCGTCGCAGATCGTGTCGGTTGCAGCCTCGCTGATTCCGTTCCTCGAGCACGATGACGCGAACCGTGCACTGATGGGTTCGAACATGCAGCGTCAGGCCGTGCCGTGTCTGCGTCCGGAAAAGCCGGTCGTCGGGACGGGCATCGAGCGCACCTGTGCGGTCGACTCGGGTACGACGGTTCAGGCGTTCCGTGGCGGCGTCGTCGACTATGTCGACGCAGGTCGTATCGTGATTCGCGTGAACGACGAAGAAGCGGTCGCAGGTGAAGTCGGTGTCGACATCTACAACCTGATCAAGTACACGCGTTCGAACCAGAACACGAACATCAACCAGCGTCCGATCGTGAAGATGGGCGACAAGGTCTCGCGCGGCGACGTGCTGGCCGACGGCGCCTCGACGGACCTGGGCGAGCTCGCGCTCGGCCAGAACATGCTGATCGCGTTCATGCCGTGGAACGGCTACAACTTCGAGGATTCGATCCTGATCTCGGAGAAGGTGGTCGCGGACGATCGCTACACGTCGATCCACATCGAAGAGCTGAACGTCGTTGCACGTGACACGAAGCTCGGGCCGGAAGAAATCACGCGCGACATCTCGAACCTGGCGGAAATCCAGCTCGGCCGTCTCGACGAATCGGGCATCGTGTACATCGGTGCGGAAGTCGAAGCGGGCGACGTGATGGTCGGCAAGGTCACGCCGAAGGGCGAGACCCAGTTGACGCCGGAAGAGAAGCTGCTGCGCGCGATTTTCGGCGAGAAGGCTTCGGACGTGAAGGACACGTCGCTGCGCGTGCCGTCGGGCATGAGCGGCACCGTGATCGACGTCCAGGTGTTCACGCGTGAAGGCATCCAGCGCGACAAGCGTGCGCAACAGATCATCGACGACGAACTGAAGCGCTATCGTCTCGACCTGAACGACCAGCTGCGCATCGTGGAAGGCGACGCGTTCCAGCGTCTCGCACGCATGCTCGTGGGCAAGGTCGCGAACGGCGGTCCGAAGAAGCTCGCGAAGGGTACGAAGATCGACCAGGCTTACCTGGAAGACCTCGACCACTACCACTGGTTCGACATCCGCCTCGCGGACGACGAAGCAGCGGCGCAGCTCGAAGCGATCAAGAACTCGATCGAGGAAAAGCGTCACCAGTTCGACCTCGCGTTCGAAGAGAAGCGCAAGAAGCTCACGCAAGGCGACGAACTGCCGCCGGGCGTGCTGAAGATGGTCAAGGTGTACCTCGCGGTGAAGCGTCGTCTGCAGCCTGGCGACAAGATGGCAGGCCGTCACGGTAACAAGGGTGTCGTGTCGAAGATCGTCCCGATCGAAGACATGCCGTACATGGCCGACGGCCGTCCGGCAGACGTCGTGCTGAACCCGCTCGGCGTGCCGTCGCGGATGAACGTGGGTCAGGTTCTGGAAGTGCACCTCGGCTGGGCCGCGAAGGGTCTCGGCTGGCGTATCGGCGAAATGCTGCAGCGTCAGGCGAAGATCGAGGAAATGCGCGCGTTCCTGACGAAGATCTACAACGACTCGGGCCGCCAGGAAGATCTGGAAAGCTTCACCGACGAAGAGATCCTCGAACTCGCGAAGAACCTGCGCGAAGGCGTGCCGTTCGCAACGCCGGTGTTCGACGGTGCGACCGAGGAAGAAATGGGCAAGATGCTCGACCTCGCGTTCCCGGACGACATCGCTGAACAGCTCGGCATGAACCCGTCGAAGAACCAGGTCCGTCTGTACGACGGCCGCACGGGTGAAATGTTCGAACGTCGCGTGACGCTCGGCTACATGCACTACCTGAAGCTGCACCACTTGGTCGACGACAAGATGCACGCGCGTTCGACCGGCCCGTACTCGCTCGTCACGCAGCAGCCGCTGGGTGGTAAGGCGCAGTTCGGTGGCCAGCGTTTCGGTGAAATGGAAGTGTGGGCACTCGAAGCGTACGGCGCGTCCTACGTGCTGCAGGAAATGCTGACGGTGAAGTCGGACGACGTGAACGGCCGGACCAAGGTCTATGAGAACCTGGTCAAGGGTGATCACGTCATCGATGCAGGCATGCCGGAATCCTTCAACGTGCTCGTGAAGGAAATCCGCTCGCTCGGTATCGACATCGATCTCGACCGCAATTAATCGGACTACGGAGAGAAAGCAATGAAAGCTCTGCTCGATCTATTCAAGCAAGTCCAACAGGAAGAAGTTTTCGACGCGATCAAGATCGGTCTGGCTTCGCCTGACAAGATCCGTTCGTGGTCGTTCGGCGAAGTGAAGAAGCCGGAGACCATCAACTACCGTACGTTCAAGCCTGAACGCGATGGTCTCTTCTGCGCGAAGATCTTCGGGCCGATCAAGGACTACGAGTGCCTGTGCGGCAAGTACAAGCGTCTGAAGCACCGCGGCGTGATCTGCGAGAAGTGCGGCGTCGAAGTGACGTTGGCGAAGGTGCGTCGTGAACGGATGGGCCACATCGAACTGGCCTCGCCGGTCGCGCACATCTGGTTCCTGAAGTCGCTGCCGTCGCGTCTGGGCATGGTGCTCGACATGACGCTGCGCGACATCGAACGCGTGCTGTACTTCGAAGCATATGTGGTGATCGAACCGGGCATGACGCCGCTGAAGGCGCGGCAGATCATGACCGAAGAGGATTACTACAACAAGGTCGAGGAATACGGCGACGAATTCCGTGCCGAGATGGGCGCGGAAGGCGTGCGTGAACTGCTGCGCGCGATCAACATCGACGAGCAGGTCGAGACGCTGCGCACCGAGCTGAAGAACACCGGCTCGGAAGCGAAGATCAAGAAGTACGCGAAGCGCCTGAAGGTCCTCGAGGCATTCCAGCGCTCGGGCATCAAGCCCGAGTGGATGATCCTCGAAGTGCTGCCGGTGCTGCCGCCGGAACTGCGTCCGCTCGTGCCGCTGGACGGCGGCCGTTTCGCGACGTCGGACCTGAACGACCTGTATCGCCGCGTGATCAACCGTAACAACCGGTTGAAGCGTCTGCTCGAGCTGAAGGCGCCTGAAATCATCGTCCGCAACGAAAAGCGGATGCTGCAGGAAGCCGTCGACTCGCTGCTCGACAACGGTCGTCGCGGCAAGGCGATGACGGGCGCGAACAAGCGTCCGCTGAAGTCGCTCGCCGACATGATCAAGGGCAAGGGCGGTCGTTTCCGTCAGAACCTGCTGGGCAAGCGCGTCGACTACTCGGGCCGTTCGGTCATCGTGGTCGGCCCGACGCTGAAGCTGCACCAGTGCGGTCTGCCGAAGCTGATGGCGCTCGAGCTGTTCAAGCCGTTCATCTTCAACAAGCTGGAAGTGATGGGCGTCGCGACGACCATCAAGGCTGCGAAGAAGGAAGTCGAGAACCAGACGCCGGTGGTGTGGGACATCCTCGAAGAGGTGATCCGCGAGCACCCGGTGATGCTGAACCGTGCGCCGACGCTGCACCGTCTCGGTATCCAGGCGTTCGAGCCGGTGCTGATCGAAGGCAAGGCAATCCAGCTGCACCCGCTCGTCTGCGCGGCGTTCAACGCCGACTTCGACGGTGACCAGATGGCCGTTCACGTGCCGCTGTCGCTCGAAGCGCAGATGGAAGCGCGTACGCTGATGCTGGCGTCGAACAACGTGCTGTTCCCGGCCAACGGCGATCCGTCGATCGTGCCGTCGCAGGATATCGTGCTGGGTCTGTACTACGCGACCCGCGAAGCGATCAACGGCAAGGGCGAAGGCCTGTCGTTCACGGGCGTGTCGGAAGCGATCCGCGCGTACGAGAACAAGGAAGTCGAGCTCGCATCGCGCGTCAACGTGCGGATCACCGAAATGGTCCGCAACGAAGACACGTCGGAAGGCGCGCCGGAATTCGTGCCGAAGATCTCGCTGTACGCGACGACCGTTGGCCGCGCGATCCTGTCGGAGATCCTGCCGCACGGCCTGCCGTTCTCGGTGCTGAACAAGCCGCTGAAGAAGAAGGAAATCTCGCGCCTGATCAACACGGCATTCCGCAAGTGCGGTCTGCGCGCGACGGTGGTGTTCGCCGATCAGCTGATGCAGTCGGGTTTCCGTCTTGCGACGCGTGCCGGCATTTCGATCTGCGTGGACGACATGCTCGTGCCGCCGCAGAAGGAAACGATCGTCGGCGACGCCGCGAAGAAGGTGAAGGAGTACGACCGTCAGTACATGTCGGGTCTCGTCACCGCGCAGGAACGCTACAACAACGTGGTCGACATCTGGTCGGCAACGTCGGAAGCGGTCGGCAAGGCGATGATGGAGCAGCTGTCGACGGAGCCGGTGACGGACCGCGACGGCAAGGAAACGCGCCAGGAATCGTTCAACTCGATCTACATGATGGCCGACTCGGGCGCCCGGGGTTCGGCGGTTCAGATTCGTCAGCTGGCCGGTATGCGAGGCCTGATGGCGAAGCCGGACGGCTCGATTATCGAGACGCCGATTACCGCGAACTTCCGCGAAGGTCTGAACGTGTTGCAGTACTTCATCTCGACCCACGGTGCACGTAAGGGTCTGGCTGATACGGCACTGAAGACCGCGAACTCGGGTTACCTGACGCGTCGTCTCGTCGACGTCACGCAGGATCTGGTCGTGGTGGAAGACGATTGCGGCACGTCGAACGGCGTCGCGATGAAGGCGCTGGTCGAAGGCGGTGAAGTCGTCGAAGCGCTGCGCGACCGTATCCTCGGCCGCGTCGCGGTTGCGGACGTCGTGAACCCGGAAACGCAGGAAACGGTGTACGAATCGGGCATGCTGCTCGACGAAACGGCGGTCGAGGAAATCGAACGCCTCGGCATCGACGAAGTGCGCGTGCGCACGCCGCTGACCTGCGAAACGCGTTACGGTCTGTGCGCAGCCTGCTACGGCCGTGACCTCGGCCGCGGCTCGCTCGTGAACGTCGGCGAAGCAGTCGGCGTGATCGCGGCACAGTCGATCGGTGAACCGGGCACGCAGCTGACGATGCGTACGTTCCACATCGGTGGTGCGGCATCGCGTGCGGCAGTGGCTTCGTCGGTCGAAGCGAAGAGCAACGGTATCGTGCGCTTCACGGCGACGATGCGCTACGTCACGAACGCGAAGGGCGAGCAGATCGTCATTTCCCGTTCTGGCGAAGCGATGATCACCGACGACTTCGGTCGCGAGCGCGAGCGTCACAAAGTGCCGTACGGCGCGACGCTGCTGCAGCTCGACGGCGTGACGATCAAGGCAGGCACGCAGCTCGCCACGTGGGATCCGCTGACGCGTCCGATCATCACCGAGTACGGTGGTACGGTGAAGTTCGAGAACGTCGAGGAAGGCGTGACCGTCGCGAAGCAGATCGACGACGTGACCGGCCTGTCGACGCTGGTCGTGATCGACGTGAAGCGTCGCGGTTCGCAGGCTTCGAAGAGCGTGCGTCCGCAGGTGAAGCTGCTCGACGCGAACGGCGAAGAAGTGAAGATTCCGGGCACGGAGCACGCAGTGCAGATCGGCTTCCAGGTCGGCGCACTGATCACCGTGAAGGATGGCCAGCAGGTGCAGGTCGGTGAAGTGCTCGCACGTATCCCGACCGAAGCGCAGAAGACGCGTGACATTACCGGCGGTCTGCCGCGGGTGGCGGAACTGTTCGAAGCGCGTTCGCCGAAGGATGCCGGCATTCTCGCGGAAGTCACCGGTACGACGTCGTTCGGTAAGGACACGAAGGGCAAGCAGCGTCTCGTCATCACGGATCTCGAGGGCAACCAGCACGAGTTCCTGATCGCGAAGGAAAAGCAGGTTCTGGTTCACGATGCACAGGTCGTCAACAAGGGCGAAATGATCGTGGACGGTCCGGCCGATCCGCACGACATCCTGCGTCTGCAGGGTATCGAGGCGCTGTCGCGCTACATCGTCGACGAAGTGCAGGACGTGTATCGTCTGCAGGGCGTGAAGATCAACGACAAGCACATCGAGGTGATCGTTCGCCAGATGCTGCGTCGTGTGCAGATCACCGACAACGGTGATACGCGCTTCATCCCGGGCGAACAGGTCGAGCGTTCCGACATGCTGGACGAGAACGATCGCATGATCGCCGAGGACAAGCGTCCGGCTTCGTACGACAACGTGCTGCTCGGTATCACGAAGGCGTCGCTGTCGACCGACTCGTTCATCTCCGCGGCATCGTTCCAGGAAACGACCCGCGTGCTGACCGAAGCGGCGATCATGGGCAAGCGCGACGATCTGCGTGGCCTGAAGGAAAACGTGATCGTCGGCCGTCTGATTCCGGCCGGTACGGGTCTCGCGTTCCACAAGGCACGCAAGGCGAAGGAATCGTCGGATCGCGAGCGTTTCGACCAGATCGCAGCGGAAGAGGCATTCGACTTCGGCACGCCGAGCGCGCCTGCTGCGGAAGAGCCGCAACAGCACCCGGCAGCCGAGTAAGCGCGGGCGGCGCGAGCCGCCTTGCCTCACCACGCTGTCACCGAAACCGCCCGGTTCTGCCGGGCGGTTTTTTTTCATCCGTCGTTCACGTGCATGACGTGCCTGCGCAGTAACGCCGCATGCCCGGCGATTGCTTGCGGCGCGGCCGCGGCAGGCCCGTGATGCACGCGAACGAACCCTGGCCGAACGACCAACTTCGTACGATTCGCCACGCGCTGCGCGAGCGGGTTGTTAAAATTGCGGTCATCGTTTAGCCGTCCTTGTTCTCATTCATGTCCCGCGCCCTCGAAATTCTCGACGAAGTCTTTGGTTATTCCGCCTTTCGCGGCCAGCAGGGCGAGATCGTCGAGCACGTCGCCGGCGGCGGCGATTGTCTCGTGCTGATGCCGACCGGCGGCGGCAAGTCGCTGTGCTACCAGATTCCCGCGCTGCTGCGTCGCGAGGCCGGACAGGGTGCCGGTATCGTAGTGTCGCCGCTGATCGCGCTGATGCAGGACCAGGTCGCCGCACTGAGGGAAGTGGGCGTACGCGCGGCGTATCTGAATTCGACACTGTCGGGCGCCGAGGCCGCGGCCATCGAGCGCGCGCTGCGCGAAGGCGAAATCGACCTGCTGTATGTCGCGCCGGAGCGGTTGATGACGGGGCGCTTCCTCGACCTGCTCGAGCGCGCGAAAATCGGCCTGTTCGCGATCGACGAAGCGCACTGCGTGTCGCAATGGGGGCACGATTTCCGTCCGGAATACATCCAGCTGTCGGTACTGCACGAGCGGTTCCCGGCGGTGCCGCGCATCGCGCTGACGGCCACGGCCGACGCGATCACGCGCGACGAGATCATCCATCGTCTCGCGCTCGACGACGCGCGCGTGTTCGTGTCGAGCTTCGACCGCCCGAACATCCGCTACCGGATCGTCGAGAAGGACAACGCGCGCTCGCAGCTGCTCGACTTCATCCGCGCCGAACACACGAACGCCGACGGCACGACGGACGCCGGCGTCGTCTATTGCCTGTCGCGCCGCAAGGTAGAGGAAACGGCCGAGTGGCTGAAGGCGCAGGGCGTGCGCGCGCTGCCGTATCACGCGGGGATGGAGTTCGAGGTGCGACAGAAGCACCAGGAAATGTTCCAGCGCGAAGAGGGCATCGTGATGTGCGCGACGATCGCGTTCGGCATGGGCATCGACAAACCCGACGTGCGCTTCGTCGCGCACCTGGATCTGCCGAAGAGCGTCGAAGGCTACTACCAGGAAACGGGCCGGGCGGGCCGCGACGGGATGCCCGCGAACGCATGGATGGCGTACGGTCTCGGCGATGTCGTCCAGCAGCGCAAGATGATCGACGAGTCCGATGCGGACGACGCGCACAAGCGCGTGCAGACGTCGAAACTCGATGCGCTGCTCGGGCTGTGCGAGACGATCTCGTGCCGCCGCGTGCGGCTGCTGAACTACTTCGGCGAAGAGAGCCAGCCGTGCGGCAACTGCGACACGTGCCTCGAGCCGCCCGCATCGTGGGATGCCACGCGCGAGGCGCAGATGGCGCTGTCTTGCGTGTTCCGCGCGCAGCGCGCGAGCGGCTTCAATTTCGGCTCGAGCCACCTGATCGAGATCCTGCGCGGCGGGCGCACCGAGAAGGTGTTGCAGCGCGGCCACGACCAGCTCACGACGTTCGGGATCGGCGCATCGCTGTCCGAGCCCGAATGGCGCGCGATTTTCCGGCAACTCGTCGCGTACGGCTACCTGGCCGTCGATCATGGCGGCTTCGGCGCGCTGGTGCTGACCGAGGCCGCGAAGCCCGTGCTGAAGAACGAGGAGAAGGTCACGCTGCGCCGCTACGTCAAGCCGCAACGCACGCGCCAGTCGTCGAGCCGCAGCGGCACGCGTGTCGACCCGACGGCCGGCATGGGCACGCGCGAGCGCGCGCGGTGGGACGCGCTGCGTGCGTGGCGTGCGGAAACCGCCAAGACCGACGGCGTGCCGGCCTACGTGATCTTCCACGATGCGACGCTCGCGGAAATCGCGCGCAACGCGCCGGAGTCGATCGACGACCTGCGCCACATCCCCGGCATGGGCGTACGCAAGCTCGAACGCTTCGGCGACGAGATCATCGACGTCGTTGAATCGGCCTGACACAGGCGTTCCGACCCTTCCAGTAAACCACGCGGTCGACCGGCAAATCACGCAAGCCGTTGACTTAGTTGGCATTTCCGGAATATGATGCTGGGTTCCGGTATTCGGTGGGCTGTGTCGCGTTCGAAAGCTCGCACCCGATTCGCCAGTTCGGAAGTCAACTGTGCGCCGATTCTCGCTTTGCCCGAAATCGATGCGCAGATTTTGTTCAATTTCAGGAATAAACAATGCCAACCATCAACCAACTGGTTCGCAAAGGCCGTCAGTCGGAAACGACGAAGAGCAAGAGCCCGGCCCTGCAGGACTGCCCCCAGCGTCGCGGCGTGTGCACCCGTGTGTACACGACGACGCCGAAGAAGCCGAACTCGGCACTCCGTAAGGTCGCCAAGGTTCGTCTGACGAACGGCTTCGAAGTGATTTCGTACATCGGCGGTGAAGGCCACAACCTGCAGGAACACTCGGTTGTGCTGATCCGCGGCGGCCGTGTGAAGGACTTGCCGGGTGTGCGTTACCACATGGTTCGCGGCTCGCTGGATACCCAGGGCGTCAAGGACCGTAAGCAAGCGCGCTCGAAGTACGGCGCGAAGCGTGCAAAGGCTGCCAAGTAAGCAGTTTTTGATCAGGGATCGCCGCAGGGCGGTCAAGGCGGGAGTACCGGATTGCCGGTGCTGTCGAGTAAGTGGTCACCCGGCCAAGCTGGTTAGTCGTGAAGATGTGATCGGGTTTGTTGGTGGCCGCGGAGCTGGAACCAGCTCCAACTGAACAAGTAAAGGAAGAATCATGCCGCGTCGTCGCGAAGTCCCCAAGCGGGAAGTGTTGCCGGATCCGAAGTTCGGTAACGTTGATGTTGCCAAGTTCATGAACATGCTGATGCTGTCCGGCAAGAAGTCGGTCGCAGAGCGCATCGTTTATGGCGCATTCGAACAAATCCAGACCAAGGGTGGCAAGGACCCGCTGGAAGTGTTCACGGTTGCGCTCAACAACGTGAAGCCGGTGGTCGAAGTGAAGAGCCGCCGCGTTGGTGGTGCCAACTATCAAGTTCCGGTCGAAGTGCGCCCGTCGCGTCGTATGGCATTGGCGATGCGCTGGCTGCGTGAGGCTGCGAAGAAGCGTAGCGAGAAGTCGATGGCCCTGCGCCTGGCAGGTGAACTCTCCGAAGCGGCCGAAGGCCGTGGCGGCGCGATGAAGAAGCGCGACGAAGTTCACCGCATGGCAGAAGCCAACCGCGCGTTCTCGCATTTCCGTTTCTAAGCGCCTGGCTGGGCTGTTAGCGGAAATAAATTCCGGGCGGGTGCGCTTTTCAGGCGCCTCGCCCGTTTGTGTTGAAGCATGATGCAGCCGGGCTGCATCGTGTCATCCCAGTAGAGGATCAAAGTGGCTCGCAAGACTCCTATCGAGCGCTACCGCAATATCGGTATTAGCGCTCACATCGACGCCGGCAAAACGACGACGACCGAGCGCATTCTGTTTTACACCGGTGTGAACCACAAGATCGGTGAAGTCCACGACGGCGCAGCCACGATGGACTGGATGGAGCAGGAACAGGAACGTGGCATCACGATCACGTCCGCTGCTACCACGGCCTTCTGGAAGGGCATGGGCGGCAACTATCCGGAACACCGCATCAACATCATCGACACCCCGGGCCACGTCGACTTCACGATTGAAGTCGAGCGCTCGATGCGCGTGCTCGACGGCGCATGCATGGTGTACTGCGCAGTCGGCGGCGTGCAGCCGCAGTCGGAAACGGTGTGGCGCCAGGCGAACAAGTACAAGGTGCCGCGTCTCGCGTTCGTCAACAAGATGGACCGTACCGGCGCGAACTTCTTCAAGGTCTACGACCAGCTCCGTCTGCGCCTGAAGGCGAACCCGGTTCCGGTCGTGGTGCCGATCGGTGCGGAAGAAGGCTTCAAGGGCGTCGTCGATCTGATCAAGATGAAGGCGATCATTTGGGACGAAGCGTCGCAAGGTACCAAGTTCGACTACGTCGACATCCCGGCGGAACTCGTCGACACGTGCAACGAATGGCGTGAAAAGATGGTCGAGGCGGCTGCAGAGTCGAGCGAAGACCTGATGAACCAGTACCTGGAAGCAGGTTCGCTGACGGAAGACGAGATCGTGAAGGGTCTGCGTGACCGTACGATCGCGTGCGAAATCCAGCCGATGCTGTGCGGTACCGCGTTCAAGAACAAGGGCGTGCAGCGTATGCTCGACGCCGTGATCGACTTCCTGCCGTCGCCGGTCGACATTCCGCCGGTTACGGGCGAACTCGAAAACGGCGAGAAGACGGAGCGTCGTGCTTCCGACGACGAAAAGTTCTCGTCGCTCGCGTTCAAGATCATGACCGACCCGTTCGTCGGCCAGCTGATCTTCTTCCGCGTCTACTCGGGCGTCGTCAATTCGGGCGACACGCTGCTCAATGCGACCAAGGGCAAGAAGGAACGTCTCGGCCGTATTCTGCAGATGCACGCGAACCAGCGCGAAGAAATCAAGGAAGTGCGCGCAGGCGACATCGCTGCAGCGGTCGGCCTGAAGGAAGCGACCACGGGCGACACGCTGTGCGATCCGGCACATCCGATCGTGCTCGAACGCATGATCTTCCCGGAGCCGGTGATTTCGCAGGCCGTCGAGCCGAAGACGAAGGCTGACCAGGAAAAGATGGGCCTGGCGCTGAACCGTCTGGCTCAGGAAGATCCGTCGTTCCGCGTGCAGACCGACGAAGAATCGGGTCAAACGATCATTTCGGGCATGGGCGAGCTCCACCTCGAAATTCTGGTTGACCGGATGAAGCGTGAATTCGGCGTGGAAGCGACCGTCGGCAAGCCGCAGGTTGCTTACCGCGAAACCATCCGCAAGTCGGCCGCGGACGTCGAAGGCAAGTTCGTCAAGCAGTCGGGCGGTCGCGGTCAGTACGGCCATGCGGTCATCACGCTCGAGCGCAGCGAACTGGGCAAGGGCTACGAGTTCATCGACGCGATCAAGGGCGGCGTGATTCCGCGTGAATACATCCCGTCGGTTGACAAGGGTATCCAGGAAACGCTGAAGAGCGGCGTGCTGGCAGGCTTCCCGGTCGTCGACGTGAAGGTCACGCTGACGTTCGGTTCGTACCACGACGTTGACTCGAACGAAAATGCGTTCCGCATGGCCGGTTCGATGGCGTTCAAGGAAGCAATGCGCCGCGCTGATCCGGTTCTGCTCGAGCCGATGATGGCAGTGGAAGTGGAAACGCCGGAAGACTTCATGGGTAACGTGATGGGCGACCTGTCGGGTCGTCGCGGCATTATCCAGGGCATGGACGACATGGTTGGCGGCGGCAAGATCGTGCGCGCCGAAGTGCCGCTGTCGGAAATGTTCGGCTATTCCACGTCGCTGCGCTCGCTCACGCAAGGTCGTGCAACGTACACGATGGAGTTCAAGCACTACGCTGAAGCTCCGAAGAACGTTGCAGAAGCGATCATCAGCGCGAAGTCGAAGTAATTCGCTATCACAATCGATTATTTTTGAAAGAAGAGAATCATGGCAAAAGGTAAATTCGAGCGGACCAAGCCGCACGTGAACGTTGGTACGATTGGTCACGTTGACCACGGCAAGACGACGCTGACGGCAGCGATCACGACGGTTCTGACGAAGAAGTTCGGCGGCGAAGCGAAGGCATACGACCAGATCGACGCGGCACCGGAAGAAAAGGCGCGCGGCATCACGATCAACACGGCACACGTCGAGTACGAAACGGCTAACCGCCACTACGCACACGTTGACTGCCCGGGCCACGCTGACTATGTGAAGAACATGATCACGGGCGCAGCGCAGATGGACGGCGCGATCCTGGTTTGCTCGGCAGCTGACGGCCCGATGCCGCAGACGCGTGAGCACATCCTGCTGGCACGTCAGGTTGGCGTTCCGTACATCATCGTGTTCCTGAACAAGTGCGACATGGTGGACGATGCTGAACTGCTCGAGCTGGTCGAGATGGAAGTTCGCGAACTCCTGTCGAAGTACGACTTCCCGGGCGACGACACGCCGATCGTGAAGGGTTCGGCGAAGCTGGCGCTGGAAGGCGACACGGGCGAGCTGGGCGAAGTGGCGATCATGAGCCTGGCCGACGCGCTGGACACGTACATCCCGACGCCGGAGCGTGCAGTTGACGGCGCGTTCCTGATGCCGGTGGAAGACGTGTTCTCGATCTCGGGCCGTGGTACGGTTGTGACGGGTCGTGTCGAGCGCGGCATCGTGAAGGTCGGCGAAGAAATCGAAATCGTCGGTATCAAGCCGACGGTGAAGACGACCTGCACGGGCGTTGAAATGTTCCGCAAGCTGCTGGACCAAGGTCAAGCAGGCGACAACGTTGGTATCCTGCTGCGCGGCACGAAGCGTGAAGACGTTGAGCGTGGCCAGGTTCTGGCGAAGCCGGGTTCGATCACGCCGCACACGCACTTCACGGCTGAAGTGTACGTGCTGAGCAAGGACGAAGGCGGCCGTCACACGCCGTTCTTCAACAACTACCGTCCGCAGTTCTACTTCCGTACGACGGACGTGACGGGCTCGATCGAGCTGCCGAAGGACAAGGAAATGGTGATGCCGGGCGACAACGTGTCGATCACGGTGAAGCTGATCGCTCCGATCGCGATGGAAGAAGGTCTGCGCTTCGCAATCCGCGAAGGCGGCCGTACGGTCGGCGCCGGCGTCGTCGCCAAGATCATCGAGTAATATCGACGATCCGCGGATCCCGACGGGGTCCGCGATTCCGCGGTATGCCGTTGTACCGCCGAAACCGGGTGTCCAGCTTGCGCTGGCACCCGGTTTTGTTTTTGGGCGACGCGTTGCGCTGCTCGAGAAATGCTCGCCACGGTTTCAGAATTTCGTGTAGAATCGCGGGCTTAGCAGTGGAAGTGCCGTTAGGAACATGATGTCTCGCTCCCCGCAGGCGTCGTGTTTCACGTTCTTTTAGTGTCCGGCGATGCAACATCGCCTCGCTCTTTTCAAGGAATCGTCATGCAGCAACAGAAAATCCGCATTCGTCTGAAGGCATTCGACTATCGTCTGATCGATCAATCGGCTGCCGAGATCGTCGATACCGCGAAGCGGACTGGCGCAATCGTCCGTGGCCCGGTGCCGCTGCCGACGCGCATTCAGCGTTTTGACATCCTGCGTTCGCCGCACGTCAACAAGACGTCGCGCGATCAGCTCGAAATCCGCACCCACCAGCGCCTGATGGACATCGTCGACCCGACGGACAAGACCGTTGACGCGCTGATGAAGCTCGATCTGCCGGCTGGCGTCGACGTGGAAATCAAGCTGCAGTAAGGCTTTCGGCGCCAACCGGCTCGCCGGACGGTGCTAAGTCTTTGTATTGCTTGCGGAAATCGCGAAGTCGGGCTATACTGCTTGGCTTTTCGCGTATTCGCGTAAAAAAGTTGGGCCTTGCGTGCCCGGCATTTTGTAAATCAGCCCCGACCAATCGCAGTCGGGAATGGAGAAAATGATGAGCCTTGGACTCGTAGGTCGCAAGGTTGGCATGACCCGTATCTTCACGGCTGAAGGGGATTCGATTCCCGTCACCGTGCTGGACGTGTCGGACAACCGCGTGACGCAGATCAAGACTGTTGAAACCGACGGCTACACGGCCGTGCAGGTTGCATTCGGCTCCCGTCGTGCATCGCGCGTGACGAAGCCGCTGGCAGGTCATCTCGCCAAAGCCGGTGTCGAAGCCGGTGAAATCCTCAAGGAATTCCGCATTGACGCGGCCAAGGCAGCTGAGCTGTCGAATGGCGCCGTTGTCGGTGCTGATCTTTTCGAAGTGGGCCAGAAGGTCGACGTGCAAGGCGTGTCGATCGGTAAGGGCTACGCCGGTACGATCAAGCGTTACAACTTCTCCTCCGGCCGTGCCACGCACGGTAACTCGCGCTCGCACAACGTGCCGGGCTCGATCGGTATGGCGCAGGATCCGGGTCGTGTTTTCCCGGGTAAACGCATGACGGGTCACATGGGTGACGTGACGGTGACGGTGCAGAACCTCGAAATCGCTCGTATCGACGCAGAGCGCAAGCTGCTGCTCGTGAAGGGTGCGATTCCGGGCGCGAAGGGCGGCAAGGTCTTCGTGACGCCGGCCGTCAAGACCAAGGGGGCGAAATAATGGAACTCAAGCTCCTGAACGAAAATGGTCAGGAAGGTGCAGTGGTCAACGCATCGGACGTCGTGTTCGGTCGTGACTACAACGAAGCGCTGATCCACCAGGTCGTCGTCGCTTACCAGGCGAATGCTCGCCAGGGTAACCGCGCACAGAAGGACCGTGAGCAAGTCAAGCACACGACCAAGAAGCCGTGGCGCCAGAAGGGTACGGGCCGCGCTCGTGCCGGTATGTCGTCGAGCCCGTTGTGGCGTGGCGGTGGTCGTATCTTCCCGAATTCGCCGGAAGAAAACTTCTCGCACAAGGTCAACAAGAAGATGCATCGCGCAGGTCTCTGCTCGATCTTCTCGCAGCTGGCCCGTGAAGGCCGTCTGTCGGTCGTCGAGGACATCATCCTCGAAGCGCCGAAGACCAAGCTGCTGGCCGACAAATTCAAGACCATGGGTCTCGACTCCGTGCTGATCATCACCGACACGGTTGACGAAAACCTGTACCTGGCATCGCGCAACCTGCCGCACGTGGCAATTGTCGAGCCGCGCTACGCTGACCCGCTGTCGCTGATCTACTTCAAGAAAGTGCTGGTCACGAAGGCTGCGGTCGCCCAGATCGAGGAGTTGCTGTCATGAGCGAGATTCGCAAGAACGATCATCGTTTGATGCAGGTCCTGCTCGCACCGGTGATCTCGGAAAAGGCGACGCTGGTTGCCGACAAGAACGAGCAAGTCGTGTTCGAAGTCGCACCGGATGCCACGAAGCAGGAAGTGAAGGCGGCTGTCGAGCTGCTGTTCAAGGTTGAAGTTGATTCCGTCAACGTGCTGGTTCAGAAGGGCAAGCAAAAGCGCTTTGGCCGTTCGATGGGCCGTCGCAAGGACGTGAAGAAGGCGTACGTTTGCCTGAAGCCCGGCCAGGAAATCAACTTTGAAGCGGAGGCCAAGTAATCATGGCAATCGTTAAAGTTAAGCCGACATCGCCGGGTCGCCGCGCGATGGTCAAGGTGGTCAACAAGAACCTGCACCAGGGCAAGCCGTTCGCGGCACTGCTCGACTCGCAGAGCTCGACCGCCGGCCGTAACAACAACGGTCGTATCACCACGCGTCACAAGGGTGGTGGTCACAAGCAGCACTATCGTATCGTCGATTTCCGTCGCACGAAGGATGGCATTCCGGCAAAGGTCGAACGTCTCGAGTACGACCCGAACCGTAGCGCGAACATCGCGCTGGTGCTCTACGCAGACGGCGAGCGTCGCTACATCATCGCCCCGAAGGGCCTGACGGTCGGCCAACAGCTGATGTCGGGTTCGGAAGCGCCGATCCGTGCAGGCAACACGCTGCCGATCCGCAACATTCCGGTCGGTACGACGATCCACTGCATCGAGATGCTGCCGGGCAAGGGCGCGCAAATGGCGCGTTCGGCTGGTACGTCGGCCATGCTGCTCGCACGTGAAGGCGTCTACGCGCAGGTTCGTCTGCGTTCGGGCGAAATCCGCCGCGTGCACATCGAGTGCCGTGCAACGATCGGTGAAGTCGGCAACGAAGAGCATAGCCTGCGCCAGATCGGCAAGGCTGGCGCGAACCGCTGGCGCGGTATCCGCCCGACGGTGCGTGGCGTTGCGATGAACCCGGTTGATCACCCGCACGGTGGTGGTGAGGGCAAGACGGCTGCAGGTCGCGATCCGGTTAGCCCGTGGGGTACGCCGGCTAAGGGTTATCGCACCCGTAGCAACAAGCGCACGACGACGATGATCGTCCAGCGCCGTCACAAGCGTTAAGGAGTAGGCAATGGCACGTTCTGTTAAAAAAGGTCCGTTCTGCGACGCCCATTTGCTGAAGAAAGTTGAGGCGGCTGCAGCTTCGCGCGACAAAAAGCCGATCAAGACCTGGTCGCGTCGCTCGACGATTCTGCCGGATTTCATCGGCCTGACGATCGCTGTTCACAACGGCCGTCAACACGTTCCGGTGTACATCTCGGAAAACATGGTCGGCCACAAGCTTGGCGAGTTCGCACTGACCCGTACGTTCAAGGGTCACGCAGCCGACAAGAAGGCCAAGAAATAAGGGGCAATCAAGATGGAAGTGAAAGCAATTCATCGCGGTGCCCGCATCTCGGCGCAAAAAACGCGCCTTGTGGCTGACCAGATCCGCGGTTTGCCGGTCGACAAGGCGCTGAACGTTCTGACGTTCTCGCCGAAGAAGGCGGCTGGCATCGTGAAGAAGGTTGTGCTGTCGGCAATCGCGAATGCGGAGCACAACGAAGGCGCCGATATCGACGAGCTCAAGATCAAGAGCATCTACGTCGACAAGGCTGCATCGCTCAAGCGTTTCACCGCGCGCGCCAAGGGCCGCGGTAACCGCATCGAGAAGCAATCCTGTCACATCACTGTGACGGTCGGGAATTAAGGAGCCATACGATGGGACAGAAAATTCATCCGACTGGCTTCCGCCTGGCTGTCAGCCGTAATTGGGCTTCGCGTTGGTACGCGAACAACAACAATTTCGCGGCGATGCTGCAGGAAGACATCGGTGTTCGTGAATACCTGAAGAAGAAGCTGAAGAACGCTTCGGTCGGTCGGGTCGTCATCGAGCGTCCGGCGAAGAACGCGCGCATCACGATTTACAGCTCGCGTCCGGGTGTTGTCATCGGCAAGAAGGGCGAGGATATCGAGCAGCTGAAGACGGAACTGCAACGCCGCATGGGCGTTCCGGTTCACGTCAACATCGAAGAAATCCGCAAGCCGGAAACCGATGCTCAGCTGATCGCTGACTCGATCACGCAACAGCTCGAGCGCCGGATCATGTTCCGTCGCGCGATGAAGCGTGCGATGCAGAACGCGATGCGTCTGGGTGCTCAAGGCATCAAGATCATGAGCGCGGGCCGTCTGAACGGTATCGAAATCGCTCGTACGGAGTGGTATCGCGAAGGTCGCGTGCCGCTTCACACGCTGCGTGCCGATATCGACTACGCGACTTCGGAAGCGAAGACGACTTACGGGATCATCGGCGTCAAGGTGTGGGTCTACAAGGGCGATACGCTCGGCCGCAACGACGCACCGGTGGTGGAAGAAGTAGCCGAAGACAAGCGTCCGCGTCGCAATGCGCGTCCGGGCGACCGTCGTCCGCGCCGTGATGGCGAAGGCGGCGCTCCGGGTGCTCGTCGTGGCGCACCGCGCCGTGGCGCCGGCAAGCCCGAAGACGGCAAGACTGGAGAATAACGATGCTGCAACCGAAACGCAGAAAGTATCGTAAAGAGCAGAAGGGTCGTAACACCGGCAAGGCGACGCGCGGTAACGCAGTGTCGTTCGGTGACTTCGGCCTGAAGGCTATCGGTCGCGGTCGTTTGACCGCACGCCAGATTGAAGCGGCGCGTCGTGCAATGACGCGTCACATTAAGCGTGGCGGCCGCATCTGGATCCGGATCTTCCCGGACAAGCCGATTTCGCAGAAGCCGGCCGAAGTACGTATGGGTAACGGTAAGGGTAACCCGGAGTACTACGTCGCCGAGATTCAGCCGGGCAAGATGCTCTATGAAATGGACGGCGTAACCGAAGAACTGGCACGCGAAGCGTTCCGTCTGGCTGCAGCCAAGCTGCCGCTGAAGACGGCATTCATCGTGCGCCAGCTCGGCGCCTAAGGAGAAAACATGAAGGCTTCCGAACTTCTCCAGAAAGACCAGGCCGCGCTCAACAAGGAGCTGGCGGACCTGCTGAAGGCGCAATTCGGCCTGCGCATGCAACTCGCGACCCAGCAGCTCACGAACACGAGCCAGCTGAAGAAGGTTCGTCGCGACATCGCACGTGTGCGGACCGTCATGACTCAGAAGGCGAACCAGAAATGAACGATAGCGTGAAAACCTCGCTGAAGCGGACGCTGGTCGGTCGGGTCGTCAGCAACAAGATGGACAAGACCGTCACCGTGCTGATCGAGCACCGCGTCAAGCATCCGATCTACGGCAAGTATGTCGTGCGCTCGAAGAAGTACCATGCGCATGACGAAGCGAACACCTGCAACGAAGGCGATCTCGTCGAAATCCAGGAAACTCGTCCTGTTTCGAAGACGAAGGCCTGGACGGTGTCGCGCCTCGTCGAAGCCGCTCGCGTCATCTAAGCGGGCAGCGCAGTAGGCAGTAACGGGCACTTCTCCACGAAGTGCTTGAAATCGCAAAGTTTTTGCTTGCGTGACCAGGATTATTTGTTATAATCCTGGTCTTCCCTCTTTATGGGAGCCCCGTCGCGGGCGAAGTTGGTGGGGGAAGCGGACTGGCGCCTGCCTGTCCGAAAGATTCACCGAATTGCGATGGCGGGTTTCGTTTGCCGTCGCTGCTGTTCCAACCCAAGCAGCCGATTGGCTGACGGGACCAAGACTGACCGAATGCATCATGGTGGTGCATCCGGATTAAGTTGGGAAAGACAAACCATGATCCAGACCGAATCTCGGCTCGAAGTAGCCGACAACACGGGTGCACGTGAAGTCATGTGCATCAAGGTGCTCGGCGGCTCGAAGCGTCGTTATGCCGGCATTGGCGACATCATCAAGGTGACCGTCAAAGAGGCAACGCCGCGCGGGCGCGTGAAGAAAGGCGAAATTTACAACGCCGTGGTGGTCCGCACCGCCAAGGGCGTGCGCCGTCAAGACGGCTCGCTGATCAAGTTCGACGGCAACGCCGCTGTGCTTTTGAATAACAAGCTCGAGCCGATCGGCACCCGTATCTTCGGGCCGGTGACGCGTGAGCTGCGTAGCGAACGATTCATGAAGATCGTTTCGCTGGCGCCGGAAGTGCTGTAAGGAGTCGCGATGAACAAGATTCGCAAGGGTGACGAAGTCATCGTCGTCACTGGCAAGGACAAGGACAAGGGCAAGCGCGGCGTCGTGCTGGCTGTCGGTGCTGAACATGTGACGGTTGAAGGTATCAACCTCGTCAAGAAGCATGTGAAGCCGAACCCGATGAAGGGTACGACGGGTGGCGTGGAAGCGAAGACGATGCCCCTGCATATTTCGAACGTCGCACTGGTCGACGCGAATGGCAAGGCGTCGCGTGTTGGCATCAAGGTCGAGGAAGGCAAGAAGGTTCGCTTCCTGAAGACGACCGGTGCCGTACTGAGCGCCTGACGCAGCGGAGTAAAAAATGGCTCGTTTTCAAGAGTTTTACAAAGAAAAGGTTGTGCCCGGCCTGATCGAGAAGTTCGGTTACAAGTCGGTCATGGAAGTGCCGCGCATCACCAAGATCACGCTGAACATGGGTCTTGGCGAAGCGATCGCTGACAAGAAGATCATCGAGAACGCCGTTGGCGACCTCACGAAGATCGCCGGCCAGAAGCCGGTCGTCACGAAGGCTCGCAAGGCAATCGCAGGCTTCAAGATCCGCCAGGGTTACCCGATCGGCGCGATGGTGACGCTGCGTGGCCAAGCGATGTACGAATTCCTCGACCGTTTCGTAACGGTTGCCCTGCCCCGCGTGCGAGATTTCCGCGGCGTGTCGGGTCGTGCTTTCGATGGCCGTGGCAACTACAACATCGGTGTGAAAGAGCAGATCATTTTCCCCGAAATCGACTACGACAAGATCGACGCACTGCGTGGGCTGAACATCAGCATCACGACGACTGCGAAGACCGACGACGAAGCAAAGGCTCTGCTCGCCAGCTTCAAGTTCCCGTTCAGAAACTGAGGTTACCGTGGCTAAACTGGCACTGATCGAACGTGAAAAGAAGCGCGCCCGCCTGGTCGCGAAGTTCGCAGCAAAGCGCGAAGCGCTGAAGGCGATCGTCGAAGACCAAAGCAAGTCGGAAGAAGAGCGCTACGAAGCACGCCTTGAGCTGCAGCAACTGCCCCGCAACGCAAACCCGACCCGCCAGCGTAACCGCTGCGCGATCACGGGCCGTCCGCGTGGCACGTTCCGTAAATTCGGCCTCGCGCGTAACAAGATTCGTGAAATCGCATTCCGTGGCGAGATTCCTGGCCTGACCAAGGCGAGCTGGTAATAGGAGAAACGTAAATGAGCATGAGTGATCCTATCGCCGATATGCTGACTCGCATCCGCAACGCGCAGATGGTCGAGAAGGTATCGGTTGCGATGCCCTCGTCGAAGGTCAAGGTTGCAATCGCGCAAGTCCTCAAGGACGAAGGTTATATCGACGATTTCGCCGTGAAGGCGGAAGGTGCGAAGTCCGAACTGAATATCGCGCTGAAGTACTACGCAGGTCGCCCGGTCATCGAACGCCTCGAGCGCGTTTCGAAGCCTGGTCTGCGCGTGTACCGCGGCCGTAACGACATTCCGCAGGTCATGAACGGCCTCGGCGTGGCTATCGTGTCGACGCCGAAGGGCGTGATGACTGATCGCAAGGCGCGCGCTACCGGCGTCGGCGGCGAAGTCATCTGCTACGTCGCTTAAAGCCGAGGAGAGAGAAACATGTCTCGAGTAGGTAAGAGCCCGATCGCGCTGCAAGGCGCGGAAGTCAAGCTGGCCGACGGTGCTATCACCGTCAAGGGCCCGCTGGGCACCATCACGCAAGCGATCAATCCGCTCGTGAACGTGGCGAACAACGACGGCACGCTGAATCTGGCGCCGGTCGACGAAAGCCGCGAAGCAAATGCACTGTCGGGCACGATGCGCGCGATTATCGCGAATGCCGTGCACGGCGTGACCAAGGGTTTCGAGCGCAAGCTGACGCTGGTTGGCGTCGGTTACCGTGCGCAAGCGCAAGGCGACAAGCTGAACCTGTCGCTGGGTTTCTCGCACCCGGTGGTGCACCAGATGCCGGAAGGCGTCAAGGCTGAAACCCCGACGCAAACCGAAATCGTGATCAAGGGGATCAACAAGCAACAAGTCGGTCAAGTGGCTGCGGAAGTCCGCGGTTACCGTCCGCCGGAGCCCTACAAGGGCAAGGGCGTGCGTTATTCCGACGAGGTTGTGATCCTCAAAGAAACGAAGAAGAAGTAAGGGTGCGCAATCATGGATAAGACTCAATCTCGCCTGCGCCGCGCTCGCCAGACGCGTATCAAGATCGCTGAGCTGCAGGTCGCGCGTCTCGCCGTGCATCGCACGAACACGCACATCTACGCTCAAGTGTTCTCGCCCTGCGGCACCAAGGTGCTCGCCAGCGCGTCGACGCTCGAAGCTGAAGTGCGCGCCGAGCTCGCTGACAAGTCGGGCAAGGGCGGCAACGTTAATGCTGCGACGCTGATCGGCAAGCGTATTGCCGAGAAGGCAAAGGCCGCCGGCATCGAATCCGTCGCCTTCGACCGCTCGGGCTTCCGCTACCATGGCCGCGTCAAGGCGCTGGCTGAGGCAGCTCGCGAAGCTGGGCTCAAGTTCTAAGGAAGGAATTCGTCATGGCAAAGATGCAAGCGAAAGTTCAGGCTGACGAGCGCGACGACGGCCTTCGTGAAAAGATGATTTCGGTCAATCGCGTGACCAAGGTCGTGAAGGGTGGCCGTATTCTCGGCTTCGCCGCACTGACCGTGGTTGGCGACGGTGATGGCCGCATCGGTATGGGCAAGGGCAAGGCGAAGGAAGTGCCGGTCGCTGTCCAGAAGGCAATGGAACAAGCTCGCCGCAACATGTTCAAGGTGCCGCTCAAGAACGGCACGCTGCAGCACGAAGTGCACGGCAAGCACGGTGCATCCGCTGTCCTCCTCGCTCCGGCGAAGGCAGGTACGGGCGTGATCGCCGGCGGCCCGATGCGCGCAGTGTTCGACGTGATGGGCGTTCAGAACGTCGTGGCGAAGAGCCACGGTTCGACGAACCCGTACAACCTCGTTCGCGCCACGCTGGACGGCCTGCGCAAGCAGTCGACCCCGGCAGACATCGCGGCGAAGCGCGGCAAGTCCGTCGAAGATATTTTGGGCTAAGCCCGGGTGGTCACCATGTCTGAAAAAACTGTCAAGGTTCAGCTCGTTAAGAGCCTGATCGGGACCCGCGAATCGCACCGCGCGACCGTGCGTGGCCTGGGCCTGCGCCGACTCAACTCGGTCAGCGAGCTCCAGGACACGCCGGCGGTCCGCGGCATGATCAACAAGGTCTCGTACCTCGTTAAGGTCATCGCGTAAGCGGCCCTACGGATCAAGGAGTTGATATGGAATTGAATAACCTGAAGCCGGCCGCTGGTGCCAAGCACGCCAAGCGTCGCGTCGGTCGTGGCATCGGTTCGGGCCTCGGCAAGACGGCTGGCCGTGGTCACAAGGGTCAGAAATCGCGTTCGGGCGGCTTCCACAAAGTCGGTTTCGAAGGCGGTCAGATGCCGCTGCAACGTCGTCTGCCGAAGCGCGGCTTCACGTCGCTGACGAAGGAATTCGTCGGTGAAGTGCGCCTGGGCGACCTCGAGAAGCTGCCGGTCGACGAGATCGATCTGCTCGCACTGAAGCAAGCCGGCCTGGTCGGCGAGCTGACGAAGAGCGCAAAGATCATCGCGACGGGCGAACTGAAGCGCAAGATCGTCGTGAAGGGTCTCGGTGCCACCAAGGGTGCGCGCGCTGCGATCGAAGCGGCTGGCGGTTCGTTCGCCGAGTGACACGCGTAGCGCGTCGTCACTTGCATTCATCGGAGAAGGTACTTGGCTAACAGCCCGAGTCTTGCAAAACCCGGTCGAAGCACGGCGAAATTCGGCGATCTGCGTCGGCGAGCGATGTTCCTGCTCCTGGCGCTGATCGTCTATCGCATCGGCGCGCACATCCCCGTGCCGGGCATCGATCCGGATCAACTGGCTAAGCTGTTCCAGAGCCAGGCGGGCGGCATCCTGGGCATGTTCAACATGTTCTCGGGTGGCGCGCTTTCCCGCTTCACGATCTTTGCGCTGGGGATCATGCCGTACATCTCGGCGTCGATCATCATGCAGTTGCTGGCGATCGTATCGCCGCAGCTCGAGGCGCTGAAGAAGGAAGGGCAGGCAGGGCAACGGAAGATCACGCAGTACACGCGGTACTTCACCGTGGTGCTCGCGACCTTCCAGGCGTTCGGTATCGCGGCTGCGCTGGAAAACCAGCCGGGCCTCGTCACCGATCCCGGCATGCTGTTCCGTCTGACGACGGTCGTGACGCTGGTTACCGGTACGATGTTCCTGATGTGGCTCGGCGAGCAGATTACCGAGCGTGGTCTGGGCAACGGTATCTCGATCATCATCTTCGGCGGGATCGCAGCAGGGTTCCCGAATGCCGTGGGTGGGTTGTTCGAGCTGGTGCGTACGGGTTCGATGAGCATCATTTCGGCGATCATCATCGTCGTTCTGATTGCCGCGGTGACTTACCTGGTCGTGTTCATCGAACGCGGTCAGCGCAAGATCCTCGTGAACTACGCGAAACGCCAGGTCGGCAACAAGATCTACGGTGGGCAGTCGTCGCATCTGCCGCTGAAGTTGAACATGTCGGGCGTGATTCCGCCGATCTTCGCATCGTCGATCATTCTGTTCCCGGCAACGATTCTCGGCTGGTTCAGTACCGGTCAGCCGACGGGAAGCTGGATTTCCAATACGTTGCATAACGTAGCGGAAGCGCTGAAGCCGGGCCAGCCGGTCTATGTGCTGCTGTACACGCTGGCGATCGTGTTTTTCTGCTTCTTCTACACCGCTCTGGTGTTCAATAGCAGGGAAACCGCGGACAACCTGAAGAAGAGCGGCGCGTTTGTTCCGGGCATCCGTCCGGGCGATCAAACCGCACGATATATCGACCGCATCCTCACGCGTCTGACGCTGGCCGGTGCGATCTACATCGTCTTCGTGTGTCTGCTGCCGGAATTTCTGGTGCTGCGCTGGAACGTGCCGTTTTATTTTGGTGGAACGTCGCTGCTGATCATTGTCGTCGTCACGATGGACTTTATGGCGCAGGTGCAGTCGTACGTTATGTCGCAACAGTATGAGTCACTGCTCAAGAAGGCGAACTTCAAGGGCGGCAACATCCCGATGCGTTAAGGACTATGGCCAAAGACGATGTAATCCAGATGCAGGGCGAGGTGATTGAAAACCTCCCGAATGCGACCTTCCGTGTGAAGCTGGAAAACGGCCATGTCGTGTTGGGACATATTTCCGGAAAGATGCGGATGCACTACATCCGCATCCTGCCGGGCGACAAGGTGACGGTTGAGTTGACGCCTTACGATCTGTCTCGTGCGCGGATCGTGTTCCGGGCGAAGTGATTTGAAAAAAGGGTATTATCATGAAAGTGATGGCATCGGTTAAGCGCATTTGCCGCAATTGCAAGATCATCAAGCGCAAAGGCGTCGTTCGCGTGATCTGCAGCTCGGATCCGCGCCACAAGCAGCGCCAAGGCTGACCGCGCGTTTGTTTGCGCTTTTTGTTTGAGGAAAAACAATGGCTCGTATCGCAGGGGTTAACATCCCGAATCACCAGCACACCGAGATTGGCCTGACGGCTATCTTTGGTGTCGGCCGCACCCGTTCGCGCAGCATCTGCGTGGCAGCTGGCGTCGATTTTTCGAAGAAGGTCAAGGATCTGACCGACGCAGACCTGGAAAAGCTGCGTGAAGAAGTGGGCAAGTTTGTCGTCGAAGGCGATCTGCGCCGTGAAGTGACGATGAACATCAAGCGCCTGATGGACCTCGGTTGCTACCGTGGCGTCCGTCATCGCAAGGGCCTGCCGATGCGCGGTCAGCGTACGCGTACGAACGCACGTACCCGTAAGGGTCCGCGTCGTGCAGCGCAAGCGCTGAAGAAGTAAGCGGAACTGACAGTTACAGGAAAACGTAATGGCTAAGGCTTCGAATACCGCGGCGCAACGCGTTCGCAAAAAGGTTAAGAAGAACGTCGCTGAAGGCGTGGTTCACGTTCACGCGTCGTTCAACAACACGATCATCACGATCACCGATCGCCAAGGCAACGCTCTGGCATGGGCGACGTCGGGCGGTCAGGGCTTCAAGGGCTCGCGCAAATCGACGCCGTTCGCTGCTCAGGTCGCAGCCGAGTCGGCTGGCCGCGTCGCGATGGAATACGGCGTGAAGAATCTGGAAGTGCGGATCAAGGGCCCGGGCCCGGGTCGTGAGTCGGCAGTGCGCGCACTGCACGGCCTCGGCATCAAGATCACCGCGATTTCGGACGTCACCCCGATTCCGCACAACGGCTGCCGCCCGCCGAAGCGTCGTCGTATCTAAGAATGTGCTGGCACGTTCGTGCTAGCGCATTGCCTGTCGCCGCTCAGCGTCGACGGGCGTTGCTTTTTTGATTGACTAAGCCCACCGTTCGCCCCAAAGGGAGCGGACTAGCGCGGATTTTGATCCGCGTGACTGATTGATAAAGGAATGCAAAGTGGCACGTTATATCGGCCCCAAAGCCAAGCTGTCCCGCCGTGAAGGCACCGACCTGTTCCTGAAGAGCGCACGCCGCTCGCTCGCCGACAAGTGCAAGCTCGACAGCAAGCCGGGTCAGCACGGCCGTACCTCGGGCGCACGTACGTCCGACTACGGTACGCAGCTGCGTGAAAAGCAGAAGGTCAAGCGCATCTACGGCGTGCTGGAGCGTCAGTTCCGCCGCTACTTCGCCGAAGCCGACCGCCGCAAGGGCAACACGGGTGAAAACCTGCTGCAACTGCTCGAGTCGCGCCTCGACAACGTCGTGTATCGCATGGGCTTCGGCTCGACCCGCGCTGAAGCGCGTCAGCTGGTGAGCCACAAGTCGATCACCGTGAACGGCGTCGTCGCAAACGTCCCGTCGCAGCAAGTGAAGGCAGGTGACGTCGTCGCGATCCGCGAAAAGGCGAAGAAGCAAGCGCGTATCGTCGAAGCGCTGTCGCTGGCCGAGCAAGGCGGCATGCCGAGCTGGGTTGCAGTCGATGCGAAGAAGTTCGAAGGCACGTTCAAGCAAATGCCGGAACGCGTTGAGATCGCAGGCGACATCAACGAAAGCCTGATCGTCGAATTGTATTCGCGTTAATCCGATTGACGGCCGAGGTACCCCGATTGCGTTGCGCAAGGAGGGGCCTCGGCTGTTTATTTTCTGGTTGTTACCGGTCAGCCTTATCGGTGTAACGAGCCGAGGGTATTGAAAAGGAAAGCCCATGCAAACCAGTTTGCTGAAACCCAAGATCATCGCCGTGGAATCGCTTGGCGAGAACCACGCGAGGGTGGTCATGGAACCGTTCGAACGCGGTTACGGCCATACCTTGGGCAATGCGCTTCGCCGCGTGCTGCTGTCGTCGATGGTTGGCTACGCGCCGACCGAAGTCACGATCGCAGGCGTGGTGCACGAGTACTCGACGCTGGATGGCGTGCAGGAAGACGTCGTCAACCTGCTGCTGAACCTGAAGGGCGTGGTGTTCAAGCTGCATAACCGTGACGAAGTGACGGTTACGCTGCGCAAGGAAGGTGAAGGCGTTGTCACGGCCGGCGATATCGAGCTGGCCCACGATTGCGAAGTCATCAACCCGAATCACGTGATTGCGCACCTGTCGAAGGGCGGCAAGCTCGACGTTCAGATCAAGATCGAAAAGGGTCGCGGCTATGTGCCCGGCAACGTCCGTCGCTACGGCGAAGACACGGCCAAGATCATCGGCCGCATCGTCCTCGACGCATCGTTCTCGCCGGTTCGCCGCGTGAGCTACGCTGTCGAGAGCGCACGTGTCGAGCAGCGTACCGACCTCGACAAGCTCGTGATGAACATCGAAACGAGCGGTGTGATCACGCCGGAAGAAGCGATCCGTCAATCGGCTCGCATCCTGGTCGACCAGCTGTCCGTGTTCGCGGCGCTGGAAGGCACGGAAACGGCAGCCGAAGCGCCGTCGCGCGCTCCGCAGATCGACCCGATCCTGCTGCGTCCGGTGGACGATCTCGAGCTGACGGTTCGTTCGGCGAACTGCCTGAAGGCCGAGAACATCTACTACATCGGCGATCTGATCCAGCGCACGGAAAACGAGCTGCTGAAGACGCCGAACCTCGGTCGCAAGTCGCTCAACGAGATCAAGGAAGTGCTTGCTTCGCGCGGTCTCACGCTGGGCATGAAGCTCGAAAACTGGCCGCCGGCTGGTCTCGACAAGTAAGCCCGCTTGTAGCGCTGCTGTTGCTGTAGTTGGCAAAGATGCGGATTTTCCTTTAAAATCCGCATCTTGCTTTTTTCGCTACCGGCCCGTGCACCCTCGAGGTGCGATAGAAGAGCTGGATCAAAACTTTGAATCAAGGAAACTGAAATGCGCCATCGTCATGGTCTGCGGAAACTGAACCGCACGAGCAGCCACCGTCTGGCTATGCTCCGTAACATGTCCAACTCGCTGATCGAGCACGAAGTCATCAAGACGACGCTGCCGAAGGCGAAGGAACTCCGTAAAGTCGTCGAGCCGCTGATCACGCTCGGCAAGAAGCCGTCGCTGGCAAACCGTCGCCTGGCGTTCAACCGCCTGCGCGATCGTGACTCGGTCGCGAAGCTGTTCGACGTCCTCGGTCCGCGTTTCGCGAACCGTCCGGGCGGCTACCTGCGCGTGCTGAAGTTCGGCTTCCGCGTGGGCGACAACGCACCGATGGCACTGGTCGAACTGCTCGACCGTCCGGAAGTCGACGAAACGGAAAACGTGCAAGAAGCTGAGTAAGCTTCCGGTACGCTGCAGTATCTGAAAAGGGCCGAGCGATTGCTTGGCCCTTTTTGTTTTTGAGGCGCCGGCTGCGATCGATTGTCGCAGGCCGGCGCCGGCAGCATTGCGCGGGCTGCGCTACGATACGGGCAGCCGGCGTGATCCGAGGATATGCAATTCGCGCCGGCCGGAGCCGGTAGACCAGTCAGGAGGGCGCGGATGATAGTGGTGCTGATGCTGACGACGGTGCCCGATGCGGCGACGGCCGCGGCGCTGTCCGACGGCGCGCTCGACGCGCGGCTGGCCGCGTGCGTGTCGGAGCTCGGTGCGATCAAGTCGCGCTATCACTGGCAGGGCAAGGTCGAAACGGCCGACGAGATCCAGTTGTTGTTCAAGACGAGCCCCGTGCGGGCGCTCGAACTGGAGCGATTTATTCTCGCGCATCATCCATACGAGACGCCCGAAATCGTCTCGTGGCAAACGACGGCATCGGCCGCGTACGGCCAGTGGGTGACCAGCGAAACTCAACGTCTATTTCATGTTTAACGGTATGGCGCTTTCCGTGCGCGTGCGCGCGCTGCGGTTCCTTGCAGTCCTGTTGTCGTTCGCGGTCATGCTGGGCGGCCTGTCGGTCGCGCGCGCGGCCGACGATTTCCTCGATCCGTCGGTCGCGTTCAAGTTCAGCGCGAGCGAATCGCCCGGACAGGTGGACGTCCGCTTCAAGGTTGCCAACGGCTATTACATGTACCGCGAGCGGTTTGCGTTCGCGGTGAAGGGCGGACAGGCGACGCTCGGCGAACCGCAATTCCCGGCCGGCCACGTCAAGTTCGACCAGACGTTCCAGAAGAACGTCGAGACCTATCGTGACGAGGTCGTCATCCACGTGCCGGTGAAGCAGGCGGCCGGGCCGTTCGAGCTCGCGGTGACGTCGCAGGGGTGTGCGGACGAAGGAATCTGCTATCCGCCGGCCGAGCACGTCGTGAAGGTCGACGGCGCCGCGCTCGGCGCGGCATCGTCGTCCGGCGGCGACACGGCGGCCGCGGGCAACTGGTTCGACAAGGTCACAAGCGCCGATTTCGCTCAGTCGCTGCTCGAAGGGCACGGCTTCTTCACGATCGTCGCACTGTATTTCGTCGCGGGCGTCGTACTGAGCCTCCTGCCCTGCTCGTACCCGATGATTCCGATCGTGTCCGCGATCATCATCGGCCAGGGCACGCGCGCGACGCATGCACGCGGCTTCGCGCTGTCGCTGACCTATGTGGTCGGCATGGCGCTCGTCTACACGGTGCTCGGCATCGCCGCGGCGCTGGTCGGCCAGAGCCTCGGCGCGTGGCTGCAGAACCCGTGGGTGCTCGGCGCGTTCGGCGTGCTGCTGACCGCGTTTGCGGTGTCGCTGATCTCGGGCAAGGACATCGCGTTGCCCGCACGCTGGCAGAACGGTGCGGCCGAAGCAACGAGCATGCGCCAGGGCGGCCACTTCATCGCGGTTGCGGCGATGGGCGCGCTGTCGGCGCTGGTGGTCGGCGCATGCATGACGGCGCCGCTGTTCGCGGTGCTCGCCTTCATTGCGCACACCGGCAATGCATTGCTCGGCGGTGCGGCGCTGTTCGCGATGGGGCTGGGGCTCGGTGTACCGCTGCTGGTCGTCGGCGTGGGCGCCGGGACGGTGCTGCCGCGCGCAGGCGCATGGATGGACGGTGTGAAAGTGTTCTTCGGCATCGTGCTGCTCGCGGCCGCGCTGTGGATCGTGTGGCCGGTGCTGGCGGGCGGCTTGAAGATGGTGCTCGCCGCGTTGTGGCTGCTGATCGCAGCCGCGGCGCTCGGCCTGTTCACGCCGAATGCCGGCGCCGCGTCGATCTGGCGCCGCCTGGGCCGCGGCGTGGGCGCCGCGCTCGCGATCTGGGCCGCGACGCTGCTCGTCGGTCTGGCTGCCGGCTCGACGGATCCCGTGAAGCCGCTGGCCGTGCTGGCGACGCGCACGGTGGCGTCCGGCGGGGCTGCGACGGCCGGCGCGGCCGCTGCGCAGGACGGTCCGGCGTTTGCATCGGTGCGCTCCAGCGGTGAGCTCGACACGCTGCTGAAGACGTCGGGCCAGCCCGTGATGCTCGACTTCTATGCCGACTGGTGCGTGAGCTGCAAGGAGATGGAGCATCTGACGTTCACCGATGCCCGTGTGCAGGCGCGCCTCGCGCAGCTCCACCTCGTGCGCGCGGACGTCACCGCGAACAACCCGGACGACCAGGCGCTGCTCAAGCGCTTCAACCTGTTCGGGCCGCCGGGCATCATCTTCTTCGATCGCAACGGCAACGAGATCGGGCGCGTGGTCGGTTATCAGGCGGCCGAGACGTTCCTGCGCAGCCTGGATCGCGCCGCTGTCCCGACGGTATAGCGGCCCGGGGCGCTCGACGCGGCTACGGCCTCGATCGACGGTAAACGAAAAACGGCGGAACACCGAGGTGTCTCGCCGTTTTTTCTTGGGCCTGCCAGCGCGCGATCAGCGCTGCGCTTTCAGCAGGCGCGCCGCGTCGAGCGCGAAGTACGTGAGTACGCCGTCGGCGCCCGCACGCTTGAACGCGAGCAGCGATTCGAGCACGACCTTGTCGTGGTCGAGCCAGCCGTTCATCGCGGCCGCCTTCAGCATCGCGTATTCGCCGCTCACCTGGTACACGTAGGTCGGGAAGCGGAATTCGTCCTTCACGCGGCGCACGATGTCGAGATACGGCATGCCGGGCTTGACCATCACCATGTCGGCGCCTTCGTCGATGTCGAGGCGCACCTCGCGCAGCGCTTCGTCGCTGTTCGCCGGATCCATCTGGTAGGTCATCTTGTTGCCCTTGCCCAGGTTGGATGCCGAGCCGACCGCGTCGCGGAACGGGCCGTAGAACGCCGACGCGAACTTGGCCGAGTAAGCCATGATCCGCGTGTGGATGTGGCCGTCGCTTTCCAGCATTTCGCGGATCGCGCCGATGCGGCCGTCCATCATGTCCGACGGCGCGACGATGTCGACGCCGGCTTCGGCCTGCGCGCGCGCCTGCTCGATCAGGATCTCGATCGTGTCGTCGTTGATCACGTAGCCGTTCTCGTCGAGCACGCCGTCCTGGCCGTGGCTCGTGTACGGGTCGAGCGCGACGTCGGTCAGCACGCCGAGCTCGGGGAAGCGCTTCTTCAGCTCGCGCACCGCGCGCGGAATCAGGCCTTCCGGATTGGCTGCCTCGCGACCGTCGGGCGTCTTCACCGACGGGTCGATGGCCGGGAACAACGACAGCACGGGCACGCCGAGTTCGACGCATTGCTCGGCGACCTGCATCAGCAGATCGACCGATACGCGCTCGACGCCGGGCATCGACGGCACCGGCTGCCGCTCGTTGGTGCCTTCGACGACGAACACCGGATAGATCAGGTCGTCGGTGGTCAGGCGGTTTTCGCGCATCAGGCGGCGGGAGAAGTCGTCGCGGCGCATCCGGCGCGGACGATGAAGCGGATGGAAGCTCATGGCGATTTGGCAGAAATCAGGGCGGTAAGGACCTTACGGAACCCTTAGGTGATTTTTGGGAGCGTTGGTATATGATAGCGATCGAGCGGCACGCGTCGCGTGCCGCTCCCCGCTTCTCCTCCCTGAGCGGGTGCCTGTCGTTTTTCGATTAGGCTGTTTGACCCGCCGTTTAACGGCGGGTTTTTTTATGAGCCGGCCGAATCCGCAGGCGCCGTCAGGTGCGCGCCGCCGAACCCGGCCGCGCGTTGCCCGATCATTGTGCTACAGGCTCGCTTTCTTCGTCGGCGACGGACGGCCGCAGCCAGCTCTCGATCAGCTCGTGCGCTTCGTCGAGCCCCGTGCGCTTCAGCGCGGAGAACAGCTGGACCGTCAGCTTGCCCTGGACGCCCTGGTCGCGATACGCATCGAGCCCCTTTTGCGTGGTCCGCAGCGCATTGATGCTTTCCTGGCGCGTCAATTTGTCGCACTTGGTCAGCAGCGTGTGGATCGGCTTGCCGGTCGGCGTGAACCACTCGATCATGCGGCGATCGAGGTCGGTCAGCGGACGGCGCGAATCCATCATCAGGATCAGGCCGCAGAGCTGCGAGCGCGTCGCGAGGTAGGACGACAGCAGCATCTCCCAGTGCGCCTTGGCGGCGCCGGGCACTTCCGCGTAGCCGTAGCCGGGCAGGTCGACGAGGTTCGCGACGGGCTCGGCGGCCGGGCCGACGGAGAAGTAGTTGATATGCTGCGTGCGGCCGGGCGTCTTCGACGCGAAGGCCAGCCGCTTCTGGTTGCACAGCACGTTGATCGCCGTCGACTTGCCGGCATTCGAGCGGCCCGCGAACGCGATTTCCGGCTGGACCGTCGGCGGCAGGTCGCGCAGATGGTTGACGGTCGTGTAGAAACGGGCTTGATGGAGCAGAAAGGCCATGGGAACCGGAAGGACGGGCGGCGCAAGCCGCTTGGTGGAGGCGGGGTAGCCCCGATAGGCGCCGGAGCTTTCAACACGATATTGTACAATACGGCGGTTTTACCGAAGGCTACCGGGCGCCTGCCTCGCGCTTTTATGTAGCTTCTGCGGTAGACTGAACGCCGTCGTTTTTTGCAGAACCTCAAATTCCCACAAGACGAAACAGGGTGTGCGAATGAATCGACTGTGCAAGTCTCTGATGGTGCTTCAGGTTGCAGCAGGGTTCGTAGGTTTCGTAGCGGAGGCAAACGCGGCAGATGCGGCAAAGCCGGATCTCGACCGCGGCAAGGCGATTGCCGGGCAGGTTTGCGCGTCGTGTCACGGCGCCGACGGCAATAGCGCGTCGGGCAGCTTCCCGAAGCTGGCCGGCCAGCATCCCGAATATCTGGTCAAGCAGTTGAACGACTTCAAGGCGCAGCCGGGCGCGAAGGGGCCGGTGCGTAACAACGCGGTGATGGTCGGATTCGCGAGCGCGTTGAGCGCGGACGACATGCGCAACGTCGCCGCGTACTACGGGTCGCAGACGACGAAGCTCGGTACCGCACGCGATGCGGCGACCGTGCCGGTCGGCCAGAAGATCTATCGCGGCGGTATCGCGGAGAAGGGCGTACCTGCCTGCGCGAGCTGCCACGGGCCGACGGGCCAGGGGATGCCGGTCCAGTATCCGCGTCTGTCGGGGCAGTGGGCCGATTACACGGTCGCGCAGTTGACCGCGTTCCAGCAGGGTGCCGGCGCGCGCAACAACAACGAGGCGATGCATCAGATCGCCACGCGCCTGTCGGACAACGAGATCAAGGCCGTCGCGGATTACATCGCGGGCCTGCGTTGACCGGCCGGTCGCGAAGGGAATGACCGGTCGCCCGAAGGGCGGCCGGAGTCAGAACAAGAAAAGGGTGGGGCGCCGCACCGTTGCGGCCGCCTTGCCCTTTTTTGTTGGCACTCGCCGGGCCAAGTCGGGCTGGAGAGGCTTGCAGGGCGATGGGGGCTGCGTCCCCCAAGCGAACATAGTGAGCGTAGGGGCTGTTTCCCCTTAGTCGGAGTTTGAATGAGCGTTACCACGTCGGGGTTGCAGTCGAAGTCGAGTCAGGGTGCGTCGAAGCGCGCGGTCGAGCTGTTGAGCTCGATGCGCTTCGCCATTGCGCTGCTGGTGGTGCTGTCGATCGCGAGCATCATCGGCACGGTCCTGACCCAGGACGATCCGTATCCGAACTACGTGAACCAGTTCGGGCCGTTCTGGGCGGACATCTTCCGCTCGCTCGGCCTGTACAACGTGTACAGCGCGTGGTGGTTCATGCTGATCCTGATCTTCCTCGTCACGTCGATCTCGCTGTGCGTGATCCGCAACGCGCCGAAGATGCTCGCCGATGCGAAGAGCTGGAAGGACAAGGTCCGCGAGGGCAGCTTGCGCGCGTTCCACCACAAGGCGGAGTACTCGGCTTCCGGCACGCGTGCGACCGTCGCGGCGACGCTCGCCACGTTCGTCACCAAGGCCGGCTACAAGCACGTCGTGCGTGAAAGCGACGGCGCGACGCTGATCTCCGCGAAGCGCGGCGCGATGACCAAGTGGGGCTACATTTCCGCCCACCTCGCGATCGTCGTGATCTGTATCGGCGGCCTGCTCGACAGCAACCTGCCGATCAAATTCCAGATGTGGATGTTCGGCAAGAGCCCGGTCAACACGAGCGCGACGATCAGCGAGATCTCGCCCGACCATCGACTGTCCGCGTCGAACCCGACGTTCCGCGGCTACGCGTGGGTGCCCGAGGGGCAGTTCGTGTCGACCGCGATCCTGAACCAGCCGAGCGGCTCGCTGATCCAGGACCTGCCGTTCTCGATCCAGCTCAACAAGTTCATCGTCGACTACTACACGACGGGCATGCCGAAGCTGTTCGCGAGCGACATCGTCGTGATCGATCGCGAGACCGGCCAGAAGATCCCGGCGCGCGTCGAGGTCAACAAGCCGTTCACGTACAAGGGCGTGTCGATCTACCAGTCGAGCTTCCAGGACGGCGGCTCGCAGATGCAGATGACGGCCTACCCGATGACGGGCGGCAACGCGACGACCGTCCCCGTGAAGGGCACGATCGGCAGTTCTGCGCCGCTGCAGGTGCCGGGCGCCGATGGCGACACGATCGAGTTCTCCGATTTCCGCGCGATCAACGTCGAGAACATGGCCGACGCGAACGGCAAGCCGGACGTGCGCGGCGTCGCGACGACGAGCTCGCTCAAGGAAGTGTTCGACGAGCGGCTCGGCTCGGGCGCGAAGTCGTCGAAGCCGACGCAGCTCCACAACATCGGACCGTCGGTGCAGTACAAGATCCGCGGCAAGGACGGTCAGGCGCGCGAATTCAACAACTACATGCTGCCCGTCGACATGAACGGCGAGCGTGTGTTCCTCGCCGGCGTGCGCGCGAGCCCGAACGATCCGTTCCGCTACATGCGGATCCCGGCCGACAGCCAGGATTCGATCGGCGAATGGATGCGCCTGCGCGCCGCGCTGGAGGATCCGGCCGTGCGCACCGAGGCCGCCGCGCGCTTCGCGCAGCGTTCGCTGCCGGGCACCGACGCGTCGCTGCGCGGCCGCCTGCAGGACAGTGCGTCGAAGGTGCTGACCCTTTTTGCTGCAAGCGACGACAGTGTCGGCCGCGGCGCCGACGGCCAGCCGGTCGGCGGCTTCCAGGCGGTGGCGACGTTCATCGACCGCTCGGTGCCGAAGGCCGAGCAGGAGAAGGCGGCGAGCCTGCTGCTGCGGATGCTCGAAGGCTCGATGTGGGAGGTCTGGCAGATCGCGCGCGAGCGCGCCGGCGAGCCGGCCGCCCAGAACGGCGCCGAGACGGTTCGCTTCGTGCAGAACGCGATCAATGCGCTATCCGACAGCTTTTTGTATGGATCGCCGGTCTATTTGCAGCTTGACTCATTCAAGCAGGTGCAAGCTTCGGTATTTCAGCTGACGCGCGCACCCGGCAAGAATCTGGTGTATCTTGGCAGCCTGCTGCTGGTCGCCGGCATCTTCTCGATGTTCTACGTGCGCGAGCGGCGCCTCTGGTTCTGGCTGAAGGACGCCGGTTCGGGCGTCGATGTGGTGATGGCAATGTCCACGGCCCGCAAGACCTTCGATTTCGAGAAAGAATTCGTGCAGACGCGCGACGCGGCCGGCGTCGCCTTGCGCGCCGCACCTCGCGACGCCGCGCCCACCGGTGCGGCTTCGACGGCCCGCCCGCCTGCCGGCAGCGGTTCCGATTCCGAGAATTCCACCCGGTAACATCATGGATCTCACGCAAGTTTCCTCTTCCCGTGCGGCGTCGGCCCAGGCGCCGGTTTCGTCGCCGCTGTTCGACGACCGTCCTTTCCTCGCGCGCCTGTCGCTGTTCGACTGGCTGTTCGCACTGGCGCTCGTGGTGGGCGCGGGCTATGCGCTCGTGCACTACAACGCGCACATGGATTACTACGACAAGGCGGTGATGATCGGCACCGTGCCGGCGCTCGTCACGCTCGGCTGGCGCTGGAAGCCCGCCCGGCTGATGATGGCGTCGATCGCCGTGCTGTCGCTGCTGTCGATCCAGATCTACCAGGGCGATCTCGCGCGCGCCGATTCGGCGTTCTTCCTCAAGTACTTCCTGTCGAGCCAGTCGGCGATCCTGTGGATGAGCGCGCTGTTCGTGCTCGCGACGATCTTCTACTGGATCGGCCTGCTCGCGCGCTCGGAAACGGGGGCGGCGATCGGCCAGAAGCTCACGTGGGTCGCCGTGCTGATGGGCTTCACGGGGCTGATGGTGCGCTGGTACGAGTCCTACCTGATCGGTGCGGACGTTGGCCACATCCCCGTGTCGAACCTCTATGAAGTGTTCGTCCTGTTCAGCCTGATCACCGCCCTGCTGTATCTGTATTACGAAGGCCACTACGGCACGCGTTCGCTCGGCGCGTTCGTGCTGCTGGTCATCAGCGCAGCCGTCGGCTTCCTGATGTGGTACTCGGTCGCGCGCGATGCGCAGCAGATCCAGCCGCTCGTGCCGGCGCTGCAAAGCTGGTGGATGAAGATCCACGTGCCGGCGAACTTCATCGGCTACGGAAGCTTCGCGCTGTCGGCGATGGTGTCGGTCGCGTACCTGATGAAGGAACGCGGCGTGCTTGCCGATCGCCTGCCGACGCTCGAAGTGCTCGATGACGTGATGTACAAGTCGATCGCGGTCGGTTTCGCGTTCTTCACGATTGCGACGATCCTCGGCGCATTGTGGGCAGCCGAGGCGTGGGGCGGCTACTGGAGCTGGGATCCGAAGGAAACCTGGGCGCTGATCGTGTGGCTGAACTACGCGGCGTGGCTGCACATGCGATTGATGAAGGGCCTGCGCGGCGCGGTCGCCGCCTGGTGGGCGCTCACGGGCCTGCTGGTCACGACGTTCGCGTTCCTCGGCGTCAACATGTTCCTGTCGGGGCTGCACAGCTACGGCAAGCTGTAAGATTTCCGCCGCTCGTCCGACTATCGAACCGCCGGTGCACTGCGTGCCCGGCGGTTTTGCTTTGTAACGGGCGGGCGAACCGGGCGTCGAACGGCGCATGATGGGCCGGGTCGAACGCTCATGAAGCATGCGCACCGCGCATGCAGGAGGAGCTGCACGATGTGGATCAAACGCCCTTTGCGGAACGTACTGACCGGCGGTGATATTTCGCCCGGCGAGATCACGCCGCGCACGGTATTCGAGAACCGGCGGCGCGTGTTGCAGGCGGCCGGCCTCGCGGCGGCAGGCGGCTTGTTTGGCACCAGCAACGCGGCATTCGCCGCGTATGCGTCGCCGGACGCGCGGGCGGCGAAGCTCGCGGCCAAGACGAACCCGAAATTCGTCGCCGCCGACAAGGTGACGCCGTTCAAGGACATCACCTCCTACAACAACTTCTACGAATTCGGCACCGACAAGAGCGACCCGGCGCAGAACGCCGGCACGCTGCGGCCGCGCCCGTGGCGCGTGAGCGTCGAGGGCGAGGTGCTGCACCCGAAGGTGTTCGATCTCGACGAACTGCTGAAGCTCGCACCGCTCGAGGAGCGCGTGTACCGGCTGCGCTGCGTCGAAGGGTGGTCGATGGTGATCCCGTGGATCGGCGTGCCGCTGTCCGAGCTGATCAAGCGCGTACAGCCGACCGGCAACGCGAAATACGTGCAGTTCGTCACGCTTGCCGACCCATCGCAGATGCCGGGCCTGTCGACGCCGGTGCTCGACTGGCCGTATTCGGAAGGGCTGCGGATGGACGAGGCGATGAACCCGCTGACGTTGCTGACGATGGGCGTCTACGGGCAAGTGCTGCCGAACCAGAACGGTGCGCCGGTGCGGATCGTCGTGCCGTGGAAGTATGGTTTCAAGAGCGCGAAGTCGCTCGTGAAGATCCGCTTCGTCGACAAAGAGCCGAAGACGAGCTGGAACACCTACGCATCGAACGAGTACGGCTTCTATTCGAACGTGAACCCGAACGTCGATCATCCACGCTGGAGCCAGGCGACTGAGCGGCGCATCGGCGAGGACGGTTTCTTCACGCCGAAGCGCAAGACACTGATGTTCAACGGCTACGGCGATCTCGTCGCGTCGATGTATCAGGGCATGGACCTGAAGAAGAACTTCTGAGCGCGACCGTGAGAAACGACATGCCTCCTTCGACGCTCACGCCCGCGCGTGCAGCCGGCGCCGGATCTGCCGCACGCACGACGCGGGCCGGTGCAGTCCGTCCCGCCGCGCCGCGCTGGCTCGTGCCGGCCAAGGTGCTGGTGTTCACGGCCGGTCTGTATCCGCTCGCGCGTCTCGTGCTGTTCGGGCTGACTGACCGGCTCGGCGCGAATCCGATCGAATTCATCACGCGTTCGACGGGCCTCTGGACGCTCGTCTTGTTGTGCATCACGCTCGCCGTCACGCCGTTGCGGCGCATGACGGGGTTCGCCGCGCTGCTGCGTTTTCGCAGGACGATCGGGCTGTTCGCGTTCTTTTACGCGACGCTGCACTTCACGACCTACCTGTGGTTCGACAAGTGGTTCGACGTCGTCGCGATCCTGAAGGACGTCGGCAAGCGCCCGTTCATCACGGTCGGCTTCGCCGCGTTCGTGCTGCTGATCCCGCTCGCCGCGACGTCGACGCGCGCGATGGTGCGCCGGCTCGGCCGCCACTGGGCGACGCTGCATCGCGCGATCTACGCGGTCGCACTGTTCGGTGTGCTGCACTTCTGGTGGATGCGGGCCGGCAAGCACAATCTCGCGCAGCCGAAGCTTTACGCGGCGGTCGTCGCCGTGCTGCTCGGTTGGCGGCTGATCGCGTGGGGATGGCGGCGCGTGCGCGCATGACGGCGCTGCCCGAAAAACAAAAGGCGATGACCGTGAAGCCATCGCCTTGTTTCGCCAGCCGCGCGCGCGGCGTTGCGTCCGTTACTTCGCGGCCGGGCTCGATGCCGGTGCGGGCACGGCCGATGCGCCGCTCGACAACTCGGGCGACAGCATCAGCGGCGAGCCCGACGTGTCGGGTGTGTCGTCGGACGATGCGTTTTCATCGGTCGGTTTCACGTCCGACGGCGGCGTATTCTGCTGCTGGAGTGGCTTGGGCATCGGAGGCACGGTGGGCAGATAGAGCGCGCCGCTTTGACCGCAGCCGGCAAGAATCGCCAAAGCCGCTACAATCGCGCTCATCCGGAAAACGACTCGCATGATCGTCCCTGAACAATTGAACCGATAGAGTTTAGCATGTCCGATACCGAATACCTGACCCGTGCCGAGGCCGTGCTGATGGCCGTCGAGCGTACCGTCGACACCGCGAACGATGGCGACCACGACATCGATCTGGAGCGTAACGGCAGCGTCCTGACGCTGACGTTCGAGAACGGCTCGAAGATCATCGTCAACCTGCAACCACCGATGAAGGAAGTGTGGATCGCCGCGAAGGCGGGCGGATTCCACTACCGTTTCATCGACGGAGAATGGCGCGACACGCGCACGGGCACCGAGTTCTTCTCGGCGCTCACCGAATACGCGACCCAGCAGGCCGGCCTGCCGATCACGTTCAGCATGTGACGCACCGGGGCGCCGGACCCCGAACGTCGCAGCCAAAGAAAAAGCGCCCCTCGGGGCGCTTTTTTGATGTCCGGGCCGGGTGTCAGTGGCCGCGGAACAGGTTCATGATGTCCTGCTTCTCCTGCTCGTCGACGTGTGGCACGGCTTCGTCGGCGTTCTGCGTTGCCGGCGCCGCCTGCGGTACGCCGACCGTCGACACGAAGCCGTGACCCGGCGTGAAATCGGTGAAGTACAGCTCGCTGCCGAGCGACTCGACACCTTCGGGTACCGTCGGCTTGAACTCGGGCACGCCCTTCAGCGCCGCGCCCATGTACTCGATCCAGACCGGCAGCGACAGGCCGCCGCCCGTTTCGCGATCGCCGAGGCTGCGCGGATTGTCGTAGCCGATCCACGCGATCGCGGCGAGCGTGTGCTGGTAGCCGGCGAACCACGCGTCGTGCGAGTCGTTCGTCGTGCCGGTCTTGCCGGCGAGGTCGGTGCGCTTCAGGATGTTGGTCCGCGCGCCCGTGCCGCGTTGCGCGACGCTCTGCAGCAGGCTGTTCATCACGTACGCATTGCGCGCGTCGATCGCGCGCGGCGCATTCTGTTCGGACGAGCGGCTGCGCGCGCGCGACGATCGCGCCGTTCGGATCGGTGACTTCTGCGATCAGGTACGGATTGACGCGGTAGCCGCCGTTCGCGAACACCGAGTACGCGCCGGCCATCTGCAGCGGCGTGACCTGGCCCGCGCCGAGCGCCATCGGCAGGTAGGCCGGATGGCGCTCGGCGTCGAAGCCGAAGCGCGTGATGTACTGCTGCGCGTACTTCGTGCCGATGTGGTTCAGGATCCGGATCGACACGAGGTTGCGCGAGCGCTGCAGCGCGGTGCGCATCGACATCGGGCCTTCGAAGCCGCCGCCGTAGTTCTTCGGCTCCCACGGCTGGCCACCCGTTTCGGCGGCGCTGAAGTACAGCGGGCCGTCGTTGATCACGGTTGCGGGCCCGAGGCCCTTGTCGAGCGACGCCGAGTAGATGAACGGCTTGAACGACGAACCCGGCTGCCGCCACGCCTGCGTGACGTGGTTGAACTTGTTCTTGTTGTAGTCGAAGCCGCCGACGAGCGAGCGGATCGCGCCGTCCTGCGGGACGATCGACAGGAATGCGCCTTCGACCTGCGGCAACTGCGTGATCGACCATTTGCCGGTGTCGTTCTTCACGACGCGGACGATCGCACCGGGGCGGATGCGGCGATTCGGCTGCGCGTTGGCCGACAGCGCGCCCGACGCGAAGCGCAGGTTGTCGCCCTCGACCGTCGCCGTGCTGCCGTCGATGAATGCCACCGTGATCTGGCGCGGGCTCGCGGCCGTGACGACCGCGGCAATCAGCTCGCCGTTGTCGGGGTGTTCGAGCAGCGCGTCGTCGATCGCCTGTTCGCGGTCGTCGGCACCGGCGGGCAGCTCGATGAAGCCTTCCGGCCCGCGATAGCCGTGGCGGCGCTCGTAATCCATGATGCCCTTGCGCAACGCGGTGTACGCGACCTGCTGGTCCGCGGAATCGATCGTCGTGACGACGTTGAAGCCGCGCGTGTAGGTTTCCTCGCGGTACTGCGCGTACATCATCTGTCTGACCATTTCCGCGACGTACTCGGCGTGCACGCTGAAATCGCGTCCCGGACCCTTGACCACGAGCGGTTGCGCGACGGCTTCGTCGTACTGCTCGCGCGTGATGAAGTTCAGCTCGAGCATCCGCTGCAGGATGTATTCCTGGCGCACCTTCGCGCGCTTGGGATTGACGACCGGGTTGTACGCGGACGGCGCCTTCGGCAGCCCCGCGAGCATCGCGGCTTCCGCGAGCGTGATGTCCTTCAGATCCTTGCCGAAATAGACCCGCGCGGCGCTCGCGAAGCCGTACGCGCGCTGGCCGAGATAGATCTGATTCATGTAGACCTCGAGAATCTGATCCTTCGTCAGCGCGCGCTCAATCCGGTACGCGAGCAGCATCTCGTAGATCTTGCGCGTGTAGGTCTTCTCGCTCGACAGGAAGAAGTTACGGGCGACCTGCATCGTGATCGTGCTCGCGCCCTGCGACGCGTGGCCGTTCGTCAGCGCAACGATGCCGGCGCGGACGATGCCGGTGAGGTCGACGCCGCCGTGATCGTAGAAGCGCGCGTCCTCGATCGCGAGGATCGCCTTCTTCAGCGAGTCGGGCACGTCCTTGAAATGGACGACGTCGCGGCGCTCCTCGCCGAATTCGCCGATCAGCACGTGATCGGACGTATAGATGCGCAGCGGCACCTTCGGGCGATAGTCGGTCAGTGCGTCGAGCGACGGCATGTTCGGCCAAGCGACGACGAGTGCGTAGCCGAGCACGAGGCCGCCGGCCACGACGAGGGCCACGCACATCGCGGCGAAGCCGAGCAGGACTTTTTGCCACCAGGGCCGCTTCTTCGGCGCCGGGGCAGGAGGCGGGGACGTAGGAGTCGTGGATTGCATAGGCATACCGGAAAACAGTCCCGCGATTATAGCTGCCCGGTAAGACCGGTCCTGACGCGGGAGCCGCCCGCCGGAAAGCGGCGGGTCGGCGTACCGCCAGTATGACCCGCGCGCGGCCGCCGTCAGCCGTTGCTGGCCGTTTGGCCGACTGTCGGCCACGCGCGCCGCTTTGCAGAATCAGGTCTCGGAAACGCGGCATGGGCCGCGACGATTTCGGGAGGCTGCGATGGCGGGACGATGGGTAGCGCGATTTGCGCAGGGCAGGCATCGGTCGACGGGAATCGATGTCGGCGCGGACGAGGTGAGGGTGGCCGTGCTGAGCCGGCGCGGCCGGGTCGCGGATGTGCGGGTCGAGGGGCTGGAGCGGGAGCCGGTCGGGTTGGCGGGCGGGCCGGAAGACGCGCGCTGGGCCGCAGTCGCGCGTGCGCTGGCGGCAGCCGTCGCGCGGCTGACGGCGGCCGACGTGCGGTGCGACGCGCGTGGCGTGATGGCGCTGCACGATGACGAGATTCGTACGGCGACGCTCGACCTCGCCGGACGTCATGACATCCCGGACGCCGCGCGGCAGGCGGCCGAGCGTATCTCGGGGCTGGCGCCGGGCAGTTTCGCGTTCGACTGGCGGCAGCACGGCGGCGCGCGTTCCGGCGAGATCGCGGTGACCGTGGCCCCGCTGGCGCTGCTGGAGCGGCGGATCGACGTGGCGGCGCAGGCCGGTATCGACCTGACGGCGGTCGACGGCGAGTCGGCCGCCATGCTGCGCGCGTTGCGCTATGCGGCGCAGTTCGAACTCGACGCGCAAGGCGCCTACGCCGCGCTCTGGTTCTGCGACTCGGGTGTGCGCGGCTGGCGAATCGATGGGTCGTTGGCGGTTCCGGTGTTCACGCTGTCCGGCACGCTGCCGGAGGCGCTCCCCGATGCACTGCGCCGGCGCGCGCTCGGGGCCGTGCGGTGTGTGTTCGTCGCCGGGGACGAACGGAACATCGCGCGCTTCGATACGTCCGTCGCCGAGATTGGCGACGTGCTCGGCTCGGCGGCGGTGCCGTTCGACTGCACGGGCTGGGACGGGCGGCCGTGTCCGCCCGCCGGCATGCCGGGCGGCCCGGCATTCGCCGTTGCGTTCGGGCTGGCGTTGCGCGGGGTGTGGGAATGACGGCCGATCAGGCGGCACTGGGCGGCTTCAACCTGCTGCCGCACCGTGAGCGACTGGCGCATGCGCTGAGGCGTCGCCGGGCTGCGCAGTGCGGGGCGGCGATCCTGCTCGGCGTGCTCGGCGCCGTGCTGTGGACGGGCGCGGCCACCTGGATGCGGTGGCGCACGGATGTCGCGCGCGCAAGCGTGGAGACGCGGCTGCGGCAGTTGCAGCCGCAGGTGAATGCCGCGATGCGCGCCGCCGATGCGGCGGCTGTCATCGCGCGGCGTGACGCGCAGGCAGCGGCGCTTGCCGCGCCGCACGGGCGCGTCGCAGGGCTGCTGGCGACACTGGCGCAAGTGCGCGACGACGGCGTCCGGCTCGACGCGCTGCGCACGACACCGGCCGGGGCCGTGCTCGATGTGCGGGCCACGAGCTACCGGGCGGCCGCGCGTTGGCTCGCCGGGATGGCGCGCGAGCAGCGTGACTGGCGGATCGACGTGGATGCGTTGGCGCCTGTGTCGAGTGCGGGGAGCCTGCTGGCCGGGATGCCGTTCCGGTTCTCGGTTCAGTTGCGCTGGCACGATGCGATGCCGTCGCGGACGGCGTCGGGAGGTGGCGCATGACGGCGATCACGCATTGGCTTGCGCCGCGTGGCGATGCGCGGCTGGTCGGCATGCCGCTCGTCTCGCCGGGGGGAATGCATGCCGCCGGCTGCGTACTGGCGTTCGTGGCCGTGCTGGCAGGCGGTATTCATCTGGCAAATGCGGCCGACTGGAGCGGGCTCGCGCATAGTCGCGCGTTGCTGGCTGCAGCGCAGGGGCGAGAGGCCGATGCGCGGCGTGTCCTTGAGTCTGCGGAACGCCGGCTCAGTGCACATCCTGCGCCGGCGCATGACGACCACGCGTCGCGTACGCCGGAATGGGCCGCGCTGATGTTGGGACTGGCCGATCTCGCCGCGTCGAGCGGGCTGAACAGGGTATCGATCGAGCCGCAGCGTATCGATAGCGCGGCACCGGAGGGCCGGCGCACCGTGCGCATCGTCGCGGACGGCGGCTTTCGCGCATTGTCGAAGATGGTCGGCGGGCTGGCGCGCTTTCCGGTGCTGGCGGTGCCGTCGGCGCTGCGTGTCGAGCGACGCATGCAGGCGACGCGGATGGACATGTCTGTCGACGTGTTTGCGGCGCTGCCGGCCGCATCGCCCGCAGGCGGTACGGCGCCGCTTCAGGCTGCTGCGCTCGCCGCCGATCCGTTCGGCGGTGGAGCCGATGGAATGGCGGCCCGCCTCGCCGGCACGATTCGCGACGCGCGTGCCGGTCTCGCGTTGTTCGATGACGGCGATGGCGCGTTCACGGCCGTGGCGCCCGGCGAAGCGCTCGGGCCGGCCCGCGTGATGCGCGTCGAGCCCGCGGCGGTGATGCTCGCGATGGCGGACGGGGCGCACCGGGTCGTCATGAACGACGGAGTGTGGCCATGACGAAGTACGGCCGTTGGATGCTCGCCGTCTGGGCCGGATTGACGGCGGCCAGTGCAGGCGCGTCGTTGCCGCCGCTGCCGGCAGTCTGGCCTGCCGCGTCGATGGAGGCGCCGGTGCCGAGTCTGCCGCTGCCGCACGGCAGGGTGGACGGTGTGGACATCGCGGTATCGGAGGAAGCCGGCCCGCCGCCGTTCGACCAGGCCGCTCGCGCGGCACTTCAGGCGGAACCCGCTGTACCGGCACCGCAGCTGGAGGGGCCGCCGATCCCGTTGGCGCCGCCGGCCCGGATGAGCGACGTCACTGCCCGGCAACCCGGCGATGCGGACGACGCGCGGCGGATCTCGCTGAATCTGCAGGACGCGGGGCTCGCGGCCGCGTTCGACGCGTTCGCGCGGTTCACGGGGCTCAATATCGTCGTCGGCGAGCAGGTGCGCGGCACGGTCACGTTACGTCTGAACAATGTCCGCTGGCGCGAGGCCTTCGACACGCTGCTCGACACGCACGGGCTCGCGATGTCCCGGCGCGGCAACGTGATCTGGGTCACGCCGGCGGCCGAACTGGCCGCCCGTGAGCGCGAGCGCTTCGAAATGCATGCGCGGGCCGCCGATCTGGAGCCGCTGGCGAGCCGCACGTTCGCGCTGCACTACCCACGCGCGCAGGACGTGCAACGGCTGCTGGCCGGCGCGACCGGCCAGCGCCTGCTGTCGAAACGCGGCGCTGCGGCGGCCGATCCGCGCACGAACCTGCTGTTCGTCACCGATCTCGCGCCGCGCATCGCGCAGATCGCGGGTCTGATCGACGCGATCGACCGGCCGTCACGGCAGGTCCGGATCGAGGCGCGCATCGTCGAGGGTGAGCAGGGCTTCTCGCGCAACCTCGGCGCACGCGTCGCGCTGCGGGCGCAGGGGCGGCCGTCGGCGGGCGAGAGTGCCACGTTCGCGGCCGACGCGCGCAACGCGCTCGACCTGGCCGCGCGGCCGCTCGGCGGCTTCGACGCGGCGACCGCCGGTTTTACGCTGTTCGCCGCGCCGCTGAGCCGCGTACTCGACGTCGAACTGAGTGCGCTCGAAGCGCAAGGGCGGGGTCAAATCGTTTCGCGGCCGCGCGTGGTGACGGCCGACCGCGTCAAGGCGATCGTCGAGCAGGGTTCCGAGCTGCCGTACCAGGCGAAGGTGGGCAACGGCATGAGCGGCGTGCAGTTCCGCCGCGCGACGCTCAAGCTCGAGGTCGAGCCGCAGATCACGCCCGACGGGCGCGTGGTGCTCGACCTGGACGTGACGAAGGACAGCGTCGGCGAGCCGACGGCGGCCGGCCCCGCCATCCATACGAAGCATGTACAGACGCGTGTCGAGGTCGAGAATGGCGGGACGGTCGCGATCGGTGGTATCTATGAACAACTGAACCGGAACGATGTGACGCGCGTGCCGCTCTTGGGCAAAATACCGTTTCTGGGCGCGCTTTTCCGGCACCGCGCGCAGCGCGACCAGCGCAACGAACTGGTCGTGTTCATCACGCCGACTGTCGTCGATGCGCGCTGCGATGCGCTCGGCGCGGGCGACGCGGATGCCGATAAAACGGGGCCGGAAGCCGCCGGCGCAGGCTCGACAAGGCAGCCGCTTTGCCAGTAAGCTGCGCCACACCACCAGCAAGATTGAAGCAGAGGAAGCCGTTGCAAGCGCGGGACCCACATGCAAACGTATTTTTCGTCGGCCTTATGGGAGCGGGTAAGACCACCGTGGGCCGTGCGGTCGCGCGTCGTCTCGACAGGACGTTCTTCGACTCCGACCACGAAATCGAGGCCCGCACGGGCGCGCGCATTCCGGTGATCTTCGAGATGGAAGGCGAGGCCGGGTTTCGCGATCGCGAAACGCAGGTGATCACCGATCTCACGCAGCGCGAGAACATCGTGCTCGCGACGGGCGGCGGCGCGGTGCTGCGCCCGGAAAATCGCGACTGCCTGAAAAGTAACGGCATCGTCATCTACCTGCGCGCCAATCCGCACGATCTGTGGCTGCGCACGCGCAAGGACAAGAACCGCCCGCTGCTGCAGACCGAAGACCCGAAGGGGCGTCTCGAAGCGCTGTACGAAGTGCGCGACCCGCTGTACCGCGAATGCGCGGATTTCGTCATCGAGACCGGCCGTCCGTCGGTCAACGGCCTCGTCAACATGGTGTTGATGCAACTCGAACTGGCGGGCGTCATCGCCAAGCCGCTACAAGCATGATTACTGTCAACGTCGATCTGGGCGACCGCGCCTATCCGATTCATATTGGTGCCGGCCTGATCGGCCGCACCGAGCTGTTCGCGCCTCACATCAAGGGCTCGTCCGTCACGATCGTCACGAACACGACGGTCGATCCGCTCTACGGCGACGCGCTGCGCGCGGCGCTCGCGCCGCTCGGCAAGCGCGTCTCGACGGTCGTGCTGCCGGACGGCGAGGCGTACAAGAACTGGGAAACACTGAACCTGATCTTCGACGGCCTGCTGACCGAACGCGCGGACCGCAAGACGACGCTCGTCGCGCTCGGCGGCGGCGTGATCGGCGACATGACGGGCTTTGCCGCCGCGTGCTACATGCGCGGGGTGCCGTTCATCCAGGTGCCGACGACGCTGCTGTCGCAGGTCGATTCGTCGGTCGGCGGCAAGACGGGCATCAACCACCCGCTCGGCAAGAACATGATCGGCGCGTTCTACCAGCCGCAGGCCGTGATCGCGGACATCGGCGCGTTGACGACGCTGCCCGATCGCGAACTGGCGGCCGGCGTCGCCGAAGTCATCAAGACCGGCGCGATTGCCGATGCGGCATTCTTCGACTGGATCGAGGCGAACGTCGACGCGCTGAACCGCCGCGACCCGGCTGCGCTCGCGCACGCGGTGAAGCGTTCGTGCGAGATCAAGGCAAGCGTCGTCGCGGCCGACGAGCGTGAAGGCGGCCTGCGCGCGATCCTGAATTTCGGCCACACGTTCGGCCACGCGATCGAGGCCGGGCTCGGCTACGGCGAGTGGCTGCACGGCGAGGCGGTCGGCTGCGGGATGGTGATGGCGGGCGATTTGTCGGCGCGGCTCGGCCTGCTCGACGAAACGTCGCGGCAGCGCCTCGACGCGGTGATCGCGGCCGCGCGCCTGCCGACCCGCGGGCCTGCGCTCGGCGACGCGCGCTACATGGACCTGATGCGCGTCGACAAGAAGGCCGAGGCCGGTGCGATCAAGTTCATCCTGCTGAAGCGATTCGGCGATACGCTGATCACGGAGGCGCCAGACGAAGCCGTGTTCGCTACACTGGCGCAGACAACCCGCTAACGGCGGCCCGGATGCCCCGGCGCCCCTGACATGGAGGAGACGTGAGCGAGACATCCAGCAGCACACTGCCCGAAGCCAGCCGCGCATCCGCCGCGCCGGTGGCCGAGCCGCCGACGCTGGCGGCGCTGGAAGCCCATCTCGCTCCGTATGCCGCACACGCGTCGCAGTCGCGCGGCCGCCGCCATCCGGAAACCCCGCCGGCGGCGCGCACCGAATTCCAGCGCGACCGCGACCGCATCGTCCACTCGACCGCGTTTCGCCGGCTCGAATACAAGACGCAGGTCTTCGTCAATCACGAAGGCGACCTGTTCCGTACGCGCCTCACGCACAGCCTCGAAGTCGCGCAGATCGCCCGCTCGGTCGCGCGCAACCTGCGCCTGAACGAGGATCTCGTCGAAGCGATCTCGCTCGCGCACGATCTCGGCCACACACCGTTTGGCCATGCCGGACAGGACGCGCTGAATGCGTGCATGCGTGACCACGGCGGCTTCGAGCACAACCTGCAGAGCCTGGCGGTCGTCGACGAGCTCGAGGAGCACTATGGCGCGTTCAACGGGCTGAACCTGTGCTTCGAGACGCGCGAAGGCATCCTGAAACATTGCTCGCGCGACAATGCGCGCAAGCTCGGCGCGCTAGGCGAGCGTTTCCTGCACGGCCGGCAGCCGTCGCTCGAAGCGCAGCTCGCCAACATCGCGGACGAAATCGCGTACAACAACCACGACGTCGACGACGGCCTGCGTTCCGGCCTGATCACGATCGAGCAGCTTGCCGAAGTCGAGCTGTGGCAGCGCCACTATGAAGCGGCACTCGCCGAATTCCCGCACCTCGAGGGCCGTCGTCTCGTGCACGAGACGGTGCGCCGCATCATCAACACGCTGATCGTCGACCTGATCGACGAGACGACGCGCAACCTCGTGCGCGTCGCGCCTGCGTCGCTCGACGACGTGCGCGCCGCGCCGCCGCTCGTGTCGCACAGCGTGACGGTCGCCGCGCAGGCTGCCGCGCTCAAGCGCTTCCTCTTCAAGAACCTGTATCGCCACTACAAGGTGATGCGCATGGCGAGCAAGGCGCAGCGCGTCGTCACGGGGCTGTTCGACGCATTCATCGACGATCCGCGCCTGCTGCCGCCGCCGTACCAGTCCGACGACGCGGCCCATCAGCCGCGCCTCGTCGCGCACTACATCGCCGGCATGACCGACCGCTTCGCGCTGAAGGAATATCAGCGCCTGTTCGTCATCAGCGACAACTGACTGTCACAAACGATCACTAGACTTCGCCGGTTCAATGGCGGCGGGAATGTTGCACACGCTGTTGGTAACGTTTTCATAGGAGAGAGGTCGATGAAGAAGAAGCCTGCGGGGACACTGGTTCGTTCGATCGCGCTCGGCGGCGCGCTGATGTTCGGGGTGCAGCACGTGGCGCTCGCCGCGACGGAAATTCAGTTCTGGCATGCGATGGAGGCCGCGCTCGGCGAGCGGGTCAATGCGATCGCCGACCAGTTCAACGCGTCGCAAAGCGACTACAAGATCGTGCCGGTGTTCAAGGGCACCTACGACCAGGCGCTCGCGGCCGGCATCGCCGCGTATCGCAGCGGCAACGCGCCGGCGATCCTCCAGGTCTACGAAGTCGGCACGGCCACGATGATGCAGGCGAAGAAGGCCGTCGTGCCGGTCTCCGACGTGTTCAAGCAGGCCGGCGTGCCGCTCGACGAAAAGGGGTTCGTGCCGACCATCGCGAGCTACTACAGCGATGCGAAGACGGGCCATCTCGTGTCGATGCCGTTCAACAGCTCGACGCCGGTGCTGTACTACAACAAGGACGCGTTCAAGAAGGCCGGGCTCGACCCGAACCAGCCGCCGAAGACGTGGGCCGACGTGAAGGCCGATGCCGAGAAACTGCGCAAGTCGGGGATGGCATGCGGCTTCACGACCGGCTGGCAGGGCTGGATCCAGCTCGAGAACTACAGCGCGTGGCACGGGCTGCCGTTCGCGAGCCGCAACAACGGCTTCGACGGCACCGACGCCGTCCTCGAATTCAACAAGCCGCAGCAGATCGCGCACGTCTCGTTCCTGCAGCAGATGGCGAAGGACGGCACGTTCACGTACGCGGGGCGCAAGGATGAGGCGTCGGCGAAGTTCTACAGCGGCGACTGCGGGATCATGACGACATCGTCGGGCGCGCTCGCGAACGTGCAGAAGTTCGCGAAGTTCAGCTACGGCACCGGCATGATGCCGTACGACGCGAACGTGAAGGGCGCACCGCAGAACGCGATCATCGGCGGCGCGAGCCTGTGGGTGCTGGCCGGCAAGGATCCGGCGACCTACAAGGGCGTCGCGAAATTCCTCGCGTACCTCGCTTCGCCGGCCGTCGCCGCGAAGTGGCACCAGGACACGGGCTACCTGCCGGTCACCAAGGCGGCGTACGACCTGACGCGCGAACAGGGCTTCTACGCGAAGAACCCGAGCGCCGAAACCGCGATCAAGCAGATGCTGAACAAGCCGCCGCTGCCGTACACGAAGGGGCTGCGCCTGGGCAACATGCCGCAGATCCGCACGGTCGTCGACGAGGAGTTCGAACAGGTCTGGGCGCAGAAGAAGTCGCCGAAGGACGCGCTCGATTCGGCCGCGTCACGTGGCGACGAACTGCTGCGTCGCTTCGAGAAGTCGGGCGGCTGAGCACGCATCGCTTCGTGCCGCCGGCGGTATCGCGCGCGAGCGCGTGCCGGCCGGCGGCGCGGCTTCCTTTCCGTTTCGCCTGACCGGATATCCGCGATGCAATCCCGTTCCCGTTTCGGTACGAGCCTGGTGCCGTACCTGCTGATCGCGCCGCAGCTCGCGATCACCGCCGTGTTCTTCCTGTGGCCGGCCGGCGTTGCGCTGTGGCAGTCGACGCAGATGCAGGACGCGTTCGGTACATCGAGCGAATTCGTCGGCTTCGCGAACTTCACGCACCTGTTCGCCGATCCGCTGTATCTCGATTCGTTTCGCACGACGCTCGTGTTCAGCGGGCTCGTCACGGTGAGCGGCCTCGTCGTGTCGCTGCTGCTGGCCGCGTGCGCCGATCGCGTGACCCGCGGCGCGCGCGCGTACCGCACGCTGCTGATCTGGCCGTACGCGGTCGCTCCGACGATCGCGGCCGTGCTGTGGGCGTTCCTGTTCAACCCGAGCATCGGCCTGATTACCTATGCGCTGGCGAAGGGCGGCATCGTGTGGAACCACGCGCTGAACGGCGGGCAGGCGATGTTCCTCGTCGTGCTGGCATCGGTGTGGAAGCAGGTGAGCTACAACTTCCTGTTCTTCTACGCGGGCCTGCAGGCGATCCCGCGCTCGTTGATCGAGGCGGCGGCGATCGACGGCGCCGGGCCGGTGCGGCGTTTCTTCAACATTGTGCTGCCGCTGCTGTCGCCGACGAGTTTCTTCCTGCTGGTCGTGAATCTCGTCTACGCGTTCTTCGACACGTTCCCGGTGATCGACGCGGCCACCGGCGGCGGCCCGGCGCAAAGCACGAAGACGCTGATCTACAAGATCTTCGCGGAAGGCTTCCAGGGGCTCGACATCGGCAGCTCGGGCGCGCAGTCGGTCGTGCTGATGATCATCGTCGTCGGGCTCACGGTGATCCAGTTCCGCTTCGTCGAACGCAGGGTGCAATACGCATGATCGAAAATCGCAAGGGCTTCGACCTGTTCTGCCACGCGGTGCTGATCGCGGGCGTCGTGCTGATCGTGTTCCCCGTCTACGTCGCGTTCTGCGCGGCGACGATGAATGCGCAGGAGGTGTTCACGGTGCCGCTGTCGCTCGTGCCGAGCACGCACCTGTTCGAGAACATCGCGTACATCTGGGGGCACGGCAGCGGCGGCACGACGGCGCCGTTCGGCCGGCTGCTCGTGAACAGCTTCGCGATGGCGCTCGGCATCGCGGTCGGCAAGATCGCGGTGTCGATCCTGTCCGCGTACGCGATCGTCTACTTTCGCTTTCCGTTCCGCAACACGGCGTTCTGGCTGATCTTCATCACGCTGATGCTGCCGGTGGAAGTGCGGATCTTTCCGACCGTGCAGGTCGTGTCGACACTGCACCTGACGAACGCGTACGCCGGGCTCACGATGCCGCTGATCGCGTCGGCGACCGCGACGTTCCTGTTCCGTCAGTTCTTCATGACGCTGCCCGACGAGCTGATGGATGCCGCGCGCATCGACGGCGCCGGGGCGCTGCGCTTCTTCTGGGACGTCGTGCTGCCGCTGTCGAAGACGAGTATCGCGGCGCTGTTCGTGATCACGTTCATCTACGGCTGGAACCAGTATCTGTGGCCGATCCTGATCACGACGGAAGCGTCGCTGTCGACGGCGGTGGTGGGCATCAAGACGATGATCGCGAGCGGCGACGCCGCGACCGAATGGCAATACGTGATGGCGGCGACGCTGCTGGCGATGATCCCGCCGCTCGTCGTCGTGCTGGCGATGCAGCGCTGGTTCGTGCGCGGCCTCGTCGATTCCGAGAAATGAAACATGGACGGTAACCGGGAGAAGGACCAGGTATGGCTGCGCTGAGCTTGAAGGGCGTCAGGAAATCCTACGACGGCAAGCAGCACGTGCTGCATGGCATCGACGTGGAGATCGCGGACGGCGAATTCATCGTGCTCGTCGGCCCGTCGGGCTGCGGCAAGTCGACGTTGCTGCGGATGATCGCGGGGCTGGAGTCCGTGTCGGACGGCGAGATCGCGATCGGCGAGCGTGTCGTCAACACGCTGGAGCCGAAGGATCGCGACATCGCGATGGTGTTCCAGAACTATGCGCTGTATCCGCACATGACGGTCGCGCAGAACATGGGCTACGGGCTGAAGATCCGCGGGATCGAGCGTGCGACGATCGATTCGCGAGTGGCCGCGGCCGCGAAGATCCTCGAGCTGGAGCCGCTGCTTGCGCGGCGGCCGCGCGAGCTGTCGGGCGGCCAGCGGCAGCGCGTCGCGATGGGGCGTGCGATCGTGCGCGAGCCGGCGGTGTTCCTGTTCGACGAACCGTTGTCGAACCTCGACGCGAAGCTGCGCGTGCAGATGCGGCTCGAGATCCAGCGGCTGCATGCGCGGCTGGCGACGACGAGCGTCTACGTGACGCACGACCAGATCGAGGCGATGACGCTCGCGCAACGCGTGATCGTGATGAACCGCGGCTACGCGGAGCAGATCGGCGCGCCGGTCGACGTGTACGAAAAGCCGGCGACGGTGTTCGTCGCGGGCTTCATCGGCTCGCCGGCGATGAACCTGATGCACGGCCGGCTGTCGGAAGACGGCGCGACCTTCACGGTCGCGGGCGGTGGCCCCGCGCTGCCGGTTGCCGGCGCACCGGGCATCGGCGCGGAGATCGTCACGGGGCGCGACTGGGTGCTCGGCGTGCGTCCGGAACACATGACGCCGCAGCCGGGCGTCGCGCAGGCGACGCTGCCGGTCGACTCGTGCGAGCTGCTCGGCGCGGACAATCTCGCACACGGCCGCTGGGGCAATCACGACGTCGCGGTGCGCCTGCCGCACGCGGACCGTCCCGCGCGCGGCACGGCGCTCGCGGCAGCGCTGCCCGCGCACCGGCTGCATTTCTTCGATCCCGAGACCGGCAAGCGTGCCGGTTGAACCTGCCGCACTTGCCGAGAGACCGACGATGACCCTTCGCACCGACTGGCCCTATCCGCGCGTCGTCGCCCATCGCGGTGGCGGCACGCTCGCGCCGGAGAACACGCTCGCCGCGCTGGACGAGGGCGCGCGCCGCGGGCACCGGATGGTCGAGTTCGACGCGAAGCTGTCGGCCGACGACGTGACGTTCCTGCTGCACGACGACACCGTCGACCGGACGTCGGACGGCCAGGGGGCGGCGGCCGGCATGCGTTATGCGGCGCTGGCCGCGCTCGACGCGGGCGCGTGGCTCGACGCGCGGTTCGCGGGCGAGCGGATGCCGACGCTCGAGGCGGCGGCGGCGCGCTGCATCGCGCACGGGCTGGCCGCGAATGTCGAGATCAAGCCGTGCCCGGGGCGCGAGCGCGAGACCGGGCAGCGCGTGGCGGCCGACGCGGCCGCGTACTGGCGCGATGCCGCGGTGCCGCCGCTCCTGTCGTCGTTCTCGTTCGAAGCGCTGCAGCAGGCGCGCGCGACCGTGCCGGCGCTGCCGCGCGGGATGCTCTACGAAGCCGTGCCGGACGACTGGCATGCGCAGGTCGTCGGCGCGCTCGGCTGCGTATCGTTGCATGCTGACCACAAACGGCTCGACGAACCGCTCGTGCGCGCGATCAAGGCGGCAGGGTTGCGCATCCTGGTTTACACGGTGAACGATCTCGAACGTGCGCGCGAACTCGCACGCTGGGGCGTCGATGCGGTCTGTACGGACCGGATCGACCTGATCGCCCCCGATGCGCTGGACGACATCGCCGTCGTCTAGCGGTCACGGCAACGCCCGGAGGGGCCCCTTCGGGAATGTCCCTGATGCGAAAAAACAACGCCCCGGCGGGATTTCCGCCGGGGCGTTTTGCATCGTGGAGACGTTACGTCTGGAAAAATCCGCTACAAATTGCAGCAGGATTAACCATTCCCCAAATATTCGACTACGCTTAGAAGCGGTAGCCGACGTTGAGGTACGTCACGATCGGGTTCAGCGAGATATGGGCCTTCGACGTTTCCGTCAGCGTCCCGACCGGCGTCCGGCGGGCCGTGGTGAAGGTCGCGGTCACGCTGACCGGGATGTACGACATCGAGAAGCCGGCGAACCAGTGCTTCGTGAAGTTGTACGTGAAGCCGGCGTTGAACACGGGCGCCCACTGGTTGCTGGTCTGCGCACTGGTCGGGCCGCCGAGCACGCCGTTCTCGAACGCGCTGTTCGTGATCTTCGCGCCGGTAAACCAGATATACGTTGCGCCGACGCCGACATACGGACGGAACTTCGCGTTGGCGTCGTTGAAGTAGTACTTGAGGAGGAGCGCGGGGCTCCACTGGTACGCGCGGCCGAGCGTACCGAAATTCGAGAACTGGCCCTTGCCGGTGATGTCGAACTTCGGCGGGATGCCGGCGATGAACTCGGTGGCGATGTGGTCGGTCACGAAGTAACCGGTCGCCAGCGCGAGCGTGTCGGCGTCGCTGATGCCGGCACCGGTGTTGGGAACCGACTGGTTGATGGGCGTGCCGCCTACGCCGTAGACGAACAGCGGGTCGCTGCTGTCCTGCGGTGCAAGGTGCAGCCAGCCGGTGCTGACGTAGAAATCACCTGCGGATTGTGCATGTGCCGTACCGCCCGCAAACGTGAATGCGAGCGCTGCGGCCCCCGTAATGGCCAGTTTTCGTTTCATTGTGTCTCCTCCGATCAAAGGCGTGCTCATTATGACGACTGCGTTTAAAACCAAACAAGCTCGTAAGTTAGAGTTTTCTCCCTAGGATTCGCACGACCGTACGCTTACGCGCCCCGCGAGGACAGGCATTCTACGCAGGTGCGCATTTTCGGACCTCCGGGTATTTCCTAACGCGTTCAAACGGACATTCAGCATGGCACGGTTAGCACGACTCTACGTTCCCGACCAGCCGCAGCACGTGATACTGCGCGGCCTGGATCAGCAACCCGCGTTCGTCGACGACCAGGACTACGAACTCTTCATCGATTGCCTGAAGGCCGCCGCCCGCGATCATCACCTGTCGGTGCATGCCTACGTGCTGCTGCCGCGCCAGGTGCAACTGCTCGTGACGCCGAGCGACGAAGCGAGCCTGCCGAAAGCGATGCAGGCTGTCGGCCGCCGCTACGTCGCGCATTTCAACCGGCGCTACTCGCGGCGCGGCACCCTGTGGGAAGGCCGCTACCGCGCGACCGTGATCGAAGGCGAGCGCTATTTCCTGCTCGCGAGCCGCGTGGTCGAGATGAGCCCCGTGCGTTCGCAGCTCGTCGCGACGCCCGAGGCGTATCGCTGGTCGAGCTACCGGCATCACGTCGGGCTCACCGTCGACAGCCTGATCACCGACCATCCGCTCTACTGGGCGCTCGGCAATACGCCGTTCGACCGCCAGCGCGCGTACAAGGAGCTGTGCGAGCAGCCGCTCGACGAGCGGCAGGCCGACCAGTTGCAGCAGGCGACGCTGAAGGGCTGGGTGCTCGGCGGCGAACATTACCGCGAGTGGGCGGCGCGTACCGCGAACCGGCGCGTGTCGCCGCTGCCGCGCGGACGCCCCAGAAAGGTGCGTGAGAGCACACCGCCGATCCAGCAGTAATGCCGGAAAGGCGGGTCAGGAGCGGCGCTGCGGGCGCCGCTTCTTTTTGCACCAAAACGATACGGCCCCAATAAAACGGCACCAGATCGATGCATCTATTTAATTGGGGTTCGATCATATGGTTTTTGTTGCTATTCCCTTGATTCGTCGCGTATATTCCGAATTCCGGTGGCCCGGGCGAAGCATGCCCGGCCACTGTCGGCCGCGCCGTCTCCCGTCGGGAGCGGGATCGACGGCAACAAGAAAACGGTTCAACGGCCTCCAGGCCCCCTTTACGACGGTGTCCCCATGAACGACCACCAGCAGCCGCTCGCCGCGGTGCCCGCCGCACAAGGTCTGTACGACCCGCAAAACGAACACGACGCCTGCGGCGTCGGCTTCGTCGCTCACATCAAGGGCAAGAAGAGCCACGAGATCATTCAGCAGGGTCTGAAGATTCTCGAGAACCTCGATCACCGCGGCGCGGTTGGCGCCGATCCGCTGATGGGCGACGGCGCGGGCATCCTGATCCAGATTCCGGACGCGTTCTATCGCGAGGAAATGGCGAAGCAGGGCGTGAACCTGCCGCCGGCCGGCGAATATGGGGTCGGCATGATCTTCCTGCCGAAGGAGAACGCATCGCGACTCGCGTGCGAGCAGGAGCTCGAGCGTACGGTGAAGGCCGAGGGGCAGGTCGTGCTCGGCTGGCGCGACGTGCCGGTCGATCATGCGATGCCGATTTCGCCGACCGTGAAGGCGAGCGAGCCGCTGATCCGCCAGATCTTCATCGGTCGCGGCAAGGACATCATGGTGACGGACGCGCTCGAGCGGAAGCTGTACGTGATCCGCAAGACGGCGAGCCACCGCATCCAGGCGCTGAAGCTCAAGCACGGCAAGGAATACTTCGTGCCGTCGATGTCGGCGCGCACGATCGTCTACAAGGGGCTGCTGCTGGCCGGCCAGGTCGGCGTGTACTACCGCGACCTGCAGGACCCGCGCGTCGTGTCGGCGCTCGCGCTCGTGCACCAGCGCTTCTCGACCAACACGTTCCCGGCGTGGGAACTCGCCCACCCGTACCGGATGATCGCGCACAACGGCGAGATCAACACCGTGAAGGGCAACGTGAACTGGCTGAACGCGCGTACCGGCGCGATCGCGTCGCACGTGCTCGCCGACGATCTGCCGAAGCTGTGGCCGCTGATCTACCCGGGCCAGTCCGATACCGCCTCGTTCGACAACTGTCTCGAGCTGCTGGTGATGGCCGGCTACCCGCTCGTGCACGCGGTGATGATGATGATCCCGGAAGCGTGGGAACAGCACACGCTGATGGACGAGAACCGCCGCGCGTTCTACGAATACCACGCCGCGATGATGGAGCCGTGGGACGGTCCGGCCGCGATCGCGTTCACCGACGGCCGCCAGATCGGCGCGACGCTCGACCGTAACGGCCTGCGTCCGGCGCGCTACATCGTCACCGACGACGACCTCGTCATCATGGCGTCGGAAGCCGGCACGCTGCCGATCCCCGAATCGAAGATCGTCAAGAAGTGGCGCCTGCAGCCGGGCAAGATGTTCCTGATCGACATGGAACACGGCCGCATCATCGACGACAAGGAACTGAAGGACAACCTCGCGAACGCGAAGCCGTACAAGAGCTGGATCGACGCCGTGCGCATCAAGCTCGACGAAATCGAGCCGAAGGCCGAGGATGTCGCGGCAGGCCGTACGCAGGGCGCCGCGCTGCTCGACCGCCAGCAGGCGTTCGGCTATACGCAGGAAGACCTGAAGTTCCTGATGGCGCCGATGGCGCAGCAGGGTGAGGAAGCCGTCGGTTCGATGGGCAACGACTCGCCGCTCGCGGTGATGTCGAACAAGAACAAGACGCTCTATCACTACTTCAAGCAGCTGTTCGCGCAGGTCACGAACCCGCCGATCGACCCGATCCGTGAAAACATGGTCATGTCGCTCGTGTCGTTCATCGGCCCGAAGCCGAACCTGCTCGATACGAACAACATCAACCCGCCGATGCGTCTCGAAGTGTCGCAGCCGGTGCTCGACTTCAAGGACATCGCGAAGATCCGCGCGATCGACCAGTACACCGGCGGCAAGTTCAGCGCATACGAACTGAACATCTGCTACCCGGTCGCCTGGGGCAAGGAAGGCATCGAGGCGCGCCTCGCGTCGCTGTGCGCGGAAGCCGTCGACGCGGTGAAGTCGGGCTACAACATGCTGATCGTGTCGGACCGCAAGACGGACGCCGAGCACGTCGCGATTCCCGCGCTGCTCGCCACGTCGGCGATCCACACGCACCTCGTCCAGCAAGGGCTGCGCACGAGCACGGGCCTCGTCGTCGAGACGGGCTCCGCGCGTGAGACGCACCACTTCGCGCTGCTCGCGGGCTACGGCGCGGAAGCCGTGCACCCGTACCTCGCGATGGAAACGCTCGCGAAGATGGCCGAAGGCCTGCCGGGCGACCTGTCGCCGGAGAAGGCCGTCTACAACTTCACGAAGGCGGTCGGCAAGGGCCTGCAGAAGGTGATGTCGAAGATGGGCATCTCGACGTACATGTCGTACACGGGCGCGCAGATCTTCGAAGCGCTCGGCCTGTCGAGCGACCTCGTCGAGAAGTACTTCAAGGGCACGGCATCGAAGGTCGGCGGCATCGGCCTGTTCGAAGTCGCGGAAGAGGCGATCCGCCTGCACCGCGACGCGTTCGGCGACAACCCGGTGCTGCGCGACATGCTCGACGCGGGCGGCGAGTACGCTTACCGCGTGCGCGGCGAAGACCACATGTGGACGCCGGATTCGATCGCGAAGCTGCAGCACGCGACGCGCAGCAACTCGTACCAGACGTACAAGGAATACGCGCACCTGATCAACGACCAGACCAAGCGTCACATGACGTTCCGCGGCCTGTTCGAGTTCAAGGTCGAGCCGACCAAGGCGATCCCGATCGACGACGTCGAATCGGCGAAGGACATCGTCAAGCGCTTCGCGACGGGCGCGATGTCGCTCGGTTCGATCAGCACCGAAGCGCACGCGACGCTCGCGATCGCGATGAACCGCATCGGAGGCAAGTCGAACACCGGCGAAGGCGGCGAGGACCAGAAGCGCTACCGCAACGAACTGCGCGGCATTCCGATCAAGGCCGGCGAGACGCTGAAGTCGGTGATCGGCGACGAAATCGTCAGCGACATCGCGCTGAAGGACGGCGATTCGCTGCGCTCGAAGATCAAGCAGGTCGCGTCGGGCCGCTTCGGCGTCACCGCCGAGTACCTCGCATCGGCCGACCAGATCCAGATCAAGATGGCGCAGGGCGCGAAGCCGGGCGAAGGCGGCCAGCTGCCGGGCCACAAGGTGTCCGAATACATCGGCAAGCTGCGTTACTCGGTGCCGGGCGTCGGCCTGATCTCGCCGCCGCCGCACCACGACATCTACTCGATCGAGGATCTGGCGCAGCTGATCCACGACCTGAAGAACGTGAACCCGAGCTCGAGCATCTCCGTGAAGCTGGTGTCGGAAGTGGGCGTCGGCACGGTTGCGGCCGGTGTCGCGAAGGCGAAGGCCGATCACGTCGTGATCGCCGGCCATGACGGCGGCACGGGCGCATCGCCGCTGTCGTCGGTCAAGCACGCCGGCACGCCGTGGGAACTCGGCCTCGCCGAAACGCAGCAGACGCTGGTGCTGAACCGCCTGCGCGGCCGGATCCGCGTGCAGGCCGACGGCCAGATGAAGACGGGCCGCGACGTCGTGATCGGCGCGCTGCTCGGTGCGGACGAATTCGGCTTCGCGACGGCGCCGCTCGTCGTCGAAGGCTGCATCATGATGCGCAAGTGCCACCTGAACACGTGCCCGGTCGGCGTCGCGACGCAGGATCCGGTGCTGCGTGCGAAGTTCAAGGGCCAGCCCGAGCACGTCGTGAACTACTTCTTCTTCGTCGCCGAGGAAGTGCGCGAGATCATGGCGCAGCTCGGCATCGCGAAGTTCGACGACCTGATCGGCCGCGCCGACCTGCTCGATACGCGCAAGGGCGTCGAGCACTGGAAGGCGAAGGGCCTCGACTTCTCGCGCGTGTTCTACCAGCCGGAAGAGTGCGAGGACGTCGCGCCGCGTCACGTCGACGTGCAGGATCACGGCCTCGAGCGCGCGCTCGACCACGTGCTGATCGAGAAGGCGAAGGCCGCGATCGAGAACGGCGAGCATGTGTCGTTCATCCAGCCGGTGCGCAACGTCAACCGTACGGTCGGCGCGATGCTGTCGGGCGTGATCGCGAAGAAGCACGGCCACGACGGCCTGGCCGACGACGCGGTGCACATCCAGCTGAAGGGCACGGCCGGCCAGAGCTTCGGCGCGTTCCTCGCGAAGGGCGTGACGCTCGACCTCGTCGGCGACGGCAACGACTACGTCGGCAAGGGCCTGTCGGGCGGCCGGATCATCATCCGTCCGACCAACGACTTCCGCGGCAAGTCCGAGGAAAACATCATCTGCGGCAACACGGTGATGTACGGCGCGATCGAAGGCGAATCGTTCTTCCGCGGCGTCGCGGGCGAGCGCTTCTGCGTGCGCAACTCGGGCGCGACGGCGGTCGTCGAGGGCACGGGCGACCACGGCTGCGAATACATGACGGGCGGCACGGTCGTCGTGCTCGGCGAGACGGGGCGCAACTTCGCGGCCGGCATGTCGGGCGGCCTCGCGTACATCTACGATCCGGAAGGCACGTTCGCGGCGAAGTGCAACAAGTCGATGGTCGCGCTCGAGCCGGTGCTGCAGCAGGCCGAGCAGGAGCGCACGGTCGACCGCGCACTCTGGCACGCAGGCACGACGGACGAAGCGCTGCTCAAGGGGCTCGTCGAGCGTCATTTCCAGTTCACGGGTTCGCCGCGCGCGAAGTCGCTGCTGGAAAACTGGGACGCGGCGCGCCGCCAGTTCGTGAAGGTGTTCCCGCACGAATACAAGCGCGCGCTCGGCGAGATCGGTGCGAAGAAGGCGGCGAAGGAAGAGCTGGCCGCCTGAGCGACGAACGACATAGCGAATGCCGCGCGCGCATGACTGCCGCGCGCGGCTCCCCCACCCGATACACCGAACAGAAGAGCACCTTATGGGCAAGGCAACCGGTTTTCTGGAGTTCGAACGCCGCCACGAGGCGTACGAAGCACCGCTCACGCGCGTGAAGCACTACAAGGAATTCGTCGCGGCACTGACCGACGCGGACGCGAAGGTCCAGGGCGCGCGCTGCATGGATTGCGGCATCCCGTTCTGCAACAACGGCTGCCCGGTCAACAACATCATTCCGGACTTCAACGATCTCGTTTACCGCCAGGACTGGCAGCAGGCGATCGAAGTCCTGCATTCGACCAACAACTTCCCGGAATTCACGGGCCGCATCTGCCCGGCGCCGTGTGAAGCGGCGTGCACGCTCGGGATCAACGAAGACCCGGTCGGCATCAAGTCGATCGAGCACGCGATCATCGACAAGGCCTGGGCGGAAGGCTGGGTGAAGCCGCTGCCGGCCGAGCACAAGACGGGCAAGAAGGTCGCCGTCGTCGGCTCGGGCCCCGCGGGCCTCGCCGCCGCGCAGCAGCTCGCGCGCGCGGGTCACGACGTGACGGTGTTCGAGAAGAACGACCGTGTCGGCGGCCTGCTGCGTTACGGGATTCCCGACTTCAAGCTCGAGAAGTGGCTGATCGACCGCCGCATGCGCCAGATGGAAGCGGAAGGCGTGACGTTCCGCACCAGCGTGTTCATCGGCAAGGATCCGCTGCCCGAGTCGATCGGCAGCCTCGCGAAGGAAACCATCTCGCCGGACACGCTGAAGGAAGAATTCGACGCGGTCGTGATCGCCGGCGGTTCGGAAACGCCGCGCGACCTGCCGGTGCCGGGCCGTGAGCTCGCGGGCGTGCATTACGCGATGGACTTCCTGCCGCAGCAGAACCGCGTGAACGCGGGCGACAAGCTCGTCGACCAGCTGCTCGCGAAGGGCAAGCACGTGATCGTGATCGGCGGCGGCGACACGGGTTCGGACTGCGTCGGCACGTCGAACCGTCACGGCGCGAAGCAGGTCACGCAGTTCGAGCTGCTGCCGCAGCCGCCGGAAGAGGAAAACAAGCCGCTCGTGTGGCCGTACTGGCCGATCAAGCTGCGCACATCGTCGTCGCACGAGGAAGGTTGCGAGCGCGACTGGGCGGTCGCGACGAAGCGTCTCGAAGGCAAGAACGGCAAGGTCGAGAAGCTGATCGCCGCGCGCGTCGAGTGGAAGGACGGCAAGATGCAGGAAGTGCCGGGCTCCGAGTTCGAACTGAAGGCCGATCTTGTCCTGCTCGCGATGGGCTTCACGCAGCCGGCCGCGCCGGTGCTTGAAGCGTTCGGCGTCGCGAAGGACGCGCGCGGCAACGCGCGTGCGGCGACCGAAGGCGATCGCTCGTACTACACGTCGGTCGACAAGGTGTTCGCGGCAGGCGACATGCGTCGCGGCCAGTCGCTCGTGGTGTGGGCGATCCGCGAAGGCCGCCAGTGTGCGCGCTCGGTCGATGCGTACCTGATGGGGCATACGGAACTGCCGCGCTGAGCTGAAGCGCGCAAGCAGGTTTCGACGAAAACCGGGCGTCCGACAGGGCGCCCGGTTTTTTTTTTATGGGCGGCGCACCGGTGCGCCGATGGCACTTCGAGTGTCCGGCCGCATGTGTCTCGCACGGCACGCCAGGCCAGTCGTCACCGTGCGGGTGTCCGCCATTTTCGTGAAGCGTCGCCTAATCTGATGACATCCAGCTGCGATTTCTCGTTATCTCAATTTCTTTCGTTTTGTAATAATCCTTGAAAACTGTCATATCATGTCGCCCCTCGGGCCGCATTTGCGGTGGCTGCATGTGACTGACCCTATTTACAAGGACTCTGGATGGAAGCATTCGTGCAAGGGCTGATCGAAGCCGTCAATGGCGTGCTGTGGAACTACGTGCTGATTGCGCTGCTGCTCGGCGCCGGCGCATGGTTCACGTTGCGGTTCCGGATGATCCAGCTGAAGGCGCTGTTCCTCAGCATGAAACTGGTCGGCAGCAAGGGCGAGCCGGGCAGCATCTCGTCGTTTCAGGCGTTCGCGACCGGGCTCGCGAGCCGTGTCGGCACCGGCAATATCGCCGGCGTCGCGGTCGCGCTGACGGTCGGCGGGCCGGGCGCGATCTTCTGGATGTGGATGACGGCGCTGGTCGGCATGTCGTCCGCGTTCGTCGAGGCGACGCTCGCGCAGATCTTCAAGGTGTCGCACCCGGACGGCAGCTTCCGCGGCGGCCCCGCGTACTACATCCAGACGGGCCTGCGCTCGCGCGGCTTCGGCGTGCTGTTCTCGCTGTCGCTGATCCTGGCGTTCGGCTTCGTGTTCAACGCGGTGCAGGCCAACGCGATCGCCGACGCGTTCCATACGTCGTTCGGCTTGAGCCGCGAAACGGTCGGCCTCGGCCTCGTGCTGCTTTCCGCCCCGATCATCTTCGGCGGGATCCGCCGCATCGCGACGGTCGCACAGGTGATCGTGCCGCTGATGGCGATCGGCTACCTCGCGCTCGCGGTCTACGCGGTCGCGACGCACATCGCGCTGGTGCCGGACGTGATTGCCCTGATCGTGAAGAGCGCGTTCGGCCTCGAGCAGGCGGCAGGTGGCCTGACCGGCTATGCCGTTAGCCAGGCGATCGCGATCGGCGTGAAGCGCGGGCTGTTCTCGAACGAAGCCGGGATGGGTAGCGCGCCGAATGCGGCCGCGACCGCGAGCACGCGGCACCCCGTCACGCAGGGGCTGATCCAGATGCTCGGCGTGTTCGTCGACACGATCGTGATCTGCAGCGCGACCGCGTTCGTGATCCTGCTGTCGGGCCAGTACGAGGTCGGCACCGGGATGGAAGGCGCGGCGCTCACGCAGCGCGCGATCTCGAGCCACGTCGGCGATTGGGGCGGCATCTACATGGCCGTCGCGATCTTCTTCCTCGCGTTCTCGTCGGTGATCGGCAACTACGCGTATGCGGAAGGCAACGTCGAATTCATCACGAAGCGGCGCGGCGTGCTGCCGCTGTTCCGCGTCGCGGTGCTCGCGATGGTGATGTTCGGCAGCGTCGGGCAACTGCCGCTCGTGTGGGCGATGGCCGATACGAGCATGGGGCTGATGGCGATCATCAACCTGATCGCGATCCTCGCGCTCGGCAAGTATGCGCACGCCGCGTGGGCCGACTATCGCCGCCAGCGCGCGGCCGGTGTCGCCGATCCGGTGTTCACGCGCAACACGATCCCCGAGCTCGCGCGCGTGCTGCCGGCCGACGTGTGGGGCGAACACGGGCCGCTGCCGCAGCGTCCGGCAGCGTCGGCCGACGCTGCCAGCGCGCCGCGCGGCGCGGTGCGCGAGTCATGAACGGCGACCGGCTCCGTGCGTTCGTCGCGCTGATGCCCGATGCGGCGTCGCGCGACGCGCTGCACGCGTTGCCGGTCACCCGTGGCGCGCGGCGCACGCTGCCCGCGCAGCTGCACATGACGCTCGCGTTCATCGGCGCGATCGAACGCGAGCGGTGCGACGCGCTGGCTGCGCACCTGCCCGCGCTCGCGGCAGCGCATGCGCTGCCGTTGCTGCCGGTCGAGCGGATCGCGTGGTGGCCGAGCCTGCCGCGTGCGAGGCTGATCGTTGCGGAGCTGGCGGCCGATCCCGCCTGCGTCGCGCTGAATTCGGGGTTGTCGGCACTGCTGCGCGATCTGGGCGTGCCGGCCGACCGTCGGCCGTTCCGGCCGCACGTGACGCTCGCGCGACTGCCGCACGACGCGGTCGGCCAGCCCGCGCACGGCGGCGCGCCGGGGCGGCCGGTCGTGCTGCGCGTCGAAGCGCTGACGCTGTTCGAGAGCCGGCTGTCGCACGAAGGCGTGTCGCATCGGCCGATCGTCTCCGCGCCGATCGCATGGGCGGACGGTCAGGCGGCGCAGTGAACGGCGTGCGCGCCGCGTTGTGATTACCTGGCGCCATGCAGATCGCGTCGGCATATCGCGTTGACGATATCGTCCCGCCTACCGGGCCTACCGGGCCTACCGGGCCTACCGGGCCTACCGGGCCTGCCAAGCCTACCGGCCGTAGCGCGTCAGCGTCAGGCCCGACAGGTCGATCTCCGGTTCTCGCCCCGTGACGAGATCCGCCACCACCTTCCCCGACCCCATCGACATCGCCCAGCCCGTCGAGCCGTGGCCGACGTTGAGCCAGAGCCCGTCGATCCCGCTTGCGCCGAGCAGCGGCGGCCCGTCGGGCGTCATCGGCCGGCGGCCGACCCAGAAGCGCGCCGATGCGCGATCGGCTGCGTGCGGGAACCAGTCGTCGAGCACTTTCATCAGCGTATCGAGCGCCTGCTGGCGCAGCGCTGCGTGCCGGTTACCGAGTTCCGCGGTACCCGCGACGCGCAACGTCGGGCCGAATCGCGTGATCGCCGTCTTCAGGGATTCGTCCATCAGCGCGGCGTGCGGTGCTTTTTCGTCGTCGACGACGGCGAGGGTCGCCGAGTAGCCCTTCACCGGATACAACGGCACGTCGATGCCGTGCGGCCGTAGCAGGTCGGCGCTGTCGACGCCGAGCGCGACGACGATCGCGTCGGCGGCGAGCCGCGTGTCGCGGTGCGTGCCGCCGGCGTTCGATGCGTGCGGATTCGGTCGTGCCCGATCATGCGTATCGCCATCGCCATCGCCATCGCCATCGCCATCGCCATCGCCATCGCCATCTCCGTTACCAGCGATCCACACGCCGCGCACCTGGCCCGCCGCAACGTCGAGCGCCTGCACTTGCGTGCGAAAGCGGAACGTCACGCCGTTCGCTTCGCTTAGCGCCCGCAGTTCACGCGTAAAGCGTGCGCAGTCGCCCGCTTCGTCGTCGGGCAGGTAGATGCCGCCGACGGGTGCCTGCCGCGCCCAGCGCAGGCCCGGCTCGATTGCCGCGCAGCCCGCCGCGTCGAGTTCGCGAAACGCGATGCCGGCATCGCGCAGCACCTTCAGCGCGGGCTGGACCATCTCGACGTCGAACGCGCCGCGCAACAGTTGCAGGTAGCCGCGGCTCGCGCCGTAGTCGAACGGATGGCGCTCGCGAAACGCATGCAGGCATGCGCGGCTGTAATACGCGATGCGCTGCATCCGCTGCTTGTTCACGCGGAACCGTTCGAACTCGCATTCGCGGAGCCAGCGCGCGATCCAGCGCCACTGTGCGGCATCGAGCGTCGGCCGGAAGATCAGCGGCGACGCGGGCTTGAACAGGTACTTGAGGATCTTGCCGGGCATCCCGGGCGCGGCCCACGGCGTCACGTAGCCGGGCGCGATCACGCCCGCGTTGCCGAGGCTCGTCGCCAGCGCGACATCGGCCTCGCGTTCGATCACGGTGACCTCGCAGCCTGCTTCGCGCAGGTGCCAGGCGGTGGTGACGCCGATCACGCCGGCGCCGAGGACGATCACGTGCATGCGGTTTCCGGAACGAAGCGGTGGCTCACGACGCGACGGCCGGATCGTCGACGAGCGACTTGCCGCGCGTTTCGGGCAGCACGAGCGCGGCGACGATCACGAGCAGGTAGCCGCCCCCCGCGACGAGGCCGATCGCCTTCACGAGCGACATCGACTGCGACAGCGAGCCGACGAGGATCGGGAAGAACGAGCCGAGCCCGCGGCCGAGGTTGTAGCAGAAGCCCTGGCCCGAGCCGCGGATCGCGCCCGGATACAGTTCCGACAGATACGCGCCGACGCCCGCGAAGATCCCCTGCACGACGATGCCGAGCGGGAAGCCGAGCAGCAGCATCGCGGTATCGGTGATCGGCAGCATCGTGTACGCCATCCCGAGCGAGAACGAGCCGATCGCGAACAGGATGAACGACGCGCGGCGGCCGAGCCGGTCGGACAGGATCGCGCCGACCACGTAGCCGACGAACGAGCCGACGATCAGCACGACGAGATAGCCGCTCGTGTTGAACACCGACAGGTGGCGGACGGTTTTCAGGTAGGTGGGCAGCCACGTCGTGATCGCGTAGTAGCCGCCGAGCATGCCGGTGCACAGCGCGCTGCCGAACAGCGTCGCGCGCAGGTGCGGCGGCGAGAAGATCTCGAGGAAGTGGCCCGACACGCGGCCTTCGTCGCGCGCACGGCGCGTGGCCGTGTAGATGTCGGGATCGCTGACGTTGCGGCGGATGTACAGGATCCACAGCGCGGGTGCGATGCCGATCCAGAAGCACGCGCGCCACGCGACCTGCTCGGGCAGCAGCGCGAAGAACGCCCAGTAGAGGATCGCGGCCGCGCCCCAGCCGAACGACCAGCTGCTCTGCACGGTGCCGACGGCCTTTGCGCGATGCTCGGGCGAGCGGATCGTCTCGGCCATCATGATCGTCACGACCGACCATTCGCCGCCGAAACCGAAGCCCTGCAGCGTGCGCGTGGCGAGCAACTGCCAGAACGAATGTGTGAAACCGGACAGGCACGTGAACAGCGCGAACGTCGCGATCGTCCACTGCAGCACGCGCACGCGGCCGTAGCGGTCGGCGAGGATGCCGGCGACCCAGCCGCCGATCGCCGACGAGATCAGCGAACTCGTCGCGATCATCCCGGCCTCGCTCTTCGACATGCCCCACGTGGCGATCAGCGTCGGAATCAGGAACGAATAGATCATGAAGTCGAACGCATCGACCGCGTAGCCGCCGAAGCCGGCGTACAGCGTCCGGCGCTCGCGCGTCGACAGTTCGTTGAACCACTGGAATGCCTGCATGCTTGCCGCCCCCTCTCGTCTTGTCTCGTTCTCGCGCTGCCGCGTGGCGATCATTTTACGGTCGCGATCCCGTGCGCCAAAAAGGCGGCCGCAGGTTCGTTCGGGCAGGCAGGGGGAGGGGAAGACGCTTCAGAGCGTCAGGCCGCCGTCGACGTGAATGACCTGGCCGGTGATCTGCCGCGCCGCATCGGACAGCAGGAACGCGATCAGCGCGGCGACGTCGTCGGGTTCGGCGATCCGGCCGAGCGGCGTCGCCTGTTCGGCCTGCGCCCACGCGCCGGCGTTGCCGGCGCTCGGGCCGTGGTCCTTGCGCGTGAAGCCCGGCGCGACCGCGTTCACGGTGATGCCGTGCGCGGCGAATTCGGCGGCGGCGGTGCGCACGAGCGATTCGAGCGCGGCCTTCGCGGCGGCGGTCGCCGCGAACGGCGCATCGGCGCGGTAGCGGTGTGCGACGAACGAACTGACCGCGACGATTCGCGGTGTGGCCGACGCTTCGAGCAGCGGCCGCGCGCGGCCTGCGAGCGCGGAGAACGCGCCGGGCATCGCCGCGAAGGCGGCGGCGAGCGCGTTCGTGGAAAGATCGGAAAAGGATTGCCGCGCGGCGAAGCCGGCATTCGCGACGAGCTGATCGAGCCCGCCGAAACGTGTAGCGGTGCTCTCGACCAGCGCGGCGGCGACACCCGGTTCGCCAAGATCGCCGGTCAGCGTGATGCACTCGGCGCCGGCCGTCGTGCACGCGTGGGCGACTTCGGCAAGGCGTGCCCGCGCTGAATCGTCCGCGCCGCGCGCATGCAGCGCCAGCGCGATGCCGGGCGCCGCGAGCCGCCGTGCGAGCGCCGCGCCGATCCCCGAGCCTGCGCCGGTGATCAGCGCGATGCGTTCGAGGGGCGCGGCGCGTGCACTCACGCGGCGACCTTGTCGCCGGCGTTCACGCGTTCGACGTTGATCGTGCCGACGTGGAACGCGGCCAGCGACTCGCGGTGCGCGATGCTGACGATCGCGGCCTTCGGCAGCCGTTCGGCGAACAGATGATAGAGGCGTGCCTCGTTATCGGCGTCGAGCGCGCTGGTGGCTTCGTCGAGGAACAGGAAGTCGGGCTTGTGCAGCAGCACGCGTGCGCCGGCAAGACGCTGCTGCTCGCCCGGCGACAGCACGCGCGTCCAGTGCGCGGTCTCGTCGAGGCGGTCGACGTAATCCTCGAGGCGGCACGCGCGCAGCGCGTCGCGGCACGCTTCGTCGCTGAACGCGTCGGGTGTCGCCGGATAGGTGAGCGCGGCCTTCAGCGTGCCGATCGGCAGATAGCTCGTCTGCGGCACGAACATCATCCGCGCGCCGACGGGCGCGTCGATCGCGCCGTCCCCGAACGGCCACAGGCCCGCGAGCGCACGCATGAACGTGCTCTTGCCGGAACCCGACTTGCCGATCACGAGCCAGCGCGAGCCCGGCTCGATCGTGACGTTGCCGATGTTCGCGAGCGCGTTGCCGTTCGGCAGCGCGAGCTTCAGCGACGACGTCGACAGCTTCGCATCGTCGATGTAATGCAGGTTGATGCCGCCGTGCTCGGTCGCGGGCGACAGGCTTTCCTTCAGGTGCGACGTGCCCATCACGCGCTTGAATTCGCGCAGACGGTTGACGGTGGCGCGCCATTCGACAAGGGTCGAGTAGCTGTTGATGAACCACGAGAACGAATCGCTGACGGTGCCGAACGCCGACGAGATCTGCATCAGCACGCCGAACGAGAACGCACCCGCGAAATAGCGCGGCGCGGCGACGACGAGCGGGAAGATGATCGCGATCTGCCCGTAGAAGCTCAGCACGAACGTGAGCCGCTTCGTGTACTTCATCACGCGCCACCAGTTGTCGCGGATGCGCATGAAGAGGGTCTGCGCGTTGCCGGTCTCGGTCTTCTCGCCGTCGTAGAACGCGATCTGCTCGGCGTTCTCGCGCACGCGGATCAGCCCGAAGCGGAAATCGGCCTCGACGCGCTGCTGCTGGTAGTTGATCGACACGAGCGGGTGGCCGACCTTCTGGATGATCAGCGAGCCGATCACCGCGTACAGCGCGGCCGCCCACACCATGTAGCCGGGAATCGAGATCGGCGTCGCGCCGAGCGTGAACGTCAGCGCGCCGGCGAGCGACCACAGGATCGTGATGAACGACACGAGCGTGACGACCGTCGACAGCAGGTCGAGCGACAGCGCGAGCGTCGTGGTCGCGAACGACTGGAGGTCGTCGGTGATCCGCTGGTCGGGGTTGTCGGCGAGACGATCACGTTCGATCCGGTAGAACGCGCGATCGCCGAGCCACTGGCCGAGGAAGCGGTCGGTGAGCCACTGGCGCCAGCGGAAGCCGAGCATCTGCCGCAGGTAGCGGCCGTACACGGCGAGGATGATGAAGGCGAACGCGAGCGCGGAAAACTGCATCAGCAGGTTCGGGAAGTCGTGGACGTCCTTCGACTGCAGCGCGTTGTAGAACTCGGCGTTCCACTTGTTCAGCCGGACGTTGATCCAGACCACGCAGAGGTTGATCGCGATGATCGTGACCAGCAGGCCCCACGCGAATTTCCATTCGGACGATACCCAGTAGGGCTTGATGAGGCTCCATGCGGATACCGGGCGCTCGTCCTGCGGCGCGTCGGAGGCGGAGCGGACGGGATCGATCGATTGGGTCATGTGCTTCCTGATGAGTAGCCGGCGCGCGGCGCCGACTGACGGCGGGCGCACGGATGGTCGCCCGCGCGTCTTAAACGGCACTTAAGGGCCGGCGGTGACGCGGCAACCGGCCGCTTGCCGCGGCCGGCCTGCGGGCATTGTGCCAGAGCGGCGCAGGCCGACGGCGAATTTGCACCATGGGGGACAGTTTGCGGCGCTTTCCGCTTTTATGGTCTAATGGCCGACGACGAAACAGGGGTGCTTCGTGGCGCGGCCGGCGGATGTTCCAGGTGGCGCAGCGAGGCTGAGAAAAACCCTTTGCACCCGATCCGGGTAATACCGGCGAGGGAAGTTTCTGATCCCGCCGGGCCGCGCTGGCCGCCATCCCACATGGTCAGCGCCCGAGTCCCGCCCGGCCGGCCTTTGCTGCCGGTTTCGTCCTTTTGGGTACGCGCATTGCGCGTTACGGAAGGAATGATGACCGCACAATCTTCAGTCTTTTGCTTGATTCCCGGCCCGATGCCGCGTGCGTTCGCACGGGGCGGCGCGCGCGCGTCGACGTTCGTCGTGCACGCTTGCGTGGAGGGCGCGCGATGAACGTCCAGGATGCACGGCCCGATTTCGCGGTGCTCGGCGGCGGCCTCGTCGGCCGCCTGATCGCATGGCGGCTCGCGGGCGACGGGCACCGCGTCGCGCTCTACGAGCGCGGCGGCCCGGACGGCGAGCAGTCGGCCGCGTGGATCGCCGCCGCGATGCTCGCGCCGCTCGCGGAAGCGGCGAGCGCGGAGCTGCTGATCACCGAGCTCGGCGCCGCGTCGCTCGAACGCTGGCCGCAGTGTCTCGCGGAATTGCCCGAACCCGTCTTCTTCCAGCATCACGGCACCCTCGTCGTCTGGCACCATGCGGACCGCGCGGAGGCGCCGCTGTTCGAGCGGCGTGTGCGCGCGAACGCGCCGGCCGACCTGTTCGACGGCGGCTTCGTGACGCTCGCCGGCGCGCAGGTCGATGCGGCCGAGCCGGTGCTCGCGGGCCGCTTCGCGCGCGGCCTGCTGCTGCCGAACGAAGGCCAGCTCGACAATCGCCAGGCGCTGCGCGCGCTGGCTGCGGGCCTCGCCGAACGCGGCGTCGACCTGCACTGGCACGTCACGATCGACGATGCGAACCTGCCCGCCGCGCATTTCACGATCGATTGCCGCGGGCTCGGCGCGAAATCCGCGCTGCCCGCGCTGCGCGGCATCCGTGGCGAAGTCGCGCGCGTGCATGCGCCGGGCATCGGGCTCACCCGGCCCGTGCGGCTGCTGCATCCGCGGTATCCGCTGTACATCGCGCCGAAGCAGGACGATCTCTATGTGATCGGCGCGACCGAAGTGGAGGGCGAGGACATGTCGCCCGTCAGCGTGCGCTCCGCGCTAGAACTGCTGAGCGCGGCGTTCTCCGTGCACCCGGCGTTCGGCGAGGCGCGCATCCTCGAACTCAATGCGCAGTGCCGGCCGACGCTGCCCGATCACCGCCCGGCGGTGATCTGGGACGGCGCGTCGACGCTCGCCGTCAACGGCCTGTACCGGCACGGCTTCATGATCGCGCCGGAAGTCGCGCAGGCGGCCGTCGCGTTCGCGCAAGCCGCGCTCGGCGGCGCGTTCGGCGACGCCGCCGCGTTCGCCGCGTGGCGCGACGCCGCGCGCTGGCCGACGCTCCTTCATCACCGCAGCGACGCGCGCCAGCCGGCCTGACGCGCGCCGCCGACCGAATCCGACCGAGCCTCATGGATATCCAGATCAACCAACAGACCCTGACGCTGCCCGACGGCGCGACGGTGGCCGACGCGCTCGCCGCGTACGGCGCGCGTCCGCCGTACGCGGTTGCGCTGAACGGCAATTTCGTCGCGCGCACGCAGCATGCGGCGCGCGCGCTCGCGACGGGCGACAAGCTCGACGTCGTGCACCCCGTCGCGGGCGGCTGACGCCGCCGGTTCGCCCCCGCTCTTCCAGGAAAACGACATGACGTCCCTCACATCCGCCGACGCGCTGACGCTGTACGGCGAAACCTTCGCAAGCCGCGTGCTGCTCGGCACGTCGCGCTATCCGTCGCTGCAGTCGCTGTCCGATTCGATCGCCGCGTCGCGTCCCGGTATGGTGACGGTCGCGCTGCGCCGCCAGATGACGGGCGGCACGGCCGAAGCCGGCTTCTTCGACCTGCTCAAGCGCCACGCGGTGCCGCTGCTGCCGAACACGGCCGGCTGCCAGACCGTCGCCGAGGCCGTGACGACCGCGCACATGGCGCGCGAGGTGTTCGGCACCGACTGGATCAAGCTCGAGCTGATCGGCGACGACTACACGCTGCAGCCCGATCCGGTCGGGCTGATCGAGGCCGCCGCGCAACTGGTCAAGGACGGTTTCAAGGTGCTGCCGTACTGCACCGAGGATCTCGTGATCGGCCGGCGCCTGCTCGATGTCGGCTGCGAGGCGCTGATGCCGTGGGGTGCGCCGATCGGCACGGGCAAGGGCGTTGTGAACCCGTACGGCCTGCGCGTGCTGCGCGAGCGGCTGCCCGACGTGCCGCTGATCGTCGACGCGGGGCTCGGCGTGCCGTCGCATGCTTGCCAGGTGATGGAGTGGGGCTTCGACGGCGTGCTGCTGAACACGGCCGTGTCGCAGGCCACGCACCCGGAGATCATGGCGCGCGCCTTTGCGCAGGGCGTCGAAGCGGGGCGTGCCGCGTATCTGGCGGGGCCGATGGACGCGCGCGAAACCGCGCACGCCAGCACGCCGGTCGTCGGCATGCCGTTCTGGCACCAGGACGGGGGCGGCGCATGAGCGCGCGCTTCGCTGATGCATTCTGGCCGCCGGCCGACGAGCTGGCCGAAGCGGCCGAACGGATTCGCGCCCGCCTGGGCGACTGGCCGGACGGCGCGGCGCCGTGGCGGCTCTGCGTGGCGGTGCCCGACGCGCCGGCTGACGGCGACGTGCTGATCGTGTCGGCCGGCGACCGCACCGCGCAGGCGCGCGCGTCGGCCGCATCGCGGCCGGCCTCGCCGGACGCGGTCGCGATCGAATTCGACGAGCAGGGTGCGGTGCTACATGCGGCGGGCGCGCGCTACGCGCTCGAAGCCGCGCATCCGCTAGCGGACGACTGGATCGCGGCGCTTGCGGCATTCCTCGATTGCGGCTTCGCGCCGGTTGATGCACTGGTGCTCGCGCTGGCCTGGCGCGACGGCGACGAGACCCGCGCCGACGATGCGTGGCCGGTCGACGCCGCGCGGTTCCCCAGGGTCGCCGGGCTGCCGCCCGCGCCGGAGCCGGCGTTCGCGCCGTGCCCCGCGCAACTCGGCCTCTATCCGGTCGTCCCGGATGCGGACTGGGTCGAACGCGTGCTCGATGGCGGCGCGCGGACCGTGCAACTGCGCATGAAAGGCGCGACGCCGGATGCGCTGCGCCGGGAAATCGCGCGCGCGGTCGCGGCGGGGCGCCGCTATCCCGATGCGCGCGTGTTCATCAACGATCACTGGCAGATCGCAGCAGATGAGGGTGCGTACGGCGTTCATCTGGGTCAGGAAGACCTCGAGACGGCCGATCTGGCCGCAATTGCGCGCGCGGGCCTGCGGCTCGGACTTTCGAGCCATGGTTATTACGAGATGTTGCGGGCGTTGCACGAGCGCCCGAGCTACCTCGCGCTCGGCCCCGTCTACGCGACCGCCACGAAGGCCGTTGCCGCGCCGCCGCAGGGCCTCGCGCGGATTGCCCGCTATGCGCGCTTCGCGGGCGCGCGGGCGCCGCTCGTTGCGATCGGCGGGGTCGGGCTCGACGCGCTGCCGGCCGTGCTGGCGACGGGCGTCGGCAGCGTGGCGGTGGTCAGTGCGGTCACGGGCGCAGCCGACTATCGGACGGCGCTTATTGCACTGCAGCAGTGCTTTCCCGGACAATTTGACAATCATTGACCGCAGGGCCCGGAACGGCGTCACGACATCATTCCAATGCAGGCCCTATAATTCGGCGTTCTGCGTATAAGGACTGTCAGCTCCGTGAGCCCCACTCCTACCGAGACCCTGCTGGAACTTCGCGACGTCGACTTTGGCTACGGCGACCGCCTCGTCCTGTCCAACCTGAACCTGCGCTTCGGGCGTGGGCAGGTCGTCGCGGTCATGGGCGGCTCGGGTTGCGGCAAGACCACCGTGCTGCGCCTGGTCGGCGGCCTCGTGCGTGCGCGTCGCGGCCAGGTGCTGTTCGACGGCGCCGATGTCGGCGCGCAAACGCGTGACGGCCTGTATGCGCTGCGCCGCAAGATGGGCATGCTGTTCCAGTTCGGCGCGTTGTTCACCGACATGTCGGTATTCGAGAACGTCGCGTTCGCGCTGCGCGAACATACCGACCTGCCCGAAGACCTGATCCGCGACCTCGTGCTGATGAAGCTCAACGCGGTCGGCCTGCGCGGCGCGCGCGACCTGATGCCGTCCGAGGTATCGGGCGGGATGGCGCGCCGGATCGCGCTCGCCCGCGCGATCGCGCTCGATCCGCAGCTCATCATGTACGACGAGCCGTTCGCGGGCCTCGACCCGATCTCGCTCGGCATCACCGCGAACCTGATCCGCACGCTGAACCAGGCACTCGGCGCGACGTCGATCCTCGTCACGCACGACGTGCCGGAATCGTTCGCGATCGCCGACTACGTGTACTTTCTGGCCAACGGCGGCGTGCTCGCGCAGGGTACGCCCGACGAGCTGCGCGCGTCGACCGATCCGAGCGTGCGGCAGTTCATCGACGGCGCACCGGACGGCCCGTTCAAATTTCATTACACGAGCCCGCCGCTCGCAGCGGATTTCGGGCTCGGCGGAGGGCGCGCATGATCAGCGCGATCGGACGTTACGTCATCGGCGGCCTCGAGCGCGCGGGCTACGGCACGCGGCTGTTCGTGCGCCTCGTGCTGGAATTCTTCCCGCTGCTGCGCCGGCCGCGGCTGGTCACGAAGCAGATCCACTTCCTCGGCAACTATTCGTTCGTGATCATTGCCGTGTCGGGGCTGTTCGTCGGCTTCGTGCTCGGCCTGCAGGGGTATTACACGCTGAACCGCTACGGTTCCGAGCAGGCGCTCGGCCTGCTGGTCGCGCTGTCGCTCGTGCGCGAGCTCGGGCCGGTCGTCACCGCGCTGCTGTTCGCGGGCCGCGCGGGCACGTCGCTCACGGCCGAGATCGGTCTGATGAAAGCCGGCGAACAGCTCACCGCGCTCGAGATGATGGCGGTCGACCCGATCAAGACGGTGATCGCGCCGCGCCTGTGGGCGGGCATCATCGCGATGCCGCTGCTCGCCGCGATCTTCAACGCGGTCGGCGTGCTTGGCGGGTACTTCGTCGGCGTCGTGCTGATCGGCGTCGATCCGGGCGCGTTCTGGTCGCAGATGCAGGGCGGGGTCCAGGTCTGGGCCGACGTCGGCAACGGTGTGATCAAGAGCATCGTGTTCGGGTTCGCCGTGACCTTCATTGCGCTGTATCAGGGGTATGAAGCGAAGCCCACGCCCGAAGGCGTGTCGCGCGCGACCACCAAGACGGTCGTGTTCGCGTCGCTCGCCGTACTCGGCCTCGATTTCCTGCTGACCGCGCTGATGTTCAGCTAAGCCTCAGCCAAGCCAAATTTTGGGATGACGATGAAAAAGACTGCTCTCGACTTCTGGGTCGGCCTGTTCGTGGTGGTGGGCTTCCTTGCGGTGCTGTTCCTGGCGCTGAAGGTCGGCAACATGAGCTCGCTGTCGTTTCAGCCGACCTATGCAGTGAAGATGAAATTCGACAATATCGGCGGGTTGAAGCCGCGCGCGGCCGTGAAGAGTGCCGGCGTCGTGGTCGGCCGCGTGAAGTCGATCGGCTTCGACACGAACACGTACCAGGCGCTCGTGACGATCGATGTCGACGGCCAGTATCAATTCCCGAAGGATTCGTCGGCGAAGATCCTGACGTCGGGCCTGCTTGGCGAGCAATATATTGGTCTCGACCCGGGCGGTGACACCGAAATGCTGAAGACGGGCGATACGATCACGATGACGCAGTCGGCGATCGTGCTCGAGAACCTGATCGGCCAGTTCCTTTACAGCAAGGCCGCCGATGCGGGCGGTGCGAAGCCGGCAGCCGGTGCACCGGCTGCGCCGGCACCGGTGGCGGTTCCGGCGTCGGCAGTGTCCGGCGCGGCGGCCCAATAACCACACGAGAGAAAAGAAGAGGGTAATGACCATGCAGACGATCCGCATCAGGCACGCCGCGCTGGCGGTAGCGGCAGTCGCCGCGTTGAGCGGCTGCGCGACCGTGCAGACGCCGACCAAGGGCGATCCGCTCGAAGGCTTCAACCGGACGATGTACACGTTCAACGACACGGTCGACACGTACGCGCTGAAGCCGGTCGCGAAGGGCTATCAGTACGTGGTGCCGCAGCCGGTGCGCGACAGCGTGACGAACTTCTTCTCGAACATCGGCGACGTCTACATCGCGGCGAACAACATCGTGCAGTTGCGGATCGCGGACGGCGTCGGCGACATCATGCGCGTGGTGATCAACACGGTGTTCGGCGTCGGCGGCCTGTTCGACGTCGCGACGATCGCGAAGCTGCCGAAGCACACGGCCGACTTCGGGATCACGATGGGCCGCTACGGCATGCCGTCGGGCCCGTACCTCGTGCTGCCGCTGCTCGGCCCGAGCACGCTGCGCGATACGGCCGGCCTCGGCGTCGACTACGTCGGCAACCCGCTCACCTACGTGAAGCCGGACGGCCTGAGCTGGGGCCTGTTCGGCGTCAACCTCGTCAACACGCGTTCGAACCTGCTCGGCGCGGGCGACGTGCTGGATGCCGCGGCGCTCGACAAGTATTCGTTCGTGCGCAACGCGTACCTGCAGCGCCGCCAGATGCTGATCAGCAACGCGCGCGGCGAGGCAGCCGCGACGTCGAGCAACGACGCGCTGCCGAAGTACGACCTGCCGGAAGACGGCGCGGCACCGGCGGCAGCCGGCGCGGCCGGTACGGCGGGTGCAGCAGCGGTGGGCGGGGCGCCGGCGGGCGCATCGGGCGCGGCGGTTGCCGCGCCGGCCTCGGGCACGGCCGAATCGCCGAATCCGGCCAGCGAAACGAACGTGCCGGCGATGCAGGTGGCGCCGCCGTCGCCGGGCGGGTTCCGCTTCCCGAGCATCCGGCTGCACTGACGGATTTACATTCGTTACAGCCGGAAACGATTCAGTCGGTAGCGTGCGCGAACTTGCGCGTAAGCTACCTGCTCCAACCTCCGCATCGACTCAATCATGCAGGTCACTATGATGAAAAAACTGTTCCTGATCCCCGTTTTCGCGGCGCTGTTCTCGTTCGGCAGCGCAGCTCACGCGCAAGTCGACCAGTCGAACCCGCAGGCGCTGATCAAGACGGCGACGCAGCAGGTGCTCGACGAAGTCAAGGCGCAGACGATCAAGCAGGGTGATACCAACCGCATCATCACGATCGTCAACAAGGACATCCTGCCGTACACCGATTTCCGCCGCACCACGCAGCTCGCGATGGGCCGCAACTGGCGCACGGCAACGGCCGAGCAGCAGCAGCAGGTTCAGGAGCAGTTCAAGCTGCTGCTGATCCGCACGTACTCGGGCGCGCTGGCGCAGCTGAAGCCGGACCAGCAGATCCAGTACCCGCCGTTCCGTGCCGATCCGGCCGACACCGATGTCGTGGTCAAGACGGTCGCGATGAACAACGGCCAGCCGGTCCAGATCGATTACCGCCTGTACAAGTCGGCAAGCGGCTGGAAGGTGTATGACCTGAACGTGCTCGGCGCGTGGCTGATCCAGACGTACCAGCAGCAGTTCAACGAGAAGATCCAGCAAAGCGGCGTGGACGGCCTGATCCAGTTCCTCACGCAGCGCAACCAGCAACTTGCCGCTGGCAAGCAAGCGTCGTGAGCGGTTTCGAAGCCGGCTCCTCGCTGACCGTCGCGAGCGCGAAGTCCGCGCTCGCGGACGGTCTTGCGCGCATCGGCGCGGGCGCCACCGCCGTCGATTGCGCGGCGCTGACGCAGTTCGACTCGTCCGCGCTCGCCGTGCTGCTCGCATGGCAACGTGCCGCCAAGTCGCGCGGCGCGACCCTCGACATCCGCAATCTCCCTCCGAAGCTCGCCAGCCTCGCGCGCGCCTACGGCGTCGACGCGCTCATCGAAGGCACCGGGCGACATTGACCCTGTCCGACCGGAGCCTGCCGCGCCAGCCGGCGTGCGCACGCTTCAGGCCGCGTGCCTCCGGCACCGGCTCCACCAGCCGGTTTGCCCTATAATCAAGCGTTTTGCGGGGCAGCCAATCGGCGTCCGGCCCCCATTTTCATTCGCAGCAAGCACAGAATAGGCGTCGCGGCCCTTGCGTCGCGCACAGTCATGTCAGCCATAGAAATCCGTCACGTCAAGAAGCGCTACAAGTCGCTTCAGGCGCTCAAGGGCGTCAGCCTGTCGGTCGAGGAAGGCGAGTTTTTCGGTCTGCTCGGCCCCAACGGCGCAGGCAAGACCACGCTCATCAGTATCCTCGCCGGGCTCGCCCGGGCCGACGAAGGCAGTATCTCGGTGCGCGGCCACGATGTCGTCAAGGACTTCCGTGGTGCGCGCCGCGCGCTCGGCGTCGTGCCGCAGGAACTCGTCTTCGACCCGTTCTTCACCGTTCGCGAGACGCTGCGGATCCAGTCCGGCTATTTCGGGCTGCGCCGCAACGACGACTGGATCGATGAAGTGATGGCCAATCTCGACCTCACCGAGAAGGCCGACGCGAACATGCGCGCGCTGTCGGGCGGGATGAAGCGCCGCGTGCTCGTCGCGCAGGCGCTCGTGCACCGGCCGCCCGTGATCGTGCTCGACGAGCCGACCGCCGGCGTCGACGTGGAACTGCGCCAGACGCTGTGGAAATTCATCTCGCGCCTGAACCGCGAGGGTCACACGATCGTGCTGACCACCCACTACCTCGAGGAAGCCGAGTCGCTGTGCGACCGCATCGCGATGCTGCGCCGTGGCGAAGTGGTCGCGCTCGACCGCACCGACGCGCTGCTGCGCCGCTTCGCGGGGCTGCAGCTGTACCTGCGGCTCGCGACCGGCGCGCTGCCGTCCGAGCTGCGCGGGCTGGAGTCCGATCCGGCCGCGCGCGCACCGGGCGAGCACCTGCTGCGCCTCGCGAGCTACGACGATGTCGAACGCATCCTCGCGCAATGCCGCGCGGCGGGCTGCACGTTCGACGAGATCGAGGTCCGCAAGGCCGACCTCGAAGATGTGTTCGTCCAGGTGATGAACGGGGCAGACGTCATCGAGGGATTGGCATGAGCGGGTTTCAAACGCTGTTCTACAAGGAACTGCTGCGCTTCTGGAAGGTGTCGTTCCAGACGGTGTGCGCACCGATCGTCACGGCGCTGCTGTACCTGACGATCTTCGGCCACGCACTGTCGGGCCGCGTCGAGGTGTATCCGGGCGTCGAGTACGTGAGTTTTCTCGTGCCGGGCCTCGTGATGATGAGCGTGTTGCAGAACGCGTTCGCGAACAGCTCGTCGTCGCTGATCCAGTCGAAGATCACCGGTAACCTCGTGTTCATGCTGCTGCCGCCGCTGTCGTACCGCGACATCTTCGGTGCGTACGTGCTCGCGTCGGTCGTGCGCGGCCTCGCGGTCGGCACGGGCGTGTTCGTCGTGACGATCTGGTTTATCCCGATGCACTTCGCGGCGCCGCTGTTCATCATTGCGTTCGCGCTGCTCGGTTCGGCGATCCTCGGCACGCTCGGCCTGATCGCCGGGATCTGGGCCGAGAAGTTCGACCAGCTCGCCGCGTTCCAGAACTTCCTGATCATGCCGCTGACGTTCCTGTCCGGCGTGTTCTATTCGACGCACTCGCTGCCGCCCGTGTGGCGCGAGATCTCGCGTCTCAATCCGTTTTTCTACATGATCGACGGCTTCCGTTTCGGGTTCTTCGGCGCGTCCGACATCAACCCGTTCGCGAGCCTCGCGATCGTCACCGGTTTCTTCGTGCTGCTCGCGCTGATCGCGATGCGGCTGCTCGCGACCGGCTACAAACTGCGTCATTGATATCGACAGGCTGCGGCCGCCCTCCAGGGCGGCGCGCGCCGACAGGAGCCTTACACCATGTTGCCGACTCCCGAACAGGTCAAGCAATACATCGCCGGCGGTCTCGCCTGCACGCATCTGGAAGTCGAAGGCGACGGCCAGCATTTCTTCGCGACGATCGTGTCGGCGGCCTTCGAAGGCAAGCGTCCGATCCAGCGGCACCAGCTCGTCTATGCGGCGCTCGGCGATCGCATGAAGCAGGAAATTCACGCACTCAGCATGAAGACGCTGACGCCCGCCGAATGGCAGAACGCATAACCGGAAATCACTGAGTGCAAGTCACCGTCAACGAGCGCGACGCCGTCCAGAGCGTCGCCACGGCACACCCGGCCGCCAACGGGGAATCGCAGGGACAGGGGATGGACAAGCTCGTGATCGAAGGCGGCAAGCGCCTGTCCGGCGAGATCGTCGTGTCGGGCGCGAAGAACGCCGCGCTGCCGATCCTGTGCGCGGGGCTGCTCACCGCCGACCCGGTCGACCTCGACAACGTGCCGAACCTGAAGGACGTGCGCACCACGCTGAAGGTGCTGAACCAGATGGGCGTGAAGAGCGAGACCGACGGCTGCCGCGTGCAGCTCGACGCGTCGCGCGTCGACAACCTCGTCGCGCCGTACGAGCTCGTGAAGACGATGCGTGCGTCGATCCTCGTGCTCGGGCCGCTGCTCGCGCGCTTCGGCGAGGCGAAGGTGTCGCTGCCGGGCGGCTGCGCGATCGGCGCGCGTCCGGTCGACCAGCACATCAAGGGCCTGCAGGCGATGGGCGCCGAGATCAGCATCGAGCACGGCTTCATCGAAGCACGCGCGAAGCGCCTGAAGGGCGCGCGCATCGTGACCGACATGATCACGGTGACGGGCACGGAAAACCTGCTGATGGCCGCGACGCTCGCGGACGGCGAGACGGTGATCGAAAACGCGGCACGTGAACCGGAAGTGAGCGATCTCGCACACTTGCTGGTCGCGATGGGCGCGAAAATCGACGGCATCGGCACCGATCGCCTCGTGATCCAGGGCGTCGAGCGGCTGCACGGTGCACGCCATTCGGTGATCCCCGACCGCATCGAGGCCGGCACGTTCCTGTGCGCGGTCGCGGCGGCCGGCGGCGACGTGATGCTGACGGGCGTGCGCCCGCACATCCTCGACGCGGTGATCGACAAGCTGCGCGAAGCCGGCGTGTCGATCGAGGAAGGCGACAGCTGGCTGCGCGTGAAGATGGATCGCCGGCCGTCCGCGGTCACGATCCGCACGTCGGAATACCCGGCGTTCCCGACCGACATGCAGGCGCAGTTCATGGCCCTCAATACGGTCGCGACGGGCACCGCGCAAGTCGTCGAAACCATTTTCGAGAACCGCTTCATGCACGTGCAGGAGCTGAACCGGCTCGGCGCGCACATTACGATCGACGGCAATACCGCGCTCGTGACGGGTGTCGAGAAGCTGTCGGGCGCGAACGTGATGGCGACCGATCTGCGTGCCTCGGCGAGCCTCGTGATCGCCGGGCTGCGCGCCGAAGGCGAAACGCTCGTTGACCGCATCTATCACCTGGACCGCGGCTACGACCGCATGGAAGCCAAACTGACCGCCGTCGGCGCGAACGTGCGCCGCCTTTCCGGGAGCCAAGCATGACCGCGCCGCTGACCCTCGCCCTGTCGAAGGGCCGGATTTTCGAGGAAACCCTGCCGCTGCTGGCCGCCGCCGGCGTGCAGGTGACCGAGGATCCGGAAACGTCGCGCAAGCTGATCCTGCCGACGACGAACCCGGACCTGCGCGTGATCATCGTGCGCGCGAGCGACGTGCCGACCTATGTCGAATACGGCGCGGCCGATTTCGGCGTGGCCGGCAAGGACGTGCTGGTCGAGCACGGCGGCTCGGGCCTGTACCAGCCAATCGATCTGAACATTGCACGCTGCCGGATGTCGGTGGCCGTGTCGGCCGGCTTCGACTATGCGAGCGCCGTGCGCCAGGGCGCGCGGCTGCGCGTCGCGACGAAGTACGTCGAAACGGCGCGCGAACACTTTGCCGCGAAGGGCGTGCACGTCGACCTGATCAAGCTGTACGGCTCGATGGAGCTGGCGCCGCTGGTCGGGCTGGCCGATGCGATTGTCGACCTCGTCAGCTCGGGCGGCACGCTGAAGGCGAACAATCTGGTCGAGGTCGAGGAGATCATGGCGATCTCGTCGCGCCTCGTCGTGAACCAGGCTGCGCTGAAGTTGAAGCGCGCGGCGCTCAAGCCGATCCTCGACGCGTTCGAACGCGCGTCGCAGAATGGCGGTTGAGCGCATCACCGTAACGGAACTCCCATGTCCATCACCATCCGCAAGCTCGATTCGACAAGCGAAGGCTTCGGCGCCGCACTGCGTGCGTTGCTCGCGTTCGAGGCGAGCGAAGACGAGGCGATCGAGCAATCGGTCGCGCAGATCCTCGCCGACGTGAAGTCGCGCGGCGACGCCGCGGTGCTCGAGTACACGAACCGCTTCGACCGGCTGAGCGCGAACAGCGTCGCCGCGCTCGAACTGCCGCAGGACGCGCTGCAGACGGCGCTCGACGGTCTCGCACCGAAGGCGCGCGCGGCGCTGGAAGCGGCCGCGGCGCGTGTGCGCGCATACCACGAGAAGCAGAAGATCGAGTGCGGCACGCATAGCTGGCAGTACACGGAAGCGGACGGCACGGTGCTCGGCCAGAAGGTCACGCCGCTCGACCGCGTCGGCCTGTACGTGCCGGGCGGCAAGGCCGCGTATCCGTCGTCGGTGCTGATGAACGCGATTCCCGCGCGCGTCGCGGGGGTCGGCGAGATCGTGATGGTCGTGCCGACGCCGGACGGGGTGAAGAACGACCTCGTGCTGGCCGCGGCACTGCTCGGCGGCGTCGATCGCGTGTTCACGATCGGCGGCGCGCAGGCGGTGGGCGCGCTCGCATACGGCACGGCGACGGTGCCGGCCGTCGACAAGATCTGCGGCCCGGGCAATGCATACGTCGCGTCGGCGAAGCGCCGCGTGTTCGGCACGGTCGGCATCGACATGATCGCGGGGCCGTCGGAAATCCTCGTGCTGTGCGACGGCACGACCGATCCGAACTGGGTCGCGATGGACCTGTTCTCGCAGGCCGAGCACGACGAGCTCGCGCAGTCGATCCTGCTGTGCCCGGACGGCGCGTTCCTCGACCGCGTCGAGAAGGCGATCGCCGAGCTGCTGCCGTCGATGCCGCGCCGGGACGTGATCCGCGCATCGCTCGAAGGGCGCGGCGCGCTGATCAAGGTGCGCGACATGGCCGAAGCGTGCCGGATCGCGAACGACATCGCGCCGGAACACCTGGAAATCTCGGCGCTGGAGCCGCAGCAATGGGGCCAGCAGATCCGCCACGCGGGTGCGATCTTCCTCGGCCGCTACACGAGCGAAAGCCTCGGCGACTACTGTGCGGGCCCGAACCACGTGCTGCCGACGTCGCGCACCGCGCGCTTCTCGTCGCCGCTCGGCGTGTACGACTTCATCAAGCGTTCGAGCCTGATCGAAGTCAGCGCGGAAGGCGCACAGACGCTCGGCGAGATCGCTTCCGAACTCGCGTACGGCGAAGGGCTGCAGGCGCACGCGAAGAGCGCCGAGTTCCGGATGAAGGGCTGACCACGCACTGTGCGGGGCCGGGGCGGGAGACGAGTGCAGGGCGGCAGCCGCCGCCTTGCCGACCATTTGATGCCGGCGCGACGCACGCCGGCTTGAGACCATGACGACGCCACAAGACATCATCCGCCGCGACGTGCTCGCGATGACGAGCTACCCGGTGCCCGACGCGAGCGGGTTCGTGAAGCTCGACGCGATGGAGAACCCGTATCCGCTGCCCGAACCGCTCGCCGCGGCGCTCGGCGAGCGTCTCGCGCAGGTCGCGCTGAACCGCTATCCGGCGCCGCGCCCGGCCGCGCTGCTCGACAAGCTGCGCCACGCGATGGGCGTGCCGGCCGGTTGCGAAGTGCTGCTCGGCAACGGTTCCGACGAAATCATCAGCATGATCTCGGTCGCGTGCGCGCAGCCGGGCGCGAAGGTGCTTGCGCCGGTACCGGGCTTCGTGATGTACGAGCTGTCGGCGAAGCTGGCGCAGCTCGAATTCGTCGGCGTGCCGCTGAAGGCCGACCTGACGCTCGACGTCGACGCGATGCTCGCGGCGATCGCCGAGCACCGGCCCGCGATCGTCTATCTCGCGTACCCGAACAACCCGACCGGCACGCTGTACGACGATGCCGACGTCGAGCGGATCATCGCCGCCGCGCGGCACAGCCTGATCGTGATCGACGAGGCGTACCAGCCGTTCGCCGAGCGTTCGTGGCTGCCGCGCGCCGCCGAGTTCGACAACATCGTGGTGATGCGCACGGTGTCGAAGCTCGGCCTCGCGGGCATCCGCCTCGGCTATCTCGTCGGGCGGCACGCGTGGCTGACCGAATTCGACAAGGTGCGCCCGCCGTACAACATCAACGTGCTGCTGACCCAGGCGACCGCCGATTTCCTGCTCGACCACCTCGACGTGCTCGATGCGCAGGCGGCCGAGCTGCGGGCGGAACGCACGCGTCTCGCGCAGGCCGTGGCCGCGCTGCCGGGCGCGACGGTGTTCCCGAGCGCCGGCAATTTCCTGCTGGTGCGCGTGCCGGATGCGGCTGCCGTGTTCGATGCGCTGCTCACCGAGCGGGTGCTGGTCAAAAACGTGAGTAAAATGCATCCATTGCTGGCCGAATGCGTGCGGCTGACCGTCGGTTCTCCCGACGAAAACGCCCGCCTGCTGGCCGCCTTGAAACTCGCGCTGCCCGGTTGAGCCCAGGGCGCGGCGGCGCGCGACGATCAATCCCCATTTACTTCAGACTCAATCAAGGAATTGCCATGCGTGTGGCGGAAGTCGTTCGCAATACCAGCGAAACGCAGATCCGTGTGAAGCTCGATCTCGACGGCACCGGCCAGCAGAAGCTGGCCACCGGCGTGCCGTTTCTCGACCATATGCTCGACCAGATCGCGCGACACGGTCTGTTCGATCTCGAGGTCGAAGCGCATGGCGACACGCATATCGACGACCACCACACGGTCGAGGATGTCGGCATCACGCTCGGTCAGGCGGTCGCGAAGGCGATTGGTGACCGCAAGGGCATCCGCCGCTACGGCCATTCGTACGTGCCGCTCGACGAGGCGCTGTCGCGCGTCGTGATCGACTTCTCGGGCCGTCCGGGCCTCGAATTCCACGTGCCGTTCACGCGTGCGCGGATCGGCACGTTCGACGTCGACCTGTCGATCGAGTTCTTCCGCGGTTTCGTGAACCACGCCGGTGTCACGCTGCACATCGACAACCTGCGCGGGATCAATGCGCACCATCAGCTCGAGACGGTGTTCAAGGCCTTCGGCCGTGCGCTGCGCGCGGCGGTGGAGCTCGACGAGCGTGCGGCGGGGCAGATTCCGTCGACGAAAGGCAGCCTCTGATCGTCCGGATGGACGGACGCTAAGGACAACCTCACGGCTTCGGCGCGCGGCGCCGGCTTGCGATGGATCTGCTCAAATCGTTCATTTCGTTGCTGGCGCTGATCAATCCGGTCGGCGCGGTGCCGTTCTTCCTGAGCCTGACGGCGCAGCAGACGGACGACGAGCGGCGCCGCACGATCCGGATCGCCTCGGTGTCGGTGTTCTGCGTGATGACGGTGACCGCGCTGCTCGGGCAGCAGATCATCAACTTCTTCGGCATTTCGGTCGGGTCGCTCGAAGTGGGCGGCGGGATCATCATGCTGCTGATGGCGATCAACATGCTGAACGCGCAGATCGGCAACACGCGATCGACGCCGGAGGAGCGCGACGAGGCCGAGCTGAAAAACAACATCGCGGTCGTGCCGCTGGCGATTCCGCTGCTCACGGGCCCCGGCTCGATCAGCACGGTGATCATCTATGCGGCGAACGCGCGTCACTGGTATGACCGGGTCGGGCTGGTTGCGATCGGCGCGGTCCTGGCTTTTCTGTGTTTCGTCGCGATGCGGCTCGCCGAGCCGATCGCGAACTGGATCGGCCGCACGGGCATCAACATCGCCACGCGGCTGATGGGTCTGATGCTGTCGGCGCTGGCGGTGGAATTCATCGTCAATGGACTGAGGGCGCTACTGCCTGCACTGAGATGAAAACTTCGATTGCGATTGTGGATTATGGGATGGGCAACCTGCGCTCGGTCGCGCAGGCGCTCAAGAAGGCCGAACCGGCCGCCGACGTGGCGATCGTCGACACGCCGGCCGCGATTCGCGCGGCCGACCGCGTCGTGCTGCCCGGCCAGGGCGCGATGCCCGACTGCATGCGCTGCCTCGGCGAATCGGGCCTGCAGGAGGCCGTGATCGAGGCGTCGCGCACAAAGCCGCTGCTCGGCGTGTGCGTCGGCGAGCAGATGCTGTTCGACTGGAGCGCGGAAGGCGACACGAAGGGCCTCGGCCTGTTGCCCGGCAAGGTCGTGCGTTTCGAGCTCGGCGGTCGCGTGCAGGACGACGGCTCGCGCTTCAAGGTGCCGCAGATGGGCTGGAACCGCGTGCGCCAGTCGCAGCCGCACCCGCTGTGGGACGGCGTGCCCGACGACGCGTATTTCTACTTCGTACACAGCTATTACGTGACGCCGGACAACCCGGCGCATACGGTCGGCGAAACGGCATACGGCGCGCCGTTTACGTCCGCGGTCGCGCGGGATAACCTCTTCGCGACCCAATTCCACCCCGAGAAAAGCGCGGAGGTCGGTTTGCGTCTGTATCGCAACTTCGTACACTGGAAACCGTGAACGTCGCGTGCGTGCCACAGTCTGCGGGCCGGAGAGGCCCGTCTTACGGGGCTTGCGCGAGGGCCTGTTCCCGCCAATAACGGGCTTGCGCTGGCCGCCAGAAGGGCCGAGCGCAAGGATTGCGACGAAGCGAATACTCGACGTATTCGCGAGGAGTATGACGCGGCGATCGGCCCTTCTGGCGGCCAGCCCCAAGAAGGATTTTGTTGAATTACGGGAACGTGCCTTGCCGGCCGTATTGCGGCGTCGATCGTCGCTTGTTTGGCTCGGCCAAACGGCGCTCCTCACTCCTTGCACTACGACCGGCAAGGCACGTTCGCAAGCCCGTTATTGGCGGGAACAGGCCCTAAGCGCCGAAAGAGTTGTACTAAACTAGCGAGACGGCGCGGTACCGGATTGGCCGGTACGCGCCGGATTCTTTTCATTTTCCACGACGATACCCGATTGCTATGTTGCTGATTCCGGCCATCGATCTCAAAGACGGTCAGTGTGTGCGCCTCAAACAGGGCGATATGGACCAGGCCACGATTTTTTCCGAGGACCCGGCGGCGATGGCCCGCAAGTGGGTCGATCTCGGCGCCCGGCGGCTCCATCTGGTCGACCTGAACGGCGCATTCGCCGGCAAGCCGAAGAATCTCGAGGCGATCGAAGCGATCCTCGACGAAGTCGGCGATGAAATCCCCGTACAGCTCGGCGGCGGCATCCGCAGCCTCGAGACGATCGAGAAGTATCTCGATGCGGGCCTGTCCTACGTGATCATCGGCACGGCGGCCGTGAAGGATCCGGGCTTCCTGCAGGACGCGTGCACCGCGTTCGCCGGCAGCATCATCGTCGGGCTGGACGCGAAGGACGGCAAGGTCGCGACCGACGGCTGGAGCAAGCTGACCGGCCACGAAGTGATCGATCTCGCGAAGAAGTTCGAGGACTACGGCGTCGAATCGATCGTCTACACGGACATCGGCCGCGACGGGATGCTGCAGGGCATCAACATCGAGGCGACCGTGAAGCTCGCGCAGGCAGTCGGCATCCCGGTGATCGCCAGCGGCGGCCTGTCGAACCTCATGGACATCGAGAACCTGTGCGAAGTGGAAGAGCACGGCGTCGAAGGCGTGATCTGCGGCCGTGCGATCTACTCCGGCGATCTCGATTTCGCGGCCGCGCAAAAGCGCGCGGACGAACTGAACGGCGAACTCGACAACGCGTAACGCGGTTGTCCCGTTCGCCGGGGCTGCCTGCGGGCGGCCCCGACCGGAGGCCTCGCGCGAGGCTTCCGCAACCGGCCGTCCCATCGCGGCCTCTGGCGCACCATCATGGCTCTAGCTAAACGCATCATCCCCTGCCTGGACGTGACTGCCGGGCGTGTCGTCAAGGGCGTCAACTTCGTCGAGCTGCGCGACGCCGGCGACCCCGTCGAAATCGCCCGCCGCTACGACGACCAGGGCGCCGACGAACTGACCTTCCTCGACATCACCGCGACGTCCGACCAGCGCGACCTGATCCTGCCGATCATCGAAGCCGTTGCGTCGCAGGTCTTCATTCCGCTGACCGTCGGCGGCGGCGTGCGGGCCGTCGAGGACGTGCGGCGCCTGCTGAACGCGGGCGCGGACAAGGTCAGCATGAATTCGTCGGCGGTCGCGAACCCGCAGCTCGTGCGCGACGCGGCCGACAAGTACGGCTCGCAGTGCATCGTCGTCGCGATCGACGCGAAGCGCGTGTCGGCCGACGGCGAGACGCCGCGCTGGGAAGTCTTCACGCACGGCGGCCGCAAGAACACGGGCCTCGACGCGATCGAATGGGCACGCAAGATGGCCGAGCTCGGCGCGGGCGAGATCCTGCTCACGAGCATGGACCGCGACGGCACGAAGTCGGGCTTCGACCTCGCGCTCACGCGCGGCGTGTCGGACGCGGTGCCGGTGCCGGTGATTGCATCGGGCGGCGTCGGTTCGCTGCAGCATCTGGCCGACGGCATCAAGGACGGCCGCGCCGACGCGGTGCTGGCCGCGAGCATTTTCCACTACGGCGAGCACACGGTCGGCGAGGCGAAACGCTTCATGGCCGACCAGGGCATCCCGGTGAGGCTGTGATGAATACCGAAACGAATGCATTGCCCGCGTGGCTCGACAAGGTCCGCTGGGACGACAACGGCCTCGTGCCGGTGATCGCGCAGGAAGCGTCGACGAACGACGTGCTGATGTTTGCGTGGATGAACCGCGAGGCGCTGGCGAAGACGATCGAGACCCAGCGCGCGGTCTATTATTCGCGCTCGCGCAAGCGCCTGTGGTTCAAGGGCGAGGAGTCGGGCCACGTGCAGCACGTGCACGAGGTGCGGCTCGACTGCGACGAGGACGTCGTGCTGCTGAAGGTCGAGCAGGTGTCGGGCATCGCGTGCCACACCGGCCGGCATTCGTGCTTCTTCCAGAAATTCGAAGGCACCGTCGACAACGGCGACTGGGTCGCGGTCGAACCGGTGCTGAAAGATCCCGAACACATCTACAAATGACGCAATCGACCGAAGACACGCTGCTGCGCCTCGCGGCCGTGATCGATAGCCGCAAGGGCGGCGACCCCGATCAATCGTACGTATCGCGCCTGTTCCACAAGGGCGACGACGCGGTGCTGAAGAAGATCGGCGAAGAGGCGACGGAAGTCGTGCTGGCCGCGAAGGACGTGCGCCAGGGCGGCGCGCCGAGCGCGCTCGTCGGCGAGGTGGCCGACCTGTGGTTCCACTGCCTCGTGATGCTGTCGCACTTCGAGCTGAGCCCGGCCGACGTGATCGCCGAACTCGAGCGCCGCGAAGGACTGTCGGGCATCGAGGAAAAGGCGCTGCGCAAGCGCCGCGAGCGTGAGGAAAACGGCGGCTGACAGGCATCGTCCCGCCGCGGTGGCAACAGTACGGTAAGCTGTAAGAATTGTCATCTAACGGGGGTAGCATCATGAACGATACGTCGAACCAGTTTCCGACGCCTGCGGTGCCGGGGGCGGCGGATGCCGAACGCCTGAACGGGTTGCGCACGCTCACTCACGTGCTCTACGGCCTGTATGCGTTTCACTGGCTGACGGGTGGCGTCACGGGCATCATCGCGATCATCATCAACTACGTGAAGCGCGGCGATGTGGCCGGCACGCCGTATGCCGATCATTTCGAGTGGCAGATCCGTACGTTCTGGCGCGCGCTGATCGCGTACGTCATCGGGTTCGCACTGGCATTCGTCGTGATCGGATTTGCAGTGATGTTTGTCACATGGATCTGGACGCTGTACCGTATCATCAAGGGTTGGCTGTACCTGAACGACAACAAGACGCTCGATCCGCAGGCGTGGTTCTGACCGGCCGCGCACGGGTGTCTGCAGGAGCAACATGAGTCACGATCCGAATTGCCTGTTCTGCAAGATCGCGGCAGGCGAGATCCCGAGCACGAAGGTGCACGAGGACGATGAATTCGTCGCGTTCCGCGACATCCGCCCTGCGGCCGAGACGCACGTGCTCGTGATTCCGCGTCAGCACCTGCCGACGTTGTCGGCGGCGAGTGAGGGCGATGCGCCGATGCTCGGCCGGCTGATGCTGCTCGTCGCGCGCCTTGCCGACCAGCTCGGCGTCGCGTACACGGGCGGCGAAACCGGTTTCCGCACGGTCATCAATACGGGCCCGGGCGGCGGGCAGGAGGTCTACCACCTGCACGCGCATATCCTGGCCGGTCCGCGCCCCTGGCAGCGGATGGGTTGACGGCGCGGGGCGTTTCCCCGCATCGATAGTCGAAGCCGGCGTGTCGCCGGCGATTTGCGCCGCCCGGCGGCGTGGTTGAGGAGAGTTTCATCATGGGTGGATTGAGCATTTGGCACTGGCTGATCGTGCTGCTGATCGTCGCGCTGGTTTTCGGTACGAAGAAGCTGCGCAACATCGGCAACGATCTCGGCAGCGCCGTGAAGGGTTTCAAGGACGGCATGAAGGAAGGCGAAACGCCGGCCGACGCGCAGCAACTGCCGCGCACGGGCTCGGTCGACGTCAACGCGAAGGAAACGACGCGTTCCGATTCGAACAAGGCGTAACGCCGGCACGCTGACAGGCATTCGCGATGCTGGATCTCGGTCTTTCCAAGATGGCGCTGATCGGCGTCGTCGCGCTCGTGGTGCTCGGCCCCGAGCGCCTGCCGCGCGTCGCGCGTACGGCAGGCGCACTGTTCGGCCGTGCGCAGCGGTACATCAACGACGTGAAGGCCGAGGTCTCGCGTGAAATCGAACTCGACGCGTTGCGGACGATGAAGACCGATTTCGAATCGGCCGCGCGCAATGTCGAGACGACGATTCACGACAACCTTCGCGAGCACGAGAAGGACCTGAACGACACGTGGCATTCCGCGGTCGGCGGTCTCGACGAGGCTTCCGGTAACGCCGGTTCCTACGGTTCCGATGCGCCCGCGGCGCCGTCGTGGCGCGGCAGTTCGGCCGCGCTTGCGCCGAAGCGCCGCAACTGGCGCGTGAAGCAGGCGGCGACGCCTGTCTGGTACAAGCGCGCGACCACCCGCCGCACGCACGTGCAGTCGGGCGCCGCGCGTGTCGCGCGCCACCAGCCGGCCAGCCTGCGCCGGCCGACGCGCTTCTTCTGAGCCGAGCGCATGCTCGCTCGTCAATCCTACCGAGGGCCGGCGTGAGCGACCCCCAGCAGAACCCGGGCGACGCCCCGGAAGAAACCTTCATTTCCCATCTCGTCGAGCTTCGCGATCGCATCATTCGCGCGGGCCTGGCCGTGATCGTCGTGTTCCTCGGGCTCGTCTACTGGGCGCCCGACATCTTCCGGCTGCTCGCGCGGCCGCTGATGGAGAACCTGCCGAAGGACGGCAAGATGATCGTCACCGACGTCACCGGCTCGTTCTTCGTGCCGATGAAGGTCACGATGCTCGTCGCGCTCGTGATCGCGCTGCCGGTCGTGCTGTACCAGATCTGGGCGTTCGTCGCGCCGGGGCTGTATCAGCACGAGAAGAGGCTCGTCACGCCGCTCGTCGGCAGCAGCTATGTGCTGTTCCTGTGCGGGATGGCATTCGCGTACTTCCTCGTGTTCCCGACGATCTTCCGCGTGATGGCGCACTACAATGCGCCGCTCGGGGCCGAGATGACGACCGACATCGACAACTACCTGAGCTTCGTGCTCGGGATGTTCATCGCGTTCGGGGTCACGTTCGAGGTGCCGATCGTCGTCGTGCTGCTCGTCAGAATGGGCGTGCTTTCGCTGAAGAAGCTCAAGGAGATGCGGCCGTACGTGATTGTCGGCGCGTTCGTCGTCGCGGCGGTCGTCACGCCGCCGGACGTGTTCTCTCAACTGATGCTCGCGTTGCCGCTCATCGTGCTGTTCGAGATCGGGCTGCTGGCCGCGCGGTTCTTCGTGCCGAAGAAGCCGGCCGAAGAGGGCGAGACGGGGAACGGCGAAGCCACGAGTTGACGGCGGCGCGCAGGGTGGCGCGCTGGCCTTCCGGCCCGGCCTGGGCTGCTCGGTGGCGCAGCCGTCCGACAAGCGTGTAGCGCGGCCACCTTCCCGGCAAGACGGATAGATCGAAGCAAAGCAAAAGGGCAGCCAACCGGCTGCCCTTTTTCATTTCCATCGACGGCGCGGCGCGCGGTATTGCACCGCCCCCGCTCGTCGAAACCTCACTCGGTATCGCTGTCCTGCTCGTCGAGCGCCTGCTTCGGCGGCGGCGGGCGCTTGCCGATCACGACGTTCACGTCCAGCTCCTTGCCCTTGCGCACGACGTGCACCTTGGTCGACGTGCCGGGCTTGATCTGCGCGACGGTGTTCAGCAGCTTCGTCGTGTCGGTGATGTCCTCGCCGTTCACACTCACGAGGATATCGCCCGGCTTGATGCCGGCCTTGTCGGCCGGGCCACCCTGCAGTACGCCGGCGACGATCGCGCCCGATTTCTGCTGGAGCCCGAACGACTCGGCGATCTCCGGCGTGACGTCCTGCGGTTCGACACCGATCCAGCCGCGCGTGACCGAGCCCGTCGTGATGATGCTTTCGAGCACCGTGCGCGCGGTCGAGACGGGAATCGCGAAGCCGATGCCGAGCGAGCCGCCCGAGCGCGAATAGATCGCCGTGTTGATGCCGAGCAGGTTGCCGTTCACGTCGACCAGTGCGCCGCCCGAGTTGCCGGGGTTGATCGGCGCGTCGGTCTGGATGAAGTTCTCGAACGTGTTGATGCCGAGGTGATTGCGGCCGAGCGCGCTGATGATCCCCATCGTGACCGTCTGGCCGACGCCGAACGGGTTGCCGATCGCGAGCACGACGTCGCCGACGCGCGACTGGTCGGAGCGGCCGAGCGTGATCGTCGGCAGGCTCGTCATATTGATTTTCAGCACGGCGAGATCGGTCTCGGGATCGCTGCCGATCACCTTCGCGGTGGACGTGCGGCCGTCGGCGAGCGCGACTTCGATCTGGTCGGCGCCGTCCACGACGTGCTGGTTCGTTAGAATGTAACCTTCAGGGCTCACGATAACGCCCGAGCCGAGGTTGGCTGCCGGTTCGTCCTGCTGCTTGCGGGCGTTGCGGTCGCCGAAGAAGTAGCGGAACAGCGGATCTTTCGCGCGGGGGTCGGGCGGCAGCGAGCCGTCCTTGCTGGAGAACACGTTGACGACGGCCGGCATCGCCTTCTGCGCGGCTTCGGCGTACGACGTGGTCGCCGGTGCGCCGCCGATGCCCGGCGCGACTTCCCGCAGCGCAACGATCGGCGTGGCGAGCTGCTTGCCGAGCTGTCCTTGCCGTTGCAGCCATTGCGGCTTGAGCGTCACGACGATGAACATCAGCGCGAGCAGCACGGTAACCGCCTGCGCGAAGAACAGCCAGAAGCGTCTAAGCATCTGAATGGATTAGAGGTTTATATGGATCGGATCGAACTTGAATTGTACTTGAACAATACCCTTGAAACCGCGCGCTTCAAGGACTATTGCCCGAACGGCCTCCAGGTCGAGGGGCGCCGCAAGGTCGAGAAGATCGCCACCGGCGTCACCGCGTCGGTCGCGTTCCTCGAAGCCGCGCTCGAATGGGGGGCAGATGCCGTGCTCGTCCATCACGGCTATTTCTGGCGCAACGAGGCGCCGCAGATCACGGGCCGCAAGTACCAGCGCCTGAAGCTGCTGCTCAGGAACGACCTGAACCTGTTCGCGTTCCACCTGCCGCTCGACGCGCATCCCGAATTCGGCAACAACGCGCAGCTCGGCAACAAGCTCGGGCTGATCGGCGAGCAGCGTTTCGGCGAAGGTGACCTCGGCTGGATGGCGACGCTGCCGATGCCGGTCACGCTCGAGCACTTCGTCGCGAAGGTCGAGCGCACGCTAGGCCGTACGCCGCTCGTGCTGGGCGATCCGGAAATGCAGCTGCGCCGCATCGCGTGGTGCACGGGCGCCGCGCAGAGCTATTTCGACGCGGCGATCGACGCCGGCGCGGACGTGTACCTGACCGGCGAGGTCTCCGAATACGTGACGCACACGGCGGCCGAGAGCGGCGTCGCGTTCGTTGCGGCAGGGCACCATGCGACCGAACGTTACGGAATCCAGGCACTTGGCGCCCACTTGTCCGAAGAATTCGATATCGAACACCTTTTTATCGATATTCATAATCCGGTCTGAACCCCGGATTTGCGGCGGCGCATCGAAATTTCTCAATGTAGCGAATGCTTAAAAGTGAAATGATTTAATCGCTCCGATAGTGGGGGAAAACCCTTGACTATCAATCACTTCGAAGGGATTTTCATCTCCGGGCCTTGTAAATGGCGACTCCATTCGAGCAAACTAGCGGCGGAATGAAAAGTCGTGACGGAAAATCCAACTCAGAAGTGGGGCGTGTGATGCGAGACAAGGAAGAGAAACGCGTCGACAGCGGCCGCCGTACCTGGCTGATTGCGACATCCGTAGCAGGTGGCGTGGGAGGCGTAGCCACCGTTATACCTTTCGCGGCGTCGCTCGCGCCGTCCGCGAAAGCGAAAGCGGCCGGTGCACCGGTCGAGGTCGATATCAGCGGGCTCAAGCCCGGCGAGATGGTCACCGTGCCGTGGCGCGGCAAGCCCGTCTGGATCCTGAACCGCACCGATTCGATGCTGGCCGACGTGGTCAAGGCCGACAAGGAAGTGGCCGATCCGACCACCGAAAAGCCCTATACGATGCCGTTGCCCGCGTATTGCGCGAACGAATATCGCTCGCGGGCCGATCGCAAGAACATTCTCGTCGTGATGGCCGTCTGTACGCACCTCGGCTGTACGCCAAGCCAACGCTTCACGCCGGGTCCGCAGCCGAACCTGCCGGATGACTGGCCGGGCGGTTTCCTCTGCCCGTGTCACGGTTCGACCTACGACCTCGCCGGCCGTGTGTTCAAGAACAAACCGGCGCCTCAGAATCTCGACATCCCGCCCTACATGTTCACGTCGGCAACGACCCTCGTGATCGGCAAGGACGAGAAAGGAGAAGCGTGATGGCCGACAACAAGGAAGTCTCCACGACAGGTCTCACCGGCTGGATCGACCAGCGCTTCCCGCTCACGTCCACCTGGAAGAAGCACGTTTCCGAGTACTACGCGCCGAAGAACTTCAACTTCTGGTACTTCTTCGGCTCCCTCGCGCTGCTGGTGCTCGTCAACCAGATCGTCACGGGCATCTTCTTGACGATGAACTACAAGCCCGACTCGACGCTCGCGTTTGCGTCGGTCGAGTACATCATGCGCGAGGTGCCGTGGGGCTGGCTGATCCGCTACATGCACTCGACCGGTGCATCGATGTTCTTCGTGGTCGTCTACCTGCATATGTTCCGCGGGCTGCTGTACGGGTCGTACCGCAAGCCGCGCGAGCTCGTGTGGATCTTCGGCTGCGCGATCTTCCTGTGCCTGATGGCCGAGGCATTCTTCGGCTACCTGCTGCCGTGGGGCCAGATGTCGTTCTGGGGCGCGCAGGTGATCGTGAACCTGTTCTCGGCGATCCCGTTCGTCGGCCCGGACCTGTCGCTGTGGATTCGCGGCGACTACGTCGTGTCCGATGTCACGCTGAACCGCTTCTTCGCATTCCACGTGATCGCGATTCCGCTCGTGCTGGTCGGCCTCGTGGTCGCGCACCTCGTTGCACTGCACGAAGTGGGGTCAAATAACCCGGACGGCATCGAGATCAAGGCGAAGAAGGACGAGAACGGCATCCCGCTCGACGGCATCCCGTTCCATCCGTACTACTCGGTGCACGATTTCCTCGGCGTGTGCGTGTTCCTGATGATCTTCGCGCTGATCGTGTTCTTCTCGCCGGAGATGGGCGGCTACTTCCTCGAGGCGAACAACTTCGTCCCGGCGAACCCGCTGCAGACGCCGCCCGAGATCGCGCCGGTCTGGTACTTCACCGCGTTCTACGCGATGCTGCGCGCGACCACCGACCCGTTCAAGATCGTGCTGATGATCGTGATCGCGCTGCTCGGCGTGCTTGCGCTGATCCGCGCGCGCGGCAAGTGGAAGGCCGGGCTGCCGGTGCTGGCCGCGGCGATCGTCGTGTTCATGTACCTGACGGAGTCGAAGTTCTGGGGCGTCGTCGTGATGGGTTCGGCGGTGATCACGCTGTTCTTCCTGCCGTGGCTCGACCGCAGCCCGGTGAAGTCGATCCGCTACCGGCCGATGTTCCACAAGGTGTTCCTCGGGATCTTCGTCGCCGCGTTCCTGACCCTCGCGTTCCTCGGCACGCGGCCGCCATCGCCGGCGGCCACGCTGATCGCGCAGTGTTGCGCGCTGATCTACTTCGCGTTCTTCCTCGGCATGCCCGTCTGGACGCCGCTTGGCACGTTCAAGCAGCCGCCGGAGCGGGTGCGCTTCAAGCCCCATTAACGTGAGCGAGGAGAGAACGACATGAAGAAACTGCTTTCGACACTCGCACTGATCGGGGTGACCGCGTGTGCGCTGCTGGCGGCGCCGGCCGTGCGGGCGGAAGGTAATTTTCCGCTCGACCGGGCGCCCGATAACACGGAAAATCTCGTTTCGCTTCAGCACGGCGCGCAATTGTTTGTAAACTATTGCCTGAACTGCCACAGCGCGAACCTGATGCGCTACAACCGTCTGACGGATCTGGGCATATCCCAGAAGGAGATCGAAGCGAATCTCCTGTTCACGACCGACAAGGTCGGGAGCACGATGTCCGTCGCGATGCGGCCCGAAGACGCGAAGAACTGGCTCGGCACCACGCCGCCCGACCTGTCGGTCGAGGAGCGCGCGCGCGGCCGCGACTGGCTGTATACGTATCTGCGGAGTTTCTACCGCGACGATACGCGGCCGACCGGCTGGAACAACGCGGTGTTCGAGAACGTCGGCATGCCCCATGTGTTGTGGCAGCTGCAGGGGCAGCGCATTGCCAAATTCGAAGACAAGACGGACGAGGAGACGGGCGAGAAGGTCCACACGCTCGTCGGCTTCCAGCAGGTCACGCCGGGCACGCTCTCGTCGCCCGACTATGATGCTGCGGTTGCCGATCTGGTGGCCTATATGACATGGATGTCCGAGCCGGCCCAGCAGACCCGCAAACGCCTCGGCGTGTGGGTGCTGATCTTTCTCGGTGTCCTGACTTTCCTGGCCTGGCGGCTCAATGCCGCGTACTGGAAAGATATCAAGTAAACACGCCTGACCGGCGTGGGGCCGGCGCAAGGCGGAACCCGTGAAAGGGGTGCCGCCGCGTGCCGGCCCTCGGCTTTTTTGAGGAAACGCAAATATGATGGTTCTGTATTCCGGCACAACTTGCCCGTTCTCCCAGCGTTGCCGGCTGGTGCTGTTCGAGAAGGGCATGGACTTCGAAATCCGTGACGTCGACCTGTTCAACAAGCCGGAAGACATTTCGGTGATGAACCCGTACGGTCAGGTGCCGATCCTGGTCGAGCGCGACCTGATCCTGTACGAATCGAACATCATCAACGAGTACATCGACGAGCGCTTCCCGCATCCGCAGCTGATGCCGGCCGACCCGGTGCAACGCGCACGTGCACGCCTGTTCCTGCTCAACTTCGAGAAGGAACTGTTCGTCCACGTCAGCACGCTCGAGAACGAGAAGGGCAAGGCAGCGGAAAAGAATCACGAGAAGGCACGCCTCGCGATCCGCGATCGCCTGACGCAGCTCGCGCCGATCTTCGTGAAGAACAAGTACATGCTCGGCGAAGAGTTCTCGATGCTCGACGTCGCGATCGCTCCGCTGCTGTGGCGCCTGGATCACTACGGCATCGAGCTGTCGAAGAACGCTGCGCCGCTGATGAAGTACGCCGAACGGATCTTCAGCCGTCCGGCCTACATCGAAGCACTGACGCCGTCCGAAAAGGTCATGCGTCGTTGATGATGCAATGAAGGCAAGACGGGGAGGGCGGCGCGGCGTGCCGCGCGCCCGCTCCGGGTTCGAGGATTGTGATGCAAGAGATTTCAACGAAGCCTTATCTGCTGCGCGCGTTGTACGAGTGGTGCACCGATAACGGTTACACGCCGCATATCGCGGTGAGGGTCGACAACTCGACGCGCGTGCCGCGTCAGTTCGTGCGTGACGGCGAGATCGTGCTCAACATCAGCTTCGAGGCGACGAGCCAGTTGCAGATGGGCAACGAGTGGATCGAGTTCACGGCCCGGTTCTCCGGGAAGGCGCACAAGATCGAGATTCCGGTGGCGAACGTGCTCGCGATCTACGCGCGCGAGAACGGGCAGGGCATGGCGTTCCAGGTCGATGCGGTCGCGGGCGAAGGCGCGGATTCGGGTGCGTTCGACGAAGAAGCTGCGCAAGCGGATGAGGCGCAGCGCGACGAGTCGCCTGCCGCGCTGACGCCGGTTGCCGACCGTGGCGCGAACGAGGAACCCTCCGAAGGCGCCGACGAACCGCCGAAAACCGACGGCGATGGCGACGGTTCGAAAGGTGGCAACAGACCTCGCCTCAAGATCGTGAAATGAGGTAGAATCTCGCGCTACGCCGGCTTAGCTCATCTGGTAGAGCAGTTGATTTGTAATCATCAGGTGGCGGGTTCGAGTCCTGCAGCCGGCACCAAATTCGAAGGGCCGGGAGGTTTTCCTCCCGGCCCTTCGTCATTTCAGCGTTCACTTTCCCCGCCCACAGGTTGTCGTTTGTCCCCATGCCGCGGACACGAAGTCCGTCTTTTCGACATCGATCTGTCGAACCAATGAAAGATCGCGCGGCGCGAAGCATCGTCGACGAATCTGAACGCAGCGGCGCAGTGCAGCCGGGCAGACTGCCAACATGCCATCCACTGCCTGTCGGCGCGTAATCGCGTTGCCGGTGCCGCAGGCCGATCCGCTCACATCTGCCTGAACAACCCCGCATACGCACGACTGACCGGCAGCATTTCCCGCTGCCCATGCACGCGAATCCGCAATCTGCCGAGCAAGTCACGCTCGACACGATCGATCGCTGCGTACGCAACGATCACGCCGCGATGTACCTGCGCGAACCGCTCCGGATCGAGTCGTTGCATCAGTTCCTTCAGCGGCGTGCGAATCACGAGCCGTTCACCGGCCGTGACGATTTCCGTGTATTTCTCCGACGCCTGGAAATACAGCACGTCGTCGACCGAGACGAGCCGCGTTGCATCCTTCACGCCCACGGTCAGCCAGCGGATCGGTGCGGCATCTCGCGCTTGCGCCGCCTGCGCCAACGCGTCTGCATGCGCGACGGACGGCCCGCCACGCTGAAGCTTCGCAATACAGCGCAACAGTCGTTCGTCCGTCACCGGCTTCAGCAAGTAATCGACTGCCGCGCGATCGAACGCGTCGACCGCATATTCGTCGTAGGCCGTGACGAACACGACATGCACGTCCGGCACCAGCGCAGCGAGCTTCAACCCGTCGATGCCGGGCATCCGGATGTCGAGAAACGCGATGTCCGGGCGTGGCGACGCGTTCAGCGCGGCCAGTGTCTCGACGCCGTTACGCGGCATCGCGGCGATCTCCAGTTCGGGCCAGAGCTGCCCCAGCCGCTGCGCAAGCAAGGCGGACAGATTCGGTTCGTCGTCGGCGATGAGGGCGGTCGGCATGTCAGTCGATCGGAATCAGCAGGGTAGCGGTGACGCCATGTGCGGCGGCGACGTTCGTTTCGACGGTGACACGGCCGCGCTCGCCGTGCAGCGTCCGGATGCGCGCGGCGACGTTGGCGAGCCCGACGCCGCCGTGCAGGCGCGTGTCGCTTTTGCCGAGGCCGACACCCGTATCGATCACGTTGAGTTCGAGCCTGTCGCCCCGCATCCTGCCGCGAATCACGATCACGCCGCCGTCGATGGACGGCTCGATCCCGTGCAGCAGTGCATTCTCGACAAGCGGCTGCAGCAGCAGCGGCGAGAACGGCAACGCGTGCAAATCCGCCGGCACGTCGATCGTATAAGAAAGCCGCTCGCCGAGCCGGATCGATGCGATCTTCAGCAATGCTTCGACTAGTTCGAGTTCTTCTTCGAGCGTCGACGTCGCATCGCGCGTGCGCCGCAGGCTCGCACGCAGGTAGCGGTTCAGGCTGTCGAGCATCGTCGACGCGCGGGCCGGATCACGCTCGATCAGGCTCTGCACGTTCGCGAGGGTATTGAACAGGAAGTGCGGCTCGATCTGCGCCTGCAGCAGCGCCAGGCGCGCGGCCGTCTCGGCCTGGCGCGCTTCGGCGGCTTCGCGGCGTTCGGTCTCGAGCGTCGCACGCATGCGCATGGACTGCAGGAACAGCGATACGCACACGAACAGGATTGCGGAGATGAGAAACGACGGCCCGTAGTTGTCCCACGTTCCGAGGCGGGCGCGTCCGAATACGTGTGGTACGTTCCCGCGGACGATCGCTGCCGAGATCTCGAAGCCGATGAGTACGCTGACCGGTGCGATCACGACGGCCTTCAGCGCGAGCCCGGGCTTGCGCGGCAGCAGCCGGTCGGCGGCATGGCTGAACAGCAGTGCGCAGAAACCGATCGCGTTGGCGACGACGAGGTAGGGCAACAACGGCTCGTTGAAATGGAGCGCCCAGAAACCGAGGCCGACGACCGAGTTGAAGCACGTGAACGCGAGCAGCATGGCCGGATCGCGCAACAGCCGGGGCGGGGCGCTGGCGGGTGGCTGCGGAATCGGCGACGGGTCGGACGTAGCTCGCATGGTTTCGGGTAAGGGTGGGCGCACGATGCGCCGATGGCTTGACCTTACTGCCGGATGGGCCGATCGCGCGTGCGTTGCGACGAACGGCGCTTGGCTTCGACGAACCGCTTCGGCTGCCGACGGTCGGCCGGTTTCCGTCACGAGTGTAGTGGAAGGCGCTGCGGAAGGACACGGCGCGTTGCCGGTCGCGCGTCGAGTGCGAAGCGCCGACGGATTCAGACGTTGCCGGCTGCGCGAGGCGATCGCGCATCAACCGTCCCGATTCGCCAAACGGTCATCGCCGCGATGCGCAACTCGTCCACGAATTCCCGCCACCCGTCGCAAGCTACGCCGCCCGTCCGGATCGGGCAGTACGGTGTTGCCGTGTCCACTCCGATCAGGCGACTCCGACCATGTCCACTCTCCTTCACCTGAAGTCTTACGTGTACGTCATGTTCTGCGTGCTGCTCTATGTCGGCATCAAGCGCTGTTTTCCTCGCGAGGTGCCGGCGGCCCGTCCGCTGATCTCGCCAATCGCGTTCGGGATGCTCGGCATCGCCAGCCTGAACGGACTCTTTCCGCATGCCGGTATCGAAGCGAACGCGACTGCGCTGGCGGCCGTCCTGGGCGGTGCGGCGCTGGGCTGGTTGCACGCGAGCCGGTGGCGGCTCGAGTACCGCCCGGCCGCCTCGGGCCTGCGCGTGCGTCTGCCCGGCGACGCGAGCCTGCTCGTCACGCTGATGCTGACGTTCGTCGCCGAAACCTGCATCCATTACGCGGTCGCCGTGCAAGTGCCGTGGGCGGCGACGAGCGGCTTCGTAGTGCTGTCGTTCGCGGTATGGGGCGTGCTCATCGGGATGACGCTCGGGCGCGCGGTGAACGTGGTCGTGCGCTGCATACGCCATGCGAGTGGATCGGCGCGCGGCGGGTTCCCGTATTCGGCCGATCCGCGATGAAGGGCGCGACACGGCCGGCGAGCAGGGAACCGGCGGCCATGCATGTGATGCGACCCGTCTTCTTCAATGGGATCGGCATCGAATCGAAACGGCATGCGACGCACGCTGTCTTGCGCCCCGTTTTCCTGTCACGGTCACGTCATGGTGTGCCCATAACGTTGCACGTTCCCGTCGTGGCGGCATCGCCCGATCCGCGACGTGCGCAACCCGCTCGCGACGACGTGCCCGCGTCGCAGGCAGGCCTGCCGGGATCTCGCTCCCGGCGGCGCGACGGTCATGCATCGCGCCATTTCATTCAAAAATACGATCGACGCCGGTTCGAACCGGATCGCGGACGATCAGGAGACAAGGACCATGCTGAGTCCGCATGAATTCTCGATGCTGTTGCGCATTGCGCGTGCGCCGGACAGCGTCGATCAATCGAATCCGGCCTTTGCCGTGCTGGTCGAGAAGCGGCTGGTCGATGACACGCAGGCGCGCATGAACGCCGTGGCTGCGCGCCCGGCGCTGACACCGATCGGCCAGCTGCTGCTGGCGCGCTTCGACGAAGCGGCTTGAGGGGAAGGCGTCACGCGTTCATCCAGATGAACGGCGTGACGCGTTGAACGCCGTGCGACTTATTGCGCGACCGGCACCGTCACGTCGGCGCCGAACCAGTGCATCGAGATCTTTTTCAACGTGCCGTCCTTGTGCAGCGAATCGAGCGCGTCGTTGATCGCCTTCTCGAACTTCGGATTGCCCTTGCGGAACGGGATCGCCATTTCCTGCTTGCCGCCGTTCACGATCGCGCCTGCGCGCAGCGGCAGGTTCGACGTCTTGATCATGTACGGCAGCATCAGGCGATCGTCAAGCGTTGCCTCGATCCGGCCCGCGGCAAGGTCGCGCAGCTTTTCCGGCGCGCCCGGATACGTCTGCACCTCGATGCCCGGCACGGCGCGTGCCATCTGGTCGTAGTTGGTGCCGAGTGTCACGCCGAGCTTCTTGCCCTTGAAGTCGTCAAGCGACTTGAAGTTGCGCGTGTCGTCCTTGCGCTGGATCAGTTGCGCGGCCGAGTACGTGTACGGCTCGCTGAAGTCGAGCGCTTCCTTGCGCTGCGGCGTGATCGTGACCTGGTTGACGATCACGTCGAACTTGCTGGCCTGAAGGCCGGCGATGATGCCGCTCCATTCGGTCGGGACGAACTGCGTCTTCACGCCGAGCTTGCCGGCGACCGCGTTCGCGACGTCGACGTCGAAACCCTCGAGCTGGCCGGACGTGCCGCGCGAGTTGAACGGCGGATAGGTGCCTTCGAGGCCGACGCGCAGCACGCCGGCTTTCTTCACCGAATCGAGCAGGTCGTCGGCGTGCGCGGCGACGGCCGTGAAGCCGAGGGCCGACGCGAGCAGCAGGCCCGACAGCAGGAACTTCGAACGTTTCATCGTAGATCTCCAGGGTTCAGTGTCGTGTGGTGAGCGCCGGGTATCGGTCGGACCCGGGTAAGGCCGGAATACGGGCACGTAGACACTACTCGCAACCGCGCCGCGCCGGAAGTCGAATTGGCCCTGATTGCAATCGATTTCAGGAGGGGCACGACGGCTGCACGGGCTGGCCGGCGTGGGTGCAGGCGGCGTACGGGCGGAACGAATGACGCGTATGCAGTTCCGGTGGGTTTTCAGGGACTGACGTAATTTCTCTGTAAAATCGCGCGAGCGAAGTCCAGTGCTCGCGCCATCCGAGGGCGCGTCAAAAGAAAAAAGGCCGTAGCCATGAACATGCAGAACACTGTTGCCGCATTGCGCGGCGGGTTGCTTCAGCAGGACCGGTTGTTGAAGATCGATACGCCCTTGGGGGGCAACGTCCTGACCGTGCAGCGGGCAGTCGGCCGCTCGCGCATCGGGCGCGCGTACGAGTTTACGCTCGACGTGCTGTCGACCGAAGGCGATCTGGAACTTAAAAAACTGATCGCGCAGCCTGTCACGCTGTGGATCGAGCAAGGCAATCGCAGCTATCGGCCGATCAACGGATACGTGCATACCGCGCGCCGGCTGGGTGCCGACGGTGGGCTCACGACCTATCAGCTCACATTCGCCGATTTCACCCATTTCCTGAAGTTCCGTCGCGACCAGCGGCTCTGGAACGACACGACCGTCGACCAGATCATCAGCGACGTGCTGAACCAGCATCCGCAGGCCAAGGGCCATTTCCGCTTCGCGCCGTCGAAGCCGCTGCCGAATCGCTCCTACACGCGCCAGCACGACACCGACTGGCATTTCGTGCATCGCCTGATGGAGGACGAGGGGCTCTACTGCGCGTGGCAGCAGGCCGACGACGGCAAGTCGCACACGCTCGTGATCACCGACAACCTGCAGGCGTTTGCGCCGCTGTCACCGGAGACGGTGAGCTTCTATCGCGGTGGTGCGGCAAGCGGGGCCGACGCGTTTACGCAATGGTCGGGCTCGCGCACGCTGCAGAGCGTCACGCGTTCGACGCGCACGTTCGACTACAAGAATCCTGCGCAACCGTCGAATCCGAAAGGGACGTTGCTGCCGACGATGGCTGGCCAGGGCGAACTGCCCGACCAGCTCGAGGTGTACGAGTACACGGGCGCTTATACGTATCTGGACCAGACACGCGGTGACCATCTGACGAAGGTCAAGATGGAGGAGTGGGAGTCGCAGGCGAAGCGCTTCCACGCCGCAGGCGGCGTGCGCGCGATCGATGCGGGCCGGCGCTTCACGCTGGCCGGGCATCCCGAGCACGATCGCGATTCCGCCGATCAGCGCGAATTCGCCGCGATCGAGGTCGCGTGGTGGATCGAGAACAACCTGCCCGTTGCGAGCGACAGCGCGGATTTTCCGTACAGCCTGCGCGAGGCATTGGCAGGCGCACAGGAAGGCTATGGTGCCAGTCCCGCGTTTCGCGTGCCGCACGACGACGGATCGACCGGCTTCTATCTCGTCGAGGTCGAAGCGCAGCGCGTGAGCGTGCCGTACCGCAGCCCGTTCGAGCACAAGAAGCCGGAGATGCATCTCGAGACGGCAATCGTCGTCGGGCCGCAGGGCGAGGAGGTCTATACCGACGAACTGAACCGGATCCGCGTGCAGTTCGTGTGGGACCGCCTGAACCCGGGTAACGAGAATGCGTCGTGCTGGGTGCGCGTGGTGCAGTCCGATACCGGCGGCGGCTACGGCGGCGTGCATGTGCCGCGCATCGGCGAGGAAGTGCTGATCGATTACGTCGGCGGCGACTGCGACCGGCCGCTGGCCGTCGGGCGCGTGTACAACGGCGCGAACCAGCCGCAGTGGCATAGCGACGGGATCCTGTCCGGCTACCGGTCGAAGGAGTATTCGGGCGGCGGCTACAACCAGCTCGTGATGGACGATGCGACCGGGCAGAACCGCGTGCAGTTGATGAGCAGCAGCGCGAACAGCTTGCTGCATCTGGGCTACATCATCGACCACAGTGCGAATTCGCGCGGGTCGTATCTCGGCAGCGGGTTCGACCTGCGATCGGATGCGTATGGCGCGGTGCGCGCGAGCCAGGGCCTGTACGTGACGACGCACCCGAAGGCGGCGAACAGCCAGCCGCTCGACGTGAAGGAAGCGCAGCAGCAGCTCGTGACGGGCGAGAGCCTGGTCGAGGCGATGTCGGGCGTGAGCGAGCAGCATCAGGCGGAAAGCCTGAAGGACGCGCAGGACACGATGCGCGCGTTCACGGACGCGACGCAGGACAGTGCCTCGGGCAGCGCGTCGGGCGGGCGCACAGCGGGCGGCGGCACGGGTAACGCGAACGCGTTCAAGGAACCGGTGATGCTGTTCGGCAGCCCGTCGGGGATCGGGATGTCGACGCAGCAGTCGGTGCACGTGGTCGCGAACGATCACGTGAACGTGGCGAGCGGGCAGAGCGTGCACGTGGCCGCGGGCAAGTCGCTGATCGGGAGCATCGGGCAGAAGCTGAGCCTGTTCGTGCAGAACGCGGGGATGAAGCTGTTCGCCGGCAAGGGCAAGGTCGAGATCCAGGCGCAGTCGGACAACATCGAGGTGACCGCGCAGAAGGCGGTGAAGGTGGTGTCGGCGACGGGGCAGATCGAGATCGCGGCCGACCAGGGAATTCTGCTGACGAGCGGCGGCGGGTATATCCGCATTCAAGGCGGGAACATCGAGATTCATACGCCGGGTGCGGTCGATGTGAAAGGTGCGTCGCATACGTTCGCGGGGCCGGCGAGCATGGGGTATCCGTTGCCGAGCCCACGGCCGGATCAGCCGGGGCAACTGGAGCTGTTTCACAAGTACGTGAACGGCGAGGCGGTGAAGGGCGGGCTGTTCACGGTGAAAGACGTGAACGGTTCGGTACTGAAGAAGGGGGCGCTCGACAACAGCGGCTATACGGTCGTGAGCGGGCTGCCGCCGGGTGCGGTGCGTGTCGAGTTCGGGAAGGACCCGCGCGAGTCGGATCAGCCGGCGAATTATTTCAAGCAGGCGCAGTGGCCAGTCGAGTCCGTTGAGCCGCCGTCGCAGGCGGCGCAGGCCGCTGCGTCGGAGCAGCTTGCGAGCCAGTTGAAGGGAATGGCGCCTGCGGCTGCGACGGCTGCGATGGGACTTGCGAGCGGAGGTGGGGCCGGTGCTGCGTTGGGCGGACTTGCGAGCTCCGCGTTGCCGGCTGCGGCGGGTGCATTAGGTGGCGCAGGCGCAGTGTCCGCGTTACAGACGGCGTCGAGCCTCGGCAGCGCTGCGAAGCAGGTCGCCGGGATGGTGCAGGCTGCACGGCAGGGTGGCCTTGCCGCACTGGCTGCGCCGGCCGCGAACGCGGCATCCGGGATGCTGCAGGGGGCGCTGCCCGGCGTCGCCGGCAAGGGCGCTACGACGGTGGCATCCGCTGCGGGGGCAACCGGCATGAAGCTGCCGACGAGCGGATTCGGTGGACCGCTGAAATCCTGAGAGAGCGGCGCATCAGCCGTCTGGAACAACAAATCGCGACTTGAACCAAGAACGACATGGCACAACAACTTCCACCGGGCGCCGAGAAGGAACAGGCCGTTTCCTGGCTCAGCGATATTTCGCCGAAAGATGTGGCGGCGGGGGGCGATCGTTTCAATAAGTGGTTGCTCAAGATCAGCGGCAATCACGTTTCGTTCGAGGATCTCAAAACGTTCGCGAGCGCGGTGCCGATCATCGGCAACCTGATGGCGTTTTACGACGCGGTGTGCGACATCGTGATGATCGTCGAGAAGCGCCACGCCAATCTGCTCGACTACCTTGGGCTTGCAATCAACCTGATCGGGGTCATTCCGGTTCCGCCGCCGCTGGCATCGTTTCGCCTGTCGGCGCGCCCGCTTCTGGCGCTCGTGCGCAATCAATTGCTGATTTCGCGAGGCAATCTCGGGGCAGCGCTCATTTCGGTGCTTGTAACGCACGTCAACGCCGCTGCCGCGACCGAAATCGAAAACTTCCTGAAGACCCTGCAGGACGTTCTTGTTGAACTGCTGAACGACTGCGCGCACAAGGCGCAGGAATTGATGGTCGGTATTGCGACCGGACTGGAACTCGCCCTCAAAGGGCAAATTTTCGACAGTAGCGCGAACGTGCGGCGTACCGCGCAGATCGCTCAGAAGATGGACAAGCGCTCCTGGTACAACCCGATGCTGGTGGTTGACGCGATCGAGTACGGGTACGAAGGCTCGATCGCGTTGGGGAAGGAAGCCGGAAACGCGACGGCCGGGACTGCTGCGAAGCTTGCTCCGGATTCGTGGCTGCAACCGTTCCGCGATATCGTTGCGTTCCTGAAGACCGAGGCGCCGAAAGTCGCGAAGGCGATCCGCGATCTGAACGGCAGCGAAGAAGGCAAGATGCTGTGGCTGATCGCGCAAGTGATCGAGGCCGTGGCAAGGGTGCGCGCACGCGGCAAGCTTCATGAAAAGACCGCCGACGTGCCGCCCGGCGGCAAGGGGCGCGCGCAGCATGATCGCCCTCAGGAGCCAGCAGGTGCGACCGGACAGCAGGCGCATGCGGCAGGTGCTGGCCAGAGTCCTTGTAAAGGTTGTGGGGTTGGTGCGTCGACCGGGTCGATCGATTTTGCTTTCGGCGACGAGACTTTCACTCACGCGGACTTTGAACTGCCCGGCGCGCTGCCGCTCGTCTGGGCGCGCACTTATCGGTCGCGCCTCTCCGCATACGACAACGGGGAACTTGGCGCGCGGTGGCTCACGCCCTATACGACGCGCATCGATGTCGAAGGCGATACATGGTTTTTCCGCGACGCCAGCGGGCGCAGCATCGAATATCGAGCGCTTGCAGTCGGAGGGGTGTATGACGACCTCTCGGAGAACCTGACGCTGACACGGCTGGACGAGACGTGGGTCACGATTGCATACGGTCACGACCAGCTTCATGCGTATGAACGGCGCGGCAATGCGTTCCGGCTGGCGATGCAGAAGGACCGTGCGGGCAATACGATCACGCTCGATTACGACGCGCTCGACCGCGTGGCACGCTTGATCGATGCGAGTGGCAACGTGCTGTCGTTCGAGCACGACAAGCAAGGCCGGGTCGTGATGATCGAGCAGGTGCTCGAGGAAGGAGCGCGCCGTACGCTTGCGAGTTACGCCTATGACGAAGCGGGCGATCTCGTGCGCGCAACCGACCGGTACGGCAACGCGTGGAGCTATCAGTACCGCCGCCATCTCGTGACGCGTTATACCGATCGCACCGGCCGCGGGATGACGCTTGAATGGGACGGCGCGGACGGTGAAGACAACGCGAACGCGAAATGCGTGCGCGAGTACGCGGACGACGGCAGCCTCGATATCCGCCTTGCATGGCATCCGAACATTCGGCTGACCTACGTGACCGATGCGCTCGGTCAGATGTCGCGCTATTACTTCAATATCAAGGGGTACGTTTATCGAATCGCCTATCCGGACGGAAGCGAGGAATGGTTCCGGCGCGACGAGCACGACAATCTGACGCTGCACATTCTGCAAGACGGCAGCATCGAGCAGATGCGTTATGACGCGCGTGGCAACCGGACATGGCACGAGCGCGCGGACGGCAGCATTGTCGAGATGGCGTACGACGACAAGGATCAGATGATCCGGCTCGTTGATCCGAACGGTCATGTCTGGCAGCGCAAGTACGATGATGCCGGCAACCTCGTCGAGGAAATCGATCCGCTCGAGCATGCGACGAAGTACGCCTACAACGACAAAGGGTTGCCTGCGCAGATCACCGATGCGAAGGGCGGCTCGAAGGCACTTGAATACAATGCCGCCGGGCAATTGACGAGCTACACGGACTGCTCCGGAAAGACGACGGAGTGGCAATACGACGATATCGGCCGCGTGATCGAGACAAAGGACGCGTCCGGTGGCTTGGTTGCCTACGGTTATGGACCGAACGGCCAATTGACGGAGACGCGTTCGCCGGCCGGTGTCGAGCACGTGCAATACGACGCAGAAGGCCGGTTGTTGCGGCATACGGATCAACTCAATCGATCGACCCGATACGGCTACGATGCAGTGGGTCGTATTGCGAGCCGCGCGGATGCGCTCGGGCAGACGATCGCGTATCGCTACGACCGTCTTGGCCGCTTGACCGCGCTGACCGATGCGAACCTTGCGACGTACCAGTTCCACTACGATCCGGCGGGGCGGTTGATCGAGGAAATCGGGTTTGATGGTAAGTCGACGCGTTATCAATACGACTCGGACAGCGGCAGCCTTGTTTCGGTTGACGAAGCAGGTTGTGTGACGTCGATCGACGTCGATGCGAATGGCCGCCTGATGAAGCGTGTCGCGGGGGAAAGCGAGGAACGGTTTGCGTACGACCCGAGCGGCAGGCTGATCGACGCGGTGAACCGGTACAGCCGCGTGCAGTTCTTCTTCGATCCGGTCGGCAATCTCGTGCGCGAACATCACGCCTACGATTTGTTCGGCGAGCGGCGTAGCTATGTGTGGCATCACGAATACGACGAGCTCGGTAACCGGCGACGTACCGTGCGGCCGGATGGCCATGCGGTTGATTGGCTGATGTATGGCTCGGGATATTTGCACGGGATGCTGCTCGATGGCGAGGAGCGTGTGCAATTCGAGCGCGATGACCTTCATCGCGAGACAGTGCGGGTGCTGTCGAGCAAGGTCGGGCAGCGCACGCACTACGATCCGGCAGGACGTGTGCTGCAACAGACGATTCAGCGGTCGACGTCGCCTGCGCCGCTTGCCGAGCGGCGGTATCGCTATGACGCGGCGGGGCAGTTGTCGCGAATCGAGGATAGCCGCAAGGGCGGGATCGACTATCGATACGACCCCGTCGGACGGTTGATCGAGGCGATCAGTCCGGTTGAGAAGGAGCGGTTTGCATTCGACCCGGCGAGCAACATCATCGATCCGGTGCGGCCGACCGAAGCACCGGCCTCCCGTCCGAGCCCGGTGCGGCCGGAAAGCACGTTGCCGGTCGAGGTGTCGAAGGTGCTGGGTAACCTGCTGAAGGCGTATGCAGGGATGCACTTCGAGTACGACACGCGCGGGAATCTGGTGCGCAAGCGTACGCCGGCGGGGGAGCAGGAATACGAGTGGGACGAATTCAATCGCTTGCTGGCGGCGCGGGTTGCGGAGGCGTCGCGGCAGAGTCAGTCACGGTATTTCTATGACGCGTTCGGTCGTCGGATCGCTAAAGAGGTGAATGGCGAGCGGACGGTGTTCGGATGGGATGGTGACACGCTGGCGTACGAGAGCGATGGCGAGCGTGGCACGCACTATTTGTACGAGCCGGGAACGTTTGTCCCGCTGGCGCAGTATGTGGCGGAACCGGTCGAAGGAATCTCGACGCCGGAGTGGAAGAGTACCGACCGCTATGTGCCGGAGGATGATCCGCTGCAGAAGGCGCCGGAGCGGCGGGGTGGCGCTGCGCTGTTCTATTACCACTGCGATCAGATCGGGACGCCGCAGTTGCTGACGGATGACGAAGGCGATGTCGTATGGGAAGCGTCGTATAAGGCTTGGGGTGAAGCGCGGGAAGTCATTGCGCGAACGTCGAAGGCGACGGGCGTCGTACCGAAGAACCCGTTGCGATTCCAGGGGCAGCAGGTTGATGAGGAAACGGGGCTCACCTATAACCGACACAGATACTACGATCCGAGCTCAGGTCGTTTCGTGTCAAAGGACCCGATCGGTCTCGCTGGCGGCGACAATGTCTATCAATACGCACCGAACTCGACGGGATGGATTGATCCACTTGGATTGGCTCGTTGTCTAACATCGAGAGCAGCTCGTCGCGAAGCAATGCGGCAGGCAGGTATTCCGACGAGCCAACAGCCAATCGGTCAATCAAAGAACGCATCTGGCCGGGAGTATCGTTATGAAATTCCACAAGCAGGTGGAGGGAAAATTCAGGCCACTGTCCAGCAACAAACGATGGATGTGAGCCACCTTGACGATCCCCACTGGGAGGCGGGCAAGGTAAAGATCGATCCAATCAGCGGCGACACGCGGATGAATGACTATGGTCGACCTAAAATAGCTAATCCGAAAGGAAAGGCTTATTACGGGGGATGTCAATGAGCGAGAACCATGTGGGTGAGTACCGGAAGGAGCTTCTTTTCAGGAGGGCCAATGGAAAGAAAATTTTAGGTGCTTACCTTTCCAAAGTCGCAGTGTTATTTCCATCTCTGGCTCGTCCAGAATTGCTATCCCTTGAGGAGACGGATTTAATTTTAGAGAGATTCAGACTAGTTTGTGCTGATCTTCGGCAAGAAAAAATTCGGATCCCTGCGGGGGATGTTCATTCGCAATTGTCAGCTATTCGGAATTTTGGGGGTGGTTTCTATGTTTTGGTTGATGAGGACTGGAAATATTGCGGCTTGCTGAAGGTGGGTGCGATAGAAACTCTGAATGTGTTGGTCGAGTTTGGTGGGGAGATATTGAATGATCTTGTTTTTATATCGACTGACATGTCATTGGTTGTTGATTTTGATTTTTTTGAGATGAACGGACTTCAATTGATAGATATAAAAAAATGGTGTAAATAGTAGGGCGGATGCACAGGGATGCGAGTGGGGTGAATTTAATCGCTTGTTGTCGGCGCTGGTTGCGGAGGCGTCGCGGCAGAGTCAGTCACGGTATTTCTATGACGCGTTCGGCCGCCGGATCGCTAAGGAGGTGAATGGCGAGCGTGGCACGCACTATCTATACGAGCCGGGAACGTTCGTGCCGCTGGCGCAGTATGTGGCGGAACCGGTCGAGGGAATTTCGACGCCGGAGTGGAAGAGTACCGATCGTTACGTGCCGGAGCAGGACCCGCTGCAGAAGATGCCGGAGCGGCGGGGTGACGGGCGCTGTTCTATTACCACTGCGATCAGATCGGAACGCCGCAGTTGCTGACGGATGACGAAGGCGATGTCGTATGGGAAGCGTCGTATAAGGCTTGGGGTGAAGCGCGGGAAGTCATTGGGCGAACATCGAAGGCGACGGGCGTCGTACCGAAGAACCCGTTGCGATTCCAGGGGCAGCAGGTTGATGAGGAAACGGGGCTCACCTATAACCGGCATCGGTATTATGATCCGAGCAGTGGCCGGTTCATCAGCAAGGACCCGATCGGACTGGCAGGTGGCCTGAATCTGTTCCGGTACGCACTGAATCCGGTACAGTGGATCGATCCGTTGGGGTTAGCGCCTTGCAACTTACTCCGTTATAAAATCAGGGACGGCCTTACACCGATGGCGGGCACACGCCAGACGGGCATCAACCGAGCCTGGAAAGCGGAGCAGGATTTGGTGAAGGCAACGGGTTCGGGGACAGTTGACTGGACGCCAGCACAAATGGACGAATTGCTAAGTTCCGGGAAAGTTGCTGGATTTACAGGCCATCACATAAACAACGTTGAGAGTAACCCTGCATGGGCGGGTGACCCGCGCAACATTGTTTTCCTGTCAAATGGGCCGAACGGTGGCGATCATTTGAATAGTTTGCAAGGGCACCGAGGTAACTATCAGAACGCCACTTCGGGTCGATTGATTGATCGTGCGGCAATGACAAATCAGCATCAACGAGAGAATAGAAATGCAACCTGTCGATAGTATTTTTAGTGAGATTCGCCAGATTCTCGGTGTTGATGAAGATTCTGCCCAACAAACGACTACGTCCGAAATATTGACACTGCCATGGAACAACGAGGCCGCAACTTGGTTATCAGCACTAAGAGCGAATGACCTACATATTCCTTGGTCGGCTGAGGAGCTTCGCCTATTCGGAAACAAAGCTAGCTTGGAAAACGGACAGATTGGGTACCGTATTGACTCGACAGGGAGGCGTTTACCAAACTGGCCGGACGACTGGGTAGCCCTCGGAGAGATAAGCGGTGATCCAATCATTGGAAGGGTTGGAGCGGATGGTTGTGTCATCCTCTTTGCTCGTCATGGTTCGGGAGCGTGGCAAGCGAATCCTGTTTCGAACGACACGAAGGCATTTGCCGAGGCGTTACGCATTTGGTGCGATCTCTTTGTAAGGCGATACTCGAAAGATATTTACGATGACACGCTAGCTGTACGACCAGACTTTTTGGCGGAACTTCAGCAGCGGGTTAACCAAACTCTATCGAATACCCAAACCGACGTGTTCATGAGCATGGTTGATGGTTAAAGACGGGGCTGCACTATAACCGACACAGATACTACGATCCGAGCTCAGGTCGTTTCGTGTCAAAGGACCCGATCGGTCTCGCGGGCGGCGACAACCTCTATCAATATGCGCCGAACCCGGTGCAGTGGATTGACCCGCTAGGGCTCACGAAATGCCCTTGCGCCGACGATTGCGAGAAGATTCTCGCCGACGAAAATGCGGACAGGTTCGCCGAAGCATGTGCACATGACCGCTCGTTCGGTCCGACCGGCGCCATGCGGATCGTCTTGATCTCGCGGCAAGCATCACCGTCGTCTCCCTTCCCGATCCGCTCTCGCCGGATGTTCGATCTGGCGGCGTTTCGATCGATGTGCAGCACGCAACCCGACCTGCAACGGAAGCCGGCCAATCGCGCTCGCTTGAAATTGGCATAATCACGGCCTGCCGCGAGAATCTCGCGGCCGAAGCAACGCAATCATCTCCGATACCACTGCAATACCCATGTCGATCGACTCCGCGACCGAAGTGTCGCTGCAACATATTCTCGAACGCCCGGGCGATTTCTCCGGATGGCTCTACCTGCCGCCGAGGCCTTGGACGCTCGATACGGCGGGCGCTTTTTCCGAAGACACCGGAAACGACGAAGAGGTCGCCGCGCCTGCCATCGCCCGCCAATCCGGCTGGCAGATCACGCTCGACAGCGCGACGATCGAGGACATCGTGATCAACGCGCACGACCAGATCGACGAGCCGAGCATGGCTCAGTTGTTCGATGCGTTCGTGTTCTACATCGAAAACGACGCGTTCATTCTGTTCTGACGGCACGCAGGCCGCTCGCCGGCGGCACGGCGCGTTCAACCGGGAGGCCCGATGCACGACGCGAATCCCAAATCGCTCGTCACCGAACTGCGCGACCGCGAATTCGACGTGATCCACGTATGCTGGCAGACCGGCTGACTCGCCGCGCGACAGGAGGGAAATCAACATGGCAGGCGATCCCGCGACGCTGCGCGCGCAACAGGAAGCCATTTGCGCGCGATATGGCCTGCCTGCCGTCGAGCCTGAAGACATGGTTGCCGTCGCGATGTCGACACTCGGGCGCATGCCTGTCTACGGCACCCGCATCTCGCTGTCCGAGGGCGAGAACGTCGGCTGGTTCTTCCATTGCGGCGAATACTCCGACGCGGTCGATTTTTATCAACCGCTGCATGCCGCGCACTTGTCGACATACCTGCCATCGGTTCTCCCCTATCTGCGGTTGCCGGCCGGTGCGCGTTTCATCGTCGACGATGCGGGTTATGAAGATGTCTGGATTGAGTGATGCATCGAAACGCGTGCAAAAAAAAGGACCGCATTGCGGTCCTTTTTTCACGAAGCGGCGTTGGAACGCTCCGCGCTTCTTACGGCAACGAAATCGTCAAATTGGCCGACTCCGGCCCGACCTTGATCACCTGTGAATAAGGCGCCAACGCCTGCAGCGTCTTGTCCTTCAGATACGTGTTGAGCCCGAGAAACCCGAGCAGCGCAACCAGCGCGAACACGGCCCCGATCGCCCAGACCGGTACCTCACGCTTCAACCGGTGCGCGATCTGGTCCGGCAGCGGCCAATTCGGCGCGAACGGCGCGCGCTTGCCCTTCATATGGGCGATTTCGTCGCCCAGCCGCGCCGTCAGATAAGCGAGCTTCTCCGGCCCCTCGAGCAGATACTTGCCCTGAAACCCGAGCAGCAGGCACATATGAAACACCTCGAGCGACTGCAGCCGCGCCGCACCCTGCGCGCGGCACTCCTCGAGATACTGATAGAACTTCTCGCCCGCGAGCTGCTCGCCGAACAGCACGAGCTGCAGCGGCCGGCGCTCCCAGTCCGCGCGGATCTTGAACTGCGACGACAGCACCATTTCGTCGATGGCCGCGCAGAACGCGAATTTCGCGCCGTACACATCCTCGGCGGCGATATTCAGCTTCTTCGCACCGCGCTCGAAATCCGACAGGAATTCCTGGATCCGCGTGCCGAACTCGCCGGCGCTGTCCGGTTCCCGCCCGTTCTTGAGCAGGAACAGCATGAAGAAGCCGTCGTACAGCAAGTCGAGCAGCGAACGCGCCTGGAACGCGGAGTCCGTCGACGCCGGGGTATGCATGGGTGCCGGCGCGTTGTCGCCGAACAGGGAAGGCGCGTAGCTCATGATGTGACCGCGATCAGTTCGAATTTCAGGTCATTGATGCCAGTCGGCGCATAGATCATCGCGGACTGGGCCTGCAGCATGCGCTCGTACAGCGGGCTGCGCGAATCGAGCGCGAAGTAGCACGCGCCGGGCCGCACCGGAATCGCGGGCGGCACCTGCGGCGTGTACGACAGCCGCACGCCGGGCATCGCCGACAGCACGAGCTTGTCGACGTCGTCGGGCGCGCCGACCTTGAAGCGGGCCGGCACGGCATCGACGAGCTCGACGCTCGGCATGTCCGCGGACACGGCCAGGTAGAACTCGGTCTTGTCGTCGATCTTGCCGGAATCGAGGCGGCCGAGGTGGAACGACGGGCGCACCTCGTCGAGCGTGATCGCGAAGTAGCGCGTCGAGATCACGGTGTCGAGCAGCTCGCGCAGCATCAGGTCCAGACGCGCAAAACTCGGTCCCGGATCGTCGTGGCGGTACACGGGCAGGTCGGCAAGCGTATAGCCCTTCGAGAACGTCATCAGCTGGCCCGCGAGGCGCAGCAGTTCCTGGAACAGCCGCTCCGGATGCAGCGCCGCGTGCTGGTGCAGGTGCGCGAGCGTCGCGAACGCGGCGTTCGCGGTATGCAGCAGCCAGAACGACGCGATGTCGCCCGAGCGGAACTCGATGATGTTCTTCGACGGCTCGCGGTGGAAACCGTACAGCGCGTTCACCTTCGCCTGCAGCGCGTCGACGAGCTGGCGCAGCCGCTGGTGCAGGATCGGCGACGCCTCGATCGCGAGGCACGGCGGCACGAAGCTGTCGTCGATCTCGAAGCCGGATGTCGCGGTGCGGCGCACGCGTACGAGCGGCACCGACAGCAGCTGGTCACGCGGTTCGCTGTGCGCGATCAGCTTGACCTGCGTCTTCAGGAACGTGATGTCGGCTTCGGCGGCGTCGGTGAAATTGTCGGCGACGCTCGTCTGCTCACTGACGAAGCGCGTCATGAAGCCGGCGGCCGGATCGTCGCTGTAATTGGTGCCGTTCTCGCGCTGCGGGTGCAACGCGAGATAGAACACGAACTCGTTGATGCCGTCGGGCAGCGTGTCCAGCGCGATCGGCGGCGGCAGGTCGTCGGCCTGCGGCGCGGCATACAGCGCGCCGTCCGGGAACACGAGCGCGAGTTCCGCCACGCGCAGCACGTTGCTGCCGAGCGCGTCGCGGTCGATGCGCACCGAGCGCACGCCCCAGTTGTAAGGCTGGATCGCCTGGATGGACTCGAACAGGCGCGCTTCGTGGTACGCGTCCTGCCGCTGAAAGTGTTGGGGCCGGAGGAACAGCCCTTCCCCCCACAGCACCTTGGCCGAATAACTCATGTCAAATCCGGTTAATGTGGCGTTGCGATGTAATCGATTTGTTCGTGCCCGAATTAAATCGCCAATTGTTAACTCTTGTTAATTGACATTCGTGCGACATCTTTAACCGCAGGACACCGAAGAAAGCATATTCAGCGGTTGTGAAGGCGCACCCTGCTGCGGTGCAATGACAGTGCCATCGGTGACCGTCATCGCGCAATTATGCAGGCCGATGATTATGCCGGATTTCTCCGACTTCACCGGATCAAACGTCAGTTTCCATCGTTGGAGTGCGGGATCGCGGAACAGCGCGACGATGCCGAACGCCTGCGCCTCGCGCGAAACCTTCTCGGTCGCCGTATAGCGCTGGCCCGGAATCAGCGTGATTTCACGTACGTTCAACAGGTCGGCGCCGAGTGCGGTCTTTTCCTTGGTCGGATCGGTAAAGGCGTCGAACGGCGCCTGCTGGAACGACGTCGGGTCCTTCAGCGCGTAAAGCCGGACGACGAGCGCGAGCGGCTTGTTGTCGGTCGCGGCATTCAGGTTCGGCGCGGCGGCCAGCGTGAGCCCGATATTGCGCGGCGGCTTCTGCGCGTCCGGCAACTCGGGCTTGCCGATGCCGGCCGCGGACATCACGGCGCTCGCGGCCGAGCCGAGCAGCGGAGCGGCCGCGCATCCGGCCAGAAGGGCGCACGCAACCAGCGGCAGCGCGTAGCGAATCATGGACGATCTCATCGTTTTTCCGGCGTGCCGCCTTTATCCCTGTCAAAACTGCCGGGTATTTCCGCGTTCGCTGCGAATTCCCGGCATTGCACTGTTCAACTATTAAGCGCGCTGCGTCTCGGCAGGCGTCCGGAAATTTTTTCCGCTATCCGGGCGGTGCGTCATGCAACCAGTAAAACTTGCACATTCCGACCGAAAGAAAAACCGCTGCGAGCCCGCCGCGATAGGTCATTCGAGGGGGTAGCGCCCGGTTTTAAAAGGAATTACTCTTCACACGACGATTGAATTATGAAAAATTGATCGGTACTATACCCGCGCGCTTCTTGCAAAGCAAAAGAACCAGATTCTCAACGATTTAAAACTCACGCGCCGGTGGATATAACGATGAAAGACCGTCTCTTCGCAAAACTGTCTGGGGTAGTAGTGGCTTGCGGCGTGATCGCCGGTTGCGCGAGCCAGCCTCCCGCGCCGCCGACTGCCGAAGTGTTCAACAAGTCGCTGGCCGATGCAGACGCCGTTGCGAAGGCAGGGGATCAGGACAAGGCACTCGGCCTGTACCAGCAGCTCGCGAAGTCGGATCCGACGCGCGAGGAGCCGTGGTCGCGCATCGCGCAGATCCAGTTCGCGCAGAACCACTATGGCCAGGCGATCGTCGCCGCCCAGGAAGCGCTGCAGCGCGACGCGACCGACCGTCAGGCGAAGAGCGTGCTGGCCGTCGCCGGCCTGCGGATCGCGACGCAATCGCTCGGCGAGCTGCGCCAGGATTCGTCGCTCGCGGGCGACGCGAAGTCCGATGCGCAGGCGCTGGCGAAGCAGCTGCGCGACACGCTGGGCGAATCGGCGCTGTTCCCGCCGGAGACGAAGGCCGTGAAGACGCGCCCGCCGCGCCGCGTCGTCCATCGTCCGAAGGGTGTTGCCGCACCGGCCGCCGAAGCGGCAGCGGCCACTACGCCGACGCCGCCTGCCACGCCGCAAAAGGGCAGCGCCGATCCGTTCGGCGCACTGCGCAATTGAGCGCAACTGAGCGCAACTGACGCGATAACCACAACTAACCTGGGAGCCGTCGAGATGGCCAAGAAAGAAAGCATTCAGAAAAGCTTGCAGAAAATACGGCCGCCGCGCGTCCAGCTGACCTACGAGGTCGAGAAGGGCGATGCGATCGAGGTGAAGGAGCTGCCGTTCGTCGTCGGGGTTGTCGGCGATCTGGCGGGCCAGTCCGAAATCGAACAGCCGAAGCTGCGCGACCGCAAGTTCGTCAACATCGACCGCGACAATTTCGACGACGTGATGAAGGCGATCGAGCCGCGCGCCGCGTTCCAGGTGGAAAACCGCCTGAGCGAGGACGGCGGCAAGTTCGCGGTCGACCTGAAGTTCCGCTCGCTGTCGGATTTCAGCCCGGACGAAGTCGTCGAACAGGTCGAGCCGCTGCGCCGCCTGCTCGAGGCGCGCTCGAAGCTCGCCGACCTGCGCAACAAGCTTGCCGGCAACGACAAGCTCGAGGATCTGCTGTCCGAGGTGCTGAAGAACACGCAGCAGCTGCAGGAGCTCGCGAAGGGCACCGGCGGCGACAAAGACGGCGAATGACGACGGAGTGTTGAGATGAACCAGCAAACGGCTGCGGCCCAAGCGAGCGGTGCGGAATACGCCGCCGGGACTTCGCTGCTCGACGACATCGTCGAGAAGAGCAAGGTCGCGAAATCCGATTCCGAGCACGCACGCGCGAAGGACCTGATCGGTGAACTCGTGCACCAGGTGCTCGACGGCACGGTGATCGTGTCGGACAACCTGTCGGCCACGATCGACGCGCGCGTCGCGGAGCTCGACCGCCTGATCTCCACGCAGCTTTCCGCCGTGATGCACGCGCCGGAATTCCAGCGCCTCGAGAGCACGTGGCGCGGGATGGACTACCTGGTCAAGGAAAGCAACACGGGCCAGACGATCAAGATCAAGGCGCTGCACGCGCCGAAGCGCGACCTCGTGCGCGACTTCAAGGGCGCGAGCGAGTTCGACCAGAGCGCGCTGTTCAAGAAGGTCTACGAAGAAGAATTCGGCACGTTCGGCGGCTCGCCGTTCGGCGCGCTGGTCGGCGATTACGAAATCTCGCGCCAGCCGGAAGACCTGTACTTCATCGAGCAGATGTCGCGCGTCGCGGCGGCCGCCCATGCGCCGTTCATCGCGTCGGCATCGCCGGAACTGCTGGGTCTCGAGTCGTTCTCCGACCTCGGCAAGCCGCGCGATCTCGCGAAGGTGTTCGACACGGTTGAATACGCGAAGTGGAAGTCGTTCCGCGATTCGGAAGATTCGCGCTACGTCGGCCTGACGCTGCCGCGTTTCCTCGGCCGCCTGCCGTTCAATCCGAAGGACGGCCAGACCGCTGAACGCTTCAACTTCGTCGAGGATGTCGACGGCACCGAGCACGACAAGTACCTGTGGTGCAACGCGTCGTGGGCCTTCGCGGCCCGCCTGACGGCCGCGTTCGACGACTTCGGCTGGTGCGCGGCGATCCGCGGCGTCGAAGGCGGCGGCCTCGTCGAGGATCTGCCGACCCACACGTTCAAGACCGACGACGGCGAAGTCGCGCTGAAGTGCCCGACCGAGATCGCGATCACCGATCGCCGCGAGAAGGAGCTGAGCGACCTCGGCTTCATCCCGCTCGTCCATTGCAAGAATTCCGATTACGCCGCGTTCTTCGCCGCGCAGTCGGTGCAAAAAGCGAAGAAATACAGCACCGACAGCGCCAACGCGAACGCCGTTCTGTCCGCGCAGCTTCAGTACATCTTCTCGGTATCGCGCGTTGCGCACTACCTGAAGGCGATGATGCGCGACAAGATCGGCAGTTTTGCCTCGGCGCAGAACGTGGAAACATTCCTCAACCGGTGGATTTCGCAGTACGTCCTGCTCGACGACAACGCGTCGCAGGAGCAGAAGGCGCAATTCCCGCTGCGCGAGGCTTCCATACAAGTGTCGGAGATTCCGGGGAAGCCGGGCTCGTATCGTTCGGTCGCGTTCCTGCGCCCGCACTTTCAGCTCGACGAACTCTCGATTTCTCTGCGACTTGTCGCTGATCTGCCCAAATCGGCAAATTCATAAGCGAGCAAAATCGCCCGGGCGGGCCGCCTGGGTAGGACGTTAAAACCACCTCTTTGGGGAGTAGAAGGGCCATGTTACACATTCACTTGCAATTTGGTAGCCCGGCAGTCAAAGGCGAGTCGGCTGACAAGGACCATCAGGGCTGGCTTGAACTGAAGTCGTGGGATCACTCGATCCTGCAACCGCGTTCGGCAACGGCGTCGTCGGCCGGCGGCCTGACGCAAACGCGTTGCGAACACGGCGACATGGTGTTCTCGAAGGAAATCGACTCCGCGAGCCCGCTGCTGTACCAGCACGCGTCGGGCGGTACGACGTTCGACGAAGTGACGATCCATTTCTCGCGCGCTGACGGTGAAGGCAAGCGCGTGCAGTATCTGGAAGTCAAGCTGAAGTACGTGATCATCTCGAGCATCGCACCGAGCGTCCGCGAGGAAGGCCTGCCGATCGAGACGTTCTCGCTGAAGTACGCAGCCGTGCAGTGGAAGCAGACCCAGCAGAAGATCGGCGGCAACCAGGGCGGCAACACGCAAGGCGCCTGGAGCCTGACGAAGAACGACAAGACCTACGCGGTCTAAGGTCGGTTGCGGCAACGGGGCGCACGGCGTCCCGTTGCCGTTTTCGCTGTGCATGCCGGCTGATGAAACGATTCGAACCCAGTTTTCTCGACAAGCTGTTCGACGACGAACCGCACCTGCCGGCCTCGGCAGCGATGCGGCAATTGTCGCTGGACGAGCTCAAGAACACGGTCGCCCGCGACGTCGAGGCGATCCTCAACACGCGTATCGCGCACACCGAGAGCGAGCTCGCGGCGTTGCCCGAATGCCAGAAGTCGGTGCTGACCTACGGGCTGAACGATTTCGCGGGGCTGAGCCTCGCGAGCCACTACGACCGCGCGTTCATCTGCAAGTCGATCCAGCAGGCCATCGCGCGCCATGAGCCGCGCCTGCAGCAGGTGCAGGTGACGTTCGAGTTGAACGAGCAGGCCACCAACGCGCTCTACTTCGCGATCCAGGCGCTGCTCGTCGTGCACCCGGCCGAGGAGCCGGTGAGTTTCGACGCAATGCTGCAACCGTCGACGCTGCAGTATTCGGTCACGCGCGCACGCGCCGCGAGAATGCAGTAAATCAAGCCGCCGAGCGGGCCGGACCGCCCGGTGATGGTTCCAGGGTCCGGCAGGAAATATTGAGGTTCGGGGTCGTCGATGGAAGAATTGCTGCCGTATTACGAGCGCGAATTATCGTTTTTGCGGCGCTATTCGCGAGATTTCGCCGAACGCTATCCGAAGATCGCGGCGCGGCTCGCGCTGTCGGGCGAGCATTGCGAGGATCCGCACGTCGAACGGATGATCGAGTCGTTCGCGCTGCTCGGCGCGCGCATCAACAAGAAACTCGACGACGACTACCCCGAATTCACCGAAGCGCTGCTGGAAGTGCTGTATCCGCACTACCTGCGGCCGTTCCCGTCGTGCTCGATCGCGCAGTTCACGCCGGCTTCGCCCGGCCAGCAGACCGAACCGGTCGTGATCGATCGCGGCACCGAGCTGAAGAGCCGCCCGATCCGCGGCGTGCAGTGCCGGTTCCGCACGGCCTACGACGTGACGCTCGCGCCGATCCGCATTTCGGAAGCCCGTTACACGCCGGTCGCGCTCGCGCCGAGCGCGACGGTGCTGCCGTCCAACGCGACGGGCGTGATCTCGATCACGTTCGAATCGCTCGCCGCGCAGCTCGATCTCGGCGCGCTGAAGGTGTCGACGCTGCGCGCGCACCTGCACGGCGAGCAGTCGTTCGTCGCCGCGCTCACCGACTGCCTGTTCGTCAACGTGCTCGGCGCGTATGTCGAGCCCGAACGCAACGGCCGCTGGACCGCGCTGCGCAAGTTGCCGATCGCGCAGGCCGGCTTCGGCGAAGACGACGCGCTGATCGACTATCCGGCGAAATCGCATCCCGCGTACCGCCTGCTCACTGAATACTTCGCGTTCCCCGACAAGTTCGATTTCGTCGATTTCGATCTCGCGGCGATCGCGCGCGCGTCGGGCCGCTGCCAGCGCGCGACGCTGCATCTCGTGCTGCAGGACGTGCGCAGCGATTCGCACGTTGCGCGGCTGCTCGAACTGCTGACGCCGAGCCATTTCCGGCTGTTCTGCACGCCGATCGTCAACCTGTTCCGCCAGCACGGCGAGCCGATCCGCATCACGCATCGCGCGGTGTCGTACCCGGTGATCGCCGAGGCGCGGCGCGCGTTCGCGTACGAGGTGTACTCGATCGATTCGGTGAAGCTCGTCCGGCAGCAGGCGCATGAAGAGTCGGTGATCGAGTTCCGTCCGTTCTATTCGCTGCATCACGGCGAATCGGCCCGGATCGGCCACTACTGGTTCGCGCGCCGCAACGACTGGGTCGCGCAGAAGAGCCCCGGCTACGAAACCGAGATCTCGATCGTCGACATCGACTTCGAGCCGACGTCGCCGCAAACCGACACGCTGAGCCTCGACCTCACCTGCACGAACCGCGACCTGCCGGCGATGCTCGCGTTCGGCCTCGAGGGCGGCGACCTGTTCCAGGAAGGCGGTGCGCAGACGAGCGGCATCTCGCTGTTGCGCCGCCCGACGCAGAGCGTGCGCTTCGAGCGCGGCCGCGCCGCGCACTGGCGGCTCGTGTCGCATCTCGCGCTCAATCACGTGTCGCTGGTCGCGCACGGCCTCGCGCCGCTGAAGGAAATGCTGACGCTGTACGACCTGCGGCGCACGGCCGTATCGATGCGCCAGATCGACGGCCTCGCGGGCATCGAGCAGCGCGGCGCCGTGCAGTGGCTGCCCGGCAAGCCGTTCGCGACCTTCGTGCGCGGCATCGAGATCCGCCTGACGATCGACGAGGAGCATTTCGTGGGCGCGAGCCTCGCGTCGTTCGTGCGCGTGCTCGACAGCTTCTTCGGGCTCTACGTCCACCTCAACAGCTTTGTTCAACTAGTCGTCGTGTCGAAGCGCACCGGCGAGGAGATCATCCGATGCAAGCCCCGAACCGGCGAATCGATCCTGGCGTAGTCGATGCGCTGCTCGACGAGCCCCACCGCTTCGAGTTCTTCCAGGCGGTGCGCGTGCTCGAAGGGTTGTTCGCGCGGCAGGCGTCGGATGCCCCCGGCGCATGGCGGCAGGGCGACGTGGTCGCGCAGCGCATCGAATTCCGCAACACGCTGTCGCTCGGCTTTCCGCCGAGCGAGATCGAAGGCGTGCGTTCGTTCGACGACGACGGCACGCTGCTCGATTCGGGCGAGCAGCGCGGCGCTGCGCTCGCAGCCGGCGAGCTCGGCCACGTCGAGCTGACACCCGCGTTCTTCGGGCTGCTCGGCGGGCAGGGCGCGCTGCCGCTGCATTACACCGAGCAGATCGTCGCGCGCGAGCACCTGCGGCGCGATCACGCGGCACGCGCGTTCTTCGACGTGTTCTCGAACCGTGCGACCGCGCTGTTCTACGCGGCGTGGAAGAAATACCGGCTGCCGTTCCATTACGAGCTCGACCGCGACGAGCGCTATCTGCCGCTCTTGCTCGCGATCGCGGGCGTGCCGAGCGACGAGGTGCGCGACAGCCTCGCGGCCGGCTCGGGCGGCGTGCTCGACGAGGCCGTCGCCGGCTACGCGCTGGCCGCGCGGCACCGGCCGATGTCGGCCGCGTACCTGCAGCGCGCGCTGTCCGATTACTTCCGCGTGCCGGTGAAGATCGACCAGTTCGTCGGCAAGTGGTACGACGTGCCGCCCGACCAGTTGAGCGTGCTTGGCGAAGTCAACGCGGTGCTCGGCGCGACGGCGCTCGTCGGCGAACGCGTCTGGCAGCGTGACATGCGCGCACGGATCATCGTCGGCCCGCTGTCCAAGCGCGACTACGAGGCATTTCTGCCCGGTGGCGCGCAGGCCATCGCGCTCGAGCGGATGCTGACGCTGCTCGCCGGCGTCACGCTCGAGTACGAGGTGAAGCTCGTGCTGAAGCGCACCGAGGTCGGCGCGAGTGTGCTCGGCGCGGGCTCGCGGCTCGGCTGGGATGCGTTCCTCTGCACGCGCGACGCGATCGAGGACCGCTCCGACGCGCGCTACGAACTGCACGTGATTCACTGATTCCGAACGACAACAACACGCAATCGAACCTGAGATCGACGCCATGAGCACGCCTCTGAAGACCCTGATCACGAAACTGAACCCGCTGTGCCGGCACGCGACCGAGCGTGCGGCAAGCGCGTGCCTGGCGCGCGGCCATTACGAGGTCGATCTGGAGCACCTGTTCCTCGCGTTGCTCGAGGAGCCGGCCGGCGACCTGCCGCTCGCGCTGCGCGCAAGCCGTGTCGATCCGCATGCACTGCGTGCCGATCTCGAGCGCGAGCTGACGCGCCTGAAGACCGGCAACACGCGCACGCCGGTGTTTTCCGTGCATCTGATCGCGTTGTTCGAGCAGGCGTGGCTGATCGCATCGCTCGATTCGCAGCTCGGCCGCATTCGTTCGGGGCACCTGCTGCTCGCGCTGCTGACCGCGCCGGATCTCGCGCAGTTCGCGCAGCGGATGTCGTCGCAGTTCGCGGAAATGAACGTGACGGACCTGAAGCACAAGTTCGACGAAGTCGTGGCCGGGTCGAGCGAGGCCGAGCCGCGCCAGGGCGAGACGGACGACGGTGGCGCGGTGTCGGCCTCCGACGGTGCGGTTCCCACGGCCGGCCCGTCGAAGACGCCCGCGCTCGACACGTACACGACCAACCTCACGCAGCGCGCGCGCGACGGCAAGATCGATCCGGTGATCGGCCGCGAAGCCGAGATCCGCCAGGCGATCGACATCCTGATGCGCCGCCGCCAGAACAACCCGATCATGACCGGCGAGGCCGGTGTCGGCAAAACCGCGGTCGTCGAAGGGCTCGCGCTGCGGATCGCGGCCGACGACGTCCCGCCGCCGCTGCGCGGTGTTGCGCTGCACGTGCTCGACATGGGGCTGCTGCAGGCCGGCGCGAGCGTGAAGGGCGAGTTCGAGAACCGCCTGAAGAGCGTGATCGACGAAGTGAAGAAGAGCGCGCATCCGATCATCCTGTTCATCGACGAAGCGCACACGATCATCGGCGCGGGCGGCCAGGCCGGCCAGAACGACGCGGCGAACCTGCTGAAGCCGGCGCTGGCGCGCGGCGAGCTGCGCACGATCGCCGCGACGACGTGGAGCGAATACAAGAAGTACTTCGAGAAGGATGCGGCGCTCGCGCGGCGCTTCCAGGTCGTGAAGGTCGAGGAGCCGAGCGAGCCGCTCGCGGCCGCGATGCTGCGCGGGATGTCGGGCTTGATGGAGAAGCACTTCAACGTGCGGATCCTCGACGGTGCGATCACCGAGGCCGTGCGCCTGTCGCACCGCTACATCAGCGGCCGCCAGCTGCCCGACAAGGCGATCAGCGTGCTGGACACCGCGTGCGCGAAAGTCGCGCTCGCGCACAGCGCGACGCCGGCGGCGATCGACGACACGAAGAAGCGGATCGAGCGGATCGATGCGGAAATCGCTTCGCTGGAGCGCGAGGCGGCGGGCGGCGCACCGCACGACGAGCGACTCGGCGAGCTGCGCGGTGCGCGCGACACGGCGCTCGAACAACTGGCTAAGGACGAGGAGCGCTACGAAGCCGAGCGCGCGATCGTCGCCGAGATCACCGAATTGCGCGATGCACTCGACAAGGCGCGCGGCCCGTCGGAAGACGGCCAGCCGGTCGACGTGCAGGCCACCCGCGACAAGCTCGGCGAACGCGTGGCCGCACTGCATGCGCTGCAGGGCGGCGAGCCGATGGTGCCGCTGCAGGTCGACGGTCATGTCGTCGCCGAGATCGTCGCCGCGTGGACGGGCATTCCGCTCGGCCGGATGGTGAAGGATGAAATCGACACTGTCCTGAACCTGCAGCCGCTGCTCACCGCGCGCGTGATCGGCCAGGACCATGCGCTCGACGCGATCGCGCAGCGCGTGCGCACGGCGACCGCGAACCTCGAGGATCCGAACAAGCCGCGCGGCGTGTTCATGTTCGTCGGGCCGTCGGGCGTCGGCAAGACCGAGACGGCGCTCGCGCTGGCCGACATCCTGTACGGCGGCGAGCGCAAGATGGTCACGATCAACATGAGCGAGTACCAGGAAGCGCACAGCGTGTCGGGCCTGAAGGGCTCGCCGCCGGGATACGTCGGCTATGGCGAAGGCGGCGTGCTGACCGAGGCCGTGCGCCGCAACCCGTATTCGGTCGTGCTGCTCGACGAGGTCGAGAAGGCGCACCCCGACGTGCTCGAGATGTTCTTCCAGGTGTTCGACAAGGGCGCGATGGACGACGCGGAAGGGCGCGAGATCGACTTCCGCAACACGCTGATCATCCTGACGTCGAACGTCGGGTCGGCCGCGGTGATGCAGGCCTGCCTGAACAAGCCGGCCGAGGAGCTGCCCGATCCGGACGCGCTCGCCGAGACGCTGCGCCCGCAGCTGTACAAGACGTTCAAGCCCGCGTTTCTCGGGCGCATGAAGGTCGTGCCCTACTATCCGATTTCCGACGACGTGCTCGTCGAGATCATCGAGTTGAAGCTCGAACGGATCCGCCGCCGGATCGAGGCGAACCACAAGGCCGCGTTCGAATGGGACGAGTCGCTCGTCGAGGCAGTGCTCGCGCGCTGCACCGAGGTCGACTCGGGCGCCCGCAACGTGGACCACATCCTGAACGGCACGCTGCTGCCGGAGATCGCGGGCCACGTGCTCGGCCGGATCGCCGACGGCGAAGCCATCGCGCGCATCGCGGTGCGCGCGGACGAGGCGGGCGAATTCGCGTATACCGTCGAATGAGCGCGGCCGCGCAACGCCCAAGCATTGATGAACTGACCGAACCATGCCGATCAATCTCCCCGAGCTGCTGACACCGATCAGCGACGCGTCGCCCAGCGGCGACGACCTGCTGTTTTCGAACGAATTCGACGCGATCCAGGACGCGCGGCGCTACGACGATCCGACGCTCGACCAGGGCGAATGGGTGACCGAGATCAAGGAGGCCGACTGGGGCTTCGTCGTCGACCATGCGGGCGAATTGCTGCGCACGCGCACGAAGGACCTGCGGCTCGGCGTGTGGCTGACCGAGGCGCTCGCGCTCGAGGACGGTATTACCGGCCTCGCCGAAGGTTATGCGCTGCTCGAGGGCCTGTGCCGCGAGTTCTGGGACACCGTGCACCCGCTGCCCGAAGGCGAGGACACCGAATATCGGCTCGGCAACGTCGCGTGGCTGTCCGGCCGTACGGCCGAGCTGTTGCGCGCGGTGCCGATGACGGACGGTGCGTCGAACGCGTTCAGCACGCTCGACTGGGAAGTGGCGCAGCACGTCGCGCAGGCGATCAAGCGCGACCCCGATCACGCGGACGACATCGCGCGCGGCAAGCCGTCGCTCGACCAGATCGACTCGTCGCGGCGCATGACACCGATCGCGTTCTACACGGCGCTGCTGGCGAATCTGAAAGCGTTCGAATTCGCGCTCGATGCGTTCGAGGAGCGGCTCGTCGAGCGCGCGGGCGATTCGGCGCCGAGCTTCCGGCAGGCGCGCGACGCGTTCGAGACCGTGTATCGGCTCGCCGAGCGCTTTGCGCGCGAGCAGGGCTATACGGGTAGCGCACCGCACACGCAAGCGGCGCCGCAGGCGCAGCCCGAGCGCATCGAGCCGGTTTTCGGCAATTCGATCCAGACCGAGGAGACCCACGTGCAGCAGCAGAGCGCTCCGCGTCCTCCGGTGACGCAAATGATCGCCGGTATCCAGAACCGTGCGCAGGCCGTCGACCAGCTGCGTGCGGTCGCGCGTTATTTCCGCCAGACCGAGCCGCACAGCCCGGTCGCGTATCTTGCCGACAAGGCAGCCGAATGGGCCGACATGCCGCTGCACAAGTGGCTCGAGAGCGTCGTGAAGGACGACGGCTCGCTGTCGCATATTCGCGAGCTGCTGGGCGTGCGGCCGGACGAGCAGTCGTAAGCGTCGGGCTGGCTACCTGAGAGTGCAGGCCCCGCGGGCCTGCGGCAGACAAGAACATGGACTGACGCATGAACGTGACCGAACTGGCACAGGCGATTCGCGGTGGCCTGATTCAGCAGGATCGCCTGCTGAAGATCGACATCCCGTCGCTGCCGAACAATGCGCTGGTGCCGCGCCGGGCCGTGATCCACGCCGAACTGGGGCGCGACTTCAGCGCCGAACTCGATCTCGTGTCGACCGCGAGCGACATCGAGCTCAAGACGCTGATTGCGCAGCCGGTCACGTTGTGGATCCAGCAGGCGGACAAGTCGTACCTGCCGATCAACGGGTATATCCATGCGGCGCGCAGGCTCGGCGCCGACGGCAGCCTGTCGGGTTACCAGCTGACCTTCGCGTCGTGGATGCACTTTCTCAAGTTCCGCAGCGACATGCGGTACTGGCAGGACCAGAGTGTCGACACCATCCTGGCCGACGTGTTCGACACGCACCCACAGGCCAAGGGGCGCTATCAGTTCGCGCTGTCGAAGCCGCTGCCGTCGCGTTCCTACTGTCGCCAGAGCGAAACCGACTGGAACTTCGTGCATCGCCTGATGGAAGACGAAGGGTTGTTCGGCTTCTGGCGGCATGACGGGGATGGCAGCGCGCACACGCTGGTGATTACCGACGACCTGCACGCGGTCGACGAACTGTCGCCGAACACCGTCAGGTTCGACCGCTCGGGAACGGGCAGCGAAACCACGGGTTTCACGCAATGGGCCGCGTCGCGAACCCTGCAGAGTTCGCTGCACACCACGCGTACGTTCGATTACAAGTCGCCGTCCTCTGCTGGCAGCGCGAACGGCACGACGCTGCCGACCAAGGCCGATCAGGGCGACCTGCCGGGCCAGACCGAGATCTACGAATACACCGGCGCGTATACGTACGCGGGCCAGGACCGTGGCGAACATCTGTCGAAGATTCGCCTGGAGCAATGGGAGTCGAGCGCGAAGCGCTTTTTTGGCGTGGGCGGCGTGCGCGGGATCGATGCGGGCCGGCGCTTCACGCTGGCGGATCACCCCGAGCACGATCGCGATTCGGCTCAGGACCGGGAATTCGCGGCCGTGAAGGTCTCGCGGTTCATCGAGAACAACCTGCCGATCTCGGACCACGAAGCGAATTTCCCGCATAGCCTGCAGGGCCGTCTGGCGCGGGTGAAAGCCGGCCACGGTGAAGCTGCCGCCTTCGAGGCAGGTCATGACGACGGCTCGGCAGGGTTTTATCTCGTCGAAGTCGAAGCGCAACGCGCGGCTGTGCCGTATCGCAGCCCGTTCGAGCACCGGAAGCCCGTCATGCAGCTCGAGACGGCCGTCGTCGTCGGGCCGAAGGGCGAAGAGGTGTATACGGACGAACTGAACCGGATCAGGGTCATGTTCGTCTGGGACCGGCAGAACCAGGGCACCGAAACCGCGTCGTGCTGGATGCGCGTCGTGCAGTCGGATACCGGCGGCGGTTACGGCGGCGTTCATGTCCCGCGGGTCGGCGAAGAAGTACTGATCGGCTATATCGGTGGCGACTGCGATCGACCGATCGTGATGCATCGCGTCTACAACGGGGCGACCACGCCGCAGTGGCATAGCGACGGGATCCTGTCGGGATTCCGGTCGAAAGAGTACGCGGGATCGGGTCACAACGAGATGGTGCTCGACGACGCGACCGGGCAGAACCGAGCGCGCCTGTTCAGCAGCAGCGCGAATTCGCTGCTCCATCTCGGTTATCTGATCGAACAGAACGGCAACACGCGCGGCGCGTATCTCGGCTCGGGTTTCGACCTGCGTACGGATGCGTACGGCGCCGTGCGTGCCGGGCAGGGCCTGTACGTGACGACGCATCCGAAGCAGGCGAACAGCCAGCCGCTCGATGTGAAGGAAGCGCAACAGCAACTCGTCAATGCCGAGGGGCTGATCGAATCGATGTCGCAGGTCAGCGAGGCGCATCAGGCGGAGAGTCTCGGCACCGGGCACGACGCACTGAAGCAGTTCACCGATGCGACGCAGAGCAGCGTGCCGGGTGAGACGACGGGCGGCGGCAGGACAGCCGGCGGCGGGACCGGCAGCGCGAATGCATTCACGGAGCCGGTGATGCTGTTCTCGAGTCCGTCAGGCATCGCGTTCGCGTCGCAGCAGTCGGTGCACGTATCGAGCGATCGGCAGGCCAACATCGTCAGCGGTCAAAGCACGTTCATCACCAGCGGGAAGTCGTTGATCGCGGGTATCCGGGATCGCATCAGCCTGTTTGCCCAGAACGCGGGGATGAAGCTGTTCGCGGGCAAGGGCAAGGTCGAGATCCAGGCGCACGCCGACGATATCGAATTGACCGCGCAGAAGATCGTCAAGATCGTATCGGCGACCGAGAACGTGGACGTCGCCGCCAAGCAGGAAATCCTGCTGACCTCGGGTGGCGCGTACGTGCGGATCAAGGGCGGAAACATCGAGATTCACGCGCCGGGGAAGATCGACATCAAGGGTGCCCAGCACCCGTTCAGTGGCCCGACGAGCATGCCGTATCCGTTGCCGGCGATGCCGGGCGGCACCTGCAAGCAATGCGTGCTGAATGCGCATAGCGGGCGCGAATCGATGGTCGAGGCGGATTGATGGACGAAGTCGACGACGTGGCCGAACGGAACGACGGGACTGACGCAAGCGCAGCCATCGACGCCGCGCCGAATCCGCGCGAGCGTGAGTGGCCGGCGTTTCTGGAGATGCTGAAGGCTCCGCTGGCGCGCGCGGACGACGACGGCAGGGCGTTGCGGCTTTATGCGCTCGTCGATACGCGCGGGTATCAGGAGCTGGATGTGCAGCTCGCGACGGTGCGTCGCCTGCGTTATGCGTCGCTCTGGACCGATACGGGGCTCGATGCCTATACGGATATCGCGCCGTATCTGATCGCGTTCGAGCGCGGCGCGCTCGACGACGAGCATGCCGAGCAGCATCGGCTATTGCGCCAGCTGTGGCTGGAGGCCGTCGACCTGCATGCGGTGACGTGGCTGTGGTCGACGTGGTCGTTCGACGCGCTCGATGCGCATCTGCGCCAGTACGTGCAGTACGGGTTGCCCAATGGTCGCTCGTACTACCTGTTCTTCTTCGACAACCACGTGTTCGAGCGCGTGCGGCGGGTGTGGAGCGATGCGCAGGCAACGCGGTTCGTTGCGCCGTTCGACGAGATCCGGTATCGCGACCGGCGGCTCGACGAAGTCGTGTGGCACAACGATGCGCCGGCGCTCGAAGGCGCGATGCCGGCGGGCGATGCGCCGGGCCTGGGCGAGCGGCAGCACGCGCAGCTGATCGAGCTCGGGTATCCGGACAAGCTCGTGCTGAAGTTTCGGGAGACGATGGCGGCGGTGGTCGATCACCTGTCCGATGCGCAGCTTCACGACCATGTCGTCGGGCAGCTCGATCGCGCGGCGGCACACGGGATCGTCGACGAGGTCGGGCTGCTCTGTTATGTCGTGACCGGCGTGCAAGTCGCGCCGCGGTTCGACGAGCATCCGGCCGTGAAGTCGCGCCTCGAAGCCGCGTCGCGCGGAGAAACGAGCGTCGATGCGGCGCTGGCGTCGATCGACGATGCGACCTGGGATGCGATTCGCGATGCGCACGAGCGCGCGTTGCTGGAGGCGCATGGTGATGTGGCGTAGGTCCGGGGTGGCGGTGGGCCTGCTTGCGGTGGCTTCGAGCTTGAGCGCGTGCGGGAAGTCGGAGCCGGTGTATGGCGGGATCTCGGTGATCGCTCACAACTATCTGCCCTACAACCTGGATGGATTTACGATCACCGATGCTTATGGAAACAAGGCGGGTGGTGGGAATAGCTTGCCGGGTGGCGGAGGCGGGGTGACTTGTTGCTACAAGCTCCAGGGTACCGAGTTCACGGTCAAATGGAACTATGTCGACGTCGACCAGTGGCACAAAGGTAACGAGGAAACGCTTCATGCCGAGGCAAGGGCCGTGATGTCATCGGCCCAGGTTCCGGAAAAGATCGGTGACCGAATTCTCGAAGTGCATTTTTACCCGGATCGTCACGTCGAGCTGCAATTTCCCGGTGCGCTGGCGGATGCATCGCGCATTCCGATGGTCGATGTGTCGCGCTGGATGTCCAGCCGCTATCAGGATCAGTTGAACAAGCGGTACGACGAACGCGAAGATCAGCAGTTTCGACGCATCGTTCGTGTCGTAGCAACGGCATGGCTGAAATACCGACTCACGGATCTCGATGATCTGGAGCAGTACGCGTACTACGACTTGCTTGTGAACAACCGATTCGATGCACATCCCGAGGTTCAGCGCCTGCTGCAGACGGCTGCCGGTAAGCACGGTACGTTCGCGAAGTCGATGCAGTCTCTGCCGAAGAGCGTGCAGTCGGCGCTGGCGAGCGATAACTTCGAGCCGGTGGTTGTCCCGGTGGTTGCGGACGGATTGCTGCCGCCGCCGCGTGTGCCGGAGGTGCGGCATGGCTGAGTCGGGCGCGTTCGACCAGGGGCGCGGTCTGGCGCGCGTCGACATCGCACGTAGGACGGCGTTGGCTTGCCTGTTGTTCACGGCTGTGACGGCGTGCGGGAAGTCGGAGCCGACCTACAGCGGGATTTCGGTCATGGGCCAGAACTATCTTCCCTATAACCTGGACAAGTTCACGATCGTCGACGCGTACGGCAACAAGGCTAACGGTGGTGGCGACAGCATGCCGGGTGGTGGTGGGGGCGTGACTTGTTGCTATCAGCTCAAGGGGACCGATTTCACGGTCAAGTGGGACTACTACGACGTTGATCAGTGGCATAAAGGCGACGAGCAGACGTTTCATGCCGAAGCCAAGGTGACGTTGCCACCGTCAAAGGTCCCGGAGAAAGTCGGAACTCGAATTGTCGCGGTGCATTTTTATCCGGATCGTCACGTTGAGCTGCAGTTTCCCGCTGCGCCAGCGGACGACTCACGCATTCCGATGATCGACGTGTCTCACTGGATATCGAGTCGTTATCAGGCGCAACTGAATGAGCGCTACGACGAGCGCGAGGATCAGCAGTATCGGCGCATCGCCCGCATTGTCGCTGCGGCGTGGCTCAAATACCGGCTCACCGATGTCGACGATCTCGAGCAATACGTGTATTTCGACCTGCTCGTTAATAGCCGATTCGACGCCCATCCGGCGGTACGGCAGATCCTGAAAGCGGCCAGCGGCAAGCCCGGCGCGTTCGCGAAGTCGATGCAATCGCTACCGAAGAGCGTGTTGTCCGCATTGTCGAACGACGCGTTCGAAGCGGTCGCCGTGCCGGCGATATCCGGTGGTTTGTTGCCACCGCCGCGTGGATGATCGTGTCGGATGCGATTTGCGATGTAGATGAGAGGGATTGATGAAACGTGGACGTCGGCGCGAAATGGATGCGCGACGACGGAAATATGCGCGGCGCATTCGGTGGCCTATGTCGCTGAGGACGTTCGAATGCTTGAGGCCTGTCAATGTCTGCATGGCGTGCCGAGAGCGATTCAGAAGGGAAACATCAACGAGTAGAGCAATGAGATTGTCGAGTCTGGTAAGTCGTGTTCTGGCCGGGTGCTTGCTCGTGGTGGCCGTGACGGCATGCGGGAAGTCGGAGCCCACCTACAGCGGGATTTCGGTTATTGGCCGCAATTATCTGCCGTACAACATGAGCGGCTTCACCATTACCGACGCGTACGGGAACAAGGCGAGTGGCGGCGGTGATGATCCGCCGGGTGCGGGTGGCGGTAGTGTCAAATGTTGCTACAAGCTGAAGGGCACGGAATTTGTCGTCAAATGGAATTACTACGATGTCGACCAATGGCACCAAGGGGACAAGCAGACGTTCCGTGCCGAGGCGAAGGTGTCGATGCCGCCGTCCCGGTCGCCGGACAATGTGGGTTCCCGCATTTTCGAAGTGCACTTCTTCCCCGACCGGCATGTCGAGTTCCAGTTTCCCGGCCAGATGCTCGAGGATGCACGCCTGCCGATTGTCGATGTCGTGAGATGGGTGAAGCGGTATCAAGGGAAACTGGACAAGCGATACGACGAGCGCGAAGACCAGCAGTTTCGTCGTGTCGCCCGGATCGTGGCGTCTGCGTGGTTGAAATATCGTCTGACCGATCGAGGCGATCTCGAGCAGTATGCGTATTACGCCTTGCTTGTGAACAACCGATTCGATGCGCATCCCGAGGTTCAGCGTGTCCTGCAGGCGGCCGCCGGTAAGCCCGGTACGTTCGCGAAGTCGATGCAGTCTCTGCCGAAGAGCGTGCAGTCGGCGCTGGCGAGCGATAACTTCGAGCCGGCGGTGGTCCCGGTGATTGCGGACGGATTGCTGCCGCCGCCGCGTGTGCCGGAGGTGCGGCATGGCTGAGTCGGGCGCGTTCGATCAGCGGCGCAGCCCGGCCCCCGAGCCGCGCGCGAATGCGATCGATCACAGATGTAAAACAGGCGCTTGCTTGCCACGGAACGGCGTGCGAGGTGTCACTCAGAAGGGAAACATCGATGCATAGAGGAACGAAACTGGCGCGTATGACGGGCCGTGTTCTGGCGACTTGCCTGTTGTTCGCAGCCGTGACAGCCTGTGGTAAATCCGAGCCAACCTACAGCGGGATTTCGGTGATGGGTCGGAATTATCTGCCGTACAACATGAACGGCTTCACCATCACCGATGCTTACGGCAACAAGGCAAGCGGTGGCGGAGACGATCCACCTGGCGCAGGTGGCGGCAGCGTCGCGTGTTGCTACACGCTCAAGGGCACCGAATTTACGGTCAAGTGGAAGTACTACGACGCAGATCGATGGACGATGGACGACTCGCATACTCAGCAAGTCGAGACCAAGATCGCGATGCCGCCGTCAGCCGTTCCGGAGAAAGTCGGCAGCCGTATTCTTGAAGTTCATTTCTATCCGGATCGTCACGTCGAGCTTCAGTTTCCCGGCCAACTTCTGGACGAATCGCGCATTCCGGTCGTGGATGTTTCCCGATGGATGGCGGCGCATTATCAGGAGCAACTGGACAAGAAATTCGACGATACGGATGGGCAGTCGCATCGGCGCATTGCGCGTGTCGTAGCGGCCGCGTGGTTGAAATACCAGCTGACCGACCGGAATGACCTCGATCAGTACGCGTATTTCAGTTTGCTCGTGAACAGTCGATTCGATGCGCATCCGGAGGTGCAGCGGGTCCTGCGGGCAGCGGCTGGAAAGCCCGGTGCGTTCGCCAAATCGATGCAAGCGCTACCGAAGAACGTGTTGTCCGAACTGGCGAGCGGCAAGTTCAGGCCGGTGAACGTACCGACGATTCCCGACGGCCTGGTGCCGCCGCCGCGCACGGAGGAGAAGCAGCATGGCTGAGAGAATCAAGCTCGATCCGGATGACGCGACGCCGATGTCCACGTACATGCAGCTCGTCTGCCAGGACGCGAACATGTACCCGAAAGGGGATTGTCTGCCGTGCGGCGCGACGATCCGCATGGGATTTTTCTTCGATGCATTTGGCAGAAATCGCGATATCGACGACAAGTCGAGCTCTCAATATTCGAACATCTGCCGTTTGTGGGAAGCGCACCGGGACAACGACGACAGGCATCGACCAGTCAATCAGTTCTGGTTCCGCTTCTATTATTCGGGGCTGGGCACACCGCTCAACGAGTCGGCCAAAGCCAACGAGTGGATCAATGCGGGTGTAGCCGCCGCCAAGATGGGCGGCAAGAAGGCGTTGAGCGGAGCGGAGTCGGCCGCCAAGTCGTTCACGCGCGTCAATACCCCAATCAAACAGGCCAGCGTCAAAACGCGTGTCGACGACGTAAAGAAGCAACTCATCGAGAATTTTCTTGAGGGGGATTTTTCGCTTCGACCCATCGACAAGGCATTCCAGGATCTTCGGAAGGATATCGAGCACATTCCCGCGCAGGCGCGGCGGATCATGAATGTGGTGAATGCGTCGCCGGAGCGATATTGGGAGCGCACCAAGGCCACCGGAACGCTGCTGTGGCGTAACGCGAAGAACGATTTCAAGAACAACGTCAAAGGCGCCCCGATGAAGGCGGGCTGGGCAGTTGCCCGCAGTCTTTTTGTCGGCATAGCGATGGAGAACGTGCCGATCGTACGTGACAACTCCGTCATGGCAAAGGCTTTCGGGACGGGGGTCGATACGCGGTTGATTGCAGCCAAGGACCAGTTCGAAGAGGCGTACCACGCCGTCAAGAGGCAGATGCCGAAAGTTCGGGCCATCGAGGTATCGGTGTTCGGCGCGGATCGCGGGTGCGTGCTCGCGCGTGCGTTCATCAACGATCTGGCGGAGAAATACAAGCGCAGGGACGACATGGATCTCGCCATTGACGGCGTATCGATCCAGATCAAGTTTGTCGGCCTGCTCGATGCCGTTTCGTCGGCCATGTCGGAAGAGGCCGGCGAGCTGATCGGCATGGTGCCGTATCTGGGAATGATCAAGACCAGCTACAAGGATCGAGCCCTTGGCATACCGGCCAGTGTGCAGCGCTGCGTTCATTTTGCCGCGGCGCACGAGATGCGCTTTTATCAGCGTCTCGACAGTCTCGAGAAGACCCGTGGCGAGCAATTCCTTTATCCGGGCACGAGTTGCGATGTCGTCGGCGGCGCGCCCAAGGGTTCACTGGGCTTCAATGCCGAGTTGATGCGGATTCCTCTGCGAGACATGCTGCTGGAAGCATTGAAGGCAGGCGCGGTCATGGACACGATGGAGGACCTGCGAGACAAAAAGCCTGACACCTTCCGGAAATTCACGATCGCACAGCCCGATCAACGCGGACGGCAAGCAATACCGAATCAAGCAACTCGTCGATGCTTACTATGCCCTTGTGCCCCGCAAAGCCGGTGTCGACTTCATTGCACACTCGAAGATATTCATGCGCTGGATTGCAGCCCGCTACATGGACCCGGAGTTTCGTCGCACGATTTCGGACCCGGTCGCTGACTGGAAGCGGAACACGAGCGATGCCGACCTGCAGCGCAAGACGACGAAGTCGCAACTCGACTGGGAACTGCAGCGGCAAGGCATCAACATGAGCATGCTGGCCAGCCGCAGCCCGGCGGATCAGGAGAAGGCTGCGGGGGATGAAGGCTGCGAGCGATGCGGCGCAAAAACGTTATGAGAAGCTGATCGCGGAAGCGCCGAATGACTATTCGACGGTCTGGGAGCGTCTCGAGAAAGAGGCGGCAAAGAAGCTGCGCCACGCGTCCTATCAGGAAGGCTGGAAGAAATCCGCAGAGCAAATCCGGAACATGCCGGACTCGTGGGATTCCGACAACAAGGCGAGCGCGGACGCCGTCGAAGCAGCCATGCTGCCCGAACCGCAGATGGAGCTCGTGTCGGCCTGGAAGGAAGGCATCGACGGCAAGCACCCGCTTCCGCCGGACGTGATGGCGCTGTTCGACATGCTCGTTCACGACACGCTGCTGACGAGCTGGCAGGACCATGTGCTGGCACCGTCGCTGTACTTCCGCACGCGGGACAAGGACGAATTCGGTTCGAGCGATCTAGCCAAGGAAGCGAAGCAGCGCCAGAAAGACGATCGCGTCGCCGCACGCATCGACCAGGCTGCCAAGCAGAGCCAGGAATGGGCGAAAAGCTACAAGGGCGGCGCGACGCCTCCCGTCCACTGACGGCCGGCCGCCGCCCATGAAAACGGGCGGCGACATGCCTGTCGCCGCCCGCATCGGATCGCGTGCCGGCTCGCGATGAGCCGGCCGCACGTCTTACTGTCCCACCCGGAACTCGATCCTTCGATTCCGTGCCCGCCCGTCAGCCGTATCGTTCGGCGCAATAGGCTGATCCGGCCCGACGCCCGTCGTCGTCATCTGCTGCGGCGGAATGCTCTTCGTGATCAGGTAACCCTTCACCGCGTCCGCGCGCGCCTGGCTCAGCGCGATGTTCGACGACCGGTTCCCCGAGTTGTCGGTGTGGCCGATGATGTCGACCGTGCGGTTCTGCATCTTCGCGAGCGCGGCCGCCATCTGGTCGAGGATCAGCCGGCCCTGCGGCGTCAGCGTGGCGCTGCCGGTCTCGAACTCGATCGTCCGGTTCGCGAGCGTCTGGTCGAGCACGCCCTGTTCGGACGCCGACACGCGCAGCCCGTTCCTGATCGTGTACGTCGGGTTCAGCGTGTTCGCCATGTCGCTGGCGAGTTGCTGGCGCAACGCTTCGTTGTGCACCTCGCCCTTCATCTCGATCTGCGTGCCGTTGATCTTCAACTGGCCCTTGCTGATCTGCTTGAGCTGCGCGCCGAGCAGCTTCTGCACGTTGGCGCTCCAGTTCGGCGGCGTCGCGACGTCGCCGACCTCGATCTGGTCGACGACGTTCGTCGCGCCGTAGGTATCGCGCAGTTTCTGCAGCACGGCGGCCTTGGTCGCCTCGTCGGGTACCTTGCCGCCGACGACCACCTGGCCGGGCGTCGCGTTCGCGGGCGGCGGCGTGATCGTGCCGGCCGTGCCGTGTACCACCGTGCCGGATGCGGCGCCGGCGTTCGGGTTCGACGACGGCAGCGCGGTCGTGGCGACCGTGCCGTTACCGACAGGCGTGACGGTGGCGCCGGTGTTCTGCGCGAAGGCTGCACTGCTGGCGACGAGGCCCGCGGCGAAGAGGGCGGCGAGGGCGGGCGAGAGGGCGACCGAAAAACGGGGGCGCCGGTCGTGAATCGTGCGATGCATCCCGTCAGCCTCCGATGAACGCTTCGCGGAACGCGTCGATGGCGACGCGCAGCGAGAGTTGCGGTTGGTCGAGGTAGCTGACGAGCTTGCTGATCTGCTGATCGTTTTGCGCATGGGCGTCGATCCACTCGGGATCGTCGATGTCGATGTTGTGGGCGGCGTAGGTCTGCGGGTCGACCACGCTCAGCAGCGTCTTGGCCGACGCGCCGTTGAAGCCGATGACGAGCCGTTCGCGCTCGGCGATCGTGCCGATGAAGATCGCGAGCTCGAAGTCGGCCTGCGCGACGAACGGCGCGATCAGTTCGAGCCAGAACGCGGCGACGAGGCTGCGGTAGAACGGATCGACCGGCAGCGGCAGCGTGAGCCCGCGTTCGATGTGCGACGAGCCGCTTTGCATCACCGGCCGCAGCAGCGAGCCGAGCGCGAGCATCGCGCCGCGCAGCCGCACCGGATGACCGCTTTCGAGCAGCATCTCCTGGAGGCCGTACAGCGACTGGTGTTCGACGAAATCGTTGAAGGTACCGTCATGCGACGTGCCGGGGCCGCCGACGTCGATCGGCACTTGCGTGTCGCCGAGCGCCTGCAGCGCGCCGGGCGGCTCGTCCTTGCCCAGCAGCGGCGGGATCTGCGTGGCGACGCGCGACCACAGCCGTGCGAACGCGAGCGGGCTGCGCGCGAGGAACGCGAGCGGCCGGTCGACCTCGAGCGCGGTTGCGCCGAGGAACGGGAAGCGGCGCATCGACACGTCGTGGCTCGCGACCATGTGGCCCGCAATCGCGAGCTTGCTGCGCGAGCCGAGGAACGCGAAATGCATCGGCTTCGCATCCTCGTAGACGATCTTCCAGCGCGGATCTTCCGCGAGCAGTTCGAGCGCCTGCGCGATCCAGCGGTCGAGCGTCTGCAGCAGCTGCGGATTGTGCGCGCTCTTGACGAAGTCGCCGCGCGACGGAATCTTGCCGAAGTAGGCGATTTGCGCCTGAACGGTTTGCGTCATTGCGCCCCCTGTGCATTCGTTGCGTTGGCGGCCGCCACGGCCGGCGCGGCCGCCGGCGTGCCCGTGCCGGCGGACTGGGTCGCGTTCTGCGCGGCGCCCGCGCTCGCGTCGGCGACCGACGACGGCAGTTGCAGGCCGCGCAGGCTCTGCTGCTGCGGCTGGTCGCTGCCGCCACCGCCGGACGGTTGCGACGTGCTGATGATGCGCATCGTCACCGACACGTTCACGCTGCCCTGCGCCCACGTCAGGTCGAAGGTGCCGTCCGGGCGGCGCTTGCGCTGCGCCGAGTTGATCAGCTTCTCGAGACCGTAGCGGCCCGGTTCGTTGACGAGCTGCACCGTGCGGCCGTCGAAGGTCGTCGCGGACAGTGTCGCGCCCGGCGAGCCCTGCGGGTTCGGCCACACGAAGTTGGTCCACTGCGGCGGCGTGTTGCGGTAGCGCAGTTGCTGGCCGTCGATCGCGATCGTGTATTCCGTCGTGCCCGTGCTCGGCTGCGGCAGGATCTGGAACACGGTCTGCGGCTCGGACGAGGCGGCCGCGCTGCCGGCGGCCCCGCCTGCGAGCGGTGCGACCCAGCGTGCGAAGCCGTTCGTGAAGTCCGGCGTGAGCCCGATGCCCATGTCGCCCCACGTGCGGGCGGCGAGCGTGTCGCCGCGGCGCACGGCGAGCGGCCCGAGCGTCGTGCCGACGAACTTCGCGATCGAGCCGTCCGGACCGAACACCTGGGCGATCTCGCCGGCGCCGGCTTCGACCTTCGCGCTGGCCGCGAACGGGTACTTCGTCGCGAGCGAGTTCTGGAACGGCTGGTAGACCTGCGCGTTCCACACCTTGTTGACTTCGGCGCTGGCCGGCTGGATCACGACGGCGAACGCCTGCATCAGCGGTCGCACGAGCAGCGGACGCAGCGACTTGCGTTGCGAATCGGTGAGGCCCGTCAGCATCTGCTCGTCGACGAGCTTCAGCGAATCGGCGAGCTCCGAACCGTTGCCGTCGAGCGTCTGCTGCATCAGCTGGCGCGCGCCCGGGCCCGGGTCGCCCTGGTTCTTGATCACGTTGAAGCGGGTACGGACCTTCGACAGCGAATCCATGTAGCCCTTGAGCATCGACGTGCCGTCATGCGTCGCGACGATCCGCGCGAGCCCGATGAACTCCTGGCCGATCGGACCCATCGGCACCTCGGCCGGGTTGCCGTTGATGTCGATGTTGGCGGCTGCCACCTGGCCGGCCTGCGAGCGCGAGAACAGTTGCTTGAACCAGTTCACGACGCCCGTCTGCGCCTTCTTGATCGTCACGTTCGCGAGCGACGGGTTGTCCCACGACGTCTGGTCGTACGCGGTCTCGAGGATCTTGCGGATCGGCGAGTCCTGCGGGTCGCCGAGGCGGTTCATCCCGTCGACAGCCTGGCCGAAGCTGCTGAAACCCTGCACGGCGATGCCCTGCATGAACTTCTGCCAATGCTGCGCGTACTCGGTCTTGTACATGCCGACGAGCGTCTTCTGGATCTGCTCGGGGCTGCCCTCGAGCGTCAGGTCGTCCTGCGTCGACGTGTTCAGCACCCAGTCCTTCGCCTGCAGTTCCTTGGTCGCCGCGTCGCGGATCGCCGGCTGCACGTAGTCGAACCACGCTTCGCGCGTGAACGTGCCCGGAATCGCGTAGCTACCCGCCACGAGCGACTGGTTGCCGTCGCCGACAATGCGCGCGATGGTCATCGGCGCGAAGCGGGTCGACGCGCGCGCCTTGATTTCCTCGTAGACGCGCTGGCGGGCCGGCATGCCGCGCACGACGCGGCGCAGGTTCTCGCGGGTCTGGTCGACGAGCGCGAGGTTCGCGTCGATCATCGGCCAGTCGTTGTCGTTCACGCGGGACAGGTAGAACGAGATCATGCGCTCGGCGCTCTTGATCATCTCGTCACGCGGCATGTTGCCGCGATTCGTCTCGAGCCAGCCGCGCCAGAAGCGGGCGAGCTGGTCGGTCAGGTGTGCCTGCTCGACGTGACGCTTGTCGGACAGCATCAGGTACGTCTTCAGCGCGTTGTACGCGTCCTGCACGTTGGTCGGCGACGCGTCGCTGTAGAGGCCGCCCTGCGGTGCGGCCGGTTGTTGTGCCGTTGCGGCGGCCGGTGCGGTACCGGACGCGGCCAGTGCGGCGCCGGCCGTCGGCGCGGCGCCTGCCGCATTCGTCGAGACCGGAATCGCACCACCCTGCACGGCGCCCGATTCGGGCGGGCGCGTCATCGGCACGAGCTGTTCGGGGTGCGCGTTCACGTCCTTCATGAACGACGCGAGGTTCTGCGACACGGGGGCCAGCAGGATCTGGCGCACGCCGTTGTAGTACTCGGTCAGCAGGTGCTGCTCGAGACGGTCGCCCTGGTACAGGCCGAGCGACACCGACAGCGGCTTGTCGCGGCGGAACTGCTCGAGCTGTTCGATCCGGTCTTCGAGGATGTCCATCGCCTGCAGGCGCGACTGCAGGTCGTTGCGGCCCTGCTGCAGGCGCGTGACGTTGTCGAGGTCGGCCTGCACGTTCGACACGAGCTGCTGGTTGCCGATCGTCGACCAGGTCCAGCCGCCGAGCGCGATCGCGAGCGCCGCGACGAAACCGAAGAAGGTCGCATAGCGCAGCCGCGTCTTGGTCGGGCTCGCGAACTGGCGCACCGTCTGGCGGTCGGCGAAGATCACCTTCGAGAACAGGTCGCGCAGGAAGAAGCCGTTCTTCGAGAAGGCGCTGTGCGGTTTCGGCAGCGCGGTTCCGTCGAGGCCGAAGCGGTGCGCGATGCGCTGCGCGGCCGCGCTGTTGGTTTCGCCTTCCTGCAGCGCGCTGGTGAAGTAGAAGCCGCGGAAGATCGGCTTGTACTGGAACGGGTTGTTCTCGAACAACGTGGCGAGGAACGCGCGCAGCGACGGCTTGATCGTCGAGAATTCGAGCGGGAAGCTCAACTGGCCCGGCGACAGCTGGTTGCCGCGCGACAGCGACAGCTGTGCGACGCTGATTTCCTTCAGCCCTTCGTAGAGTTCCTCGAAGTGCGTGTCGAACTGCGCAACCACGTCGCGCTTGTCGTCGGGCTCGTAGGGCAGGGTGGCGCCCCACACGCGGTCGTACTCGTGCTTGTCGCTGCTGCTGAAGAATTCGGTGAAGCCGGTGATCAGGTCGGCCTTCGTGAACATCACGTAGACCGGCGCGAACACTTCCAGCTTTTCCGTCAGCTCCTGAACGCGCTGACGGAGGTTTTTCGCGAGGTTGATGGCGAATTCGGGACGGTTGCCGGTGAGTTCGGCGATGCTCGCGGTGACGATGATGCCGTTGATCGGCGCCTTCGGACGATAACGCTTGAGCAGGCCGAGGAAGCCGAGCCACTCGCTGCGGTCTTCCTCGTGCACCGAATAGCGGCCGGCCGTGTCGAGCAGGATCCCTTCGGTCGTGAAGAACCAGTCGCAGTTACGCGTGCCGCCGATGCCGTGGATCACGGCGCTGTTCTTGTCCGCGAACGGGAACTGCAGGCCGGAGTTGAGCACGGCGCTGCTCTTGCCCGCAGCCGGGTTGCCGATCACGATGTACCACGGCAGTTCATACAGCGCGGAGCCGCCCGACACCTGGCCGATCTTCGACGTCTTGATCGTCTTCACCGCATCCGACAGGCGCGTGCGCAGCACGTCGAGGTCGGCGGTCTTCGAATCGGGGGCGAGCGCGGCGGCGGCGGGCGCGGCGATCTTGCCGGTTTCCGCCTGCTCCTCGAGCACCTGGCCGAGCTGCTGGTTCGCGCGCTTCACGCGCCAGCGGCGCCACAGCGCGACGACGAGCCACAGCGCGAGGATCGCCGCGAACGCGATCGCCGCCCACAGGAGCGGCAGCTGCAGCATGTCGGCGACGATGAAGAGGATCGCCGCTAGCGCGACGATCCCGACAATCGAGAGCGTACGCGGATGAGTCAGCACGTTGAGGATGCGTTGCATAGGACGTTCAGGTTCCGGTGCGATTCGGTGAGGCGACGCAGGCGCGCCGAGCGGCAAGGGTGGCGCCGCGATGTGTCGCCATGCTGTCAAACGGGATGAAGGGGGCTGGCATCAATGCGCCCGCGGCATCGGAGAAGGCGCGCGCATTAATGAAAGGACGCTGTGAGATTTAAAACGGAAGCGGCGGCCGGAAAAAATCGCGCACTGGAATGCCCGATTTTTTGCGTCGCCCATATCGTTTCCTGCCGGGATATTAAAAAGCCCCATGCCGCCCTCATTATTTCCTGTCCGGCAGCCCTGGCTAGCTGCCGCGTCCCAGTTTAAAACCGGGTTTATGGTATTCAACGTGCCCGAGATCCATCATTTTCCATCGGCCGCCCCAGGTCAGGCCGACTTGTTCGGCGACCTGGCCGTACAACTGGTAGCCGCGCATCGCCCAGGGATCTTTCTCGGAAATGACCAGCTTGCCGTCACGCAGGAATGCGTTGTCGGCCGCCAGCCCGAATTGGTGATAACTCTGGAAGGCTGCCGCGTTGGTCACGTTGCCGCCCATCGCCGCCAGCCGGTTCTGCCGTTCCGGGCTTCGGTACCCTTCCAGCAGCGCCATTTCATAACCGTGTTGTTCGTGCATGATCTTGTAGACCAGCAGCAAACGCGTACGGAAATCCGGATCCAGCAGGTTCCAGTCGCGGCTCGCATCCTTCAGCGCCGGGCGTATCTGCTCGACTTCCTTGGTGGCGAAGACTTCCGGCGGCAGCGGCGGTGGCGGAACGAGCTGCTCGCCCTGCAGCAGCGCGGCGATTTTCTCGTCGGGCACGCGCGCCGTGTCGTCGTACTGGAACAATTGCCGGCCGCGTAAAGCAATGGCGACCAATGGCGGCGTCGCAAGAATACCTGCCGATACCATAATCATCAAGCGCCGGCGAACCAGTAAATTTTGCACATCGTTTAATGCGCCGCGCGTAACGCTTGCCGATTTAACAATCTGACTCCGCGTACGCGCGGCGCGATCGTTCGCACGGCGCGTAAGACGGCCGTGAAACTGGGCGACGGATTCGAAAACGGTCGCGCGGATACCCGGTAAAAGCAACAGTGCCGCAACCGCTACGGCAAGGGCGAAATAGGCGACGAGTGCGACGGCAATCAAAGAAATCCCCGGAAATTGGAATTGATTGTGTTTTGCAATGCTTGCTCTTAGAATCAGGCTGCTTCGAGAGGCCGGGCTATATTATCGCGGTGAATTAAACCAGGATTCAATGAGACGCTGAATGAGTGCGCCGGAAAATTCAAATTCGAAAACTCCGCCCAGCCTGCTGTCCGATACGAAACCGGCAGGCGAGGGAGGACCTCAGCAGTCGCGCATTCTCGCGAATCTGGAAGGCCGTGTCACGCCGCCCGCCGAACCGCCGCGCCGTTCGCTGAAGGCGCCGATCGCCGCCGTCGTCGCACTGGTGGTCGCTGTCGGCGGCTGGGGCGCATGGCGCATGCAGCAGCATTCGGGCGAACAGGTCGCCGCCGTGACGGCCGCCGAGCCCGCGGCAGCCGCGCCGGCCAAGGCCGCACCGGCCAGCAACGCCGCCGTGCAGGTCGCGCAGAATGGCGCATCCGCCGCGTCCGCCGTCCAGCCGGCCACGATCGTCAACGACGATTCGGCTTCCCAGACCGTTGCATCCGCATCGGCCGCGTCCGCCGCGGACGGCAGCCGCCTGTCGCGTGCGCTGGCCAATGGCGCCGACGACGCATCGGGCGCAGCCACGGCCGGTGCAGCCGCAGCCGCCACGGCCGCCGCTGTCGCGACGACCAGGACCGCGAAGGCCGACACCACGAAGAGCACGAAGGTCGCGGCCCATGGCAAGGCCGACACGAAGGCCGATGCAAAGGCCGAGGCCCGCAAGCATCGCAAGGAACAAGAGGCGGAGCTCGCGCAGGCCAAGAAGCGCCGCGATGCGACGTCGACCCGTACCGCGAAGGCGGCCGGGAAGGACGATCCGGATGCCGACCTGCTCGCGGCGCTCGTTGCGCGCACGAAGCCGGCCGACAAGAAACTCGCCGCGCAGAAGGGGCAGGTCGTGCCGACCAAGACGGCAGCGACGACCGGCTCGCTCGGGTCGCGCGTGAAGGAGTGTTCGGAGCGCGGTTTCTTCGAAGATCAGCTGTGCCGCTGGCGCGTGTGTGACGGCCACTGGGGCAAGGACCCCGCGTGCCCGAGCGCCGCACAGTCGGAGACGCGGCAGTAACGCGTCTTGCGCTTGCCGCCATGCATGGTCCGCGCCGCCCGTTGGGCGGCGCGTTGCTTTTGGGGCCACGAAGCTGCCGGTATGATGCGGCCTGATGCTGTCACGAGAGCGTCACGCCCGTCGGGCATACGTCTCCTTTCTTTTCCCGGCGCGGGCCCGCGACCCGCGATGTGCGGCGCGTCGCGCGCCGCACGACCTTCGACACGATGGACCTGATCGTACAGACTTACGGCGCCGATACGTCCGGCATGGTGTGCGGCTTCCGCTTCGTCCCGGGCGGCTCCGGCGCGACGCTCGATGCCGACGCGGCCGCCGCGTGGCTGCGCACGTGCCGCGCGCACGGTGCGGGCGCGTCGGGCGATTTCGTCTGGCTGCACTTCAATCTCGCGCATGGCGCGAGCGAGCGCTGGATGCGCACGCATCTCGGGCTGCCCGACAGTTTCTTCGAATTTCTCCACGAAGGGTCGCGTTCGACCCGCATCGAGCAGGAAGACGGCGCGCTGCGCGCGATCGTCAACGACGTGATGTTCAACCTCGAACTGACGCCGTCGGAGATTGCGACGCTGTTCGTCCACGTCGAGCAGCGCATCATGGTGACCGCGCGGCTCAAGCCGCTGCGCTCGGTCGACACGCTGCGCGCATGCGTGCGCGACGGCGAGCAGTTCAGGTCGCCCGCGGAACTGCTCGTGCACCTGCTGCGCGACCAGGCCGACCTGCTGATCCAGATCATGCGGCGCACGAGCGTCGACGTCGACCGCATCGAGGATCGCTTCCTGTCGCAGCGGCTCACGTCGAGCCGCATCGAGCTCGGTGCGATGCGCCGCACGCTGACGCGCCTGCAGCGCATGCTCGCGCCCGAACCCGGGTCGATCTTCCGGCTGCTCGCGAAGCCGCCCGCGTGGTTGCATCTGGAAGACGTGCAGGAGCTGCGCGAGTCGACCGAAGAGTTTTCGCTGGTGCTTGCCGATCTGGCGGGGCTCAACGAGCGGATCAAGCTGTTGCAGGAAGAGATCGGCTCGCGTCTGGACGAGCAAAACAACCGGACGCTGTTCACGCTGACGCTCGTGACCGTGATCGCCTTGCCGATCAACATCGTCGCCGGCTTCTTCGGGATGAACGTCGGCGGCGTGCCGTTCTCGGAAAACAAGCACGGCTTCTGGCTGATGGTGCTGCTGGTCGCGGGCTTCACCGGGCTCGCCGCATGGTGGGCGTTCCGGCGTCGCGGCGACCGCTAGCGCGGCAGCCGCATCGGCACGTCAACGCAGCAGCGCGATCGCGCGCTCGCCGATCACCATCCCGAGCAGGCCGACGAGCGCGACCAGCGGCGGGGCTGGCGAGCGCACGTTCAGCAGCGCGTACAGCACGCCGACGCCGAGGCCCGCCGCGAGCGAGGTCACGTAATCCGTCATGGCAGCCTCCCGTATGGTCCGGCGTCAGGGCTTGAGGATCACGCGCTCGCGCGCACCGGCCAGCACCGCGCGGTATGCGTCGTGCGCGCGGTCGAGCGGGTACACGTAGTCGTCGCCGATCGGGAACGGTCGCAGCGTGCCGTTGCCGAAACCGGACGCGAGCGTGTCGAGGATCTGCGCGACCGCGGCACCGCCGAGCTGCAGCGAATCGACCCCCACGAACGTATGCTGGCCGCGATAGAACGCGAAGATGTCGAACGGCACGCTGCGGTCGATCGTCGAGATGAAGATCTGCCGTGCACCGATCGCCATCGACGCGTTCGCGGCTTCGAAATACGGGCTGCCGACCGTGTTGTAGACGATGTCCGCGCCGTGGCCGCCGGTCGCCGCGCGCACCGCATCGGCCACCGGTTCTTTCGACGCGTCGATCATGTGCACGTCGCCCGATGCGTGGCCGCGATAGCCGCCTGGGCTGCGCTCGACGCCGATCACGGTCGCGCCATGTGCGGTCGCGAGCTGGATCGCGGCCTGGCCGACCTTGCCGTTCGCACCGAACACGAGCACGACGTCGCCGGCCGCCGGCATGCCGGCCCGGCGCAAGCCTTCGTACGCGGTGACGAACGGCACGCCGACGCCGGCTGCTTCGTCGAGCGTCAGCACGGCCGGCTTGCGGCGCACCTGCGCCGCATCAAGCACGAGCCATTCCGCGTGCGAGCCGTTGCGTCCGACGCCGAGATCGCCGCCCGAGCCCCACACCGGCGCGCCGATCCAGCCGTCCGGGCCGCTGCGCACGATGCCGGCCCAGTCGCGCCCGGGCGTGCGCGGCCACACCGCGTGCGGCATGCGGCCGAGCGCGGCCTTCACGTCGCTCGGGTTCACGCCGGCCGCGCGCACCTCGATCAGCATCTGGCCGTCGGCCGGGACGGGTGTGTCGAGTTCCCGGACGCGCGCGTCGAGCGACTCGATGTCGGCGGCGGGGGCGTCGAAGCGGATGCTGCGCATGATGATCTCCGTGACGGATGGCTGCCGTGCGACCCGGCGGGCCGGCGCGTGCAGCGGATGAAAAGGATGAGTGCAGTCTAGTCGGCCCGATTTGACGCGGAAACAGGCAAAAGCGGATGATTGCTTTGCGATAAACGCATAGCCAAATCCGAAGGCCCCGCATGGACGACTTCCTTACCCCGCATCTCGCGCTGTTCGTCGATGTGGTCGATCAGCAGAGCTTCTCGGCGGCCGCGCGCCGGCTCGGCGTCGCCGCGTCGTCGGTTACGCGGCGCATCGACCGCCTCGAGGCACAGCTCGGCATCCGCCTCCTGCATCGCACCACGCACGCGCTGCGGCCGACCGAGGCCGGGCAGCTGCTGTACGGGCGCGCGACGCGGATGCTGGCCGAACTGCGCGGCTTGCAGGAGGACCTGCACAGCCAGCGCGACGAGCCGAGCGGACTGTTGCGCGTCGACTGTCCGGCGCCGTTCGGCCGGCGGCACCTGATGGCGGCGCTGGCCGCGTTCATGCAGCGTCACCCGGCGCTGCAGGTCGACCTGGTGCTGACCGACAGCATGGTCGACCTGCAGGGTGCGCGGCTCGGCTCCGACGTCGATCTCGCGGTGCGCATCGGCCCGCTCGAGGACACGCGCCTGGTCGCGACCGTGCTCGCGCCGCAGCGGCGCGTGCTGTGTGCGAGTACGGCCTACCTCGCGCGGCGCGGCGAGCCCGAATCGCCGGACGCGCTCGCCGGCCACGACTGTCTCGCGTGGCACGGCGCGCCGCCGCCGGGTGCGTGGCGCTTCGGCGAGCGTCGCCATGTCCCGGCGCAACCGCGGTTTCGCAGCAATCATTCGGAGGCGTTGCTCGAAGCGGCGCTCGAGGGGCTCGGTCTCGCGCATCTGCCGACCTGGCTCGCGGGGGACGCGCTGCGCGACGGGCGGTTGCGTGCGGTGCTGCCGCAGTACGCTGCGACGCCCGAGCCGGCGACGATCCACGTGCTGCGCCAGCAGGCGCGCGGCAGCGCACGGACGTCGAAACTCGTCGCATTCCTCGCGTCGTGGTTCGCGCAGCCGGCGTGGGATGCCGCGTGGGCATGACGGCGGGCAGGCACCGTACGGAAAGAAAAAAGGGCCTCGCATGCGAGGCCCGTCAAAGGTCGGAGAAGCCGGTACGCCGGCCGGCGCCGCAGGCTGCGCGGCGCCGGCCGGATGCGCACCGTTACTGCGTCACTACCTTGCGCGGCTTGAAGACGCCCTGGTAGTGCAGTGCCGGGCGCTCCTTCGTCGTCAGCTCGACGCCGCCGAAGGTCGGCGTCTGGCGCAGCTTCATCGCGGCCGGCGAAGCCACCGAGCCGATCGACGTCGAGCGCGATGCCGGTGCGAGGTTGTTCGCGACGAGCAGCGCGGCTTCGCTCTTCAGGTTCGCCAGCAGGACCGGATCGGTCGAGCCGTTGACCTGCGTGAGCAGCCCGCTCCAGGCCGCGTCGCTGTAGTTCACGACGTAGTAGTCAAGACCGCTCGGGTCGGCGACCACGCCCGTGCAGCCGTCGATCCGCGTCTGCGTCTGCGTGTCCTTCAGCGCGAGCGTCGTGCGTTTCGCGAGACCCTGACCGTACGCGAGCGTGATCGGCACCGTCCACTGCAGGCCCGGATACGCGTTCTTGTTCGGGAACGGCTGCTGTTTCAGCGTGATGACCGTCTGGTTCTTCGTCAGGTCGCACTGCGTGTCGAGCGAGATCAGCGGGACACCGGTCTGGCGCACGTAGCTGTCGCCGATCGGGCCGACCGCCTGGCCGCTTTCCTTCGACAGCGCATCCCACAGACGCTTCGGCGTGCCGTTGCCGAACGAGTAGTCGACGAGGTACTGCTGCAGACCCTTGCGCAGCGTCTGTTCGCCGAGATAGTTCTCGAGCGTCTTCAGCACGTGGCCGCCCTTGTCGTACGTGAACGCGCTGGCGCTCAGCACGAAATCGTTCGACGCCCAGTCGTTGAAGTTCGGCGCGACCGGGAACGCGTTCGGGCCGATGTCACGATTGATCACGCGATACTTGTTCTTCACCTGGTCGAGCCAGCTGAACTCGTTGGGGAAGAACTGGATCGTCGTCTTCGTTTCGAAGAACGTCGCGAACGATTCGTTGAGCCATACGTTGTCCCACCAGTCGGTCGTGACGAGATCGCCGAACCACTGGTGCGCGACTTCGTGCGTCAGCACCTCGTTGCCGTAGTGCGACATCGGCTGGCCCGGCTGCGGCAGGATGTCGTCGGCGAACTCGAGGATCGACCCCCAGTTCTCCATCCCGCCGAAGTTCAGGTCCTTCTGCTCCTTGAACGCGTCGTTCGCGGCCACCGTGTCGAACTTCGTCAGCGGCAGTGCGATGCCCGTGTAGCGGTAGTAGAAGTCGAGCGCCTGCTTGGTGCGATCCATCGCCGGCTTCGCCCAGTCGCTCATGCCCGGCGGCGTGAACACGCGCAGGTGCAGGCCGCCCTTGCCGCCCGGCAGCGGGCTCGTGAAGTCGTCCTCGTAGGTGTCGAACAGGCCGCCGCCGAAGAACAGCAGGTACGACGGCATCGGCGGGGTCTTCTCGAACTGCACGAGCTTGTAGCCGCCGCCGACATTGGTCGACGGCTTCTCGGCCGCGTTCGACACGACGCGCCAGCTCGACGGCACTTCGGCCGTCACTTCATAGGTCGGGCGGAAGGCCGGTTCGTCCCAGCCGGGGAACCACTGGCGCGACAGGTTGGTTTCGCCCTGCGTCAGGATCGCGCCGCTCGTCTTGCCGTCGGTGCCCTTCAGGTCGACGCGGAAGATGCCTTCCGCGGCCGAGCAGCCCGGATACGGATCGTCTCCGCAGCTGCCGCCCGTCTTCGCGACCGGATCGTCGTACGACTTGAAGTTGATGATGCCCGACCACTCCATGTGCAGCGAGTAGTTGCCCGGCGAGATCGTGCCGCTCACGGGGCGCAGCTGATAGAAGTCGCCCTTGTCCTGCGGCGTCGCGATCAGCTGGATGTTGCCCGGCTGCAGCGTGATGCGGCCGTTCGTGAACTTGATCCGGTGGCCGGCGATCACGATGTTGTTGACCGGCTTCAGCACCTTGATTTCGACATCTGCACGGCCGTCGAACGCGTTCAGCGCCTCGTTCGGGCGGAACCACAGCCGGTAGTTCACCGGTACCACGGTGGCCGGCAACTCGACAGGCGACACGCTCTTGTCGACGTTGGATGCGCTCGGCGGCGCGGTGACGGCGGGCGACGAGCCCGTATGCGGCGCGCCGGCGGAGCTGAGCGCGGAAGCGGAGCCTGCACCGCCGTCGTCGCCGCCGCACCCGGCGAGCGCCAGGGCGGCGACGAGCGGCAGATAACGCATCTTGCGAATATGAATCGACATGACTGAAACCTCGATTGTAGAAAGAATCGTTCAGTGCTGCGAAAACGCCGGCAAAAGCAATCCCCTCGCCGTTAATCAACGGCGAAAAAATGGCAATGACGGATTATTCGGAAAGACGGTAGCCGACTACGTGAAGGTAATCATGGTTTACTGCCCCCTCTGGATTTCCGGATATTGGTTAACTTGTCAGTTCAAAATGGCCGGGCGCGTGTTGTACTGAATTGATTTCGCGCGCACGACACGGGGCCGCACGCCCGGCGTGGGCGCGCAATCCCTTTGAACCGACGACCTACGGGGCTGGCCGGGCCAGTCCGCAGGACGGAAGGAAGGCGTGTTGCCGTTCCGTAAATTCACCGTCATGCGGCTTCAAGGTTTGTCGGCTTGCTCCAAGGATGCGTAAATATACTTGATGGTTTTGGGTAAAGGAAACGAAAAATTTAGAAAGAGCATCTATTGAATTCTTGGCGCTTCATTGAATGCTGGAAGTCATTAATTCGCTTTCCGTTTAGCTGTCGAATTCGTAGTTTTAATCTATTAACGATCTTGGGTTGCCGCGGAAACTACGAAATCCGGCGTGGGGCGGTGCGCTCGGTACAATGCATCGACGACCCGCTCACCGATCGCCGCGAGGAGGCTGTGCCATGCCACGTACCCTGTTCCGTTTCGCGCCGCTGCGCGCCGTGCTGATGCTGGTTGCCGCCGCGCTGCTGCTCGGCGGTTGCGCGGGGCTGACGCGCGACCCCGTGCGCGTGTCGGTCGCGGGGCTCGACCCGCTCGTCGGGCAGGGCCTCGAGATGCGCTTCAACCTGAAGCTGCGCGTGCAGAACCCGAACGACGCGCCGATCGAATACGACGGAATCTCGGTCGCGCTCGACCTGAACGGCACGCCGTTCGCGAGCGGCGTCAGCGATCGCTCGGGCACCGTGCCGCGTTTCGGCGAAGCCGTGCTCGACGTGCCGGTGTCCGTGTCCGCATTCGCCGCCGCGCGGCAGGCGTGGAACCTGCCCGGCGCGGCCGCGAACGGCGAGCTGCCGTATGCGCTGCGCGGCCGGCTCGCGGGCGGCGTGCTCGGCACCGTGCACTTCAACGACGCGGGCACGCTGCGCATGCCCGTCATGCCGGGGTGGGGCGGGTAGGTCGTGTGGTTTTCGGAAACGTCGTCCAAATGTCACTGAAAATTGACCATTTGACAGTCTTCAATGCTTATCGTGCGTGATGCCGATTTTCGATGGTGTTGCCCCTACACTTGCCGATGTCCGAGGGTCGGACATTCTTTCAGGAGCAAACCATGGCGGCAAAATTCGAGATCAGGAAAGCCACGAACGGTCAGTACTACTTTCACCTGAAGTCGGCGAACGGCGAGATCATCCTCGCGAGCGAGCGGTACGAAGAGAAGGGCGGCGCGAGAAACGGGATCGCGTCAGTGCGGGACAATGCGCCGCTGGATGAGCGCTACGAGCGCAAGCTTGCCCACAACGGCGAGCCGATGTTCAACCTGAAGGCCGCCAACCACCAGATCATCGGCACGAGCGAAACGTACAGGAGCGTGCAGGGCCGCGAGAACGGCATCGCGGCCGTCAAGCGCGATGCGCCCGGTGCGGAAACCTTCGATCTCGCCTGATCGTCGCTTGCGCCGCGACGAGCGCTGATTGGCGGGCGTTGCGGCGCCCGTTTTGCCGGGTCGGGCAAAGCGCGGTATGGTGTGGTCCGCGCGGTGAATTCTCGCCGCCATTGAAGCCAACCGTAACCGAGTTCGCGTGACCGATTCCCCTGTTTTCCACTGGACCGACGCCGACGGCGCCGATCATGCCGTGCGCTGGCGCTCCGAAGCCGGTGTGCAACCGCCGAAGCGCGCGGTGCCCGCCGACGATCGCCTCACTGCCGACGCGGCTTATCGCCTTGCGTGCGAGGGCACCGCGCTCGTCTGGCAGGGCGATTTCCAGAATGCGCGCCAGCTCGTGCAGGCGATGGCGCGCCGTGTCGAGCGCAAGCCGAAGAAGGCGCAAGCCGCGGCCGGTGTCGACGCATTCAATCTGCATCGTCTCGCGCAGTCGCAGCGCGCCCGCACGCTCGGGATGCTGCTGATCCCGCTCGACGCCGACTACACGATCCCGCTGCGCCGCGCGCCCGACGTGCGAGCCGCATGCGAGGAGGCGTACGGCCCCGGCGGCGCACCGTCGGTCGTGTCGCTGCGTGAACTGCTCGGTCTCGTCGGCGCACACGAGTGGCGCAAGAAGGGCGTACCGATTCCGGCGCTCGGCGGCGCGCCGATTCACCCGCACTACGGCGTGTTCTCGCCGGTACGCGGCGAATACGTCGAACTCGTCGCGCGCGCGCCGCTGCCGGCGAAGTCGCTCGCATTCGACATCGGCACCGGCACCGGCGTACTGGCGGCCGTGCTTGCGTCGCGCGGCGTCGAGCGTGTCGTCGCGACCGATCAGGATCCGCGTGCACTCGCCTGCGCGCGCGAGAACATCGCGCGGCTCGGTCATGCGAGCCAGGTCGACGTCGTCGAAGCCGACCTGTTTCCGGCCGGCCGTGCGCCGCTTGTCGTCTGCAACCCGCCGTGGGTGCCGGCCCGGCCGAGCGCGCCGATCGAATACGCGGTCTACGACCCCGACAGCCGCATGCTGCGCGGTTTCCTCGCAGGGCTCGCCGCGCACCTCGAGCCGGGCGGCGAAGGCTGGCTGATCCTGTCCGATTTCGCCGAGCATCTCGGCCTGCGGCCGCGCGAGACGCTGCTGCAATGGATCGACGAGGCGGGCCTCGTCGTGCTCGGCCGCGACGACATCCGCCCCGCGCATCCGAAGTCCATGGACGCCGACGATCCGCTGCACGCGGCGCGCCGCGCCGAGGTCACGTCGCTCTGGCGGCTCGGCGCGCGAGCCTGACCGCGTATTTTCGGTAAACTGTCGCCATTCCTCACGAATTCCCGCCGCCGGGCCGTGGTCGACCGACCGTGGCCCGGCGCCGCATCACGATGTCGAACAAAACCCACGAAATCCGCCCGGAGCAGTCCGTCGAGCTGCTGAAGGAACTGCACATCCTCACCCGTGACGGGAAGCTGAACCAGGACAGCCGCCGCAAGCTGAAGCAGGTCTATCACCTGTTCCAGTTCATCGAGCCGCTGCTCGCCGGCGTGCAAGCCGACAAAAGCAACGTGACGCTCGTCGATCACGGTGCCGGCAAGTCGTATCTCGGCTTCATCCTGTATGACCTGTTCTTCAAGCAGCAGCCGGGGCACGGCACGCCGGAATTCGCGTCGCACGTGTACGGGATCGAGACGCGTGAGGAGCTCGTCACGCGCTCGACCGAGCTGGCCGAGCGGCTCGGGTTCGGCGGCATGTCGTTCCTGAACCTGTCGGTCGCCGATTCGATCACGTCGCCGCAGCTGCCCGAAACCGTCGATGTCGTTACCGCGCTGCATGCGTGCGACACGGCGACCGACGACGCGATCCGCTTCGCGCTCGCGAAGCGCGCGCAGCATATCGTGCTCGTGCCGTGCTGCCAGGCGGAAGTCGCGGGCGTGCTGCGCAAGAACAAGGGCAAGTCGCTCGCGAACGCGCTGACCGAGGTGTGGCGGCATCCGCTGCATACGCGCGAATTCGGCAGCCAGATCACCAACGTGCTGCGCTGCCTGCAACTCGAGGCGCACGGCTACCAGGTCAGCGTGACCGAGCTGGTCGGCTGGGAGCATTCGATGAAGAACGAGCTGATCATCGCTCAGTACAAGAATCTGCCGCGCCGGCGGCCCGGCGAGCGGTTGAACGAGATCCTCGGGATGTTCGGCCTTGCCGAACTGAACGAGCGCTTCTTCGTGGCGGAAGCCGCGGCGGCAGGCGGCGAGGCCGTCGAGCCGGCCGAAGGCTGACGCGCAGCCCGCGCGCCCGCGCGGAGCGTCAAACGTCGTCGCCCGGCCGGCGCATCCATTCGCGCCAGCCGTCGTGGCCGAGGCGGCGCAGCGTTTCCTGATTCTTTTCGTAGATCGCGGACGCATCCGGAAACGCGTCGACCGCGCGCGCGATGCTGTCCTCGCGCAGCAGGTGCAGGATCGGGTACGGCGCGCGGTTCGTGTAGTTCTCGATATCGTCGGGCTCGGTGCCTTCGAACCGGTATTGCGGATGGAAGCTCGCGATCTGCAGCACGCCGTCGAGCCGCAGTTGCTGCACGAGCCGCTCGGCGAAGAACAACGCATCGTTGTAGTCGAGGAAATCGGCGAACGCATGCGGGAAGATCACGAGCGTCGTGTCGACCTGCTGCGGATCCGCCGCATCGAGCGCGCGCAGCTCGGTTTCGAGTTCGGCGAGCGCGTCTTCCAGCGTTGTCGCGTCGCTGATCGCGTAGCGCACCTGTTCCTTCACATAGACGCTTTTCGCGAACGGGCACAGATTGAGCCCGATGACCGCGCGCGCGAGCCAGTGCCGGGTGGCGGCGAGGATGTCGTCGTGCGATTCGGTGCGGGTGTCGGTCATCGTGAAACCAGTCGGGCGGAAGAACGGCGAGGGCCGCATTGTAGCGGGCCCGCCGCGCTCGGGCGTATGCGCCCCGTCAAGCGCAGGCGGCTTCGATCAACTGCGTGACGAGCGCGGGCGCGGTGCCGATTGGCGTCTCGCCGTGCCGGTACGTCTGGCTTGCCGCGTAGATGCCTTCGACCACCAGTGCAAGCGCGTCGGCCAGCGCCTTCGGTTGCCGCGCGCCGGCGCCTTCGCACAGCGCGACGAGCCGCTTCATCAGCTGTTCCTTGTTCTGCGCGACACGCTCGCGCGCCGGGTGCGACGCATCCGGGAATTCCGCGGCGACATTGACGAACGGACAGCCGCGATAGTCCTTCTGCGTCGCGCGCTCGGCGAGATCGACGAAATACTGGATCAACTGCGCCCTCGGCTGGCCCGGGTGCTTCGCGGCGCTCGTATCGAGGCGCTCGAAGAAGCACGCATCCATCCGCTCCAGATACGCGAGGATCAGTTCGTCCTTCGACGAGAACTGGCGGTACAGGCTCATCTTGTTGACGCCCGCGCGCTCCACGACCGCCTCGACGCCGACCGTGCGAACCCCTTCCTTGTAAAACAGCTCCTCGGCGGCGCGCAGCAGGTGCTCCTGCGCGGTGGCGCCGTCGATCGGCCGGCGCGTGCGGCGCGCCGGCGGCTTGGCGATCTCGATGCCCGACATGATGACCCTCGGCTGCATAGTGAATTGCTTGACATGTTACCGACTGGTAACTACGATCGCAACACACTTGTGACTGGTCGGTAACAATCGCGGCCGGATCAACAGACAAATGCCAAGCGTCGGCCCGGGTCAGCCGATGTGGAAATGTGCGGCGGAGGTGGCCTGGTCGGGGCGGAGCGGGTGCGATGGCGCCGGATCCGCCAACTGGAGAACGCGAAGATGAACTGGGCAGTGACAAGAATCGGCGGGCGGTTTCACTACGGATGGCTCGCGGCGGCGGTGGTATTCCTGATCCTGTTGGCGGCAGCCGGCACGCGCGCGACGCCGAGCGTGCTGATGGTGCCGCTCGAGCGGGAGCTCGGCTGGAGCCGGGCGGCGATTTCGCTGGCGATCTCGGTGAACATCGCGCTGTACGGCCTGACGGGCCCGTTCGCGGCCGCCGCGATGCAGCGCTTCGGGCTGCGCCCGACGATCCTCACGGCGCTCGTGACGATGAGCGTGGGCGTCGCGCTGTCGTCGATGATGACGCAGAGCTGGCAGATGGTCGTGATCTGGGGCCTGATGGTCGGCTGCTCGACGGGCGTCGTCGCACTGACGCTGTCCGCGACCTTCGTCACGCGCTGGTTCCACGCGCGGCGCGGCCTCGTGATGGGGATCCTGACCGCCAGCACGGCCACCGGCCAGCTCGTGTTTCTGCCGATGCTCGCGGCGATCGCGCAACACCACGGCTGGCGGCCGGTTGTGCTGGTCGTCGCGGTGGCGGCCGCGATCGTGATTCCGCTCGTCGCCTTCCTGCTGCCCGAGCGGCCGGCCGACCTGCAGCTGCGCCCGTACGGCGAACCGGCCGATGCGCCGGCCGCGCCTGACGCATCGAAGGAGAACCCGCTCGCGGTCGCGTTCCGCACGCTGCTGATGGCGAGCCGTTCGCGCGACTTCTGGCTGCTGTTCTTCAGTTTCTTTATCTGCGGCGCGAGCACCAACGGCTATGTCGGCACGCACCTGATCGCGATGTGCAGCGACTACGGGATGACCGAAGTGCAGGGCGCGTCGCTGCTCGCGGCGATGGGCGTGTTCGACCTGTTCGGCACGACGCTGTCGGGTTGGTTGTCCGATCGCTACGACAACCGCGTGCTGCTGTTCTGGTACTACGGGCTGCGCGGGCTGTCGCTGATCTACCTGCCGCATGCGTTCGGGATCGATTTCTTCGGGCTGCCGCTGTTCGCGATGTTCTACGGGCTCGACTGGATCGCGACCGTGCCGCCGACCGTGCGGCTCGCAACCGATGTGTTCGGCAAGGCCGCGGCGCCGGTCGTGTTCGGCTGGATCGTCGCCGGCCACCAGCTCGGCGCGGCGTTCGCGGCGCTCGGCGCCGGGCTGCTGCGCGCGAGCCTCGGCACCTACACGATCGCGTCAATGATCTCGGGCGGGCTGTGCATCGTCGGCGCGCTGATCGTGCTGCGGATCAACCGCGGCCCGTCGCGCGCAGCCGCTCAGGCGGCCTGATCGCGATGAACGTGGCTGGCCGCGCAGCCCGCGGCCGGCCAATGCAGGCACGGAGATTTGCATAGCGCGGGAGGATCGGGCGCGCAGCCGCTCAAGCGGGTATGCTTGCGGTTTGCCGGGCGTTCGCGCCCCTTCATCGATTTCAGCGAGGAACCGCATGTCCGTCAAACCTGCTCCCACCACTGTTTCGATTCACGATCTGATCGCAGGCCGCTGGAGCCCGCGCGCCTATTCGGACGAGCCCGTCAGCGCCGGCGATCTGCACGCAGTGCTCGAAGCCGCGCGCTGGGCCCCGTCCGCGTACAACGCGCAGCCGTGGCGTTTCGTCGTATTCGATCGCGCGCAGGACGAAGAAGCGTTCAAGCGCGCGTTCGCGACGCTGGTGCCGTTTAACCAGGGCTGGAATGCGCCGGCGCCCGTGCTGATCGCGGTGACCGCGCACACGCTGACGTCGAAGGGCGAACCGGCGCCGACCGCGTCGTACGACGCGGGTGCCGCCGCGATGTCGCTGGTGCTGCAGGCGCACGCGCTTGGCCTCGCCGCACACCAGATGAGCGGTTTCGACGCGAAGGCGTTTCGCGACGCGTTCGCGATTCCGGCCGACGTCGCGATCCTGTCGATCATCTCGCTCGGCCACTACGGCAACGTCGACAAGCTCGATCCCGTGCTGCGCGATCGCGAAAAGGCGCCGCGTACGCGCCATGCGATCGGCGAAGTCGTTTATGCAGGCGCGTGGAAGAAGAGTTTCGACGCGGCAGCCTGACCGCGCGAGCGGGCGGGCTGCATCGTGCATCCCGTTCGCGCGTGCCCCCGGCGCGGCGCACCGCGCCGTTGCCATCGGTGCCCGCTGAGCGGTACCGGTGGCCAGCCCCGGTTGTGATCCCGCGGGCTTCATGTTAAAAAGCCCGTCCTTTCCGTTTTCGCGCCGGCCCTGCTGCGGCAATTTCCCATGACTTACTGCGCGATCGATTTCGGCACGTCCAATTCCGCCGTAGCGCTGCCCAACGGCGATGGCATACGCCTCGCGCCCGTCGAGGGCGACCACCTGACGCTGCCCACCGCGATTTTCTTCAACAACGACGAAGAAACGGTCGAATACGGCCGTGCGGCGCTGGCTTCCTATATCGACGGTTTCGACGGCCGGCTGATGCGCTCGATGAAGAGCATCCTCGGCTCGCCGCTCGCGGAAACGACGACCGATCTCGGCGACGGCAGCGCGATCGCGTACACCGAAATCATCGCGCGCTTCCTGACGCACCTGAAGCGCAAGGCCGAAGCGCGCGCGGGCGCGCCGATCGGCCGCGCGGTGCTCGGCCGGCCGGTGTTCTTCGTCGACGACGATCCGCGCGCCGACCGTCTCGCGCAGGATCAGCTCGAGGCGGCCGCGCAATCGGTCGGCTTCGCGGACGTGCACTTTCAGTACGAACCGATCGCCGCCGCATTCGACTACGAATCGCGCCAGCAGGCCGAGCGCCTCGTGCTTGTCGCCGACATCGGCGGCGGTACGTCCGACTTCTCGCTGGTGCGCGTCGGGCCCGAGCGGATGGCGCGGCTCGAGCGCAAGGACGACGTGCTCGCGCACCACGGCGTGCACGTCGCGGGTACCGACTACGATCGGCGTGTCGAGCTGGCTGCGATCCTGCCCGCATTCGGCTACCGTTCGCTCGACCCGGAAGGGCGCGAGCTGCCGAACAAGATCTACTTCGATCTCGCGACCTGGCACCTGATCAACACGGTCTACACGCCGAAACGGATCGGCGAGCTGACGCTGATGAAGCACCTGTACCAGGACGTGCGGCAGTACGACCGGCTCACGAGCGTGGTCGAGCAGCGGCTCGGGCACGGGCTGATGGCGCGCGCGGAAGAAGCGAAGATCGGCGTTGCGGCGGGCGGGGAGACGATGATCAACCTGAACGACGTGGAAGAAGACCTGCTGATCGCGTTCGACGCCGATCGCCTCGTCGATGCGAGCCGCGACGACACCTCACGCATCGTCGACGCCGCACGCGAGACGGTGCGGCTCGCGGGCATCGCGCCGCGCGATGTCGGCGCACTGTATTTCACCGGTGGTTCGACCGGGCTCGCGTTCCTGTCGGGTGCGCTTGCGGGCGCGTTCCCGGATGCGCAGCCGGTGTTCGGCGACCGCCTCGCGAGTGTCGCGACGGGTCTCGGCATTCACGCGCAGCGATTATTCGGTTGAATGCGAGCGGCTGAAAGGCCGCCATGCCGGACAACCGGCGCCGAAAAACAAAAAGCCCCGCCGAAGCGGGGCTTTTTTTCACGAATTATCGCGCCAAGCTTAGACCGGACGGATGTTCGCAGCTTGCAGACCCTTCGGGCCCGTCTTCACTTCGAATTCAACCTTCTGGTTTTCTTGCAGCGTCTTGAAGCCTTCGACGCGGATTTCCGAGAAGTGCGCGAACAGATCGTCGCCGCCGCCTTCCGGGGTGATGAAGCCGAAGCCCTTTGCGTCATTGAACCACTTGACGGTACCGGTTGCCATGTTACTTGTTCCTAAAAAGATAAAACGGGGCCGAAGCCCATGGGGTGCGGAAAATCAAGGAAGGGGTAATAGGACCAACCGGAGTACCGTTGATGGGCGAACTACGAAAGAACCAATTCACTCGCCACTTGAAATCCTGCGAAGTCCTTTATACGGCTAATCGTTCTTATGGTCAACCGTATTCCCATGCACTCAGGGTTATTGCGTAGATCAGGTTTACAAAGCTTGCAATCGATGCGAATTTTTTGTAGGGGCCGAACGATTTTGGCGGCACGTTTGAGGTGCAACCGTTAAACTACGCGCCGCGTGGACGGGTTGCCCTGATCGGGTGGCGCGTCCCCCCAAGAATGCGTGCGCGGTGCTGTCCGAGCCGATCCCGGACCGCAGGCCGACCATGCTTTTTGAGACACAGGAGAGGATGTGAAGAGTTCTATTCAACGGAACATCGGCCCGTTTGCATTGATGCTGACGGGGCTGGGTTCGATTATCGGCTCGGGCTGGCTGTTCGGCGCCTGGAAAGCCGCGAAGATCGCCGGTCCGGCGGCGATCTGCGCATGGATCATCGGCGCGGTCGTGATTCTCGCGATTGCACTGACGTACGCCGAACTGGGCGCGATGTTCCCCGAGTCGGGCGGCATGGTGCGCTATGCGCGCTACTCGCACGGTTCGCTGGTCGGTTTCATCAGCGCGTGGGCCAACTGGATCGCGATCGTTTCCGTGATTCCGATCGAGGCTGAAGCGTCGATCCAGTACATGAGCACGTGGCCGTATCCGTGGGCGCATGCGCTGTTCGTGAACGGCGAGTTGACCACACCAGGCTTGCTGCTGTCGGCCGTGCTGGTCGTCATCTACTTCCTGCTGAACTACTGGGGCGTGAAGGCCTTTGCGCGTGCGAACACCGCGATCACGATCTTCAAGTTCCTGATCCCGGGCGCCACGATCCTCGGCCTGATGCTGACGAGCTTCCATTCGGAGAACCTCGGCACCGCATCGAATGCGAGCTTCGCGCCGTACGGCTGGTCGGCCGTGCTGACCGCGGTCGCGACGAGCGGCATCGTGTTCGCGTTCAACGGCTTCCAGAGTCCCGTGAACCTGGCGGGCGAAGCGCGCAATCCGTCGCGCAGCGTGCCGTTCGCGGTGATCACGTCGATCCTGATCGCGCTGGTGATCTACGTGCTGCTGCAGATGGCGTACATCGGCTCGGTGAATCCGGCTGACGTCGCGAAGGGCTGGGCGCACTTCAACTTCTCGTCGCCGTTCGCGGAACTCGCGATCGCACTGAACCTGAACTGGCTCGCGATCCTGCTGTACGTCGACGCGTTCATCAGCCCGAGCGGCACCGGCACGACCTACATGGCGACGACCACGCGGATGATCTACGCGATGGAGCGCAACAACACGATGCCGAAGATGTTCGGCAACGTGCACCCGATCTACGGTGTGCCGCGCCAGGCGATGTGGTTCAACCTGCTCGTGTCGTTCATCTTCCTGTTCTTCTTCCGTGGCTGGAGCTCGCTCGCAGCGGTGATCTCGGTCGCAACGGTGATCTCGTACCTGACCGGCCCGATCAGCCTGATGGCGCTGCGCCGCGCGGCGACGGACATCGAGCGTCCGCTGTCGATTCCGCTGATGAAGCTGATCGCACCGTTCGCGTTCGTGTGCGCGTCGCTGATCCTGTACTGGGCGAAGTGGCCGCTGACGGGCGAAATCATCCTGCTGATGATCGTCGCGCTGCCGGTGTACTTCTTCTTCCAGGCGAAGTCGGGCTGGAGCGGCTGGGGCGCCGACCTGAAGGCTGCATGGTGGCTGGTCGCGTACCTGCCGACGATGGCCGTGCTGTCGCTGATCGGCAGCAAGGAATTCGGCGGCCACGGCGTGCTGCCGTACGGCTGGGACATGCTGGTCGTCGCGGCAATCGCGCTGGTGTTCTACTTCTGGGGCGTGAATACCGGCTACCGGACCAAGTATCTCGACGAGCGTGAATCGCACGACGAGATCCTCGAAGGGGTCGGTGCCTGACGCCTGACCTGTCGCCGGATTCGGCGGCGACAGGACGCAGCGAAAAAAAGCCCGCCCGAGCGACGCTCGGGCGGGCTTTTTGTTTGCGGCGACGATTGCGGCGCGGCTCAGGCGCCGGTGCTGGCGAACACGTAGTTCGTCATCGCGAGCACGCGCTGATAGGTGCCGAGCGACTGGATGCCGAGCTGGTAATCGTCGTCCGCCGCGCCGAGCGCCGTGAAGACCGGCAGCAGATGCTCGTCGGTCGGATGCATCAGCGCTGCGTGCGGCGCCTGCCGGCGGTAGTCGAGCAGCGCGTCGACATCGCGCGCGGCGAGCTTCGCCTCGAACCAGTCGGTGAATTCCGCGACGCGCGGGTCCGCATCTTCGGGCGCCGCGCCGAAATCGGCTGCGCGCAGGTTATGCGTGATCTGGCCCGAGCCGATCACCATCACGCCTTCATCACGCAGCGGCCGCAGCGCGCGGCCGAGTGCGAAGTGGTGCGCCGCATCCGCGCGCGGCTGGATCGACAGTTGCGCGACGGGCACGTCGGCCTCCGGGTACATCAGCAGCATCGGCACCCACGCGCCGTGGTCAAGGCCGTGCTCGGTCGTCGCGGTCGCGATGCCGGCCGCGTTCAGCAGCGTCACCGCGCGTTCGGCGACGTCGGGCGCGCCCGGTGCCGGATAGCGGATGTCGTACAGCGCCTGCGGGAAGCCGTAGAAATCGTGGATCGTTTCCGGATGCGCGGCGACGCTCGCGACCGGCCGTTGCGTGCCCCAGTGCGCGGACAGCATCAGCACCGCGCGCGGGCGCGGCAATTGGGCGCCGAGGTGCGTGAACGCACCGGACGGCAGCGTCGGGTCGATCGGCAGCGTCGGAGCGCCGTGGGACAGGTACAGCGAAGGCAAGCGGTTCATGGTGGTGGCCTGCGAAAAGGGTTTGCCTGTGACTATAGGCGCGCACCGTGTATTGATAAATCCGCGTTTTGGAATTTGATTGACGCTTGTTTGTTGATAATGGGTGCAACGCAATGCGTGGCGACGCGGTTAATCGTCAATACGCGTACGATCGAATGAATTCTCGTGAAAATCGAAGAAGATGCGCGAAGAAGGGCGCCGTGGTGGCGCTTACTGGGCGTGCCGGATGCCGGCCCACGGTGTCGTCTGCGGCGCGCTGAGCGCGAACAGGTCGAGCACGCGCGTGACGGTCTGGTCGACGAGTTCCTCGATCGTCTTCGGCATTGCGTAGAACGCGGGCAGCGGCGGAAAGACGATGCCGCCCATCTCGGTGACGGCGGTCATATTGCGCAGATGCGCGAGGTTGAACGGCGTTTCGCGCACCATCAGCACGAGGCGGCGGCGTTCCTTGAGCGTGACGTCGGCCGCGCGCGTGATCAGGTTGTCGGACAGCCCGTGCGCGACGCTCGCGAGCGTCTTCATCGAGCATGGCGCGATCACCATCCCGTCGGTCGCGAACGAACCCGACGCGATCGTTGCGCCGACGTCGCGCACCGAGTGCACGACGTCCGCGCGGCTTTCGAGATCGGCCTTCGGCAGCCTGAGTTCATGCTGGATGTTGAGCCAGCCGGCGTTCGAAACCAGCAGGTGCGTTTCGACGCCGCCCGCGGCGCGCAGCAGGTCGAGCAGCCGGACACCGTAGATCGCGCCGGTGGCGCCGGTGATCGCAACGATCAGCCGGCGTGGCGGCGCGCTGGGAGATGCCATCGAAAGGGGAGCGGGTGCCGCGTGTTAAGCGGCGGCGAACAGTTGCTGCAGTTCGCCCGACTGGTACATCTCCATCATGATGTCCGAGCCGCCGATGAATTCGCCCTTCACGTAGAGCTGGGGGATGGTCGGCCAGTTCGAGAACGACTTGATGCCCTGGCGGATTTCGTCGTCTTCAAGCACGTTGACCGTCTTGAACTGGTCGACGCCGCAGGCTTTCAGCACCTGCACGGCGCGGCCGGAGAAGCCGCACATCGGGAATTGCGCGTTGCCCTTCATGAAGAGCACGACCTGGTTTTCGTCGACGATTTGCTTGATACGTTGTTGGGTGTCCATGACTGACCTTGCGTTTGCGGGGCGTTAGATCGAAATGATAGCGGATTTCAACCGGACGGGCCGGGCATCAGCCCGGCCGCCGGCCGCCGGTCGTGCGTTCGATCGCGGCGAGATCGGCGAGCGATTCGACCGCGACGAAGCCGTGTGAGGCGAGGATCGTGCGGACGGCTTCGGCCTGATCGTAGCCGTGCTCGATCCAGAGCGTGCCGCCCGGTTTCAGACGGGTGCCGGCGCCCGCGACGATCGTGCGGATCGCGCTGAGGCCGTCGGCATCGTCGGTGAGTGCGCCGCGCGGCTCGAAACGCAGGTCGCCCTGCGCGAGGTGCGGATCGTGCTGTGCGATGTACGGCGGGTTGCTGACGATCGTATCGAACACGAGCGCCGGATCGAGCGCCGCATACCAGTCGCTCTGCAGCCACTGCAGCGGGCCGCCGGGGCGGCGTGCGTCGAGCAGCTTGTCCGCGTTGCGTTGCGCGACCGCGAGCGCGGCTGGCGAACGGTCGAGCGCCCACACGCGCGCATCGGGACGCTCGACGGCGATCGACACGGCGATCGCGCCGCTGCCGGTGCCGAGATCGAGCACGGCCGGATGCGGCAGCCCGTCGATCGCATCGAGCGCGGCTTCGACGAGCAGTTCGGTTTCGGGGCGCGGGATCAGCACGTCGGGCGTCACGTCGAACGGGCGGCCGAAGAACTCGCGCATCCCGACCAGTTGCGCGACGGGCTCGCCGGCGACGCGGCGCGCTTCGAGCGCGCGGTAGCGTTCGACCGCGGCCGCATCGAGCGGCGCGTCGCCGCGCGTGATCAGCTGCGTGCGGGTCCAGCCGAGCGCGTGCGCGAGCAGCACGCGCGCATCGACCGCGTCGAGCGGCGACGCGCGCAGCAGTTCGTCGGCGGTGGTGTCGGGCATCGCGGCCTCAGTCGGCTTCGCCGAGCGACGCAAGCAGCTCGGCCTGGTGCTCGGTGACGAGCACGCCGATCAGCTCGTCAAGATCGCCGTCCATGATCGCCTCGAGCCGGTACAGCGTCAGGTTGATCCGGTGGTCGGTCATCCGGCCTTGCGGGAAGTTGTACGTACGAATCCGTTCGGAACGGTCGCCGGAGCCGATCAGGCTCTTGCGCGTCGCGGCTTCCTTCGCGTGCTGCTCGTGATACTGCTTGTCCTTGATGCGCGCGGCGAGCACCTTCAGTGCGCGATCCTTGTTCTTGTGCTGCGAACGGTCGTCCTGGCATTCGACGACGATCCCGGTCGGGATGTGCGTGACGCGCACCGCCGAATCGGTCTTGTTGATGTGCTGGCCGCCCGCGCCGGATGCGCGGAACGTGTCGATCCGCAGGTCGGCCGGATTGATCTCGACTTCGCCGATCTCGTCGGCTTCCGGCATCACCGCGACCGTGCACGCGGACGTATGGATGCGCCCCTGCGTCTCGGTCGCCGGCACGCGCTGCACGCGATGGCCGCCCGATTCGAACTTCAGGCGCGAATACGCGCCCTGGCCCGCGATCCGCACGATCACTTCCTTGTAGCCGCCGAGATCCGACGCGCTCTCCGACATCATTTCGACCTGCCAGCGCTGGCGTTCCGCGAAGCGCAGGTACATGCGCAGCAGGTCGCCCGCGAACAGCGCCGATTCGTCGCCGCCCGCGCCCGCGCGGATTTCGACGAAGATGTTGCGGTCGTCGTTCGGATCCTTCGGCAGCAGCATCTTCTGCAGCTCGGTCTCGAGGCGCGCCATGCCGTCGCGCGCGTCGCGGATTTCGTCTTCCGCGAAGTCGCGCATCGACGGATCGGCGAGCAACTCCTGCGCGGCCGCCTCGTCATTGCGCGACTGGCGCCACAGTGCGTATTGCTCGACGACCGGGCCGAGTTCCGCATGTTCACGCGTCAGTTTGCGGTACTGGTCGAGGTCGGCCGTGACGTTTTCGCGGCTCAGCAGATCGTTCAGTTCGGCCAGCCGTGTGGACAGCTGGTCGAGCTTGCGTTGCATGCTCGTCTTCATGGTGTGGAGCGGCGCTCCCGGGCAAGGGGTATTCGGAAAGGATAGGCCGGCTCGCGGCCGGCGGCAGGGCGACCGGCCGGCGCTAGTGGCCGGACTGGTCGTTCGAGCGCGGCGCGTGCTGGTAGAAGCCGCGCATCAGGTCGATCAGCGAATCGCGATCGGCGCCGTTCACGCGGTTGAGCGCGCTCGTCGGGCCGTGGATCAGCTTGTTGGTCAGCGCTTGCGACAACGCTTCGAGTACGGCGGCCGGATCGTCGCCGCGTGCGAGCAGCTTCTGCGCCTTGTCGACTTCGGCGCGGCGCAGTGCGTCGGCCTGCGTATGCATGTGACGAATCACCGGCACGACGCTGCGCGTGTCGAGCCATTGCATGAAATTCTGCACGCGCGTCTCGATGATCGCTTCGGCCTGCGCGACCGCCGCCTGGCGCGATGCGTTGCCTTCGCGCACGATCGCACCGAGATCGTCGACGGTGTAGAGGAACACGTCCTTCAGCTTGCCGACTTCGGGCTCGATGTCGCGCGGCACCGCGAGGTCGACCATGAAGATCGGGCGGTGGCGGCGTGCCTTCACCGCGCGCTCCACTGCGCCGAGGCCGATGATCGGCAGCGTCGACGCCGTGCACGACACGATGATGTCGAATTCGTGCATGCGGGCCGGCAGGTCGGCCAGCGGCATCGCGCGGCCGTTGAAGCGTTCGGCGAGCCGCTGGCCGCGTTCGGCCGTGCGGTTCGCGACGACGAGTTCGCGCGGGCCTTGCGCGGCGAAGTGCGTCGCGCACAGCTCGATCATTTCGCCGGCACCGATGAACAGCACGCGCTGATCCGATACTTTTTCGAAGATCCGCTGTGCGAGGCGCACCGCGGCGGCGGCCATCGACACCGACTGCGTGCCGATTTCGGTCGTGCCGCGCACTTCCTTCGCGACCGCGAAAGTACGCTGGAACAGTTGGTTCAGATAGGTGCCGAGCGCGCCGGCTTCCGTCGCGGTGCGAACGGCGTCCTTCATCTGGCCCAGAATCTGGGTTTCGCCGAGCACCATCGAATCGAGGCCGGACGCGACGCGGAAGGCGTGCCGGACCGCTTCAGACTGCGGCAGCGCGTACACGTGCGGGGCGAGTTCGTCGACCGGAATCCGGTGATACTCCGACAGCCAGCGGACCGCGCCTTCGCGTGCCGCGCGATCGTCGGTCACGCAGTACAGCTCGGTGCGGTTGCAGGTGGAAAGAATCGCCGCTTCGGGCGAATTGGGCGCCTGGGGGCCGAGAAACACGTTCTTGAACGTAACGAGAGCCGGCTTGATTTGCTCGAGCGGAAACGCCACGCGTTCGCGCAGGGCGACAGGCGCAGTGTGGTGATTGATTCCGATCGTGAGGAGTTGCATATCGAGGGCTATCGTTTAGCCCCATATTATAGCGTTTCAGCGATTTCCTCACTCGCCGCATACCGGGCATCAGCGTGGCGGGGCCGCGAATTTGGGGGCTCGATCGGTACGCGGTCGAGCTGATAGCCGAAGCCGTAGAGCGGCAGCAGCCGGTAGCCGCGCTCCGGAAGCAGCCGCAATTTACTGCGCAACCGGGACGCGTGCGTATCGAGCGTGCGCGACTTCATGTCGCGGCGGCGCCCCCACACCGTTTCGAGGATATGGGCGCGCGATACGGGCCGCGACAGGTTGGCGAACAGCAGTTGGGCGAAACGGAATTCCTTGGGCGTCAGTGAAACGATTGCGTCGCCGAAGCGCACGAGATCGTGCGTGGCGTCGAATGCATATTCCCCATACATTTCGCGCGAGCGAGTGGGCGGCCGGCGTACGCCGGCGCGCCGGCTCAGCGCGTTGACGCGCGCAAGCAGCTCGGGGCCGCTCACGGGCCGCGCGAGGCAATCGTCGGCGCCCGCGTGCAGGCACGAGACGATTTCGCTTTCGCGCGGCGACTGCATTATCGCGATGGCCGGCAAACCGGGCAGGACCGCCTGCGCGCGCGGAATGACCTCCTGAGCCGGCTGGTCGCCGGCCCAGTGGCAGGTGATCAGCATGTCGCAGGTGTTGTCGGCGGCGAGCCATGCGAAGAATGCGGTGCTGGACGAAAACGCGTGGCACACGTGACCGCCCGCGAAGAGCAGGCGGTTCAGGAGTGCGGTATGACGCGCTTCCGGATCGATCAGAGCGATTCGCATGAGAATTTCTTCAATACGGCAGCCGGTGCGCGCTTGCCATAACGTCGAGTCGGCCCCTACACTCGAATGTTCGCGGCACCCGGCTGGTCCCGGGTTCGATGGATGAATCGATGCTAGCCGCTGGTAACGTTCACGCCTATTGGACGAATCCGAATTTATAGAAGGCGTCGAATGAACTGGTTTGGAATCCTTGTCCTGGGAGCGGCCGTGGGGCTGTTGGGCCGCTGGCTGCATCCGATGCGGCGCACGAGTCGGCCGGCGTGGTGGATCGCGGTGCTCGCCGGCATCGTGGGTGCGGCGGCCGCCCGCATGGCCGGCAATCTCTCGGGACTGTTTTACGATGGCGAGACGCTCGAATGGCCGGTCTGCACCGGCGTCGCGTTCCTCGCCGTAGCCGCGACGGTCGCGCTGTCGGCCCGTCGCTGAATGCTCTCAGGTGAAATCATGAATGCCCGTCTTCCCGAAGTCTCGCCGGTGCCGGCCCGCCTTGCGCTGTTGCGCGGCGCCATGGCCCGCGAGGACCTGGCCGCCTATCTCGTGCCGTCCGCCGATCCCCATCTGTCCGAGTACCTGCCCGAGCGCTGGCAGGCGCGCCGCTGGCTGTCCGGCTTCACGGGCTCGGTCGGTACGCTGGTCGTGACCGCGGATTTCGCGGGGCTGTGGGTCGACAGCCGCTACTGGGTGCAGGCCGACGCCGAGCTGGCCGGCACGGGCGTGCAGCTGATGAAGATGACGGGCGGGCAGCAGAGCGCGCCGCACGTCGACTGGCTGGCGCAGAACGTGCCGGCCGGCATGACGGTCGGCGTCGACGGTGCGGTGCTCGGCGTCGCGGCCGCGCGCGGGCTGACGGCCGCGCTGAGCGCGCGCGGCATCGCGCTGCGCACCGATCTCGACCTGCTCGACGCGATCTGGCCCGAGCGGCCGGGGCTGCCCGGCGACGCGGTGTTCGAGCACGCGGCGCCGCAGGCCGACACGACGCGCGCGAGCAAGCTGGCCGAAGTGCGCCGCGCGATGCACGCGCAGGGTGCGCAGTGGCATTTCGTGTCGACGCTCGACGATCTCGCCTGGTTGTTCAACCTGCGCGGCGCCGACGTCAACTTCAATCCCGTGTTCGTTGCGCACGCAATGATCGGTGCCGGTCGCGCGACGCTGTTCGTCGCCGACGGCAAGGTGTCGCCGGCGCTGGCCGCGTCGCTCGCACAGGACGGCGTCGACGTCCGTGCCTACGACGCCGCGCGCGCGTCGCTCGCGGCGCTGCCCGCTGGCGCGACGCTGCTGGTCGACCCGCGCCGCGTGACGTTCGGCACGCTCGAGGCCGTGCCGGCCGGCGTGAAGCTCGTGGAGGCCGTGAATCCTTCGACGTTCGCGAAGTCGCGCAAGACGTCCGCCGAGATCGAGCACGTGCGCGTGACGATGGAGCACGACGGCGCCGCGCTCGCGGAATTCTTCGCGTGGTTCGAGCAGGCCGTGAACCGCGAGGCGATCACCGAGCTGACGATCGAGGAGAAGCTCACGGCCGCACGCGCACGGCGCCCCGGCTACGTGTCCGCCAGCTTCGCGACGATCGCCGGCTTCAACGCGAACGGCGCGATGCCGCACTACCACGCGACGCCCGAGTCGCACGCGACGATCGCCGGCGACGGCCTGCTGCTGATCGATTCGGGCGGCCAGTACATGACGGGCACGACCGACATCACCCGCGTCGTGCCGGTCGGCACCGTCAGCGACCTGCAGCGGCGCGATTTCACAATCGTGTTGAAATCGATGATGGCGCTGTCGCGCGCACGTTTCCCGCGCGGCATCCGCTCGCCGATGCTCGACGCGATCGCACGCGCGCCGATGTGGGCGGCCGGGCTCGACTATGGGCACGGCACGGGGCATGGCGTCGGCTATTTCCTGAACGTGCACGAAGGCCCGCAGGTCATCTCGCACTACGCGCCGGCCGAGCCGCACACGGCGATGGAAGAGGGCATGATCACGTCGATCGAGCCGGGCGTGTACCGTCCTGGCCAGTGGGGCATCCGGATCGAGAACCTGGTCGTGAACCGCGCGGCCGGGAAGACGGAATTCGGCGATTTCCTCGCGTTCGAGACGCTGACACTGTGCCCGATCGACACGCGCTGCGTGCTGATCGAGATGCTGCACGACGAAGAGCGCGCGTGGCTGAACACGTATCACGCGACGGTGCGCGAGCGCGTCGGCCGGCACCTGAGCGGCGATGCGAAGGCATGGCTCGACGCGCGCACGCAGCCGATCTGACGTAACAACATGCGATAACGGCCGGACAACGGCCGAACGACAAAACCGAGGGCAAGCAATGGCGGACACTGCAGTGATCGTGATCGACATGCAGCGCGGGCTGGTGGAGCGGGCGCAGCCCGCTTACCGGCTCGACGACGTCGTGTCGGGCATCAACCGGTTGACGGCGGCGGCGCGCGCGGCAAACGCGCCCGTCTGCTTCGTGCAGCACGACGGCGATGCGGACGACGATGCCGTGCCCGGCACGCCGGGCTGGGAGCTGCATGCGGGGCTGGTCGTCGGCAGCGACGACTGGCGCGTGCGCAAGCAGATGAGCGATTCGTTCCACGACACGCCGCTCGCGGCGCAGCTCGACCGCCATGGCATCCGTTCGGTGCTGATCTGCGGCTACGCGACCGAGTTCTGCGTCGATTCGGCCGCGCGCCGTGCCGCGCTGCTCGGCTACCGGACGACCGTCGTGTCCGACCTGCACACGACGAACGAGCGCGCGCACCTGTCGGCCGCGCAGATCGTCGCGCATCACCACTTCATCTGGGCAAACAATTCGCTGTCGGGCAACGCGGTCACGCCGCGTCCGCTCGCCGACGTGCTGACAACGGAGTTCGCATGACGATCAAGGCCGTGGTGTTCGATTTCGGCGGCGTGCTGATCGACTGGAGCCCCGAGTACCTTTACAGGGAGCTGATTCCCGACGACGCGGAGCGCCGCTGGTTCTTCACGCATGTGTGCGCGATGGACTGGGTGGTTCGCCAGGACGGCGGGCAGACGATCGAGGAAGGTACGGCCGAACTCGTCGCGAAGTTTCCGGAGCACGAGGCGCTGATCCGTGCGTTCTATGCGCGCTGGCACGAGATGATCGGCGGCGTGCTCGACGAAGGTGCCGCGCTCGTCGACCGGCTCGACGCGCAGGGGATGCCGCTGTTCGGGCTGACGAACTGGTCTGCGGAGACGTTTCCGTATGCGTGGGACAACTTCCCGATCCTGCGGCGTTTCAAGGACATCGTCGTGTCGGGCCGTGTGAAGCTCGTGAAACCCGATCCTGCGATCTACCGCGAGATGCACGCGCGGATCGAGCCGCACCTGCCGGGCATCGCGCCGCACGAACTCGTGTTCATCGACGACAACGCGAAGAACGCCGCGGCCGCGACGGCGCTCGGCTGGCACGGCATTCATCACACGAGCGCGGCGACGACCGAGGCGCGGCTGCGCGAACTGGGCGCGCTCGCGTAAGCGTTGGGCGAAGGCTCGGGCGAATAAAAAAGCGGGCCATCGGCCCGCTTTTTCTTTGTCCCGCTCCGGAATCGGGCCCCGTCGGCATCCGGCCCAGCGTTGCCGCCGTGCCGGGCACCCGGGCCGCGCCGGTCAGCGGCTGATCGGCTTGTAGCGCAGACGCTTCGGCTTCGCGGCTTCCTCGCCGAGGCGCGCACGCTTGTCGGCTTCGTATTCCTGGTAGTTGCCGTCGAAGAACGTGACCTGCGAATCGCCTTCGAACGCGAGGATGTGCGTCGCGATCCGGTCGAGGAACCAGCGATCGTGCGAGATCACCATCACCGAGCCCGCGAATTCGAGCAGCGCATCTTCCAACGCACGCAGCGTTTCGACGTCGAGGTCGTTCGACGGTTCGTCGAGCAGCAGCACGTTGCCGCCCGAGATCAGCGTCTTCGCGAGGTGCAGGCGGCCGCGCTCACCGCCGGACAGGTTGCCGACGATCTTCTGCTGGTCGCCGCCCTTGAAGTTGAAGCGGCCGATGTACGCACGCGACGGCGTTTCGTACTTGCCGACCGTCAGCACGTCGGCGCCGCCCGAGATTTCCTCGAACACCGTCTTCGAGCCGTCGAGCGCATCGCGGCTCTGGTCGACGTACGCAAGCTTCACCGTCGGGCCCATCACGACTTCGCCCGAATCCGGCTGTTCCTTGCCCGTCAGCATCCGGAACAGCGTCGACTTGCCGGCGCCGTTCGGGCCGATGATGCCGACGATCGCGCCGGCCGGGATCTTCAGGTTCAGGTTGTCGATCAGCAGGCGATCGCCGAACGCCTTGCTGACGTTCTTGAACTCAATCACTTCGTTGCCGAGGCGATCGCCGACCGGAATGAAGATTTCCTGCGTCTCGTTGCGCTTCTGGTATTCCTGGCTGCTCAGTTCCTCGAAGCGCGCGATACGCGCCTTCGACTTCGCCTGACGGCCCTTCGGGTTCTGGCGCACCCACTCCAGTTCCTTCTTGATCGCCTTCTGGCGTGCCGATTCCGATGCTTCTTCCTGCTTCAGGCGCTCTTCCTTCTGGTCGAGCCAGCTGCTGTAGTTGCCCTTCCACGGAATGCCGTGGCCGCGGTCGAGTTCGAGAATCCACTCGGCGGCGTTGTCGAGGAAGTAGCGATCGTGGGTGACCGCGACGACGGTGCCCGGGAAGCGCACGAGGAACTGCTCGAGCCAGTCGACCGATTCGGCGTCGAGGTGGTTGGTCGGTTCGTCGAGCAGCAGCATGTCCGGCTTTTCGAGCAGCAGCTTGCACAGCGCGACGCGGCGCTTCTCACCGCCGGACAGGTTCTCGATCTTCGCGTCCCACGCAGGCAGGCGCAGCGCGTCGGCCGCCACTTCGAGCTGTTGCTCGGGGCTGCCGCCGTCGCTCGATGCGAGGATCGCCTCGTACTTTGCCTGCTCGGCCGCGAGTGCGTCGAAGTCGGCGTCCGGTTCCGCGTAGGCCGCGTAGATTTCTTCCAGCTTCTTGTTGGCCTGGAACAGGTCGCCGAGGCCTTCCTCGACGGCTTCGCGCACGGTCTTCGTCGGGTCGAGCTGCGGCTCCTGCGGCAGGTAGCCGATGTTCAGGTTCGGCATCGGCGTGGCTTCGCCTTCGATGTCCTTGTCGACACCCGCCATGATGCGGATCAGCGTTGACTTGCCCGAGCCGTTCAGGCCGAGCACGCCGATCTTCGCGCCGGGAAAGAACGACAGCGAGATGTCCTTCAGGATCTGGCGCTTGGGCGGCACGATCTTGCCGACCCGGTTCATCGTGAAAACGTATTGGGCCATTTCGGTGTGAAAGTCAGAAGTGGTTGAGACGGCCGCGCAGCGCGCGGGCGTGGCGGCGTCGGGTGATTCGGTACGGAGCATGCCGCGCGGGGCGCGGCGGCGTCGCCGCGTGTCGGCGGTGCGAACGCGTATTGTACTTCGCCGCCGGCTGCCGCTGGCGCGGCGCAGCCAATGGGATGCGCCGCGTTACAGCCACGCGGCGACGCCGCCATGCCCCGAGCACGTGCCGCGCCGGTGACGGCTGAAGCTGTACGTGCCGTCGCGGCAGCGCGCGCTCGCGCCTTCCGGCACGCGGCCCGATTTCGAATGCGCGGGCGCATGCACGGTTTCGCCGTCGCGGTTGCGATACGTGTCGTGACGGTCGAGATCGGCTTCGTTACCGTAGCCGGGCGTGGCGCGGTACGCATGCGCAGAAGGAGGCAGCGCGGCGCATACGACGAAAAAAGCGACGGACAGGGTCGCGATGCGCGTCGCGCGGCGGAGCAGGGCAGGCATGGTCTCTCTCGGTTTGTTGTTATGGCGGTCGGGCCGGTGGCCCGCGCCGCATGTTAGCGGATCCGTGCCGGATCGTTGCCGGCGCCGGACATCGACGCCGCGCCGTCGGCCCGGGCGGCATCGAGAATCCAGCGACGGAACGCGGCAACTTTCGGCCGTTCGGCGTGATGCGGCGGATAGACGAGGTAGTACGCGAAATCGTCGAGCCACGCGACGTCGGCGAGTTGCACGAGCCGGCCGCTCGCCAGTTCGCCGCGCACCATCGCGGCCGGCAGCAACCCGGCACCCTGGCCGGCGACGATCGCCTGCAGCAGCAATCCCGAATCGTCGAACGCGGCGCCGCGCGGCGGGCCGAAATCGTCGATCCGCTGCGCGCCGAACCAGATGTGCCAGCCCTTGCGTTCGGCGTCGTGCAACTGCGGCCAGCCGACGAGATCGGCCGGCGTCGCCGGCATGCCGAGCCGCGCGACGAGTTCGGGCGAGGCGAGCGCGACGATCTCCACGGTCAGCAGGCGTTCGCTGCACAGCCCGATATAGCGCCCGAGGCCGTGACGGATCGCGACATCGACGCCGTCGCGCGAGAAATTTGCGAGCGCGTGGCTGGTGACGACCTGCAGGTCGACGTCCGGGCACGCGTGCCGGAATTGCGCGAGCCGCGGGACGAGCCACGCGGATGCGAAGAACGGCGTGACGCTCACGGTCAGCACGCCGCTGTCGGCGGCGCCCGACACGCGCTGCGACGCATCGGCGATCTGCCGGAACGCGTTGCGCACCGGCGGCAGGTAGTCGCGGCCGGCGGCCGTCAGCAGGATGCCGCGGTTGACGCGCTCGAACAGCTGCACACCGAGATGCGTCTCGAGCGTGCGGATCATCTGGCTCACCGCGCCGGGCGTGACCGACAGCTCCTCGGCCGCCGATTTCACCGACAGGTGGCGGGCGGCCGCTTCGAAGGCGCGCAGCGCGTTGAGCGGCGGCAAGCGGGAACGATTCATTCAGTTTTTCTAAAGCGAAAGGCCGACGAAATATCGTTTGAGGCGATGCATGCTCGCGAGTACCGTTGTCGCATCGAATCGCATGTTTAGTGGCCGTCTTTCGGCGGCCGATGCGATCAACATAGTTCATCTATATCCATGAGGCAATCCGGACGCCGCCCGGCGGCCGGTGGAACCTGAGAGGAGCATCGTCATGAACCGCCCGGGCGCATCGCGTCTCTTCTACGGCTGGTACGTGGTCGCGGCCGCGTTCGCCGTCACGTTCGTCGGGTTCGGCAGCGCGTATTCGTTCAGCGCGTTCGTCGAGTCGCTGCAGCGGGATTTCGCGGCGTCGCGCGGGCAGATCTCGCTCGTGTTTTCGCTCGCGGGGTTCCTGTATTTCGGTTTCGGCATCATCAGCGGGCCGCTGGCCGATCGCTTCGGCTCGCGGCGGCTCGCCATCGTCGGGATGCTGCTGACGGGCGCCGGGCTGGCGGCCGCCGGCGCCGCGCAGTCGTTGCTGCAGGTCTATGTCGCGTATGGGCTCGGGGTCGGTCTCGGCGTCGGTTGCGCATACGTGCCGGCCGTCGGCGCGGTGCAGCGCTGGTTCGTGCGCCGGCGCGGCTTTGCGTCGGGGCTCGCGGTCGCCGGGATCGGCGTCGGTACGCTCGTGATGCCGCCGCTCGCGTCCGCGTTGATCGCGCATGTCGGCTGGCGTGGCGCATATTTCACGCTGGCCGTGATCGCGGTCGTTCTGGGAGCAGGCATCTCGCTGCTGATCGAGAACGATCCGCGCGGGCGCGGACTGTTGCCGGATGGCGATGCCGCCGACGAAGGCGGCCGGCAACCCGTTGCGGCCCGGGCCAGCGCGACCGCACACGCCGGCGCGACGGTGCGCGAAGCCGTCACGTCGCGGCCGTTCGCGAGCCTCTACGCCGCGTGCCTCGTGTGCTCGTTCGGCGTGTTCGTCCCGTTCGTTCACCTCGTGCCGTACGCGCTCGATCATGGCGTCGCGCCATCGACGGCGGTGTTGCTGCTCGGTGCGATCGGCGTCGGCAGCACTGCTGGCCGTTTCTTTCTGGGTGGCCTGGCCGACCGCTTCGGCCGCCGCGCGTCGCTGCTCGCGATGTTCGCCGGCATGGCCGTTGCGCTCGTTGCGTGGGCGGGCGCCGGCACGGTCGCGACGCTTGCCGCGTTCGCGCTCGTGTTCGGCGTGTTCTACGGCGGCTGGGTCGCCGTGCTGCCGGCGGTCGTGATGGACTACTTCGGCGGGCGCAACGTGAGCGCGATCATCGGCATCCTGTACACGAGCGTCGCATTCGGCACGCTGATCGGGCCGGCCGCCGCCGGTTTCATCTACGACGCGGGCGGCGGTTATCTCGTGCCGATCCTCGCGAGCGCCGCCGCGAATGCGATCGCGTTCGCGATCGTCGCGACGACGGGGCGGGCGCCGGCGGCCGCGCGCGCAGCCGGCGGATAGGCGCGCCGCGCGATTTCCGGTAGGGTGGCCGGAGCGTCAACCATCGCCCAACGGTCGGGAGGCATCGTGACATTCGACGAGGTCCGGCAGATTGCGCTCGCGTGGCGCGGTGTCGAGGAGGGCACCTCGTACGGCACGCCCGCCCTCAAGGTGAAGGGCAAGATGCTCGCCCGGCTGCGCGAGGATGGCGACACGCTCGTCGTGAAGGGCGTCGGCCCCGACGAGCGTGCATGGCTGATCGAATCGGACCCCGACGTGTATTTCGTGACCGATCACTATCTCGGCTGGCCGATCGTGCTGGTGCGCCTGTCGGCCGCGGATCCCGACGCCGTGAAAAACCTGCTTCTGCGAGAATGGCACGCGATCGTCCCGGCCAAGTGGCGGGACGAAGCGGCGCGCTGACAGCACGCGAACCGGCGCCGAACCGGATCAAGCGTTGCATCGATTCGCATCGATGCAACAAGTGGTTCCATCGAAATTCTTCAATTGGTTCTCAGTGAAGAACCGTTTGATGCTTACACTCCTTCGCTTCGAAGGCGGCTGACGAAAGCCGATGGAAAGGGCGCACGCGATGCGCCGGCGCCTTGCGCGCCGCATCGCACCCGCAGCTTCGCAGACTGCGCGGGCGCACCGACCCGACAGGCCCCATCCGGCCTCATGCCCGCGTGCGACGCACGCGCGGTCGCAGCCGGATTCAAGAACGACAACTCCCCGCGCCGCCTTCATGCGACACCCGGTCGTACCGGAACCGTTTTTTGGAGAGAGACAGATGAGTGGAAGCAATACAGGCCTCGGCACGGGCCTGAAGCAGCGTCACGTGACGATGATGTCGATTGCCGGCGTCATCGGCGCGGGCTTGTTCGTCGGCTCCGGCCACGCGATCGCGGAAGCCGGTCCGGCATCGATACTCGCGTATGCGATCGCGGGCGTACTGGTCGTGCTGGTGATGCGCATGCTCGGCGAAATGGCCGTCGCGCATCCGGACAGCGGGTCGTTCTCTACCTATGCCGATCGCGCGATCGGCCATTGGGCCGGCTTCTCGATCGGCTGGCTGTACTGGTGGTTCTGGGTGCTCGTGATCCCGATCGAGGCGACGGCCGCCGCGACCATCCTCAACGCCTGGTTCCCTGGCATTGCGACCTGGATCTTCGCGCTCGGCATCACGCTGCTGCTCACCATCACCAACCTCTTCTCCGTCAAGAACTACGGAGAATTCGAGTTCTGGTTCGCGCTGATCAAGGTCGTCGCGATCGTCGTGTTCCTGTGCATCGGCGGCGCGGCGATCGTCGGAATCGTCCCGGCACCGGCCGTCTCGGGCGTATCGAACCTGTTCGCGCATCAGGGCTTCATGCCGAACGGCGCCGGCGCGGTACTGGCGGCAATGCTCACGACGATGTTCTCGTTCCTCGGCACCGAGATCGTGACGATCGCGGCCGCCGAATCCGACAATCCGCAACGCCAGATCGTGCGTGCGACGAACTCGGTCATCTGGCGTATCACGCTGTTCTATCTCGGCTCGATCCTGATCGTCGCGGCCATCGTGCCGTGGAACGACCCGCTGCTGCCGAAGCACGGCTCGTATCAGCGCGCGATGGAACTGATCGGCATCCCGAATGCGAAGGCGATCATCGACGTGATCGTGCTCGTGTCGGTCGCGAGCTGCCTGAATTCGGCGCTGTACACGGCGTCGCGGATGCTGTTCTCGCTGTCGAAGCGCAAGGACGCGCCGGCTTTCCTGCATCGCACCGATTCGACCGGCACGCCGCGCGCGGCCGTGCTCGCGTCGACCGCATTCGGCTTCGTGACCGTGATCGCGAACTACCTGATGCCGGAACAGGTGTTCGGCTTCCTGCTCGCGACGTCGGGCGCGATCGCGCTGCTCGTGTATCTGGTGATCGCGATCTCGCAACTGCGGATGCGCAGGACGCTCGAATCGACCGGCGCCGACCTGACGCTGCGGATGTGGCTGTTCCCGTGGCTCACGTGGGCGGTGATCCTGTTCATCTGCGGCACGCTGACCGTGATGTTCATCAGCGAGGATCACCGGATGGAAGTCGGTGCGACGGCCGTGCTGGCGTTGATCGTGCTGCTCGCGTCGTGGCTGAACAAGCGCGGTCGCGATGCACGGGCGAGCGCGGGGCGGCGGGTGTCGGCGTAATGCAGTAACGTGACGGCGGGGCGGGGCGCCCCGGTCATGAAAAATGGCCCGATCGGCGTTTGCCGGTCGGGCCATTTGTCTTTCGAGACGCGCGAATGCAGGCTGCCGCGCGACGATGGGCACGCCGTCTGCCGGAACGATCGTCGCCTATACTTCACGAGAAGAAAAATGGCGGGGTGGGCGATGGGGACGGTGCATAGATCGGGCGGCCGTGCGGCTGACGCGCGACGCCTCGGTACGTACGCGGCGGCGATACTCGCACTGCAGATCGTCATCCTGGCCGTCTGGGTGCTCAGATACTACGGCTGGCACGATCGTGCATCCCCGATGGTCGGATCGGACTTCGCGGTATTCTGGACGGCGGCCCGCGTGGCGATCGAACACGGCGCTGCGGCCATCTTCTCGCCCCGGTTGATGCAGCCGATCGAAGCCGCACTGCGGCCGCTCGCCGATTTCACCCCATGGCCGTATCCGCCGACCTTCCTGCTCGTCGTCATCCCGTTCGGTCTCATCCCGTTCGCCGCCGCGCTCGAGATGTTCGGCGTGCTGCAGATCGCCTGCTATGCGGCGGTCATGGCGCGGCTGGTACGCCCGCTCGACGGGCAGTCGCGCATTGCAATCGCCTCATTTCCCGGACTGATCGGCGCGGCACTCACCATGCAGAATTCCTTCATGACCGTGGCCGCCGCCGCCGCCGCGCTCATGCTGCTCGAATCCAGCCCGGTCGTCGCGGGCGCGTGCATCGCCGTTCTGGCTGTGAAGCCGCAGTTCGGCATCCTGTTTCCGCTGGCACTTGTCTGTGGGCGGTACTGGAAGGCATTGATTTCGGCCGCCGCGTTCAGTGCCGGTATCGTCGTGGTGTCGGTGGCTGCGTTCGGCGTGCGAGCATGGACCGCGTTCTTTGCGTTCATGCCTGAATTCCACCGCAACGTGGTCGAGTACGGCGACACGTTCCGGCGGGGCATGCCGTCGACGATGTCGCTCGCCCGGGCGGCCGGGCTGCCTGTCGGACCCGCCTACGGCGTGCATGCGGTCGTCGCGATTCTGGCGGTCGCGGCGGTCGCCAGTGTGTGGATGCGCCGCTCGCGCTTCGAGCTCCGCGCGGCCGCGTTGGCTGCCGGTACGCTGCTCGTACAGCCTTACTACATGTATTACGACCTGCTCTGGTTGGTGCTGCCGATCGCATGCCTGATGCTGGACGCGCGGAATGTCCGGTTGCGCCGATCCGAGGTCGTGGTCGTCGTGCTGGCATGGGCCGCGCCCGCGCAGGCGTTCATCGCGGTGATTACCGGCGTGGGGTGGCCGGTCGCGTCGGTGATCCTGATCGCGTTGCTCGCGACGATCGTGCGTCGGAGCGGTGCGCCGGAGGCGGTGGCGGTGTAGCGGTTGCTTGGCGTGCCTGAAACAAGACGATCATCGACGATGATTGTGCCCGAGGCGTGAATATCGCCTGACCGGGGCGTGCCGGCCAGCCCATGTTTATTGTCGAAATGAGCGGATGTCGCCGGTGTCGACGAGAGGGTATCGACATACGAGGACGAAGAATCGAACTCGTCTGATTTCACTGTCGACAACATCTTCATACATAGGTCACTTCGACAGCCGGAGTGCCCGGAAAACTGCGATGACCGAGCAATCGGTCACGTCGGCATGTTCCGCCGCATGCATGCCCCGCTGTGGCCGGAACTCACTAGAGGATTGCGGAGTTGACGCTCCGGCATGCTTGCATCCTCGTATCAGGAGACCAGGGTGAACGATTCGACAGGCATGAAGGTGCGCTTCAACGCCGTCAGAAACGAAGCGAACGAGACCGCGCATCGCTTTACCATCTCACGAAAAGAAAAAGCCCGCAGCGGCGGGCTTTTTCTCGAGATCTCGACGTAACGCTCAGACGTTGAACAGGAAGTTCATCACGTCGCCGTCGTGCACCACATATTCCTTCCCTTCCGCACGCATCTTGCCGGCTTCCTTCGCACCCTGTTCGCCCTTGTACGAGACGAAGTCGTCGAACGCGATCGTCTGCGCGCGGATGAAGCCGCGCTCGAAGTCGGTGTGGATCACGCCGGCCGCTTGCGGAGCCGTATCGCCGATGTGGATCGTCCATGCGCGCACTTCCTTCACGCCCGCGGTGAAGTAGGTCTGCAGGCCGAGCAGCTTGAAGCCCGCGCGGATCACGCGGTCGAGGCCCGGCTCTTCCATGCCCATGTCGGCGAGGAACGCTTCCTTGTCCGCATCGTCGAGATCGGCGATTTCCGCCTCGATCGCCGCGCACACGGCGACTACCGGCGCGTTCTCGCTTTCCGCGTACTTGCGCACTGCATCGAGGTGCGGGTTGTTCTCGAAACCGTCGTCCTTCACGTTGGCGACGTACATCGCCGGCTTCGCGGTGATCAGGCAGAACGGCTTGATCAGCGCCTCTTCGTCTTCCGACAGCACGAGGCCGCGCACGGCCTTGCCCTGGTCGAGCTGCGCCTGCACTTTCTCGAGCACCGCGACGAGCTTTGCCGCTTCCTTGTCGTTACCCGACTTCGCTGACTTCGAGTAGCGCGTGAGCGCCTTCTCGACGGTGCCGAGGTCGGCCAGCGCGAGTTCGGTGTTGATCACTTCGATGTCGTCGATCGGGCTGACCTTGCCGGCGACGTGAATGACGTTCTCGTCCTCGAAGCAGCGCACGACGTGCGTGATCGCATCGGTTTCGCGGATGTTCGCGAGGAACTGGTTGCCGAGGCCTTCACCCTTGCTCGCGCCCGCGACGAGGCCCGCGATGTCGACGAATTCGACGACGGCCGGCACGACACGCTCCGGCTTGACGATCTCGGAGAGCGCCTTCAGGCGCGTATCGGGCACTTCGACGATGCCGACGTTCGGCTCGATCGTGCAGAACGGGTAGTTCTCGGCGGCGATGCCGGCCTTGGTCAGCGCATTGAACAGGGTGGACTTGCCGACGTTGGGCAAGCCGACGATGCCGCATTTGAGACTCATGGAATCCTTCGGACGGGTAAGGCGGCGCGGCCGGACAGGGCACGGCGGCGCGGGAAAAAAGGGCGGCCGGCGCGTGGAGCGCGGCGGGCCGACGGTCAAAGACGCTATTGTACCGTGCCGACGCCCCGGATTCCGGGGTTGCGCCGAATGGCCGATGCGGCGGGCCGCCGCGCCTCGTCGGCCGCCTGCGATTCTGCTGATTTCCCGCAAAGTCCGGCCGCGTAAGGGTTTGGCCCCGCGGCTATAATGCCCGCCATGACTGCCCACCACACCTTCGACGTCGCCGTGGTCGGCGGCGGGCTCGTCGGCAAGACGGCCGCGCTCGCGCTGACCCAGTCCGGCTACAAGACAGCCTTGCTTGCCCAGCCGGCCACGCCGCGCCCCGCCGATCTCGCGTTCGACACGCGCGTCTACGCGCTGTCCTCCAGTTCGCAAGCACTGCTCGAGCGGCTGCGGGTCTGGCAGGCACTCGACCACAGCCGGCTCGCGCCCGCCTACGACATGCGCGTGTACGGCGATGCGCATGCGGAACTGCATTTCTCCGCATACCAGGCCTCCGTGCCGCAGCTCGCGTGGATCGCCGAATCGTCGCTGGTCGAGACGTCGCTCGACGCCGCGCTGCGGTTCCAGCCGAACCTCACATGGTTCGATGCGCGCGCGCAGGGCTTCGACGTGCGTGCCGACGCGGCCGTGCTCACGCTGTCGTCGGGGCAGGTGCTCGAAGCCGACCTGATCGTCGGCGCCGACGGCGCGCATTCGTGGGTGCGTTCCCAAATGGGGGCCAAGGTCGAGCGGCGCGATTACCGGCAGACGGGCGTCGTCGCGAACTTCAAGGCATCGCTGCCGCACCGCGAGACGGCCTATCAGTGGTTCCACGAAGGCGAGATCGTCGCGCTGCTGCCGCTGCCGGACGGCCACGTGTCGCTCGTATGGTCCGCGCACACCGCGCATGCCGATGAATTGCTCGCACTCGATCCGGCGCAGCTCGCGGCCGAGGTCGAGCGCGTGTCGCACGGCCAGGTCGGCACGCTCGAATGCGTGACGCCGGCCGCCGGTTTTCCGCTGGCGCTGCAAACGGTCGACAAGCTGATCGCGCCGCGCGTCGCGCTGGTCGGCGATGCCGCACACCTGATCCACCCGCTTGCGGGGCAGGGGATGAACCTCGGGCTGCGCGACGTCGCGGCGCTCGCCGACGCGATCGCGGGCAAGGAAAGCTTCCGCAACCTCGGCGATACGGTGCTGCTGCGCCGCTACGAGCGTTCGCGCCGCGAGGACATCCGCGCGCTGATGGTCGCGACCGACGGCCTGCAGCGTCTGTTCGCGGTGCCGGGCTCGCTCGCGAAGGCGGTACGCAATGCGGGCATGGCCTTCGTCGGCGCGCAGCCGCTCGTGAAGCGCTGGCTCGTGTCGGCCGCGCTCGGCTGAGCGAACCTTCGGCTGTTTCGCCGGTCGGACTCCGTTCCGTTACGGCGTACACTGTGCCGTGCATACCGATTGAGCTGAAGGAAGATTTCGATGAAAAAAACGATCCGCATCGCGTCGCTGGCGCTGGCCGTCACGATGGCGACGCTCGGCTGCACCGCGCAGGCCGACCAGACCACCGACAAGTTGAAGGCAACGCTGCAAGCGCGTCTCGGTAACGACGCACCGATCAAGAGCGTGTCGAAATCGCCGGTCGCCGGCCTCTACGAAGTGAACCTCGGCACGCAGATCATCTATAGCGACGCGGCGGGCGACTACGTGCTGCTCGGCGATCTCGTCGACACCAAGACGCACAAGAACCTGACCGACGCCCGCCTGTCCGAAATCAACAAGATCGATTTCGCGAGCCTGCCGTTCGCGAATGCGATCAAGGTCGTCAAGGGCAACGGCGCACGCAAGATCGCGGTGTTCTCCGATCCGAACTGCCCGTACTGCAAGAAGCTCGAGACGACGCTGCAGTCGGTCGACAACGTCACCGTCTACACGTTCCTGTACCCGGTGCTGTCGCCGGATTCGACCGTGAAGTCGAAGGCGATCTGGTGCGCGACCGACCGTGCGAAGACGTGGGAAGGCTGGATGCTCGACCACCGTGCGCCGTCCGGCGCCGGCACCTGCGATACCAGCGCGCTCGACAAGAACCTCGCGCTCGGCCGCGGGATGAACGTCACGGGCACGCCGACGATCTTCCTGCCGGATGGCCGCCGTCTGCCGGGCGCAGTCTCGGCCGACCAGCTCAATCAGGCGCTCGCCTCGAGCAAGTAACCGACCACACGCCGGGCACATGGCCCGGCCAGCGAGGGGCGCCCGCATGATCTGCCGGCGCCTCTCTTCGTTTTCGCCGCCGTATTCGACCGACCGATTGCCACGATGACCCAGCCAATCCGCTATTCGATTGTCCCGAAAGATCTTGCCGCGCACCTGTTCGAAGTATCGGTGACGGTCGCCGATCCCGATCCCGAGGGCCAGCGCTTCTCGCTGCCGGTGTGGATTCCGGGCAGCTACCTCGTGCGCGAGTTCGCGCGCAACATCGTGACGCTCGGTGCGTTCAACGATGCGGGCCGCAAGGTGCGCATCGCGAAGACCGACAAGCACACGTGGCAAGCCGCGCCCGTGACGGGCGCGCTGACGCTGCGCTACGACGTGTATGCGTGGGATCTGTCGGTGCGTTCCGCGTATCTCGACGAATCGGGCGGCTTCTTCAACGCGACGGCCGTGTTCCTGAGCGTCGCCGGTCGCGAGGATGCGCCGTGCGAAGTCGACATCGCGAAACCGGCCGGCGCGGCGTTCCGCACGTGGCGCGTCGGCACCGCGCTGCCCGAAGCGCGCGGCACGAAGCGCTACGGTTTCGGTGCGTATCGCGCAGCGAACTACGATGAGTTGTCCGACCATCCTGTGACGATCGGCGAATTCGCGCTCGCGACGTTCGACGCGCATGGCGTGCCGCACGACATCGTGATCGCCGGGCGCGTGACGCAGCTCGACATGGAGCGGCTGCGTACCGACCTGAAGCGCGTATGCGAAGCGCAGATCGCGCTGTTCGAGCCGAAGTCGAAGAAGGCGCCGATGGATCGCTACGTGTTCATGACGCTCGCGGTCAGTGACGGTTACGGCGGTCTCGAGCATCGTGCGTCGACCGCGCTGATCTGCAATCGCACCGACCTGCCGGTGAAGGGGCGCCCGGAAACGACGGAAGGCTATCGCACGTATCTCGGCCTCTGCAGCCACGAGTATTTCCACACGTGGAACGTGAAGCGCATCAAGCCGGCGGCGTTCGTGCCGTACGACCTGACGCGCGAGAACTACACGTCGCTGCTGTGGCTGTTCGAGGGCTTCACGTCGTATTACGACGACCTGATGCTGGTGCGCAGCGGGTTGATGTCGCAGGACGAATATTTCGCGGCGCTGGGCCGCACGGTCGGCGGCGTGCTGCGCGGCACGGGCCGGCTCAAGCAGAGCGTCGCGGATAGCTCGTTCGACGCATGGATCAAGTACTACCGCCAGGACGAGAACGCGACCAACGCGATCGTCAGCTATTACACGAAGGGGTCGCTCGTCGCGCTCGCGTTCGATCTCGCGATTCGCGCGCAGACGCGCAACCGGAAGTCGCTCGACGACGTGATGCGCCTGCTGTGGCAACGCTACGGTCGCGATTTCTACCGCGGCAAGCAGGCGGGTGTCGAGGAAAACGAAGTCGACGCACTGATCGAGGAAGCGACGGGCGTCGCGCTCGGCCGCCTGTTCACCGACGCCGTGCATGGCACCCGCGACCTGCCGCTCGCCGAGCTGCTCGCGCCGTTCGGCGTGACGCTCGCACCCGATGTCGCGAACGGCGCGGCCGCGAAGCCGACGATCGGCGCGCGTCTGCGCGGCGGCGCGGACTGCACGTTCGCGGCGGTCTACGAAGGTGGCGCCGCGCATCGCGCGGGGTTGTCGGCCGGCGACACGCTGATCGCGGTCGACGGGCTGCGCGTGACGGGCACGAACCTCGATGCGCTGCTCGCGCGCTACCGGCCGGGCGACAAGGTCGAGGTTCACGCGTTTCGCCGCGACGAGCTGCGCACCGCGAAGCTGAAGCTCGATGGCCCGGAAGTCACGCGCTACCGGCTGACGGCGACTGCGAAGCCGGCCGCGGTCTCGAAGGCCCGGGAAGCCTGGCTGAAGGGTTGAGCGTACTGAGGCGGGTATCGGGGCGCGATCAACGATTGTTCTGCTGCTGCAACAATCCGTCGCCCTGAACCCGCTTTTTCGCGGTCATGCGGCCACGCACAATGGGGTCACTCGCGCTACCGAAGCGCAACCCTACTGGAGCCTGACATGACGACCATTCTTCAAATCAATTCCGCTGCACGTTCGCAAGGTGCGCAATCCACGCTGCTGGCTAACGAACTGACGGCAAAGCTGCAACAATCGAACGCCGGCGCGAAGGTCGTGGTTCGCGACCTGCTGGCCGATGCGCTGCCGCACCTCGACGAATCGGTGCTCGGCGCGTTCTTCACGCCGGCCGAAAACCGCACCGCGGAGCAGAATGCGATCGTCGCGAAGAGCGATGCACTGATCGCCGAACTGCAAGCCGCCGACATCATCGTGATCGGCGCACCGATGTACAACTTCGGCGTCTCGTCGCAACTGAAGACGTATTTCGACTGGATCGCCCGCGCAGGCGTCACGTTCCGCTACACCGAAAACGGTCCGGAAGGCCTGATCAAGGGCAAGAAGGTTCACGTCGTGACGGCTCGCGGCGGCAAGTACCTGGGTACGCCGAACGACAGCCAGACGCCGTACCTGCGCTCGTTCCTCGGTTTCATCGGCTTGACCGACGTGAACTTCATTCACGCTGAAGGCCTGAACCTCGGCCCGGATGCGCAAAGCGCCGCGCTGGCCAGCGCGCGCGAAGCGATCGCCGCTGCGTAAGGAAGGTCGATGCGGGTGCGACGCACCTGCTGCATCGCCAAAAAAAAGCGCCGCGTCCCCAAAAGGGGCGCGGCGTTTTTTTATGCCGGCCGGCCGCCGGCTCGAAGGACCCGGCGCGGTGCGTTACGCGAGCGTTTCGGCCACTTCCGGCAGGCGCCAGTCGATCGCTTCGCGGCCGGCGTCGACCAGATAGTCGTTCGCGAGCGCGAAATGGCGGCAGCCGAGGAAGCCGCGGTGCGCGGACAACGGCGACGGATGCGGCGCCTCGAGCACGCAATGCGCGCTCGCGTCGAACAGCGCGCGCTTCGCCTGCGCGTGCGCGCCCCACAGCATGAAGACGAGCCCGCGATGACGGCCGGCGAGCTCACGGATCAGCGTGTCCGTGCATTGCTCCCAGCCGCGCTTCGCGTGGCTCGCGGCCGCGCCGCGCTCGACCGTCAGCACGGTGTTGAGCAGCAGCACGCCCTGGCGCGCCCATGTGTCGAGACAGCCGTGACGCGGCGTGTCGTGACCGAAGTTCGCGGCGATTTCCTTGAAGATGTTGCGCAGTGACGGCGGCGTGCGGACGGCCGGCGGCACCGAGAACGCGAGGCCGTGCGCCTGCGGCGTGCCGCGATCGTCGCCGTGGTACGGATCCTGGCCGAGGATCACGATCTTCACGTCGTCCGGGCTCGTCAGGCGCAGCGCGCGGAACACGTCGGTCGGGTAGACCGTCTTGCCGGCTGCGCGCTCGTCGTCGACGAAGCGGCACAGCGGCGCGTATGCGTCGCTGTCGGTGAACGGTTTCAGCACGTCGCGCCAGACTGTCGGCAGCGCGTCGAATTGCGCGGCGAGATGCGGAACGTCAGCGGTTGCGGGCTGCGGTGCCGCGGCGGCCGGAGCCGGCGCAGCGGTTTTCTTCGCGGGTTTGCGCCCGGCCGCGGGCGGCTCGGAAGCCGCGGACGGAATATCGACCGGTGCCGTTTCCGGCACGGGATCGTCGAACAGCGACGCCTGTTGCGGCGCGCGGGAAGTCTTGCGGGTTGCCATGCGTGATGCGTGTTTATTGCGCGCGCAGCCGGTAGCCGCGCTGCGCCTTGCTGATGTTTTCGGGAGCGAGACCCGGCAGCGCCTGCTGCAGTTCGGCGGCGAGCGTCGCGAGCGCCGCTTCCGGGCCGTCGATCAGTTCGAGTTCGATTTCGCTGATCGGTTCGCGGCGCGTTTCGTTTTCCGCCTGGACGACGATCTCGCCGAGGTCCACCGCGGCTTCGACGGTCGCGCCGCCGATTGCGATGCGCCACAGCGTACGCGAAAAATCCGTTCGGAACAGCGCATGCAGCGCGCCGGCCGCGTCATTCAGCGCGGCGGCGGCTTCCGGCACGTCGCAGGCCGCGACGAGGGCGTCGATTTCGAGCGCGTCGCCCGCGACCGGCAGTTCCCATTCGTGGCGGCGATGCAGGCCGCCTTCCGCGCTGCCGACCGTCTTGAACGTCTGCAGCCAGCCGTGCGGCGCGCGACGCACGCGCACCGCGCTTTTCGAGCGTGCCAGCGCGAGATCGGGCGTGTCGTAGTAGACATTCGCGAGCGTGATGTCGTGACCGGGTTCGCCGGTCAGCGTCTCGAAGAAGCGTCGCGCGTCGTCGGCCTGGCCGGCCGGCAGTGCGAGCTTGATTTCCTTTTCGATCGCCATCAGAAGAACATCCGTGCGAGTTCCTCGCCCGGCTGCTCGGCGCGCATGAATGCTTCGCCGACGAGGAACGTGTTCACGTTCGCCGCGCGCATTGTGTCGACGTCGGTGCGCGACAGGATGCCCGATTCGGTCACGACAATGCGGTCCGCCGGAATCATGTCGAGCATGTCGAGCGTGGTCTGGATCGACGTCTCGAACGTGCGCAGGTTGCGGTTGTTGATGCCGAGCAGCGGCGTCTTGAGCGTCAGCGCCTGTTCCATCTCGTTGCGGTCGTGCACTTCGACCAGCACCGCGAGGCCGAGCGAGTGCGCATACGCTTCGAGGTCCTGCATCAGCGGCGTGTCGAGCGCGGCGGCGATCAAGAGGATCGCGTCGGCGCCCATCGCGCGGGCTTCGACGATCTGGTACGCGTCGACGATGAAGTCCTTGCGCAGCACGGGCAGCGTGCAGGCCGCGCGCGCTTCCTCGAGGTAGCGGACGCTACCCTGGAAGAATTGCTCGTCGGTCAGCACCGACAGGCACGCGGCGCCGTGCGCCGCATACGAGCGTGCGATGTCGGCCGGCACGAAATGCTCGCGCAACACGCCCTTCGACGGGCTGGCCTTCTTGATTTCGGAAATCACGGCCGCGTGGCCGGCCGTGTGCTTCGCACGCAGTGCGCCGACGAAGTCGCGCAGGTCGCGCGCCGAGGCGTCCAGCTTCAGTGCCTCGAGCGGCGCGCTGCGCATGGCCGCCGCGACTTCTTCGCGCTTGACGGCGATGATTCGGTCGAGAATGTCGCTCATGTGGGTTCCTGCTTGATTCGTAAGGGGGAGTCAGCGCTTGAACTGCTGCGTAAAGCGCACGAGTTCGTCGACCTTCGCGCGCGCCTTGCCGCTCGCGATCGCTTCGCGGGCGAGCTGGATGCCGTCCGCGATCGACTCGGCGACGTTCGCCGCATAGAGCGCGGTGCCCGCGTTCAGCGTGACGATCTCGCGCGCGACGCCAGGCTGGTTGTCCAGCGCGCCGAGCAGCATCTTGCGCGATTCGTCGGCATTTTCCACCTTCAGCGTGCGGTTCGACACCATCTGCAGGCCGAAGTCCTCCGGATGGATCTCGTATTCGTGCACCTTGCCGTCGCGCAATTCGCCGACGAGCGTCGCCGCGCCGAGCGAAACCTCGTCCATCCCGTCCTTGCCGTACACGACGAGCACGTGCTGCGCGCCGAGACGCTGCATCACACGCACCTGGATGCCGACGAGGTCGGGGTGGAACACGCCCATCAGCTGGTTCGGCGCACCGGCCGGATTGGTCAGCGGGCCGAGGATGTTGAAGATCGTGCGCACGCCGAGCTCGCGGCGCACGGCCGCGATGTTCTTCATCGCCGGGTGATGGTTCGGCGCGAACATGAAGCCCATGCCCGTTTCGGCGATCGACGCGGCGACCTGCTCCGACTGCAGGTCGATGTTCACGCCGAGCGCCTCGAGCACGTCGGCGCTGCCGGACTTGCTCGACACGCCACGGTTGCCGTGCTTCGCGACCTTCGCGCCGGCCGCGGCCGTGACGAACATCGACGCGGTCGAGATGTTGAACGTATGCGAGCCGTCGCCGCCGGTGCCGACGATGTCGACAAAGTTCGAGTTGTCCTGCACCTCGACGTGGTTCGCGAATTCGCGCATCACGGTCGCGGCGGCGGCGATCTCGCCGATCGTCTCCTTCTTCACGCGCAGCCCGGTGATGATCGCGGCCGCCATCACGGGCGACAGGTCGCCGCGCATGATGAGCCGCATCAGGTGCAGCATTTCGTCGTGGAAGATCTCGCGGTGTTCGATCGTGCGCTGCAGCGCTTCCTGCGGGGTAATCGTCATCGTGAGGCTCCCGTCAGGCAGCTTGCGCGGCCGCGGCACGGGCCAGCTTCAGGAAATTCTCGAGCAGCGCATGGCCATGCTCGGACAGGATCGATTCCGGGTGGAACTGCACGCCCTCGATCGGCAGCGTCTTGTGACGCACGCCCATGATTTCGCCGTCGTCGGTCCACGCGGACACCTCGAGGCAGTCGGGCAGCGATTCGCGCTCGATCGCGAGCGAGTGGTAGCGCGTGACGTCGAAGTGCTTCGGCAGGTCGGCGAACACGCCCTGGCAGTCGGTTTCGATCCGGCTCACCTTGCCGTGCATGATGGTCGCCGCGCGCACGACGCGGCCGCCGAACGCTTCACCGATCGCCTGATGGCCGAGGCAGACGCCGAGGATCGGCTTCTTGCCCGAAAATTCGCGCAGCACGTCGAGCGTGATGCCCGCGTGTTGCGGATTGCTCGGGCCGGGCGACAGGCAGATCGCGTCGGGATTCAGGCGTGCGATCTCGTCGAGCGTGATTTCGTCGTTGCGGTAGGTACGTACGTCCTCGCCGAGTTCGCCGAAGTACTGGACCAGGTTGTAGGTAAATGAGTCGTAGTTGTCGATCATGAGCAGCATGGTCAGTCTCCGGTCAGAAGTCGCTATCGAGGCCGTCCTGGACCTGTTCGGCCGCACGCAGCACTGCGCGCGCCTTGTTCTCGGTCTCTTGCCATTCGGATTCGGGCACCGAATCCGCGACGACGCCGGCCGCCGCTTGCACATACAGGTTGCCGTTGTGGATCAGCCCCGTACGGATCGCGATCGCGAGATCCATCTCGCCCGAGAACGACAGGTAGCCGACCGCACCGCCGTACAGCCCGCGCTTGACCGGCTCGAGCTCGTCGATCAGTTCCATCGCGCGCACCTTCGGCGCGCCGGATAGCGTGCCGGCCGGGAACGTCGCGCGAAGCACGTCGTAGTTCGTCATGCCGGGCTTCAGCTTGCCTTCGACCGAGCTGACGATGTGCTGTACGTGCGAGTACTTCTCGATGACCATCTTGTCGGTCACCTGCACCGAGCCGATTTCCGCGATACGGCCCACGTCGTTGCGCGCGAGGTCGATCAGCATCACGTGCTCGGCGATTTCCTTCGGATCGTTGAGCAGCTCGGTTGCGAGTTCCGCGTCGCGCTCGGGCGTGTTGCCGCGCGGGCGCGTGCCGGCGAGCGGACGGATCGTGACGATCTGGTCTTCGCCGCGCTTTTCCTGGCGCACGAGGATTTCCGGCGACGCGCCGACCACGTGGAAATCGCCGAAGTTGTAGTAATACATGTACGGCGACGGGTTCAGCGAACGCAGCGCACGATACAGCGACAGCGGATTGTCGCGGTACGGCTTCGTCAGCCGCTGGCCGACCTGGATCTGCATCAGCTCGCCGGCCGCGATGTATTCCTTCGCCTGGCGCACGGCGGCGAGGTAGTCGTCCTTCTTGAATTCGCGGAACGTCTCGGTACGCACGCTCGCCGACGTGACGGGCGGCTGCACGGTCGTGCGCAGCCGCTGCTTCAGTTCGCGCAGGCGCTGTTTCGCCTTCGCGTAGGCTTCGGGCTGGCTCGGGTCCGCGTAGATGATCAGGTACAGCTTGCCGGCGAGGTTGTCGATGACCGCGACTTCCTCGGTCAGCAGCAACTGGATGTCGGGCAGGCCGAGATCGTCGCGCGGCGCGGTGTTCGCGAGCTTCTTCTCGATGTAGCGCACCGCGTCGTAGCCGAAGTAGCCGGCGAGACCGCCGCAGAAGCGCGGCAGGCCCGGGCGCTGCGCGACCTTGAAGCGCGCCTGGAACGATTCGATGAACTGGAACGGGTCGCCGTCGTGCGTCTCGACGACCTTGCCGTCGCGCACGACTTCCGACACGCCGTTGCGGGTGCGTACGAGCGTGCGGGCCGGCAGGCCGATGAACGAGTAGCGGCCGAAGCGTTCGCCGCCGACCACCGATTCGAGCAGGAACGAGTTGGCGCCCGAGCGTTCGGGCTGGGCCAGCTTCAGGTAGAGGGACAGCGGCGTTTCGAGATCGGCGAGGGCTTCCGCGATCAGCGGGATGCGGTTGTAGCCTTCATTCGCGAGCGATTGGAATTCGAGTTCGGTCATGTTCCGGTCCTGTTCGGGACGAGCGGCGCGTGCGCCAGGGATCACTTGACGCTGCGCGCGTTGCCGTCGGCGAAAGGGCGGTCGATCGAGAAGTGCCTGTTGCCGGCCGGCACTCCGGGCGTGAACGTCGCGAGCCTGCGGCCGAGCCTGAACGCAAGCGTTCGGACGCGGTAGAACTCGAGGTGGTGCGACGATCGGCGCGCGGATGCGCAGCGAGATAAAAAACGGCGCTGAAGACGTGCTTCAGCGTACCTCATCGAAGAGGTTAGCGCGACCAGCGACGCCAGGGCCAGGCTCCCCGGTCGATGCTGCTCAGACTCCGTTTTTTATTCAGAAACATGCAGATGGAAGAAATGATCAGAGGGTTGGCCGGCCGGCATTGTGCGCGGTGATCGCGCGAGCTGCGACCAGCAACGAATCGACTATACCATCCGAATTTATCGTTTGTATAGCGTTGCCGTGGTTGTAGCCGTACGGCACCGTCAGCGTCGCCATCCCGGCCGCGCGGCCTGCCAGCGCATCGTTTTCCGAGTCGCCGATCGCGACCGCCGCGTCTGGTGCGACGCCGAGCGCATCGCAGGCCGTCAGCATCGGCAGCGGATCGGGCTTCTTGCGCGCGACGCTGTCGCCGCCCAGCACGATGCCGAAGCGATCGGCCAGCCCGTATTGCTCGAGCAGCTCGACTGCGAAGCGGTGCGGCTTGTTCGTCACGCACGCGAGCCGGATGCCGGCCGCGCGCAGCGCGTCGAGGCCGGCGGCCACCTCCGGATAGAGGCGCGCATGGCGGCCGTTGATCTTTGCGTATTCGGTCTGGTAGATCGCCAGCGCGTCGTCGAAGCGCGCGTGCGCTTCGTCGGCCGGGAAGCGCGGCTTCAGCACGCTCTGGATCAGGTGTTCGGAGCCCTTGCCGACGTAGCCGATCACCTCGTCGCGCGACGTGGCCGGCGCGCCGAGCTGCGCGAGCATCCCGTTCAGGCCCGCCGTGAAATCGTCGGCCGTGTCGACCATCGTGCCGTCGAGGTCGATCAGCGCGGCTTCGATGCGCGGCGCGGTGAAGCGGATCGGGGCAGCGTCCGCGGCGACCCCGGCCGGCGCATGGCCGGCAAGCGACGAATCGGCCACGGTGTCAGCTCCGCTCGACGGTGGCGAGCGCCGCGCGCATCTCGTCGATCACCTTGCGGTAGTCGGGCTTGCCGAAGATCGCCGAACCCGCGACGAACGTGTCGGCGCCGGCCGCCGCGATTTCCGCGATGTTGTCGGTCTTCACGCCGCCGTCGACCTCGAGCAGGATCTCGCGGCCCGTGCGTTCGGTATAGGCGTCGATGCGTGCGCGTGCTTCGCGCAGCTTGTTCAGCGTTTCCGGAATGAACGACTGGCCGCCGAAGCCCGGGTTGACCGACATCAGCAGCACGAAGTCGAGGCGATCCATCACGTGGTCGAGGTAGTTCAGCGGCGTGGCCGGGTTGAACACGAGGCCGGCCTTGCAGCCGTGGTCGCGGATCAGCGACAGCGTGCGGTCGATGTGATCGGAGCCTTCTGGGTGGAAGCTGATCAGGTTCGCACCGGCCTTCGCGAAATCGGGCACGATCCGGTCGACCGGGCGCACCATCAGGTGCACGTCGATCGGCACCTGCACGTGCGGGCGGATCGCTTCGCACACGAGCGGGCCGATCGTCAGGTTCGGCACATAATGGTTGTCCATCACGTCGAAGTGGATCCAGTCGGCGCCGGCGGCGACGACGTTGCGGACTTCTTCGCCGAGCCGTGCGAAATCGGCCGACAGGATGCTGGGAGCGATACGAAATTGGGTCATGGCAGGGGGGCGGGGACGTTGCGGCGCAAAACCGTCATTCTACCGTCCGGCGACCCGGTGCGCGGCGGCGGGCCGTGCGGCCGAGGCCCGATTGCGCATAGAATGCCGAACCAATGCGGCACGCCCGCGGCCCCGTTGCCCATGCCGGCACGGACAGTCACCTTCCACCGGAAACATCATGAGTCAGTATCAGTTCACCGTTTCGGTGAAAACCAGCTACTTGCCGGAACAATCCGACCCCGATCGCCGTCAATATGCATTCGCGTACACGCTGACGATCCGCAACACGGGACAGGTCGCGGCGCAGCTGATCGCGCGTCACTGGATCATCACGGACAGCGAGAACCACGTGCAGGAAGTGAAGGGGCTCGGCGTCGTCGGGCACCAGCCGCTGCTGCAGCCGGGCGAGCACTTCGAATACACGAGCTGGGCCGTGATCGCGACGCCGGTCGGCACGATGCGGGGCGCGTACTTCTGCGTGGCGGAAGACGGCGAGCGTTTCGAGGCGCCGGTCGACGAGTTCGCGCTGCACATGCCGCGCACGCTGCATTGAGCGTGCGAAGCGCGTCAGCGCGGCTGGCGGTCGTTGTCGCTGCGGGCGTGCTTCTTTCTGCCCGACGACGTCCACACGACGATGAAGATCAGCAGGGCAAGCGCTACGAAGGCTTCGAGCGCGAAGATGAGCATCGGATATTGGTCGAGAAAATCTGACATGGCGGTTTCCATCAAGAACGGACATTGTATGTGGTTTGGGCCCCGGTTGGCCGGGTGGGTGGCAGCGGCCGCGGCGGCGGCGCTGCTTGCCGCGTGCGGCAGCGCGCCGACGCGGACGTCGTCGCAGAAGCCGCCGACCGGCGCAGCGATCGTGCCGGGGCAGATCGCCGCGAAGCGGCTCACGCCGGTCGCGTGGCAGCAGGTGCCGGGCTGGCAGGACGATTCGCTGATCGGCGCGACGGCCGCGCTGCGGCAGAACTGCGCGCGGCTCGCGCGCCAGCCGGCGTGGGCGCGTGCCTGCGCGGCCGCCGACCGGCTCGACGAGCTTGACGTCAGCAGCGCACGCACTTTCTTCGAAACGTATTTCACGCCGTTCCAACTCGCGAACACCGACGGGACGCTCGACGGGCTCGTGACCGGCTATTACGAGCCGCTGCTGCACGGTTCGCGCGTGCGCCGCGGCCCGTATCAGTACGCGCTCTATCGCTGGCCGTCCGGCTATCGCGCGGGTGCCGCGCTGCCGGTACGCGCGCAGCTCGAGCGCGCCGGCATCCTGAGCGGCAACGAACTCGTGTGGGTCGACGATCCGATCGAGGCGTTCTTCCTGCAGGTGCAGGGCTCGGGGCGCGTGCTGCTCGACGACGGCTCGGTGATGCGGGTCGGCTTCGGCGGCACCAACAACCAGCCGTACCGGTCGATCGGCAAGTGGCTGCTCGATCGCGGCGAGCTGACGCCCGCCCAGGCAACGATGCAGGGCATCAAGGCATGGGCGAAGGCGAACCCGACCCGCGTCGACGCACTGCTCGACACGAATCCGCGGTTCGTGTTCTTCCGCGACATGCCGACCAAGGAAGATGCGCCGCACGGCGGCGCGGACGGCCCGATCGGCGCGCTGGGCGTGCCGCTGACACCGGAGCGTTCGATCGCGGTCGACCCGTCGGCGATCCCGCTCGGCACGCCCGTTTTCCTGCAGACTACGCGTCCGCTGACGAATACGCCGATGAACCGACTCGTGTTCGCGCAGGATACGGGCTCGGCCATCAAGGGCGGCGTGCGCGCCGACTATTTCTGGGGGCTCGGCGACGACGCCGGTGATCAGGCGGGCCGGATGAAGCAGGTCGGCCGGATGTGGCTGCTGTTCCCGAATTCGTGATGCGCAGTGGCCGCGTCGGGCGCGCGAGCGCAGCGGCGCGGGTGTTCCGTGCGGAATGCCTGACGTGATGTGACTCGATTTGACGGGCTGTGCCCGAGACGAAACAGCCCGATCGGTTTTGGCCGATCGGGCTGTTTCTTTTTGGCGCGGGGCGATGGCCGCTCCGCATTGCTGACAGGCTGCGCCTGGCTTTATCCCTTGCGCTTGTCCACGACGCGGCGCGCCTTGCCGACCGAGCGCTCGATCCCGTTCACGGGCAGCACGTTGATCACGGCCGTCACACCGATCAGCGACTTGATGTCGTACGCGAGCGCCTGCTTTGCTGCGTGGATCGCCGCCGTATCGGGCGCGGAGTCGGGACACGGCTCGACGTTGAGCGTCAGCACGTCGAGTGGGCCTTCCTTCGTCAGTACGATCTGATAGTGCGGCGCGAGCGCGCGCTGCTTGAGCAACTGCTCCTCGATTTGCGTCGGGAACACGTTGACGCCGCGCACGATCATCATGTCGTCCGAGCGGCCGGTGATCTTCTCCATCCGGCGCATCGTGCGGGCGGTGCCGGGTAACAGGCGCGTGAGGTCGCGGGTGCGATAGCGGATGATCGGCAGCGCTTCCTTGGTCAGCGACGTGAACACGAGCTCGCCGAGTTCGCCGTCCGGCAGCACTTCGCCGGTTTCCGGGTCGATGATTTCCGGATAGAAGTGGTCTTCCCAGATGGTCGGGCCATCCTTGGTCTCGACGCATTCAGACGCGACACCTGGGCCCATCACTTCGGACAGCCCGTAGATGTCGACCGCATCGATGCCCATCCGCTGTTCGATCGCGACGCGCATGTCGTTGGTCCAGGGCTCCGCGCCGAAGATGCCGATACGCAGCGAGCTCTGCACGGGATCGAGGCCCTGGCGCTCGATTTCGTCGGCGATCGACAGCATGTAGCTCGGCGTGACCATGATGATGTCGGGCCGGAAATCCTGGATCAGCTGAACCTGCTTTTCGGTCTGGCCGCCGCCGAACGGGATCACGGTCAGCCCTGCGCGTTCGGCGCCGTAATGCGCACCGAGCCCGCCCGTGAACAGGCCGTAGCCGTAGCTGACGTGCACCTTGTCGCCGCGGCGCGCGCCGGCAGCGCGGATCGAGCGCGCGACGAGATTCGCCCACGTGTCGATGTCGCGGGCCGTATAGCCGACGACTGTCGGCTTGCCGGTCGTGCCCGATGACGCATGGATGCGCGAGATCTGATCCTGCGGCACCGCGAACATCCCGAACGGATAGCTGTCGCGCAGGTCGCCTTTCGTCGTGAACGGGAAGCGAGACAGGTCGGCAAGCGTTTTCAGGTCGTCCGGATGCACGCCCGCGTCGTCGAACTTGCGACGATAGACGGGCGAGTGGTCATACGCATGCCGGAGCGACCACTTGAGGCGTTCGAGCTGCAGTGCGATCAGCTCGTCGCGCGAGGCGGTCTCGATCGGCTCGAGCGGTAGCGGGGTAGTCATGCCTGTCTCCAGTGTTTGTTATGTGCGAACCGTCGACGTCAGCGGTCTTCCGGGATGACCGTGCCCTTGATCTGGGCGGATTTGCCGCGAAACATCGCGACCGTTTCACCGGTCTGGTTCGTGACGCGGATGTCGTAAATGCCGTGGCGGCCGGCGCGTGCCTGTTCGATCGCCTCGGCCGTCAACATGTCGTTGCCGTGCACGGGGCGCAGGAATTCGATCGAGCAGCCGGCCGCGACCGTGTTCAGGTTGTACGAGTTGCACGCGAACGCGAAGGTCGAATCGGCGAGCGTGAAGATGATGCCGCCGTGACAGGTCTGGTGTCCGTTCAGGAATTCGGGCCGTACGTGCATCTGCAGGCGGGCGTAGCCGGCGCGTACTTCGGCGATTTCCATGCCGAACGCGCGGCTGCATGCATCTGCGTCGTACATGGCCTGCGCCGTGGCGCGCGCCAGCGAATCGGGATCGAGCGTGTCGGTGGCGTTCGTCATGTCAACGCCCCTCGAAGCGCGGCGCGCGTTTCTCGATGAATGCCTTCACGCCTTCCGCATAGTCGTGCGACTGACCGAGCTCGCGCTGAAGGTCGCGTTCCAGGTCGAGTTGCTGGTCGAGCGTGTTCGTGACGCTGTCGCGCATCGATTGCTTGATCGATGCGATGGCGAGTGTCGGCTGTTGCGCGAGTTGGGTGGCGAGTTGACGGACGGTCGCGACGAGCGCGTCGTCGTCGACCGCACGCCAGATCAAGCCCCATTGCTCGGCCTGTTCGGCACCGAGCTTGTCGCCGGTCAGTGCGAGCCCCAGCGCACGCGCCATGCCGACGCGCTGCGGCAGGAACCACGTGCCGCCCGAATCCGGTACGAGCCCGATCTTGACGAAGGCCTGGATGAAACTGCTCGAACGGGCAGCGAACACGAGATCGCACGCGAGCGCGAGATTCGCGCCGGCGCCGGCCGCCGTGCCGTTGACGGCGGCGATCACCGGAATCGGCAGACGCTGCAGGCGGCGGATCAGCGGATTGAAGTGCTCGTCGATCAGCGTGCCGAGGTCGGTGGACGCGCCCGGCGTGAAGTCGAGGTCGGCCAGGTCCTGGCCCGCGCAGAAGCCGCGCCCCGCACCCGTCAGAATCAGCGCGCGTGCGCCGGCCGCTTCGACTTCATCGAGCGCCGACTGCAGTTCGCGATGCATCGCCCGCGTGAAGCTGTTCAGCTTGTCGGGGCGGTTGAGGGTGATCGTGGCCACGCGCGCGGCCTGATCGATATCCAGCTGAATCGCCTGATAGGACATGCAGTGTCTCCTTCGTGACTTCGTTATAGGCGCGCGGCGCGTCGGTTACACGCGTTCGATCGCGAGGGCAATGCCCTGGCCGACGCCGATGCACATCGTACAGAGCGCAAAGCGGCCGCCCGTACGTTCGAGTTGATGGAGCGCCGTGGTCACGAGACGGGCGCCGGAAGCGCCGAGCGGATGACCCAGCGCAATGGCGCCGCCGTTCGGGTTCACGCGGGGATCGTCATCGGCGACGCCGAGCATGCGCAGCACCGCGAGGCCCTGCGACGCGAATGCCTCGTTCAGTTCGATCACGTCGAACTGGTCGATGGTCATGCCGAGCTGGCGCAGCAGCTTTTGCGTGGCCGGCGCGGGGCCGATGCCCATCACGCGCGGTTCCACACCGGCGGTCGCCATGCCGACGACGCGCGCGCGGCGACGCAGACCATACTGGTCGGCTGCCTGTGCATTGGCGAGCAACAACGCACATGCGCCGTCGTTGACGCCTGATGCATTGCCGGCCGTCACCGAGCCGTCCGGACGCACGACACCCTTCAGCTTCGCAAGGGCTTCGAGGGACGTCTCGCGCGGATGTTCGTCGCGCGACACGACGATGGCGTCACCTTTCTTCTGCGGAATCGTGACCGCGACGATTTCGTCGGCAAGCGTGCCGTCCTGCTGCGCGCGTGCAGCCTTCTGCTGGCTGCGCAGTGCGAACAGATCCTGATCGGCTCGGCTGATGTTGTAGTCGACTGCGACGTTCTCGGCCGTCTCCGGCATCGAATCGACGCCGTACAGCTGTTTCATCAGCGGATTGACGAAGCGCCAGCCGATCGTCGTATCGAAGATGTCGGCCTGCCGTGCGAACGCGCTCGCGGCCTTGCCCATCACAAACGGCGCGCGCGTCATGCTCTCGACGCCACCCGCGATCATCAGGCGCGCCTCCCCCGCCTTGATCGCGCGTGCGGCCGTGCCGACCGCGTCCATCCCGGAGCCGCACAGCCGGTTCAGTGTCGTGCCCGGTACGGCGGTGGGCAGGCCCGCGAGCAGCGCCGACATGCGCGCGACGTTGCGGTTGTCCTCGCCGGCCTGATTCGCACAGCCGTAGATCACGTCGTCGATCGCTGACCAGTCGACGTTCCGGTTGCGCTCGACGAGCGCCTTGAGCGGCACCGCGCCGAGGTCGTCGGCGCGGACGTCTTTCAGGGCGCCGCCGTAGCGGCCGATGGGGGTGCGAATCGCGTCGCAGATGTAGGCGTCTGTCATGGGCGTATCGATGAGCAACGAACCCGCCGGGTGGCGGATTCGTTCATGGTAGAGAACGTGGCGGCGTTTGCACGTCGGCCATTCGGGTTATGCCGTCTGGCCAGCTTCCGCGGGGACCGCCTTCGGGGCAACATGGACGCGGCTTTGCACCACACGGAAGCGGTTGGCGACGAACGCCGGGTCGGCCAGCGCGGCGTTGGCCGCCGGGTTTGCGCCGGTGCCGTGGAAATCGGAGAACGCGGCCGACTGGTTGACGAATACAGCGCCCGTCAGGTTGATCGACAGCGCGACACCGCCGCGTACCGCTGCGTCGTACGCGGCCTCGACGATTGCGTCGTCGGTGCTATAGACAGAAAGCGTCAGCGCGCCATGTTCTGCCGCAATTTCCCCGGCGAGATCAAGCGACTGCGCGGTCGAGTCGGTCGCGATCACGAACGAGATCGGGCCGAACCACTCCTGCGTGAATTTCGCGCGATCGGCCACGTCGAGTTGCAGCACGAGCGGCGTGCGCACGCGGGCATCGGGGAAGGCAGGGTGCTGGAGGGTCAGGCTGTCGGCGAGCACGCGGCCGAGCTGGCGGGCGTCGTCGATACGTGCGGTCACACCTTCGTTCTGGATCGCGCCGATCAGTTCGACCGAGCGTGCCGGGTCGCCGGTGAGTTTTTGCACGGAAACGGCGATGGCCTGTGCGACTTCGTCGAAGCTCGCATGACCGTCCGACGTCCGGATACCGTCGCGCGGTACGTAGATGTTCTGCGGCGCCGTGCACATCTGGCCGGAGTACAGCGCCAGCGAGAACGCGATGTTCTTGGCGGCGGCCTTCAGGTCGTCGGTCGAGTCGATCACGATCTGGTTGACGCCAGCCTTCTCGGTATAGACCTGTGCCTGATGGGCGTGGCGTTCGAGCCACGTACCGTTCTGCGTGCTGCCGGTGAAGTCGATCAGCTTGATCTCGGGGCGCAGTGCGAGATCCTGAACGAGGGCGCCGTCGTTGGGCTCGGTCGCGAGGAGCGTGACGACGTTTGGATCGAACCCGGCCTCGCGCAGCACGTCGCGAGCGATCCGGACCGTGATCGCGAGCGGCAGGATCGCACCCGGATGCGGTTTGACGATCACGGTGTTGCCGGTTGCCAGGTCGGCGAACAGGCCCGGGTATCCGTTCCAGGTCGGGAACGTGCAGCAGCCGAGCACAAGCCCCGTGCCGCGCGGGACGATCGTGTAGCGCTTGTGCATCGCGAGCGGCGGGTTCTTGCCTTGCGGCTTTTCCCAGTGCGCGTCGGCGGGGATGCGGCGCAGTTCGTCCCACGCATAGGCGACTGCCTCGAGCGCGCGATCCTGCGCGTGCGGGCCGCCGGCCTGGAACGCCATCATGAATGCCTGCCCGGTGGTGTGCATCACGCTGTACGCGATCTCGAAGCTCGCACGGTTCAGACGCGCGAGGATTTCGAGGCTGACGCCGACCCAGGCGCTCGGGCCGGCTTCACGCCACGTGCGTTGCGCGGCGGCAGCGGCGGCGATCAGTGCGTCGGGCGTCGATTTCGGATACCGGATGCCGAGCGCGATGCCGTACGGCGACTGCTCCGCGCCGACCGTTTCACCGGAAGCCGGCTGGTCGAGCTCGAACGTGCTGTCGAGGTGCGACTTGAACGCGGCCTCGCCATCGGCGTTCGCGCTTTCCCCGTACACTTTGGGGCTCGGCATTTCGGCGAACGGGCTCCAGTACCCGCGGCTCTCGATGGCGGCGAGTGCGTGTTTCAGCGTGTCTTCGTGCTTCGTGAACAGTGCATGGGTCATGGCGGCGGCCTGATGGACGTTGAGAGGGGTTGGATCGATTAATTAACCGACCGGTTGGTCGGAGAATGGTAGCATCAAACTATTCGCATGTGCGAGGCGTTTCTCATTTCATTGATCGAGGAGAAATAGATGGCTTACGAGAACATCCTGGTGGAGACCCGGGGGCGTGTCGGGCTGGTTACGCTGAACCGCCCGAAGGCGCTGAATGCGCTGAACGATGCGCTGATGGATGAGTTGGGCGCCGCGCTGAAGGCGTTCGATGCGGACGACAACATTGGCGCGATCGTCGTCACAGGGAGCGAGAAGGCATTCGCGGCCGGCGCGGACATCGGCATGATGGCGACCTACTCCTATATGGATGTTTACCGGGGCGACTACATCACGCGCAACTGGGAGACGGTCCGCGAGATCCGCAAGCCGATCATTGCGGCGGTTTCGGGCTTTGCGCTGGGCGGCGGCTGCGAGCTCGCAATGATGTGCGACATCATCTTCGCGGCGGATACGGCCAAGTTCGGTCAGCCTGAGATCAAGCTGGGCATCATGCCGGGTGCTGGCGGCACGCAGCGGCTGCCGCGCGCGGTGTCGAAAGCGAAGGCGATGGACATGTGTCTGACCGCACGTTTCATGGATGCCGCCGAAGCCGAGCGTGCTGGGCTCGTGTCGCGCGTACTGCCGGCCGACAAGTTGCTCGACGAGGCGCTTGCTGCTGCGGCGACGATTGCCGAGTTCTCGCTGCCGGCGGTCATGATGGTCAAGGAGTCGGTGAACCGGGCATACGAGACGACGCTGGCCGAGGGTGTCCACTTCGAGCGCCGGCTGTTCCATTCGCTGTTCGCGACCGAAGACCAGAAGGAAGGGATGGCGGCATTCGTCGAGAAGCGCAAGCCGGAGTTCAAGAACCGCTGATCGGGCTGCGCCACGGCAGGTGTCCGAAGGCTGTTTGGCGCCTGCTGTAAGTACGGTCGCCCGGCCCGTCGAGCCCAAAGCCCTCGTGCGCGTCAGCGCACGAGGGCTTTTTCAAATATTTTTCACAAAGGGGCTTGCGTAGATCGGGGCAGATGCATAGAATCACGCCTCTTTCGCGCTAACGGAAACGCGGCGCGAGAGGAAGGGAAGCGGTGCTGTTGAGGCAGGTAGTACGGGCCTCGGCGGTGCAGGAAGTTGAGCCCCGCAGTCGCAACGATGTAGTAAAAAAGTTGTTGACGAACTGCGAAACACGGTTCATAATCTCGCTTCTCTGCTGCTGAAAACGCAGCGCTGCCGGGAAACACGAAGTTCCTCGCAGATTGCTCTTTAAAAATTAACAGCCGATAAGTGTGGGCGCTTGATGGAAGCGAGCTGATCCTCGGATCAGATAGCGAAAGTATCAAGAGTCTCACACTAAAGTAAGTCAGGTTTATGAAGTGATTCATATTCCTGTCAGCTTTGAGTGAGCGACCGGTTCTTAACTGAACCGAAAACAGTAACAGGTTTAAACTGAAGAGTTTGATCCTGGCTCAGATTGAACGCTGGCGGCATGCCTTACACATGCAAGTCGAACGGCAGCACGGGTGCTTGCACCTGGTGGCGAGTGGCGAACGGGTGAGTAATACATCGGAACATGTCCTGTAGTGGGGGATAGCCCGGCGAAAGCCGGATTAATACCGCATACGATCTACGGATGAAAGCGGGGGACCTTCGGGCCTCGCGCTATAGGGTTGGCCGATGGCTGATTAGCTAGTTGGTGGGGTAAAGGCCTACCAAGGCGACGATCAGTAGCTGGTCTGAGAGGACGACCAGCCACACTGGGACTGAGACACGGCCCAGACTCCTACGGGAGGCAGCAGTGGGGAATTTTGGACAATGGGCGAAAGCCTGATCCAGCAATGCCGCGTGTGTGAAGAAGGCCTTCGGGTTGTAAAGCACTTTTGTCCGGAAAGAAATCCTTGGCCCTAATACGGTCGGGGGATGACGGTACCGGAAGAATAAGCACCGGCTAACTACGTGCCAGCAGCCGCGGTAATACGTAGGGTGCGAGCGTTAATCGGAATTACTGGGCGTAAAGCGTGCGCAGGCGGTTTGCTAAGACCGATGTGAAATCCCCGGGCTCAACCTGGGAACTGCATTGGTGACTGGCAGGCTAGAGTATGGCAGAGGGGGGTAGAATTCCACGTGTAGCAGTGAAATGCGTAGAGATGTGGAGGAATACCGATGGCGAAGGCAGCCCCCTGGGCCAATACTGACGCTCATGCACGAAAGCGTGGGGAGCAAACAGGATTAGATACCCTGGTAGTCCACGCCCTAAACGATGTCAACTAGTTGTTGGGGATTCATTTCCTTAGTAACGTAGCTAACGCGTGAAGTTGACCGCCTGGGGAGTACGGTCGCAAGATTAAAACTCAAAGGAATTGACGGGGACCCGCACAAGCGGTGGATGATGTGGATTAATTCGATGCAACGCGAAAAACCTTACCTACCCTTGACATGGTCGGAATCCCGCTGAGAGGTGGGAGTGCTCGAAAGAGAACCGGCGCACAGGTGCTGCATGGCTGTCGTCAGCTCGTGTCGTGAGATGTTGGGTTAAGTCCCGCAACGAGCGCAACCCTTGTCCTTAGTTGCTACGCAAGAGCACTCTAAGGAGACTGCCGGTGACAAACCGGAGGAAGGTGGGGATGACGTCAAGTCCTCATGGCCCTTATGGGTAGGGCTTCACACGTCATACAATGGTCGGAACAGAGGGTTGCCAACCCGCGAGGGGGAGCTAATCCCAGAAAACCGATCGTAGTCCGGATTGCACTCTGCAACTCGAGTGCATGAAGCTGGAATCGCTAGTAATCGCGGATCAGCATGCCGCGGTGAATACGTTCCCGGGTCTTGTACACACCGCCCGTCACACCATGGGAGTGGGTTTTACCAGAAGTGGCTAGTCTAACCGCAAGGAGGACGGTCACCACGGTAGGATTCATGACTGGGGTGAAGTCGTAACAAGGTAGCCGTATCGGAAGGTGCGGCTGGATCACCTCCTTTCCAGAGCTCTCGCAAAGTTGAGCGCTCACGCTTATCGGCTGTAAATTAAAGACAGACTCAGGGGTCTGTAGCTCAGTCGGTTAGAGCACCGTCTTGATAAGGCGGGGGTCGTTGGTTCGAATCCAACCAGACCCACCACCGTCTTGTGTGGCGGTACACACCTGAGGAATATCTGTACATGGGGGCATAGCTCAGCTGGGAGAGCACCTGCTTTGCAAGCAGGGGGTCGTCGGTTCGATCCCGTCTGCCTCCACCAATCACCAATGACAAGCGTTCGACTTGGGTCGAATCTTTGTCATTGGCGATTGAGCCAGTCAGAGTGATATAACGTATCGGCTGTCGTTCTTTAACAATCTGGAAGAAGTAAGTAATTTGGATAGCGGAAGCGTCTTGAGATGGACGTGAAAACTATCCGGGTTGTGATTGTATCGATGTATCTCAAGATGATTCGAACTCTATGTTTGACTCAATTGGAATACGGCACAACGCGAGAACTCAACCTGTAGCGACTGTCGATGAGACAGACTCGTTATAGGGTCAAGCGAACAAGTGCATGTGGTGGATGCCTTGGCGATCACAGGCGATGAAGGACGCGGTAGCCTGCGAAAAGCTACGGGGAGCTGGCAAACAAGCTTTGATCCGTAGATGTCCGAATGGGGAAACCCACTCCTTTTGGAGTATCCATGGCTGAATACATAGGCCATGTGAAGCGAACGCGGTGAACTGAAACATCTAAGTAACCGCAGGAAAAGAAATCAACCGAGATTCCCAAAGTAGTGGCGAGCGAAATGGGATGAGCCTTGTACTCTTTATTTGTATTGTTAGCTGAACGCTCTGGAAAGTGCGGCCATAGCGGGTGATAGCCCCGTAAGCGAAAACAGTATGAAAGAACTAAGTGTACGACAAGTAGGGCGGGACACGTGAAATCCTGTCTGAAGATGGGGGGACCATCCTCCAAGGCTAAATACTCGTGATCGACCGATAGTGAACCAGTACCGTGAGGGAAAGGCGAAAAGAACCCCGGGAGGGGAGTGAAATAGATCCTGAAACCGCATGCATACAAACAGTCGGAGCCTCGTAAGGGGTGACGGCGTACCTTTTGTATAATGGGTCAGCGACTTACGTTCAGTAGCAAGCTTAACCGTATAGGGCAGGCGTAGCGAAAGCGAGTCCGAATAGGGCGTTCAGTTGCTGGGCGTAGACCCGAAACCAAGTGATCTATCCATGGCCAGGATGAAGGTGCGGTAACACGTACTGGAGGTCCGAACCCACTAACGTTGAAAAGTTAGGGGATGAGCTGTGGATAGGGGTGAAAGGCTAAACAAACTTGGAAATAGCTGGTTCTCTCCGAAAACTATTTAGGTAGTGCCTCGTGTCTCACCTTCGGGGGTAGAGCACTGTCATGGTTGGGGGGTCTATTGCAGATTACCCCGCCATAGCAAACTCCGAATACCGAAGAGTGCAATCACGGGAGACAGACATCGGGTGCTAACGTCCGGTGTCAAGAGGGAAACAACCCAGACCGCCAGCTAAGGTCCCCAAATATAGCTAAGTGGGAAACGAAGTGGGAAGGCTAAAACAGTCAGGAGGTTGGCTTAGAAGCAGCCACCCTTTAAAGAAAGCGTAATAGCTCACTGATCGAGTCGTCCTGCGCGGAAGATGTAACGGGGCTAAGCTATATACCGAAGCTGCGGATGCGTGCTTTGCACGCATGGTAGGAGAGCGTTCCGTAAGCCTGCGAAGGTGCGTTGAAAAGCGTGCTGGAGGTATCGGAAGTGCGAATGCTGACATGAGTAGCGATAAAGGGGGTGAAAGGCCCCCTCGCCGTAAGCCCAAGGTTTCCTACGCAACGTTCATCGGCGTAGGGTGAGTCGGCCCCTAAGGCGAGGCAGAAATGCGTAGCTGATGGGAAGCAGGTCAATATTCCTGCACCATTGTTAGATGCGATGGGGGGACGGATCGCGGAAGGTTGTCCGGGTGTTGGAAGTCCCGGTCGCTGCATTGGAGAAGGCGCTTAGGCAAATCCGGGCGCGTATTCAAGGGTGTGGCGCGAGCTCCTTAGGGAGCGAAGCAATTGGAAGTGGTTCCAAGAAAAGCCTCTAAGCTTCAGTCTAACGATGACCGTACCGCAAACCGACACAGGTGGGCGAGATGAGTATTCTAAGGCGCTTGAGAGAACTCGGGAGAAGGAACTCGGCAAATTGGTACCGTAACTTCGGGATAAGGTACGCCCTTGTAGCTTGATGCCCCTGCGGGCAGAGGGTGAAGGGGTTGCAATAAACTGGTGGCTGCGACTGTTTAATAAAAACACAGCACTCTGCAAACACGAAAGTGGACGTATAGGGTGTGACGCCTGCCCGGTGCCGGAAGATTAAATGATGGGGTGCAAGCTCTTGATTGAAGTCCCGGTAAACGGCGGCCGTAACTATAACGGTCCTAAGGTAGCGAAATTCCTTGTCGGGTAAGTTCCGACCTGCACGAATGGCGTAACGATGGCCACACTGTCTCCTCCCGAGACTCAGCGAAGTTGAAGTGTTTGTGATGATGCAATCTACCCGCGGCTAGACGGAAAGACCCCATGAACCTTTACTGTAGCTTTGCATTGGACTTTGAACCGATCTGTGTAGGATAGGTGGGAGGCTATGAAACCGGAACGCTAGTTTCGGTGGAGCCGTCCTTGAAATACCACCCTGGTTTGTTTGAGGTTCTAACCTTGGCCCGTGATCCGGGTCGGGGACAGTGCATGGTAGGCAGTTTGACTGGGGCGGTCTCCTCCCAAAGCGTAACGGAGGAGTACGAAGGTACGCTAGGTACGGTCGGAAATCGTGCTGATAGTGCAATGGCATAAGCGTGCTTAACTGCGAGACCGACAAGTCGAGCAGGTGCGAAAGCAGGTCATAGTGATCCGGTGGTTCTGTATGGAAGGGCCATCGCTCAACGGATAAAAGGTACTCTGGGGATAACAGGCTGATACCGCCCAAGAGTTCATATCGACGGCGGTGTTTGGCACCTCGATGTCGGCTCATCTCATCCTGGGGCTGTAGCCGGTCCCAAGGGTATGGCTGTTCGCCATTTAAAGAGGTACGTGAGCTGGGTTTAAAACGTCGTGAGACAGTTTGGTCCCTATCTGCCGTGGGCGTTGGATATTTGAAGGGGGCTGCTCCTAGTACGAGAGGACCGGAGTGGACGAACCTCTGGTGTACCGGTTGTCACGCCAGTGGCATCGCCGGGTAGCTATGTTCGGAAGAGATAACCGCTGAAAGCATCTAAGCGGGAAACTCGCCTTAAGATGAGATATCCCTGGGGACTAGATCCCCTTGAAGGGTCGTTCGAGACCAGGACGTTGATAGGTCAGGTGTGTAAGCGCAGTAATGCGTTCAGCTAACTGATACTAATTGCCCGTAAGGCTTGATCCTATAACAAGTCTGCCTTGTAGATCGGCGCCGTGCGCAAGCACTGGCTGCAAGATCCAAGCGACAAGTTGGATTCTCGTGTGTGATACACACAACTCAAAAATTACTGCTTCTTCCAAGATTGGTTGTGCTGCGAAGCAGCGCAACAACCCTCTTTGCCTGATGACCATAGCGAGTCGGTCCCACCCCTTCCCATCCCGAACAGGACCGTGAAACGACTCTACGCCGATGATAGTGCGGATTCCCGTGTGAAAGTAGGTAATCGTCAGGCTCCCTAAGCCAGAAACCCCCGCCCGAAAGGCGGGGGTTTTTGCATTTGAGCGGCAGAAATGTGCGCGGAGCCAAGAGACGCCATTGGAGCCGTCTAAGTCACCCCTCCAAAAAAACAGTGCGGTGCCAAATTCTCCCGCTGATCGATATCAGACGCGATTTATCAGCTTACTGAGCCCATCATCGATCAAAATTCGCGCTCCGTCCTCTCCGCTTCTCGCCAAGCACCGCAGTGTGTAATCGGCCTCCCGTTCTCCACGACTCCCCGAGTCATCAGTTGATCTTCGGTCAGATAACCCACGATCCGAACGAAATGAACGCTTTATTCGGCGTGTCCACGTAAAATTTGCGAATCCCCCTCTCTGCATTCAAAACGATGAACGCCGCCACACAGGTAGCCCGGGCCGTTTGCCCGCACGATTGTCCGGACACGTGCGCGATGCGCGTGACCGTCGAGAACGGCAAGGCGATCAAGGTCACGGGCGATCCCGACCATCCGCCGACGCAAGGCGTGCTGTGCACGAAAGTCAGTCGCTACGCCGACCGTGTTCATCATCCCGATCGCCTAACGGTTCCGCTCAAGCGAGTCGGCGTGAAGGGGGAGGGGCGCTTCGTGCCGATCAGCTGGAGCGAGGCGTTCGACGAGATCGGCCGTCGTCTCGGTGAAATCGCTGCACGTGCGCCGGAAGCGATCGTGCCGTACAGCTACGCGGGGACGATGGGGCTCGTGCAGGGCGAGGGCATCGCCCAGCGGTTCTTCCACAAGCTCGGCGCATCGCGGCTCGAGCGAACGATCTGCGCGGCAGCTGGCGCGGCGGGGCTGCGATACACGTATGGCGGCAGTCTCGGCATGCACCTCGAGCACTTCGAGGAAAGCGAGCTGATTCTTATCTGGGGCGCGAATCCGATCGCGTCGAGCCTGCACTTCTGGACGCGCGCGCAGGAGGCGAAGCGCCGCGGCGCCCGTCTCGTCGCGATCGACCCGTATCGTTCGCTGACTGCGGAGAAATGTCATCAGCACATCGCGCTGAAGCCCGGTACCGATGGCGCATTTGCGCTCGGCATGATGCATGTGCTGATGACCGAAAACCTGCTCGATCACGAATACATCGCCAGCCATACGCTTGGTTTCGATGCGCTCAAAGAGCGCGCAATGTCCTATCCGCCGGAACGCGTTGCGCAGATCTGCGGTATCGATGCGACCGAGTTGGTGGATCTTGCGCGTCGCTACGGCGCGACCCGCAAGGCGTCGATCCGCCTCAACTACGGCATGCAGCGCGTTCGTGGCGGCGGCAATGCCGTGCGCGCGATTGCAAGCCTGCCGGCGCTGACGGGCGCGTGGCGCGATCGGGCTGGCGGGCTGTTGCTTTCGTCGTCGGAATCCGCGCCGGTCAACCAGGCGGCGCTGCTGCGCCCCGATCTGATGCCTGGTTGGCCGCACAAGCTGCCGCGCATCATCAACATGAACGCGATCGGCGACGCGCTGCTGCACGCGGGTGATGCGACGTTCGGGCCGAAGGTCGAGGCGGTGATCGTGTACAACTCGAACCCGGTAGCGGTCGCGCCGGACTCTTCGAAGGTCGCCGAGGGTTTTGCTCGCGAGGACCTGTTCACGGTCGTTCTCGAACATTTCAAGACGGATACCGTCGATTTCGCCGACATTGTGTTGCCGGCGACCACGCAGCTCGAGCATCTCGATATTCACAAATCGTACGGCCATACGTACGTGATGGCGAACCTGCCGTCGATCCCGCCGGTGGGTGACGCGCGGCCGAACACGGAGATCTTCCGTGGCATCGCACGCAGCATGGGGCTCGACGAGCCGGCGCTGTATCACAGCGATGAAGAGGTCGCGCGCGTCGCGCTCCGCTGGGATGACCCGGCACTCGACAGCGACTGGGAAACGTTGAAGCGGGAAGGCTGGCTGAAGCTCAAGCTGCCGGATGCGCCCTTCGCGAATGGCGGTTTCCGCACCCCGTCAGGCAAGTGCGAGTTCTACAGCGCGCGGCTTGAGCAGATGGGCATGGACCCCGTTCCCGACTACCTGCCGCCGTTCGAATCGGCCGAAGCCGCGCCCGAGCTCGCTGCGCGTTATCCGCTTGCGATGATCTCGCCGCCGGCGCGGCACTTCCTGAACAGCACGTTCGTAAACGTCGACAGCCTGCGTACGACGGAGGGCGAGCCTCATCTCGACATCCATCCGTCCGACGCCGATGCGCGCGGCATCGCCGAGGGCGACGTCGTGCGCATCTTCAACGACCGCGGATCGATGCAGGCGCTCGCGCGAATTACCGATCGCGCGCGTGCGGGCCTCGTCGTCGGGCTGTCGATCTGGTGGAAGAAACTGTCGCCGGATGGCCGGAACGCAAACGAGGTGACGAGCCAGGCGCTGACCGATCTCGGCAATTCGGCGACCTTTTACGATTGTCTTGTCGAAGTTGAGCGAATTTGATCGAATATCGCTTTATGATCGGACGAATGTCCTCGGAAGTTCGAAGTGGACATCTAACTCTGTTGTCTCGGGGCGGGGGAGCCGTTACGATGCGTTTTAGCACGACCATTCGAAAATCTGTGAGGAGACGCGCAGTATGGATAAAATTTGGCTGAAATCGTACCCACCCGGCGTTCCAGCCGAAATTGACGCGTCCCCCTATCCTTCTGTCCCGGACCTGCTCGACGAAAGCTTCCGGCAATATCGCGATCGCACCGCGTTCGTCTGCATGGGCAAGGGCATCACGTACGGTGAACTCGACAAGCTGTCGCGGCAGTTCGGCGCGTGGCTGCAGTCCCGTGGTCTTGCGCGTGGCGCGCGCGTCGCGATCATGATGCCGAACGTGCTCCAGTATCCGGTGGCGATCGCCGCGGTACTGCGCGCCGGTTACGCCGTCGTCAACGTCAACCCGCTCTATACGCCGCGCGAGCTCGAGCATCAGTTGAAGGACAGCGGCGCGGAAGCGATCGTCATCCTCGAGAATTTCGCGTCGACGCTGCAGTCCGTCATCGCCAATACGGCCGTCAAGCACGTCGTCGTCGCATCGATGGGCGACCTGCTGGGCATCAAGGGATGGCTCGTCAATTACGTGGTGCGCAACGTGAAGAAGATGGTGCCTGCGTGGCATCTGCCATCGTTCACGCGCTTCAAGGCTGCGCTGTCGGAAGGCGCGCGGCAGGCATTCAAGCCGCAGAAGATCGGCCCCGACGACGTCGCGTTCCTGCAATACACGGGTGGGACAACCGGCGTTGCGAAGGGCGCAACGCTGTTGCACCGGAACATCGTGTCGAACGTGCTGCAGGCCGGCGCCTGGCACCATCCGGCTCACGCGAAGTACCCGGACGTGAAACAGTTCGTGACGGTCGTCGCGCTGCCGCTGTATCACGTGTTCGCCCTGACCGTCTGCGGTTTCCTGACGATGCGTACGGGCGGCATGGGCATCCTGATCCCGAACCCGCGCGACATCGCCGGCATGATCAAGGAACTGAAGGGCTATCAGATCTCGACGATTCCGGCGGTCAACACGTTGTACAACGCGCTGCTGAACCATCCCGAATTCAACCAGCTCGATCTGTCGAAGCTCGTGATCGCCAACGGCGGCGGCATGGCGATCCAGGAAGGTGTCGCGAAGCGCTGGTATGAAAAGACCCATACCGCGATCATCGAAGGATACGGGCTGTCCGAAACGTCGCCGGTGGCGACCTGCAACCCGGTGACGGCGACCGAATACAGCGGGACGATCGGCCTGCCGCTACCGTCGACCGAGGTGGCGATCCGCGACGATGCCGGCAACGACGTGGCGCTCGGCGAACCTGGCGAGATCTGCATCCGCGGGCCGCAGGTGATGGCAGGCTACTGGAACCGGCCGGACGAGACCGAGAAGGTCATGTTCCCGGACGGCTTCTTCAAGACGGGCGATGTCGGCGTGATGGACACGCGCGGTTACGTGAAGATCGTCGACCGGAAAAAGGACATGATCCTCGTCTCCGGCTTCAACGTGTATCCGAACGAAGTCGAGGACGTCGTGGCGTCGCATCCGGGCGTGTTCGAGGTGGCGGCGGTCGGCGTGCCTGACGAGCATTCCGGCGAAGCCGTGAAGCTGTTCGTCGTGAAGAAGGATCCGGCGCTCACCGACAAGGACATCCTGGCCTACTGCAAGGAACGGCTCACCGGCTACAAGCGGCCGAAGCTGGTCGAATTCCGCACGGAACTGCCGAAAACGAACGTCGGCAAGATCCTGCGGCGCGAACTGCGTGACGGACGCGCGTAAGTCGCCGCGAGGTTGAACGGAAAAGCCCGGCCGACGCCGGGCTTTTTTGTTTTCGTCTCGGGCGGATCGGGAGCGGCCGTGTTCCGCCGCGAGCCATGTGCGGCCGGTCGCGTGTCTCGACACGACGGACGCACACGGCGCACCGGTGGCGCTTCCGCCACGATCAGCCGGCCGATTCCCGGCGCTTCGGTCTTGCGTTGCAGCCGCACCGGAAAAGAAAAAGGCGCCCGAAGGCGCCTTCAATATGCTGCGGCTTGTCAGGCAAGCTGATTAGAACTTGTGACGGATACCGACGCGCGCTGCGACCTGGTTGGCGGAGCTCGAACCGGCGAGGCCGTTGATCGCTGCCGTTGCCTTCAGGACGTCGCCGTTCGCGTCGAGCACGCTGCCCGAAGCGTGTTGATACACGCCGATTGCGTAGACGTCCGTGCGCTTCGACAGGAAGTAGTCGACGCCCAGCGAGCCTTGGTGGTACTTGGCTGCCGAGTTGCCGTCGATCTTGCTGCCTTGCGTGTAGTCGTACGCTGCGCCGAGAATCAGCGCCGGGGTCAGCTGATACTTGAAGTTGATTTCGCCGTTGTTGAACGTCGCGGTCTGGTTCACGAACGGGCCTGCCGAGAAGCCCTTGAACTTCGTGTTCGAGTACGTCGCGCCAATCGTTGCTGCGCCGAACGTGTAGGCGCCGCCTGCACCGATGACCTGGTACGTGTTCGCGTTGTTCGCGTACGCGCCGTAGATCGGCGACGAAACCGACGACGATGCCGAACCGTTGTTGAACATGCCGCCGAACTGGTTCGGCGTACGTGCGTTCAAGTAACCGACGCCGAGGACCAGCGGGCCGTTGTTGTAGCCTGCGCCGAGCGACCAGACCTGGTTCTTCGAGAACTGGCCTGCCTGGCCGCCGAAGCTGTACAGGCCGCCGAACGTGAAGCCGCCGTAGCTCTGGCTCGTGAACTTGACTGCGTTGTTCACGCGATAGGCGTTGTTGAAGTTATCCAGGTCACCCGGGTGAGCGGCGATGTAGCCACCCCACTGGTCGCCTGCCTCGAGCGGGCCGACGAAGTCGACGACGGAGTCGTACTGACGACCCAGCGTGACCGTGCCGTACTGGCTCGACAGGCCGACGTAAGCCTGACGACCGAACATCAGGCCGCCCTGACCGAGCTTGCCGCTGTTCACGTCGAAACCGTTTTCGAGGGTGAAGATCGCCTTGAGGCCGCCACCGAGGTCTTCGGTGCCGCGCAGGCCGAACCGGCTGCCTTGCATCACGCCGCTGGCCATGCTGTACAGATGCTTGCCGCCTGCGTTGTTGTTGAAGAGCAGGCCTTCATCGATGATGCCGTAAAGCGTCACGCTGCTTTGCGCTTGGGCAGCGCCAGCGAACGCGCCCAGCGCGACGAGCGCGAGAAGCGACTTTTTCATTAACGGATCTCCAAGAATCACTGAATTTTTTTGGCGGGGCAGATAGTTATGTTCTGTTGACGGGCCCCATCAACTTCGCAAGAAGTCGGACGTAATGTAGCAAAACCGGTTTTTGCCACAAAGCGAAATGCCGTGGCGCAAGGCCGCCATGTTTCCTTTATGCAACAATGGTTAAAATCACGGGTTAACCGCAATTTCCGCTGAATAATCAAGTCGGTTACGCAGCGGACTCGTGCCCTTGCCGCTCGCGGCGGCACCTGCAGCCAGGAGAACAGGAACGTGTTGGATGAACTGATCAGCGAATTCGATCGCGGCTTGCGATCGCTGACCGGCATTAGCCGGATGAGCCGCCCGGTGCCCGCGCCGGCCGAGGCGCCGGACGTCGAGTTGACGCCCGCGGAACGGACGCATGCCGCCGGGCTGATGCGTGTGAACCACGTCGGTGAGGTCTGCGCGCAGGCGCTCTACCAGGCGCAGAAGCTCACCGCGCGCACGGCGTCGGCGAAGGCGATGTTCGAGGAAGCCGCGCGCGAGGAAGAGGATCACCTCGCGTGGACCGCGCACCGCCTGAAGGAGCTCGATTCGCGTCCGAGCCTGCTGAACCCGCTGTGGTATGCCGGCGCGCTCGCGATCGGCGTGGCGGCCGGCACGCTCGGCGACAAGGTCAGCCTCGGCTTCATGGCCGAGACGGAGCGGCAGGTCGAGAATCATCTCGAAGGCCATATGTCCGAGCTGCCGGCGGCCGACGTGGCGTCGCGCGCGATCGTCGACCAGATGCGGATCGACGAGGTGAAACACGGCAAGGCCGCGACCGACGCAGGCGGGATCGAACTGCCGCTGCCCGCGCGGATGCTGATGCGCGCCGCGTCGAAAGTCATGACGAGCACTGCGTACTATCTCTGAGATTTGCGCCGGGGCGACGCGTGACGTCGCCCCGGTTCGCCGCCCCCGATACTGCCCGCCGCCCCCTCGTTTTCCCACCCCCAAAAGCCCCGTCCGCACGCCAGTCTGGCCCGTCTTTCTCACGTATCACCTTCACAAGTTGCACTAGCTCTTTCATTTATAACGGTTTTTGGAATGAGGGGCCGCATGAGCATGTGCGCGTAAGTCCTTGTTCTAACTAACAAAATTCGTCAAAAAAGCGGGCCGCTCCCTTGACCGTGCCACACCCTTCCTCTAAAGTGGGAGACAGTGTGAGAAAGTGTATTTTTGTGTGATTTAGCAGGCTATTCCGGCTAAATTCTCAGCATTGAGCGGGTGCTTCGGTGCCCTGAACGGGAGAGCGGATCGTGTTCCAAGGGGCGTCGGCGCTGACGCTCGATGCGAAAGGGCGGATGTCGGTGCCGTCTCGCTATCGCGAAGCGCTGCAAGGACAGGCAGAAGGACGGGTGACTGTGACCAAGCACCCGGACGGCTGCCTGTTGCTGTTTCCGCGCCCCGAATGGGAAGTATTCCGCGCCAAGATCGCCGCGCTGCCGATGGACGCGCACTGGTGGCGGCGAATTTTTCTCGGCAATGCGATGGACGTCGATCTCGACAGCGCGGGCCGGATTCTTGTATCGCCCGAGCTGCGCATGGCAGCCGGACTGGAAAAGGAAGTCATGTTGTTGGGAATGGGTAGTCACTTCGAGCTGTGGGATTCGCAAACCTACAACGCGAAGGAGCAGGCAGCGATGGCGCAGGGCATGCCCGATGCGCTGAAGAATTTCACGTTCTGATTGCGGTGACGGAGACGCCCGCGATGGGAAATGAATTGCGGCATCGGACGGTGCTATTGGATGAAGCGGTCGAGTCGCTCGTGACGCGGCCGGACGGCGTGTACGTCGACGGTACGTTCGGGCGGGGCGGTCATAGCCGCGCGGTGCTCGCGCGGCTGGCGCCGGCCGGACGGCTGATCGCGTTCGACAAGGATCCGAGGGCGATCGAGACGGCGCAGGGCATCGAGGATGCGCGCTTCTCGATCGTGCATGACAGCTTTGCATCGATGCGCGACGCGCTTGCGGCGCGCGGCATCGAGAAGGTGTCGGGTGTGTTGCTGGACCTGGGCGTGTCCTCGCCGCAGGTGGACGATCCGGCGCGCGGCTTCAGCTTCCGCGCCGATGGTCCGCTGGACATGCGAATGGATCCGACGCGTGGCGAGTCGGCGGCCGAATGGCTCGCGCGGGCTTCGGTGCAGGAATTGACGGAGGTGATACGGGATTATGGGGAAGAACGGTTTGCTTTTCAGATTGCAAAGGCGCTTGTTGCTCGCCGGGCAGAGTCCGACCGTCTTGGGCCTCTCGACACCACGGGCGAGCTTGCCCAAATCGTGGGTCACGTCGTCAAAACCCGTGAGAAGGGCAAGGATCCGGCAACCCGCACCTTTCAGGCTATACGGATTCACGTCAATCAAGAGCTTGCGGACCTGCAAGTCGTACTAGACGCGGCACTGTCGTTGCTGGAGCAAGGGGGGCGGCTGGTGGTCATCAGCTTTCATTCACTCGAGGACCGGATCGTCAAGCGATTCATGCAGGCGCACGCGAGTGCGCCTGCGGTCGATCGTCGCCTGCCGATCCGCGCCGTCGACCTCCCGAGCCCGCCGCTCAAGATCATCAGCCGCCAGTTTCCGAGTGAAGCGGAAGTCGCCGCGAATCCGCGCGCGCGCTCGGCCGTGATGCGCATTGCGGAGCGCATCACGCCATGAGCCGCTTCAATATCTTCCTGCTGATCATCGTGATGGGTTGCGCGCTGTCGGTCGTCAACTCGACGAACCAGCAGCGGCAGATCTTCATCCAGTTGCAGCGCGCGCAGTCGCAGGAGCGTCAGCTCCAGCAGGACTACGCGCAGCTTCAATATCAGCAGAGCGCGCTGTCGAAGACGTCGCGCATCGAGCAGCTCGCGAACGATTCGCTGAAGATGCAGCCGATCTCGACCGGCCGCACGCAATACCTGACGCTGCCGCCGGGCGCCGCGAAGGCGATCGACGCGCCGATCCCGGCTTCGGCCGACACGGCAGGCAAGGGCAAGGGAGGCGCGCGATGAAGCCGTCCCAGAAGCGCCAGAACGTGAAGTTCTCGTCCAGCCCGGTGCTCGGCGTGCATCTGCCGATGTGGCGCTCGAAGTTCGTCGTGTTCCTGCTGTTCATGGCGTTCGTCGCGCTGGCCGCACGGGCGTTCTGGATCCAGGGGCCCGGCAACGCGTTCTATCAGAAGCAGGGCGAGAGCCGCTACCAGCGCACGCTCGAATTGCCCGCGACGCGCGGCAAGATCCTCGACCGTAACGGGCTCGTGCTCGCGACGAGCCTGCCCGTGCGCGCGATCTGGGCGATTCCCGACGCGGTGCCGGACGATCTCGACGCCGACAAGGTCAACCAGCTCGGCAAGCTCCTCGGCATGACGCCGAAGGAACTGCGCGTGAAGCTGTCGGAAGACAAGGGGTTCGTCTACGTGAAGCGCCAGGTGCCGCTCGACGTCGCGGACAAGGTCGCCGCGCTCGACATTCCCGGCATCTACCAGCGCAACGAATACAAGCGCTTCTATCCGGAAGGCGAGATCACCGCTCACCTGATCGGCTTCACGAACGTCGAGGACGAAGGGCAGGAAGGCGTCGAACTCGGCGACCAGAAGATGCTGTCCGGCACGTCGGGCGTGCGTCGCGTGATCAAGGACCGGATGGGGCACATCGTCGAGGACGTTGCCGAGCAGATCCCGCCGCACAACGGGACCGACGTCGACCTGTCGATCGACAGCAAGATCCAGTACATCGCGTACGCGAACCTGAAGGCGGCCGTCGAGAAGTTCAAGGCGAAGGCCGGCGCGGCGATGGTCGTCGACGTGCGTACCGGCGAAGTGCTCGCGCTCGTCAACTACCCGACGTACAACCCGAACGACCGCTCGCGCATGACGGGCGAGCAGCTGCGCAACCGGATCATGACCGACGTGTTCGAGCCGGGCTCGATCATGAAGCCGTTCACGGTGTCGCTCGCGCTCGACCTGCACCGCGTGACGCCGAACACGCTCGTCGAAACGGGCAACGGACATTTCGTGCTCGACGGCGCGCCGATCACCGACGATGCCGGTTTCGGCACGCTGACGGTTGGCGGCGTGATCCAGAAGTCGAGCAACATCGGCGCGACGAAGATCGCGATGACGATGCGGCCCGAAGAAATGTGGAATATGTATACGAGCATCGGCCTTGGCCAGGCGCCGAAGGTCGGGTTCCCGGGCGCGGTGGCCGGCCGCCTGCGTCCGTGGAAGAGCTGGCGCCGTATCGAGCAGGCGACGATGTCGTACGGCTACGGCCTGTCGGTGTCGCTGTTCCAGCTCGCACGCGCGTACACGGCGATCGCGCATGACGGCGAGCTGATGCCCGTGACCATTTTCAAGACCGACCCCAATCAGCCGATCGCGGGTACGCAGGTGTTCAACCCGACCACCGCGCGCGAAGTGCGTGCGATGCTCGAGACGGTGGTCGCGCCGGGCGGCACGTCGCCGGATGCGGCCGTGCCGGGCTATCGCGTCGGCGGCAAGAGCGGTACCGCATACAAGCATGAAGGTCACGGCTACACGCGCAAGTACCGCGCGTCGTTCGTCGGAATGGCGCCGATGCCGAATCCTCGCATCGTCGTCGCGGTGTCGGTCGACGAGCCGACCGCCGGCAGCCACTTCGGCGGCCAGGTGTCCGGCCCCGTATTCTCGGCGATCGCCGGCGACACGATGCGCGCGTTGAACGTCCCGCCGAACATGCCGATCAAGCAGCTCGTCGTGTCTGACGATTCGCCGGCAGCACCGGCTGCAACGGGGCCGCAAAAGCTGGCCGCGGGAAGCGGCGCGAAGCATATGATCGTGTCCAGCACGACGCGTAATTCACCAGGAGTTGTTCGATGAGCGCCGCCCGCAGTTCCCATCCGGCGCATCAGCAGATCGCAGCCGCGCTTGCGTGGCTGCGTCAGCATGTGGCCCCCGCGGCGCAACTGCATGCCGACACGCGCAGCCTCAAGGCTGGCGACGTGTTCGTTGCGTATGCGGTCGACGGGGCAGACAACCGCGCTTTCATCTCCGCCGCCGTCGCACAAGGCGCGGCCGCCGTGCTGTATCAGCCGGAAGGGCTGGCCGCAGCGCCGGCCGTACCCGTTGCGCTCGCGGTGCCGGCGCTCGATCAGCTCGCCGGCGAGATCGCCAGCGGCTGGTACGGTGATCCGAGCGACAGCCTGCTCGCGGTCGGCGTCACGGGGACGAACGGCAAGACGTCGTGCACGCAATGGATCGCCGCCGCGCTGACGGCGCTGCACCAGCCGTGCGCGGTAATCGGCACGCTCGGCACCGGGATGCCCGGCCAGCTCGTGCCGACCGGCTTCACGACACCCGATGCGCCGCAGCTTCAGCGCAGCCTTGCGCAATTGCGCGACGCGGGCGCGAAGGCCGTGGCGATGGAAGTGTCGTCGCACGCGCTGCATCAGGGCCGCGTGAACGGCACGGCCTTCGATATCGCGGTATTTACGAACCTCACGCAAGATCACCTCGACTATCACGGCACGTTCGATGCGTACGAAGCCGCGAAGGCGAAGCTGTTCGCGTGGCGCGGCCTGCGCACGGCGGTGATCAACCGCGACGACGTGGCCGGTCAACGTCTGCTCGAGAAGCTGGCCGGCCGCGTGCGCACGATCGCGTACGGGATCGGCGACGCGCCGGCGCCCGAGGCCGATCGCGAACTGGTCGCGCTCGACGTGCGCGCCACCGCGACCGGCACGGCATTCCGCCTGCGTTCGTCGTGGGGCGACGCGGACGTCGAGGTCGGCACGCTCGGCACGTTCAACGTCAGCAACCTGCTTGCCGTACTCGGCTCGCTGCTCTCGGCCGACGTGCCGTTCGATGCGGCGCTCGCCGAGATCGAGCGGCTCGAGTCCGTCAACGGCCGGATGCAGCGGCTCGGCGGCCGGCTGCAGAACGACGAACCGCTCGTCGTGATCGACTACGCACATACGCCCGATGCGCTCGAAAAGACGCTGGATGCGCTGCGCCCGATCGCCACGGCGCGCGGCGGCCGGCTCGTCTGCATGTTTGGCTGCGGCGGCGATCGCGACGCGACGAAGCGCCCGCTGATGGGCGCGATCGCGGAGCGGCTCGCCGACGAGGCGGTCGTCACGAGCGACAACCCGCGCAGCGAAGATCCGCGGCGCATCATCGACCAGATCGTCGCGGGCATGACCGCGCCCGATCACGCACGTCGCATCGAGGATCGCGCAAGCGCGATCCTGCAGGCCGTGCGCGGCGCCGCACGCGAGGACGTCGTCGTGCTGGCCGGCAAGGGCCACGAGGCCACGCAGGAAATCATGGGCAAGAAGCGTACGTTCTCCGACCAGGATCACGCGCGGCTCGCGCTGGCAGCGCGCGCGACGCACGGCAAGGGAGGCGGCGAATGACGATGCTCAGTCTCGGCGAAGCCGCCCGCCTGATTCCCGGCGCAACCGTCCACGGCGACGCGGGCGTCACGTTCGATCGCGTATCGACGGACAGCCGCACGGCCGGCCCCGGCGACCTGTTCGTCGCACTGAAAGGCGAGCGCTTCGACGCGCACGACTTCCTCGGTGACGTCGCCGCGCGCGGCGCTGCCGCGGCGCTCGTCGCGCAGGTGCCGGCCGGCGTCGCGATGCCGGCGATCGTCGGCGGCGAAACGCGCGCCGCGCTCGGCGCGCTCGCACACGGCTGGCGCAAACGATTCGCGTTGCCGCTCGTCGCGGTGACGGGCAGCAACGGCAAGACGACCGTCAAGGAAATGATCGCGTCGATCTTCGCGGCGGCGGTCGGCGCCGACGCACGGCTCGCGACGGCCGGCAACCTGAACAACGATGTCGGCCTGCCGCTGACGCTGCTGCGCCTGTCGGCCCAGCATCGTCTCGCGGTGATCGAGATCGGGATGAATCACCCGGGCGAGACTGAAGTCCTCGCGCGCCTCACGGCGCCGACGGTCGCGCTCGTCAACAACGCGCAGCGCGAGCACCAGGAATTCATGGCGACGGTGGAAGCCGTCGCGCTCGAACATGCGGCCGTGATTCATGCGCTGCCGCCGGACGGAGTCGCGGTGTTCCCGGCCGACGACGCGTACGCGGGCATCTGGCGCGTCGCGGCAACCGGCAACCGGATCCTCGATTTCGCGCTGCACGACGCCGAGCGGCAGAACGCCGCGCAGGTCGTCGGCCGTCTGCACGGCGGCGAACTCGCGATCGATACGCCGGCCGGCGCCGTCACGGTGCGGCTGCGCGCGCTCGGCGAGCACAACGCGCGCAATGCGCTGGCCGCGACGGCCGCTGCGCTCGGCGCCGGCGTCGCGCTGTCGGCGATCAGGCAGGGCCTCGAATCGTTCGAACCGGTCAAGGGCCGGCTGCAGGTGAAGCAGGCGATCGCCGGCAGCCTCGCGGGCGCGACGGTCGTCGACGATACGTACAACGCGAACCCCGATTCGATGCGTGCCGCGATCGACGTGCTCGCCGCGCATCCGGCGCCGCGCGTGCTGGTGATCGGCGACATGGGCGAGGTCGGCGACGAAGGGCCGGCCTTCCACCGCGAGATCGGCGCCTATGCGCGCGATCGCGGGATCGATGCGCTGTTCGCGCTCGGCGACGCATCGCGCGATGCGTGCACGGCGTACGGCGACACGGCACGCCACTTCGACGACGTCGGTGCGCTCGTGGCGGCGCTGCTCGCGGCCGGTTACGGCGCGCAGGCGACGGTGCTCGTGAAGGGCTCGCGGTACATGAAGATGGAGCGCGTGGTCGACGCGCTGACGAACCAACCCGCGGCGGGCACTGCGCCCGCGGCACACTGAGTAGAAGGAAGGAAGCATGCTGCTGGCGCTGGCGCAATGGCTGCAAGGAGACGCAAGCTTTTTGCGCTTGTTCACGTACCTCACGTTCCGGGCGGTGATGGCTACCATCACCGCGCTGGGGATCGGGCTCGTGTGCGGACCGTGGGTGATCCGCAAGCTGACGCAAATGAAGGTCGGGCAGGCCGTGCGCAAGGACGGCCCGCAGACCCACCTCGTCAAGTCCGGCACGCCGACGATGGGCGGTGTGCTGATCCTGATCGGCATCGCGGTCGCGACGCTGCTGTGGGGCGACCTGACGAACCGTTTCATCTGGATCGTGATGCTTGTCACGTTCGGCTTCGGCGTGATCGGCTGGGTCGACGACTACCGCAAGGTCGTCCACAAGGACCCGCGCGGGATGTCGTCGCGCGAGAAGTATTTCTGGCAATCGGTGATCGGGCTGTTTGCGGCCGTCTACCTCGCGTTCAGCGTGTCCGAGGCGAACAACGTGCGCGTGTTCGACCTGTTCATGGCCTGGGTGAGGAGCGGCCTGTCGATGGGGCTGCCGGCACGCGCCGACCTGATGCTGCCGTTCCTGAAGTCGATCAGCTATCCGCTCGGCGTGTGGGGCTTCATCGTGCTGACCTACTTCGTGATCGTCGGCGCGAGCAACGCGGTGAACCTGACGGACGGCCTCGACGGCCTCGTGATCATGCCGGTCGTGCTGGTTGGCGCGTCGCTGGGTGTGTTCGCGTACGTGATGGGCAGCGCGGTCTATTCAAAATACCTGCTGTTCCCGCACATCCCGGGCGCGGGCGAACTGCTGATCTTCTGTTCCGCGATGGGTGGGGCAGGGCTTGCGTTCCTCTGGTACAACACGCACCCCGCGCAGGTGTTCATGGGCGACGTCGGCGCGCTGGCGCTCGGCGGCGCGCTCGGCACGGTCGCGGTGATCGTGCGCCAGGAAATCGTGCTGTTCATCATGGGCGGCATCTTCGTCGCGGAAACGCTGTCGGTGATGCTGCAGGTTTCGTGGTTCAAGTACACGAAGAAGCGTTACGGCGAAGGGCGGCGCCTGCTGAAGATGGCGCCGCTGCATCACCATTTCGAATTGTCCGGCTGGAAGGAAACGCAGGTGGTCGTGCGTTTCTGGATCATCACGCTGATGCTGTGCCTGTTCGGTCTGACCACCCTCAAGCTGCGGTAAAGGAAAGGTAACAAGGATGTCTGGCGAGATGTTTGGAGATCGGCAACGGCCGATGGTGCTCGTACTGGGGCTCGGTGAATCGGGTCTCGCGATCGCGCGATGGTGCGCGAGGCACGGGTGCCGGCTGCGTATTGCCGATACCCGCGAGGCGCCGCCCAACCTTGCCGCGCTGCAGGCCGAAGGCATCGATGCGGAATTCGTCGGCGGCGCGTTCACGCCCGCGCTGCTCGACGGTGGCATCGAACTCGTCGGGCTGAGCCCCGGCCTGTCTCCGCTCGAACCGGCGCTCGCGGCGCTGGTCGCGGCCGCGCACGAGCGCGGGATCGCGGTGTGGGGCGAGCTGGAATTCTTCGCGCAGGCGCTGCGCGCGCTCGGCACGAGCGGCTACCAGCCGAAGGTGCTCGCGATCACCGGCACCAACGGCAAGACCACGACGACGAGCCTCACCGGCCTGCTGTGTCAGCGCGCGGGCAAGAAGGTCGCGGTCGCCGGCAACATCAGCCCGGCGATGCTCGACCGGCTCGCGAACGCGATCGACGAAACGGCGCTGCCCGACGTATGGGTACTCGAACTGTCGAGCTTCCAGCTCGAGACCGCGCGCTCGTTCGCGCCCGATGCGGCCACGATCCTCAACATCACGCAGGATCACCTCGACTGGCACGGCAGCTTCGACGCGTACGCGCAGGCCAAGGGCCGGATCTTCGGCGCGACGACGACGCGCGTGCTGAACCGCGACGATTCGGCCGTAATGAAGTTCGCACCGGCGGCCGGCACGGCCGACGCGCCGCGCACGGTCACGTTCGGCCTGAACGAACCGGTGCAGGACGGCGACTACGGGCTGTCGCGCGACAACGGTATCGCATGGCTGGTGGAAGCCGTCGATCGCGACGCGCCGGATGAAGTGGCGACGACCCGCCGGCGCAAGCGCGACGCGGCCCATACGCCCGACATTGCACAGAAGCGCCTGATGCCGGCCGACGCGCTGCGGATTCGCGGGTTGCACAACGCGGCGAACGCGCTGGCCGCATTCGCGCTCGCACGCGCGATCGACCTGCCGGCCGCGCCGCTGCTGCACGCGCTGCGCGAATACCGCGGCGAAGCGCATCGCGTTGAAGTGATCGCGACGATTGACGACGTCGACTACGTCGACGACAGCAAGGGCACGAACGTCGGCGCGACGGTCGCCGCGCTCGACGGGCTCGCACAGAAGATCGTGCTGATCGCGGGCGGTGACGGCAAGGGGCAGGATTTCGCGCCGCTGGTCGCGCCGGTCGCGCGCTGGTGCCGTGCGGTGATGCTGATCGGCCGCGATGCGCCGGCGATCCGCGACACGCTCGCCGAAACGGGCGTGCCGCTCGCCGACCACGCGACACTCGAAGGCGCCGTGCATGCGGCCGCCGATCTCGCGGAGCCGGGCGATGCGGTGTTGCTGTCGCCCGCGTGCGCGAGCCTCGACATGTTCAGGAACTACGCCCATCGCGCGGATGTGTTCCGCGCGGCGGTCGACGAAATCGCCATCGACAAAGGAGCGACGCCATGAGCTGGTCCGATCGCCTCGTCTCCCGTTTCAACGACCGGCGCGACACCGGCGGCAATGCCGCGGGCGGTCGCGTCGCGTCGGCCACGCGTGCCGCGACGGGCGGCCTCGCAAGCGTCGTCAACGGCGTGCGCCCGAGCCGTTCGCGGATGCTCGACTTCGACTACTCGCTGTTGTGGGTTGCGATCGCGCTGCTCGGGCTCGGCGTCGTGATGGTGTATTCGGCGTCGATCGCGATGCCCGATTCGCCGAAATACGCGTCGTATCACGATTACGCGTTCCTGATGCGCCACTGCATCTCGCTCGCCGTCGCGTTCATCGCGGCGGTGATCGCGTTCCGCGTGCCCGTCTCGACATGGGACAAGTACGCGCCGCATCTCTTCCTGATCGCGCTCGTCGGCCTCGTGATCGTGCTGATCCCGCACGTCGGCAAGGGCGTGAACGGCGCGCGCCGCTGGATTCCGCTCGGCATCACGAACATGCAGCCGTCGGAAATCATGAAGCTCGCGGTGACGATCTACGCGGCGAACTACACGGTGCGCAAGCAGGAATACATGCAGAGCTTCGCGAAAGGCTTCCTGCCGATGGCATTCGCGGTCGGCCTGGTCGGTGCGCTGCTGCTGCTCGAGCCTGACATGGGTGCGTTCATGGTGGTCGCCGCGATCGCGATGGGCGTGCTGTTCCTCGGCGGCGTGAACGGCAAGCTGTTCGGCGGCCTCGTCGCGACGGCAGTCGGCACCTTCACGATGCTCGTGTGGCTGTCGCCGTGGCGTCGCGAGCGGATCTTCGCGTATCTGGATCCGTGGGACGAGCGCTACGCGCAGGGCAAGGCGTACCAGCTCACGCACTCGCTGATCGCGTTCGGCCGCGGCGAGTGGTTCGGCGTCGGCCTCGGCGGCAGCGTCGAGAAGCTACCTGCCGGAAGCCCATACCGACTTCATCCTCGCGGTGATCGGCGAGGAACTCGGCTTCGTCGGCGTGCTGGTCGTGATCCTGCTGTTCTACTGGATCGTGCGCCGCGCGTTCGAGATCGGTCGCCAGGCGCTCGCGCTCGACCGCACGTTCGCGGGCCTGATGGCGAAAGGCATCGGCATCTGGTTCGGCGCGCAGACGTTCATCAACATGGGCGTGAACCTCGGGCTGCTGCCGACCAAGGGCCTGACGCTGCCCGCTGGTGAGCTACGGCGGCTCCGGCATCCTGCTGAACTGCGTCTCGCTCGCGGTGCTGCTGCGGGTCGACTACGAAAACCGGGTGCTGATGCGCGGAGGGAAGGTATGACCGCGTCGCAACGCACGCTGATGGTGATGGCAGGCGGCACCGGGGGCCACGTGTTCCCGGGGCTCGCGGTCGCGCACCGGATGGAAGCGGCGGGCTGGCGCGTCGTATGGCTCGGCAATCCGGCCGGGATGGAAGCGACGCTCGTGCCGAAGCACGGCATTCCGATGGAGTACGTGCGGTTCGGCGGGCTGCGCGGCAAGGGCCTGAAGACCAAGCTGACGCTGCCGGTCAACCTGCTGCGCGCATGCTGGCAGAGCCTCGGCGCGCTGCGCCGCGTGCGGCCGGACGTCGTGCTCGGGATGGGCGGCTACATCACGTTCCCGGCGGGCGTGATGACCGCGCTGTCGGGGCGTCCGCTCGTGCTGCATGAACAGAATTCGATCGCGGGCCTGACGAACAAGGTGCTCGCGAAACTCGCGAAGCGCGTGCTCGTCGCATTCCCCGGCGCGCTGCCGCACGCGGAATGGACGGGCAACCCGATTCGCGCGGAACTTACGCACACGGAACCGCCCAAAGCACGCTATGCGTCGCGCAGCGGCCCGCTGAACGTGCTGGTCGTCGGCGGCAGCCTCGGCGCGGCCGCGCTGAACGAAGTCGTGCCGCGCGCGCTGGCGCTGCTGACGCCGGGCGAACGCCCGCGCGTCGTGCACCAGGCCGGCGTGAAGCACATCGAAGCATTGAAGACGAATTACGAAGCGGCCGGTTTCGCGGCCGGCGAAGACGTGCGGCTCGTGCCGTTCATCGACGACATGGCGGCCGCGTATGCGGCGGCGGATCTCGTGATCTGCCGGTCGGGTGCGATGACGGTGTCGGAGATCGCGGCGGTGGGCGTGGCGGCGCTGTTCGTGCCGTTCCCGTACGCGGTCGACGATCACCAGACGACCAATGCCGCGTTCCTCGCCGATGCGGGCGCGGCCGTGCTGGTGCAACAACGCGACCTGTCGGCGGAACTGCTCGCCGACTGGCTGCGCGGCCAGTCGCGGGCATCGCTTGCGGACATGGCGGAACGTTCGCGCTCGCTGGCGAAGCCCGAGGCCACCGACGAAGTCGCGCGCGTGTGCGCGAAGGCGGCCGGCGCGAACCTGGAAGAACTGCAATGAAACACATCGTCAAACACATTCATTTCGTCGGGATCGGCGGCGCGGGCATGAGCGGCATCGCCGAAGTGCTCGTCAACCTCGGCTACGAGGTCAGCGGCTCGGATCTCTCGCGCAACGCGGTGACCGATCGCCTCCAGGCGCTCGGCGCACGGATCGCGATCGGCCACGACGCGGCGAACATCGAGGGCGCGAACGCGGTCGTCGTGTCGACGGCCGTGCGCTCCGACAACCCGGAAGTGCTGGCCGCGCGCAGCCAGCGCGTGCCGATCGTGCAGCGTGCGGTGATGCTCGCGGAGCTGATGCGCCTGAAGCAGGGGATCGCGATCGCCGGCACGCACGGCAAGACCACGACGACGAGCCTCGTCGCGAGCGTGCTCGCGGCAGGCGGCCTCGATCCGACCTTCGTGATCGGCGGCCGGCTGATCAGCGCCGGCGCGAATGCGCGGCTCGGCACGGGCGATTTCATCGTCGCCGAGGCCGACGAGTCGGATGCGTCGTTCCTGAACCTGTATCCGGTGATCGAAGTCATCACGAACATCGACGCCGACCACATGGACACCTACGGGCACGATTTCGCGCGGCTCAAGCAGGCGTTCATCGAATTCACGCAGCGCCTGCCGTTCTACGGCAGCGCGGTCGTGTGCGTCGACGATCCGAACGTGCGCCAGATCATCCCGTTCATCTCGAAGCCGGTCGTGCGCTACGGCCTGTCGCCGGACGCGCAGGTGCGTGCCGAGAACATCGACGCGCGCGATGGCCGCATGCATTTCACGGTGATCCGCGAAGGGCGCGCGCCGCTCGCGGTGGTACTGAACATGCCGGGCCTGCACAACGTGCAGAACGCACTCGCGGCGATCGCGATCGCGACCGACCTCGGCGTGACGGACGACGCGATCCAGCTGGCGCTCGCGGAATTCAACGGCGTCGGCCGGCGCTTCCAGCGTTACGGCAAGGTGCCGACCGCGGACGGCGGCCAGTACACGCTGATCGACGACTACGGCCATCACCCGGTCGAGATGGCCGCGACGATCGCGGCCGCGCGCGGCGCGTTCCCGGGGCGCCGCCTCGTGCTGGCGTTCCAGCCGCACCGCTACACGCGCACGCGTGACTGCTTCGACGATTTCGTCAACGTGCTGTCGACGGTCGATGCGCTGGTGCTGACGGAAGTCTACGCGGCCGGCGAGGCCGCGATCCCGACGGCCAACGGCGATGCGCTGTCGCGTGCGCTGCGCGCGGTCGGGAAGGTTGAACCGGTGTTCGTCGCGACGGTCGACGACGTGCCGGATGCATTGGCGAAGGTCGCGCAGAACGGCGACGTGGTGATCACGATGGGTGCGGGGTCGATCGGCGGCGTGCCGGCGAAGCTCGTGCAACACATTCAACAGAAGGCATGACATGAGCGGGATCGATCCGAAACGTTTCGGCAAGGTGGCGGTGTTGTTCGGCGGCGAATCCGCCGAGCGCGAGGTGTCGCTGACCTCGGGCCGTCTCGTGCTGCAGGGCCTGCGTGACGCGGGCGTCGATGCGCATCCGTTCGACCCGGCCGAGCGGCCGCTGTCGGCGCTGAAGGACGAAGGCTTCGTGCGCGCGTTCAACGCGCTGCACGGCGGCTACGGCGAGAACGGCCAGATCCAGGGCGCGCTCGATTTCTACGGCATTCGCTACACGGGCAGCGGCGTGCTCGGGTCGGCGCTCGGCCTCGACAAGTTCCGCACGAAGCTCGTGTGGCAGCAGACGGGCGTGCCGACGCCGCCGTTCGAGACGGTGATGCGCGGCGACGACCTGGCCGCGCGCGCGACCGACATCGTTGCGAAGCTCGGCCTGCCGCTGTTCGTGAAGCCGGCGAGCGAAGGCTCGAGCGTCGCGGTGCTGAAGGTGAAGACGGCCGACGCGCTGCCGGCCGCGCTCGAGGAAGCCGCGGCGCACGACAAGATCGTGATCGTCGAGAAGAGCATCGAAGGCGGCGGCGAATACACCGCGTGCATCGCCGGCGATCTCGACCTGCCGCTGATCAAGATCGTGCCGGCGGGCGAGTTCTACGACTACCACGCGAAGTACGTCGCCGACGACACGCAGTACCTGATCCCGTGCGGCCTGCCGGCCGAACAGGAAGCGGAACTGAAGCGCATCGCGCGCCGCGCGTTCGACGTGCTTGGCTGTACCGACTGGGGCCGGGCGGATTTCATGCTCGACGCGGCCGGCAATGCGTATTTCCTGGAAGTGAACACGGCCCCCGGGATGACCGACCACTCGCTGCCGCCGAAGGCCGCGCGCGCGGTCGGCATCAGCTATTCGGAGCTGGTCGTGAAGGTGCTGTCGCTCACGCTCAACGACTGACGCAGGAACGGAACGACGTATGTGGAACAACGTTCGCCAACTCAACCTTGCCGCCAGCGCGCTGTACGCGCTGCTGCTGCTCGTGTTGGCGGCGGCCGGTTGCTACTGGCTGATTCAGCGCCCGACGTTCGCGCTGCGGGAAATCCGGATCGACGGCGATACCGAGCACATCAACTCGCCGACGGTGCGCGCAGGCGTGGTCGGCCGGCTGAAGGGCAATTTCTTCACGGTCGATCTCGATACGGCGCGTGCCGCGTTCGAGCAGATGCCGTGGGTGCGCCACGCGAGCGTGCGCCGCGTGTGGCCGAATGCGCTGGCTGTCACGCTGGAGGAGTACAAACCGCTCGGGACCTGGGGCAGCGATCAGCTGGTGAGCGTCGACGGCGAGCTGTTCACCGCGAACCAGGGCGAGCTGGAGCAGGAGCTGCCGGCGTTCGACGGCCCGGAAGGCAGTGCGAAGGAAGTCGTCACGCGGTATCGCGACTTCGGGAAATGGTTTGCGCCGCTGAAGGCGGCGCCGGAAGAAGTGACGCTGTCGGCGCGGTACGCGTGGACGGTGAAGCTGTCGAACGGCATGCAGGTCGAGCTGGGCAAGGAACGCAACAGCGAATCGCTGCATGACCGAAGCCAGCGTCTGGTCGCGGCCTGGCCGGCGGTCACGGAGCGTTGGGGCAACGACATCGAGTACGCGGACCTGCGTTATCCGAACGGATTCGCGATTCGCGCGGCAGGCATGCGGTTCCTGACCGATACCGACAAGCGCAAGAAGTAACGAGAGATCACACGCAAGAGCACTTTATGAGCAAAGACTACAAGGATCTGCTGGTTTCCCTCGACATCGGCACGTCGAAGGTGGTGGCCATCGTCGCCGAGCTGAAGGGCGAGGGTCACTACGAGGTGATCGGTCTCGGCCAGAGCGAGTCGAAGGGTCTGAAGAAAGGTGTGGTGGTCAACATCGAGGCCACCGTGCAGTCGATCCAGCGCGCGCTCGAGGAAGCCGAGCTGATGGCCGACTGCAAGATCACCAACGTGTTCACGGGGATCGCGGGCAGCCACATCCGCAGCTTCAACTCGAGCGGGATGGTCGCGATCAAGGACAAGGAGGTCACGCAGACGGATGTCGCGCGCGTGATCGAGACCGCGAAGGCGATCAACATCCCGACCGACCAGCAGGTGCTGCACATCCTCACGCAGGAATTCATCATCGACGGCCAGGAAGACGTGCGCGAGCCGATCGGGATGAGCGGTATCCGCCTCGAGGTGAAGGTGCACATCGTGACGGGCGCGGTGAGCGCCGCGCAGAACATCGTCAAGTGCGTGCGCCGTTGCGGGCTGGAAGTGAACGACCTGATCCTGCAGCCGCTCGCGTCGTCGCTGGCCGTGCTGACGGAAGACGAGAAGGATCTCGGCGTGGTGCTGGTCGACATCGGCGGCGGCACGACGGACATCGCGATCTTCGCCGAAGGCGCGATCCGCCATACCGCGGTGATTCCAATCGCCGGCGACCAGATCACGAGCGATATCGCGATGGCGCTGCGCACGCCGACGCCGGATGCGGAAGACATCAAGGTCGGCTACGGGATCGCGAAGCAGGCGCTCGCCGATCCGGACGAAATGGTCGAAGTGCCGGGCCTCGGCGAACGCGGCCCGCGCACGCTGTCGCGCCAGGCGCTCGCGGCCGTGATCGAGCCGCGCGTCGAGGAACTGTTCTCGCTCGTGCAGCAGGTCGTGCGCGAATCGGGTTACGAAGAACTGCTGAGCTCCGGCGTGGTCATTACTGGCGGTGCATCGATGATGCCCGGCATGGTCGAGCTCGGCGAAGACATTTTCCTGAAACCGGTGCGCATCGGCGCGCCGGAATATGCAGGCGGCCTCTCCGACGTCGTGCGCAATCCGCGCTACTCGACGGCGATGGGGCTGCTCGTCGAAGGCAGTGCCCAGCGCATGCGCGGCCGCAAGGTCGCCGTGCAGTCCGGCAACGCGGGGCAGGTGTTCTCGCGGATGAAGGAATGGTTCCTGAGCAACTTCTGACGAACTGAACCGAATTGAAATTCGCGCCGGTGCCGGCGGCTGGCGCGCGACAGGGGGTTGCCCGATCTCCTGCCGAATAACGGCCGATTAGCAGTCATTCTCTTGACGGAGGCAACATGGAATTCGAAATGCTGGAAACCGAGACCAACGGCACCATCATCAAGGTGGTCGGCGTTGGCGGCGCTGGCGGCAATGCCGTCCAGCACATGATCAACCGCGGCGTGCAGGGCGTCGACTTCATCGTGATGAACACGGACGCTCAGGCGCTGTCGCGTTCGCGTGCATCGTCGGTGATCCAGCTTGGCAACACGGGCCTCGGCGCCGGTGCGAAGCCGGAAATGGGTCGTGCGGCAGCGGAAGAAGCGCGTGAGCGCATCGCCGACGCACTGCGCGGCGCGCACATGGTGTTCATCACCGCCGGCATGGGTGGCGGCACGGGCACGGGCGCGGCACCGGTGGTCGCGCAGATCGCGAAGGAGATGGGCATCCTGACGGTTGGTGTCGTCAGCAAGCCGTTCGAGTTCGAAGGTGGCAAGCGCATGCGCGTCGCCGAAGCAGGTTCGCAGCAACTGGAGGATCACGTCGACTCGCTGATCGTCGTTCTGAACGACAAGCTGTTCGACGTGATGGGCGACGACGCCGAGATGGACAAGTGCTTCCAGTGCGCGGACGACGTGTTGAACAACGCGGTCGCAGGCATCGCTGAAATCATCAACGTCGATGGTCTCGTGAACGTCGACTTCGAAGACGTGAAGACGGTGATGGGCGAGCAGGGCAAGGCGATGATGGGCACGGCGACGGTTGCCGGCGTCGATCGCGCACGCCTCGCGGCGGAACAGGCCGTGGCGAGCCCGCTGCTCGAAGGTGTCGATCTGTCGGGCGCGCGCGGCGTGCTGGTCAACATCACGTCGAGCCGTTCGCTGCGCCTGTCGGAAACGCGCGAAGTGATGAACACGATCAAGAGCTACGCGGCGGAAGATGCGACGGTGATCTTCGGTGCGGTGTACGACGACGCAATGGGCGATGCACTGCGCGTGACGGTCGTGGCAACGGGTCTGGGCCGTGCGGCGAAGAAGCAGCAATCGGCACCGATGACGCTGCTGCGCACGGGTACGGACAACCAGCCGGTCAGCGCGGTGTCGCACGGCTATGCACCGGCCCATCACGTCAGCACGGCAGACTACGGCGCGCTGGATACGCCGGCAGTGTGGCGCAATTCGCGCGAAACCGCGGCATCGCACGTGCAGGCGCTGCAGGAGAAGGGGGTCGACACGTACGACATCCCGGCTTTCCTGCGCAAGCAGGCTGACTGACGCAAACACAGGCGAAGCCGCGGCGAAACTGCCGCGGTATCGCCGGCGTGACGGATGCTACGGACCACGACAGGCCGCGTCGACTGCGACGCCGGGCCGGGAAACGTGCCCTCTTCGCTCAAGCGAGGCGGGATGGGCCGTGCTGTCCGCAACACGCTGAAAAACCGTATCGCTATGAGGGACCAGCCATGATTCAAGTGGGCGACGCGCTGCCCGACGCGCAGTTGTTCGAGTTCATCGACGACGCGCGCGACGGGTGCACGCTGGGGCCGAACGCCTACAGCGTGCACGACCAGGTTGCGGGAAAGCGGGTGGTGATCTTCGGATTGCCGGGCGCTTTCACGCCGACCTGCTCGGCGCAGCATGTACCGGGCTACGTCGAACACGCCGAGCAACTGCGCGCGGCGGGTATCGACGAGATCTGGTGCGTGTCCGTCAACGACGCATTCGTGATGGGCGCATGGGGACGTGATCTGCACACCGCGGGCAAGGTGCGCATGATGGCGGACGGCAGCGCGGCTTTCACTCATGCGCTGGGGCTGACGCAGGATTTGTCCGCGCGTGGCATGGGAATTCGTTCCCTGCGCTACGCGATGGTGATTGACGGCGGTGTGGTCAAGACGCTGGCCGTCGAGGCGCCGGGCAAATTCGAAGTGAGCGATGCGGCGAGTGTTCTCGCGACGTTGACGTCCTGATCGTGCGGTGCGCCGTTGCCTGCCGGCAACGCTGCTCACCGGCCTCAGGGCAGTTGTAACACGGGCTGATGACCGGAAACGCCTCCGTTCCGGGCATCGGCCCGTCCCGTATCGGCGCGGGTAAACTGTCGAAACAGATTGATACGCAGTTTCAAACAGCGTTGAATAGGGAATTACGCTATAATCCCGTCTATCGAATATAACTCCTGATTGATGTTTTCAATCACGACGAAGAACACCATGTTGAAGCAGCGCACCATCAAATCCATCGTCAAGACCGTGGGTATCGGTGTCCACTCGGGCCACAAGATCGAGTTGACGCTCCGTCCCGCCGCACCGGGCACGGGCATCGTCTTTTCACGTGTCGACCTGCCCACGCCGGTCGACATTCCCGCGTCGGCGATGTCGATCGGCGACACGCGGCTCGCGTCGGTGTTGCAGAAGGATGGCGTGCGCGTGTCGACCGTCGAGCACCTGATGTCCGCGTGTGCTGGTCTCGGCATCGACAACCTGTACGTCGACGTGACGGCCGAGGAAATCCCGATCATGGACGGCAGCGCGGCTACGTTCGTGTTCCTGATCCAGTCCGCCGGCATCGAGGAGCAGAACGCGCCGAAGCGCTTCATCAAGGTGAAGAAGCCGGTCGAAATCCGGGATGGTGACAAGTTCGCGCGTCTCGATCCGTATTTCGGCTTCAAGCTGAAGTTCTCGATCGATTTCCGTCACCCGGCCGTCGACAAGACGGGCCAGGAGCTCGAAGTCGATTTCGCGACCACGTCGTACGTGCGCGAGATCGCGCGTGCGCGCACGTTCGGCTTCGCGCACGAAGCCGAGATGCTGCGTGAGATCGGCCTGGCGCGCGGCGGCAGCATGGACAACGCGATCGTGCTCGACGAGTACCGCATCCTGAACAACGACGGGCTGCGCTATGACGACGAATTCGTGAAGCACAAGATGCTCGACGCGATCGGCGACCTGTACGTGATCGGTCATCCGCTGCTGGCGTCGTACACCGCGTACAAGTCGGGTCATGGCCTGAACAACGCGTTGCTGCGCGAGCTGCTCGCGCACGAAGATGCGTACGAGATCGTGACGTTCGAGGATCCGCAGGCTGCGCCGAAGGGTTTCGCGTTCGACGCGCAGACGGCCTTCGCGTAACCGGCGTTCAGCACAAGTGACAAAAAAAGCGGCCTTCGGGCCGCTTTTTTGTTGGCCGGCCGCTGCCGGCGAGCGGTGCCGTCAACGCGGCTTTGCGCCGTGCCGGGCGGCCATTCGCGCAAGCGCGTCCTGCAGCGGCGACGGTTCGAGATGATCGGCGAGATCGCGCAACGCGGCGGCGCCGACCGAGGTCATTCGCGCTTGCTTCACGTGCGGCGGCTCCGGCGCGTCCTTCGGCCGCACGCGCACGCGCAGCGTCGATACGGCCCAGCCGCGCTTCTGGAGATCGCCGAGCAGCCGCGGCTCGACTTGCCGCAACCGGGCAGCCAGCGCATTGTGCGCGGCAAAGAGGGTCAGGGTGCCGTCCTTGATAAAGCCCGGTTCGACATGATTCGCGAGGTATTCGGGCAGGAGCGCGGCGAGGTCGCGCTGCAGCGACGCGATCTGCTCGACACCGGCGCGCAGCGCCGTAAATGCGTCGGTGCGGCCGAGCACTTCCGACACGGGTTGCGGGCGATAGGCGGCGAGCGGGCCGAAACGCTTGGAAAATCGGTTCATCGAGGCATTCTTCGGGCGCGCACGCGCGCGGAGGTTGCTGCCGATTGTACCCGCGCCGGCCCGTACCCGGGCGGCTTTCGCCCCGCCAGCCCGGCCGTCGGCGTGTAGTACCCGTCCCGCCGAGACACGGGCGCACGCCTCCCCGCGTGCTAAAATTCGACGTTTGAGTCCACTAATTCGCTAAGCCGCCGAGGCTCGGGCGTCGGGGCGCGCAACACGCGCCGGGCGCCGGTGCTGCGACGCAGGATCCGATCCGATGACAACCGGTTTTCTCCAGAAAATTTTTGGCAGCCGCAACCAGCGGCTCGTCAAGCAATACCAAAAGACCGTCACGACGATCAATGCGCTCGAAACGCAGATCGAGAAGCTGACGGACGACCAGTTGCGCGGCAAGACGGACGAATTCCGCCAGCGGGTCGCGGCCGGCGAGTCGCTCGACAAGCTGTTGCCCGAGGCGTTCGCGGTCTGTCGCGAGGCCAGCCGTCGCGTGCTGAAGATGCGGCACTTCGACGTGCAGATGATCGGCGGCATGGTGCTCCACTACGGCAAGATCGCGGAAATGCGTACCGGCGAAGGCAAGACGCTCGTCGCGACGCTGCCCGTGTACCTGAATGCACTGGCCGGCCGCGGCGTGCACGTCGTGACCGTCAACGATTATCTTGCGCAGCGCGACGCCGAATGGATGGCGCGCCTCTACAACTTCCTCGGTCTGTCGGTCGGCATCAACCTGTCCGGCATGGAGCACGACCAGAAGCAGCAGGCGTATGCCGCGGACATCACGTACGGCACGAACAACGAGTTCGGCTTCGACTACCTGCGCGACAACATGGTCTACGAGACCGACGCGCGCGTGCAGCGGGCCCTGAACTTTGCGGTCGTTGACGAAGTGGACTCGATCCTGATCGACGAAGCGCGTACGCCGCTGATCATTTCGGGCCAGGCCGAGGATCACACCGAGCTGTACGTGCGGATGAACGCACTGCCGCCGCTGCTCGAGCGCCAGATCGGCGAAGAGAAGGCCGACGGCACGGGCGTCGAGAAGCCGGGCGACTATACGCTCGATGAAAAGGCGCGCCAGGTGTTCCTGACGGAATCGGGCCACGAGAAGGCCGAGCGCCTGCTCGCCGAATGGGGCCTGATCGGCGAGGGCGAGAGCCTGTACGCGCCGCAGAACATCACGCTGATGCACCACGTGTACGCGGCGCTGCGTGCACACACGCTGTTCCACAAGGATCAGCACTACGTCGTGCAGAACGGCGAAGTGGTCATCGTCGACGAATTCACGGGCCGCCTGATGGCCGGCCGCCGCTGGTCCGACGGCCTGCACCAGGCCGTCGAGGCGAAGGAACACGTGAAGATTCAGAGCGAGAACCAGACGCTCGCCTCGATCACGTTCCAGAACTACTTCCGGATGTACGCGAAGCTGGCCGGCATGACCGGTACCGCGGACACCGAGGCATACGAATTCAACGAGATCTACGGTCTCGAGACGGTCGTGATTCCGACCAACCGTCCGCCGAAGCGGATCGACAAGCAGGACCAGATCTACAAGACGGCCAAGGAGCGCTACGACGCGGTGATTCGCGACATCCGCGACTGCTACGAGCGCGGCCAGCCGGTGCTGGTCGGCACGACGTCGATCGAGAACTCCGAGCTGCTGTCGCACCTGCTGAAGCAGGCCGGGCTGCCGCACGAAGTGCTGAACGCGAAGCAGCACGAGCGTGAAGCGGCGATCGTCGCGGAAGCCGGCCGTCCGAACCGCGTGACGATCGCGACCAACATGGCCGGTCGCGGTACCGACATCGTGCTCGGCGGCAATGCCGAGAAGCAGGCTGCATTCATCGAGGCCGACGACGCGATCCCGGCCGACGAAAAGGCACGCCGCATCCAGCAACTGCACGACGAGTGGGAAACGCTGCACGAGCAGGTGAAGGCCGCGGGCGGCCTGCACATCATCGGCACCGAGCGCCACGAATCGCGCCGGATCGACAACCAGCTGCGCGGCCGTGCGGGCCGTCAGGGCGATCCGGGCTCGTCGCGCTTCTACCTGTCGCTCGACGATCCGTTGCTGCGCATCTTCGCGGGCGACCGCGTGCGCTCGATCATGGATCGCCTGAAGATGCCGGAAGGCGAGGCGATCGAGGCCGGCATCGTCACGCGGTCGATCGAATCCGCGCAGCGCAAGGTCGAAGCGCGCAACTTCGACATCCGCAAGCAGCTGCTCGAATACGACGACGTGTCGAACGACCAGCGCAAGGTGATCTACCAGCAGCGCAACGAACTGCTCGAAGCGCACGACATCACCGAGACGATCACCGCGATGCGTCATGGCGTGGTCACTGAAGTCGTTCGCCAGTTCGTACCGGAAGGCAGCATCGAAGAGCAGTGGGACGTGCCCGAGCTCGAGGAAGCGCTGCGCAACGACTGGCAGCTCGACCTCGCGATTCAGGAAATGGTGAACGAGTCGTCGTCGATCACGGCCGAGGAAATTCTCGACGCCGTGATGACGGCCGCCGACGAGCAGTACGAGAGCAAGGTCGCGATGGTCGGCCGCGAATCGTTCAGCGCGTTCGAACGCTCGGTGATGCTGCAAACGGTCGACCGCCTGTGGCGCGAACACCTCGCAGCGCTCGACCACTTGCGCCAGGGCATCCACCTGCGCGGCTATGCGCAGAAGAATCCGAAGCAGGAATACAAGCGCGAAGCGTTCGAACTGTTCGCCGCGATGCTCGAGGCGATCAAGCAGGAAGTCACGCGCGTCGTGATGAACGTGCAGATCCAGTCGCCGGAACAGCTCGAGGAAGCCGCCGAGCAGATCGAGGAGCGCGCCGGTCATCTCGAGAATGTCGAGTACCAGCACGCCGACTACGCGGAAGCCGGTGCGCCGGTGGCGAACGTCGCGGCTGCCGCGGCGGCCACCGCTACGGCCGACATGGTCGGCAGCGCGATGACGCACAGCGGCCCCGGCGGCGAAATGCCGAAGGTCGGCCGCAACGACCCGTGCCCGTGTGGCAGCGGCAAGAAGTACAAGCAATGTCACGGGAAGCTGTCATGATCGACGGCGGCGCGCGTCACGCGTGCCGCTTCGTTCCAGCTTCGAGTAACTGATGTGAGTTGCGGCGGCCCGCGCGTGCGGCCGCCGGTTCTTCCAATCGATGCCGGCGCATGCCGGCATTTTCCATCCGGCAGGTGTGCCCCATGGCTGTCAATTTTCCGTCGATCGATCCCGCCCAACTGCATCCCGTCGCCGGCGTCACGCTCGGCTGGGCGGAAGCGAATATCCGCAAGCCGAATCGCAAGGACGTGCTGGTCATCTCCGTCGACGAAAGCGCGACGGTCGCGGGCGTGTTCACCGAAAACCGTTTCTGCGCCGCGCCGGTCACCGTTTGCCGCGAGCATCTGGCGAAGGTGCGCGCGGGCGGTGCGGGCATCCGCGCGCTCGTCGTGAATACAGGCAATGCGAACGCCGGCACCGGCGAGCCGGGCCTCGTGAACGCCCGTGAAACCTGCACGGAACTTGCCCGTCTCGCGGGCATCGAGCCGGCGCAGGTGCTGCCGTTCTCGACCGGCGTGATCCTCGAGCCGCTGCCGATCGATCGCCTGAAGGCCGGCCTGCCGGCCGCGCTCGCGAACCGCAAGGCCACGAACTGGTTCGACGCCGCGCAGGCGATCATGACGACCGACACGCTGCCGAAGGCCACGTCGCGCCAGGTGGCGATCGACGGCCATACGGTCACGCTGACGGGCATCAGCAAGGGCGCGGGCATGATCAAGCCGAACATGGCGACGATGCTCGGTTTCCTCGCATTCGACGCGAACGTCGCGCAGCCGGTGCTCGACACGCTCGTGAAGGAAGTCGCCGATCGCTCGTTCAACTGCATCACGATCGACGGCGATACGTCGACGAACGACTCGTTCATCCTGATCGCATCGGGCAAGAGCACGCTGCCGGCCATCACGTCGACCGATTCGCCGGCCTACGCGGCGCTGCGCGATGCGGTGACGGAAGTCGCGCAGGTGCTGTCGCAACTGATCGTGCGCGACGGCGAAGGCGCGACGAAATTCATGACGGTGCAGGTCGAGGGCGGCAAGAACGTCGCCGAATGCCGCCAGATCGCCTATGCGATCGGCCATTCGCCGCTCGTGAAGACGGCCTTCTACGCATCCGACCCCAACCTTGGCCGGATTCTCGCGGCGATCGGCTACGCGGGCGTCGCGGATCTCGACGTCGGCAAGATCGACCTCTATCTCGACGACGTGCTCGTCGCGAAGGCAGGCGGCCGTAACCCGGCCTACCAGGAAGAGGACGGCCAGCGCGTGATGAAGCAGAGCGAAATCACGATCCGCGTGCTGCTCGGCCGTGGCGACGCGCAGGCCACCGTCTGGACGTGCGACCTGTCGCACGATTACGTGAGCATCAACGCGGATTACCGCTCCTGATCGGGAGCGTTCGAACGACATGGACAAGCTTGAACAGTTTCTGACGCGCGCCGAAGCGCTGCTCGCCCGCCTCGAGGGGGTGCTGCCGCCCGCGCCGGCGGCCGTCGACTGGAACGCCGCCCACGCATTCCGCTGGCGCAAGCGCCAGGGGCGCGGTTACCTGCAGCCGGTGCCGGCCGTGTCGTCGATCACGCTCGACGATCTGCACAACATCGATCGCCAGAAAGGGTTGATCGAGCAGAACACGCGGCAGTTCGTGCAGCAGAAGCCAGCCAACAACGTGCTGCTGACCGGCGCACGCGGTACCGGCAAGTCGTCGCTGATCAAGGCGTGCCTGAACGCGTATGCGCAGGACGGGCTGCGCCTGATCGAAGTCGACAAGGACGACCTGCACGATCTCGGCGACATTGTCGACCTGATCTCGCAGCGTCCCGAGCGGTTCATCGTGTTCTGCGACGACCTGTCGTTCGAGGAAGGCGAATCGGGCTACAAGGCGCTGAAGGTTGCGCTCGACGGCTCGATCGCCGCGCAGTCGGACAACGTGCTGATCTACGCGACGTCGAACCGCCGCCATCTGCTGCCCGAGTACATGAGCGACAACGAGTCGTACAAGCATCTCCCGGATGGCGAGATTCACCCCGGCGAAGTCGTCGAGGAAAAGATCTCGCTGTCGGAGCGCTTCGGCCTGTGGGTCAGCTTCTATCCGTTCAAGCAGGACGACTATCTCGACATCGTCGCGCACTGGCTGCGCCACTTCGGCTGCCCGGACGCGGAGATCGAGTCCGCGCGCGGTGATGCGCTCGTGTGGGCGCTCGAGCGCGGTTCGCGGTCGGGGCGCGTCGCATGGCAGTTCGCGCGTGACTGGTCGGGCCGCAAGGAGCAGGCATGAGCGCGGATCTCGCACAAGGCGCCGTGCGCGCACCGGATGGCCGCAAGGTGACGGAAGTCGCGGTCGGCGTGATGGTCCAGCCGGACGGTAGCTACCTGCTCGCGCAGCGGCTGCAGGGCAAGCCGTATGAAGGTTACTGGGAGTTTCCGGGCGGCAAGCTGGAGGCCGGCGAAAGCGTCGAGGACGCGCTCGCGCGCGAACTCCATGAAGAGCTCGGCATCGAGGTCACTGCCAGCCATCGCTGGCACACGCTCGAGCACGACTATCCCCATGCCTACGTGCGGCTTTATTTCTGCAAGGTGACGGGCTGGACGGGCGAGCCGCACAGCAAGGAAGGGCAGGCGTTCGTATGGCAGCAACTGCCGGTCGCCGTTGCGCCGCTGTTGCCGGCGGCGCTGCCGGTGCTCGAACTGCTCGAGAAGGAAGCAGCGTCGAACTGACGCCGTGACGGCCTGCCGGAAAGGCGGGCCATATCGCCGGCGGGCGGTGCCGCCCGCCGCTCAGCTGTCGCGACGGCCGTCCGTGCCGTCTTCTTCCGACGAGGGGCCCTCGTCGGAAGCGCCGCCGATCCGGTACTTTTCCGCGGCCCATGCGCCGAGATCGAGCTGCTTGCAGCGGGCCGAACAGAACGGGCGGAACTGATTTTCAGGCGTCCAGCGCACTTGGGCGCCGCACGACGGGCATTTCACAACGGTAGTCATACGAAAGCGATCCGGCACGCGGCCGTTACAGATTGCACAGTGTCAGATGGAACGGCACGTCGATGTCCACCGCGCGCGGCCGCACATCGCCGTCCTGCATGGTGAACCGTACCCACAGCATGTATTTGTTGGCGCTCGCTTCGGGAATGACGCGCAGCTCCGGCGGCACGCGTACCTGCATCAGCTGGTAGGTGCGGCCCGACAGCATTTGCTGATAGCTGCCCTGCATCGCCATCACCTTCGACGCCTGGCCCGATTCGCGCGCGAGCCGCAGCACGATCGTCACGGCGTCGCGCAGCGGCAGCATCGGCAGGATCCACTTCGCGATGTCCTGGCGCCGCTGCTCGGCGGGCCATTGCTGCCACGCATAGTACGACGGCAGGTCGAACTTGCACGTGCCGCCGGGAATCACCGCGCGGCTGCGGATGCTGGCGAGCCATTCGTTGTCGACGAGGTGCTGGCCGGTCTTGCCCTGCATCTGCGCGAGATTGGCCAGCGTCTGCTCGATTTCGCCGAGCACGGCCTCGAGCGCGTTCTGCTCGATGCCCGGATTGCCGCGAAAGGGGGCGAGCGTCTGGCGTTGACGTTCGAGCTCCTTCATCAGATCCGATTTCAGGTCCGCGCGGCCCGTTACCTCGGCGATTTCGAACAGCGTCGTCAGCGCGACGTGGTGTTCACGCGGGTCCTCCTGAGCCAAAAAGAACGCGAAGCGCTCGAAGAGATCTTCGAGGCGCAACAGCGTGCGAATTCGCTCGTTGAACGGATACTCGTAAAGAATCAAGCGCGCTCGCCTCTTGGGTAGGGATTGAAACAATGCAGGACATTCTAATGCTCACTCTCTACCCTAGCAACGCGCCAATTTCGTACACCATCACGATCGCGCGCGATGCTCAGTGCGCGGCGGCCGCCAACGCGACATAGCGTTGGTGCAGTGCGTCGACCTGCGCGGCGAGTGCATCGGGCGTAACCGCGTCGTTGACGATCACGTCGTCGGCCGCCGCGAGACGGGCTTCGCGCGTTGCCTGTCGTGCGATGATCGCTTCGACCTGCTCGCGCGTGAAGCCGTTGCGCCGCATCACGCGCGCGATCTGCGTTTCGACCGGGCAATCGACGACAAGCACACGATCGCTGCGCGTCTTCCAGTTGCCTGACTCGACGAGCAGCGGCACGACGAACATCACGTACGGGCCCTGCGCTTCGCGTGCCTCGCGATCGGTCTCCGCGCGAATCAACGGATGCGTGATCGCTTCGAGGCGCCGGCGCGCATCGTCGTCGCTGAAGATCAGCGTGCGCATCTTCGCGCGATCGAGCGAGCCGTCGGCGGCAACGAAGCCGCGGCCGAACGCCTGTTCGATCGCGGGCATCGCAAGGCCGCCGGGAGCGGTGATGCGGTGGGCGATCAGATCGGTATCGACGAGCGCCGCGCCGTGAGCGCCGAACAGGTCGGCGACGGTCGTCTTGCCGCTGCCGATGCCGCCCGTGAGTCCTACTGCGAACATGTCAGCCTCCGAGCGCGAAATAGAATGGCGTGCCGAAAAACAGCGTCGCGACGCCGCCGGCCGCGAGGAACGGGCCGAACGGAATCGGCTCCTCGAAGCGCATGCGGCCGCGCCAGGTCGCGACGAGCCCGACGATCGCGCCCGTCACCGCGGCGAACAGCACGACCTGCGGCAGCGCGGCCCAGCCCATCCACGCGCCGAGTGCGGCAAGCAGTTTCAGGTCGCCGAAGCCGATGCCCTCGATGCCGCGCAACCATTTGAACAGCCAGTAGATCGACCACAGGAACAGATAGCCGGCCATCGCACCGATCACGGCCGAGCGCAGCGACGTGAACGTGCCGCCGAGATTCAGCGCAAGCCCGGCCCAGAGCAGCGGCAGCGTCATCGAATCGGGCAGGTAGCCGGTGCGGATGTCGATCGCGCTCATCGCGAGTAGTGCGGCGCACAGTGCGAACGCGGCGAGCGCGGCGAGCGTCGGGCCGAACGCGGCGAGCGAGGCGGCGGCGAGCAGTGCGCACGCGAGCTCGACGAGCGGATAACGGATGCCGATCGCGTGGCCGCAGCGGCGGCAGCGCCCGCGCAGCATCAGATAGCTGACGAGCGGGATGTTCTCCCATGCGCGCAGCACATGGCCGCAATGTGGGCAGGCACTGCGCGGGCGCCACAGGTCGTAGCGCGGCGGATAACCGTCGTCGGGTGCGGCGCTGGCGTTGCCGGTTGCCTCGTCGATCTCGGCCTGCCACGCGCGTTGCATCATCACGGGCAGCCGGTGCACGACCACGTTCAGGAAGCTGCCGATGCAAAGGCCGATGACGACCGCGAACGCGTACTGCAGCGCGGGCGGCAGCATCGCCAGCGCGAGCAGTGTGCTCTCGGGCGAATCGGGAACGGCGGACAGGGGCACGGGCGTCATGTGGCTCAAGGTTCGGACTTAAAAGGCGACAGAATCGGTTGCGATGCTACACCACGTTGCCGAGCTGAAGGATGGGCAGGTACATCGCGATCACGAGGCCGCCGACGAGCGCGCCCAGGACGATCACGATCAGTGGTTCGCCGAGCGCGGCGAGCGCATCGAGACGCGCGTCGAGCTGGCGTTCGCACAGCGCGGCGATGTCGGCGAGCATCGTGTCGAGCGCGCCGGTTTCCTCGGCGACGGCGATCGGCTGGACGACGTCGTCCGGAAAGCAGCCGGCCGACTGCATCGCATCGGCGAGACGTGCGCCGCGCAACACGCGTGCCGCGATGTGCGCGGTGGCGTGCGCGAACACAGGATGGCCGGCCGTGCGTTCGAGCGTGGCGAAGGTGTCGGCGAGCGGCACACCGGCGCCGAGCAGCGTCGCGAGCGAACGGCACCAGCGGGCGGCCGCGTAACGCTCGAGCGCGCTGCCTGCGAGCGGAGCGCGCAGCAGGTGCCGCGCGACTGCATGGCGCAACGGCGCAGACCGCCGAAGCGCGTGATGCGCGGCGAGCGCCGATGCCGCAGCGCCGGCCGCGAGCATGCCGCCCCACGTCGACAGCGCGGCGGAGAGCGCGAGCAGTGCGCGGGTCGGCGCGGGCAGGGCCGCGCCGAAACCGTCGAAGATCTGCCGGAATGTCGGCACGACCCATACCATCAACGCGACCGAGATCGCGAGCGCGAACAGGATGACGGCAGCCGGATACGCGAGGGCGGCCCGCAGCTTGCGCCATTGCGCGTCGGCGCGCTCGCGGTGTTCCGCGACGCGCGTCAGCACGATGCCGAGCGAGCCCGACGCTTCGCCGACTTCGATCAACTGGCGATACAGCGTGCCGAACTGCGACGGATAGCGTGCGAGCGCATCGGCGAAGCGCCGGCCGCCGACGATCTCGCGGGCGAGGCCCGCCGCAATGCGCGGCAGGCCGTCGCGCGATCGTGTATGCGCGAGCATCTCGAGCGACGGTGCGAGCGGCAGCCCGGCCTGCAACAGGCTCGCGAGCTGGCGCGTGAAACGCGTGACCTCGCGGGCACCGGCTGTCGGCGGCCGGGCCGGCCCGCGGACGTCGAGCGACAGCACCGCGATGCCGTCGCGCGCGAGCGTGGCGCGCGCGGCTGCGGCGTCGAAGGCGACGACGGTTCCGTGGCGCAGCGTGCCGTTACGACGGCGGCCGCGCCAGGCGAAGCGGGTTTCGCGCGGCGGCGTGCGCATGTTCATACCGCGGGGGTGGCGGAGACGGCTTCCGCGATGCTCGTCGTGCCGTCCCGTACGCGGGCGAATGCCGCGTCGCGCAGGTTGCGCACGCCTTCGGCCGCCGCGCATTGCGCGAGCTCGCCGACGCTTGCCCGTGCGACGATGCGTTCCGCCAAGTCAGGTGAGACCGGCATCGTCTGATGCAGCCCGATGCGGCCGCGATAGCCGATCCCGTGACAGGCGGCGCAGCCGCGCGCGACGAACGGCCGCCATCCGTCTGCCAGCGCCGCCGGGTCGCAGCCGGCTTCCCGCAGCACGTGCGCCGGTGCATCCGACGGGGTTCGGCATGCGACGCACAGCCGCCGGACGAGGCGCTGCGCGGTGACGAGCTGCAGCGCGGCGGCGAGGTTGTACGGTGCGACGCCGATATCGAGCATGCGTGCGATCGCGGCCGGCGCGTCGTTCGTATGCAGCGTCGACAGCACGAGATGGCCGGTCTGCGCGGCCTTGATCGCGACGTCGGCCGTTTCCGCATCGCGGATCTCGCCGACCATGATGATGTCCGGATCCTGCCGCAACAGCGCACGCAGCGCCGTCGCGAACGTGAGCCCGGCCTTGTCGGCGACACCGACCTGGTTGATCCCGTCGAGCTGGATTTCAGCGGGATCCTCGACCGTGCAGACGTTGTGCGCGTCGCGATCGAGCATCTGCAGTGCGCAATACAGCGACAGCGTCTTGCCGCTGCCGGTCGGGCCCGTGACGAGCACGAGGCCGTGCGGTGCGCGTATCGCGGCCTCCATTGCGGCGGCCTGCTGTGTGTCGAAGCCGAGGCGGGTGAGCGTGAGATCGGGCGGCAGTGTTTCGAGGCGCCGCAGCACGAGCTTTTCGCCGAACAGCGTCGGCAGCGAACTGACGCGGTAGTCGCCGCGCGTACCGCCGTCGATCGCGATGCGCAGCCTGCCGTCCTGCGGGAGCCGCCGCTCGGCGATATCCATGCGCGCGAGCACCTTGATCCGAGTGACGAGCGCGTCGCGCAGGTGCACGGGCGGCTGCGCATGGTCGTGCAGCACGCCATCGATGCGCAGGCGGATGCGCCAGCCGGTTTCGAACGGTTCGACGTGGATGTCGGATGCGTCGCGCACGCGTGCCGCGTGCAGCGTGTCCGTCAGCAGCCGCACTGCCGGTGCATCGTCGAGCTGGGCCGCATCGAGTGCGCGAGGCGCGGCGACAGGCGGCGCGTCGGAGCGGGTGGGCGACGGCTGCGTGCGCAGCGGCGCCCCGGGAGGAGGGAAGGGCATGTGAGCCGGCACGCTGGCCGCCTGTTGACGTGACCTGCAAATGGTCGCGCGTCGCGGGCGGCGCCGGCAGTCAGCCGTTCGGCTAGCGGCCGGTGGTGCGTGCGGTGCGCGAGCCGCGTGGCTTGAAGAGCTTGACGGTGCGCACGGCCTGATCGTCGCTGCGCATCACCTCGAGCATCACGTCGCCGATTTTCAGGCACACGTCGTCTTCCGGAATTTCCTCGAGGATTTCGAGCACCAGTCCGTTCAGCGTCTTCGGCCCGTCGGTCGGCAGCTTCAGGTGCAGCCAGCGGTTCAGTTCGCGCAGCGGCATGCTGGCCGAGACGATGCATTCGCCGTTCTCGTCCCAGCCGCCCGCGCGTTCGCTGCGCGGCATCGACGTCGTGAATTCGCCGATCAGTTCCTCGATGATGTCCTCGGGCGTGACGAGCCCTTCGAGCTCGCCGTACTCGTTGACGACGAGCGCGGTCCGCTGCCGCGTTTCCTGGAAAAACTGGAGCTGCTGGACCACCGGCGTGCCCGACGGCACGTAGTACGGCTCGGAGAGCAGCGTGCGCAGCGTCTCGCGGTCGAACTCCTGGTTGTGCAGCGCGGTGAGCGTCTTGCGTACGTGCAGCACGCCGAGCACCTTGTCGATGTCGCCTTCGTAGACGACGAGCCGGTTGTGATAGCAGGTCTCGAGCTGGTGCAGGACGTCGTCGAGCGGCGCGTAGAAGTTGAGCGACTCGATCTGGCGGCGCGGCACCATCACGTCGTCGACCGTGATGTTCTCGAGGTCGAACAGGTTGAGCAGGATGCTGCGGTGCTTGGTCGGCATGAAACTGCTCGACTCGAGCACGATGGCCCGGAGCTCGTCGGCCGACATCCGCTGGTCGCGGCCCTTCTTCGTGTTGATGCGCAGCACCCACAACACGCCGTTCGCGAGCGCGTTGACGAACCAGACGACCGGCTTGAACACGCGCATCAGCGGCGCGATCACGAGGCTCGCGGGCAGTGCGATGCGTTCGGGGAAGGTCGCGCCGACGATCTTCGGCGCGATTTCCGCGAACACGATGATCAGGAACGCGACAATGCCGGTCGCGATCGACAGCGCGAGGTTGTTGCGGCCGAACGTATGCAGCGCGAGCGACGTCGTCAGGACCGGGATGATCGTGTTGAACAGGTTGTTGCCGATCAGGATCACGCTGAGCAGCAGGTCAGTGCGCGTGAGCAGGCCTTGCGTGGTCTTCGCGCCGAGCGCGCCCTGGCCGGCGAGATGCTTCAGCCGATGGCGGTTGAGCGCCATCATCGCGGTCTCGGAAATCGAAAAGAAGCTGGAACAGAGGAGAAGCAGGAAGACGGCGCCGATTTGCGCCCATAAGGGAATTTGGTCCACGCGTCGGAATGGGCAGTGAAGGACAGGGATGGAGGGAATATAGCAGAGGCTGGCGACCGCGATGTGTCGTGCGCGACACGAGGGGCCCGTGGCCGCCGGGCAAAAAAAAACCGTGCACATGGTGCACGGTTTTTTACAAATCTGGTCGGGGTGAGAGGATTCGAACCTCCGGCCTCTACGTCCCGAACGTAGCGCTCTACCAGGCTAAGCTACACCCCGATTTGGACTCTTCCGATTTCGCAGTCTTCTTCAAGACCGCTGCGTCGTCGAGCAAGAACATAACTATAACGACGTTTCTTCAGAAAGGGAAGGCCTTGAAGAAGAAAATTTTCGAGACAGGTGATTTCCCCGTGTCGAACGGGCGTCGTCGCAACCGTGGCGACGACGCACGCGATTGACTTACGACTGTCGCGACGTCGAATACGAGCACAGCGCGAGCAGGCTTTCCTTGTAGATCGAATCGGGGAACGCCGCGATCGCTGCAGCGGCGGCCTGTGCTTCCTGACGTGCGCATTCGAGCGTGTGATCGAGCGCACCCGAGCGCGTGATCGCTTCGAAGATCGTGTCGAAGCGATCGGTGCCGCCTTGTTCGATCGCCTCGCGCGCCAGCGCCGATTGCTCGGGCGTGCCGCGTTCGATCAGATAGATGAGCGGCAGCGTCGGCTTGCCTTCGCGCAGGTCGTCGCCGGCGTTCTTGCCCATGGCCTCGACGGTGCCTGCGTAGTCGAGCCAGTCGTCCATGATCTGGAATGCGGTGCCGATCCGGCGCCCGTATTCGGCGGCGGCGGCTTCGGTCGGCGCATCGGCGCCCGCGAGTACCGCACCCAGGCGGGCCGACGCCTCGAACAGCTTGGCCGTCTTGTAGCGGATCACCTGCATGTAGCGCGTTTCGTCGACGTCGGCGTCGTGCATGTTGAGCAGCTGCAGCACCTCGCCTTCGGAAATGATCGTCGTCGCTTCGGACAGGATCTCCATCACGCGCATCTTGCCGACGCCGACCATCATCTCGAACGAGCGCGAGTAGAGGTAATCGCCTACCAGCACGCTCGCCGCGTTGCCGAACAGCGCATTGGCGGTCTGCCGGCCGCGGCGCAGCTCGGATTCGTCGACGACGTCGTCATGCAGCAGCGTGGCCGTGTGGATGAACTCGACGACGGCGGCCAGCACGTGCCGCTGGTGCGACGTTTCGCCGAGCGCGCCGGCGACGAGCAGCAGCAACGCCGGACGCAGCCGCTTGCCGCCCGCGCCGATGATGTACTCGGCGATCTGGTTGATCAGCAGCACGTCGGACGCGAGGCTTTGCCGGATAACGCGATTCACCTGCTCCATGTCGCTGGTGATCGGGGCGAGCAGGTGGGCGGCGCTGAGGGTGGGGGAGGCGGTGGACGACGACATGATGATGGAATTGGGTGATGCGGCGGATTATAAGTCGAATCCGCGAAATCCCGGTCTGTCAGACGTGCCGCAGCCGTGATTTTGGCCGTTCGGCCAGGGCTTGCGCGCGGCAATCGTCGATCGGTTTTGACTTCGGTGCTAAGCCCATGTATAATCACGTGTTTTCCGCGCGTGGTGTGCGGAAAAATTGGATCCAGAGTGAGGTTCTCAATGTACGCGGTCATAAAAACCGGCGGCAAGCAGTACAAGGTTGCCGTTGGCGAAAAACTCAAAGTAGAACAGATACCGGCTGACATTGACGCTGAAATCACGCTCGACCAGGTTCTCGCAGTGGGCGAAGGCGAATCGATTAAGTTCGGTACGCCGCTGGTCAGTGGGGCTTCCGTCAAGGCCACCGTTGTGTCGCACGGTCGTCATGCCAAGGTCACCATCTTCAAGATGCGTCGCCGGAAGCACTACCAAAAGCACGGCGGCCACCGCCAGAACTACACTGAGCTGCGCATCGACGCGATCAACGCGTAAGCGCCTCGGTAAAGGAGCAATCAGATGGCACACAAAAAGGCAGGCGGCTCTTCCCGGAACGGCCGCGACTCCGAGTCGAAGCGTCTCGGCGTGAAGGTGTACGGCGGCCAGGCAATCAATGCCGGCGGCATCATCGTGCGTCAGCGCGGTACGCGCATGCACGCAGGCGAGAACGTCGGCATGGGCAAGGATCACACCCTGTTCGCGCTGGTTGACGGTCACGTCAAGTTCGCGACGAAGGGCGCGGACAAGAAGCATCTGGTCATCGTTGTCCCGGCGGCTGCCTAAGTCAGGCACCTACGGGCTTCGTAGCCGAAAGGCCCCGCAGTCTTCGCGGGGCCTTTTTTTATTTGGTCGCCGGGCGCAGGTGCGTGCCGGCGGCCCTCGCGCAACCGGCGTACGATCGGCCGAATGGCAGATTGTTCAAGCGTGCCGGCGCGCGGCACAATAGCGGAAATACTGGGCGGAGTGACGAATGAAGTTCATTGACGAAGCACGAATCGAAGTCATCGCCGGCGACGGAGGCGATGGCAGCGCTTCGATGCGCCGCGAGAAATTCGTCCCGTTCGGCGGGCCGGACGGCGGCGACGGCGGCCGGGGCGGTAGCGTCTACGCGATCGCAGACCGTAACATCAACACGCTGATCGACTACCGATACGCGAAGAAGCACCTCGCGCGCAACGGCGAAAACGGCCGCGGCTCGGATTGCTACGGCAAGGGCGGCGATGACGTCACGCTGCGCATGCCGGTCGGCACGATCATCAACGACATGGATACCGGCGAGCTGATTGCCGACCTGACCGAGCACGACCAGCAGGTGATGCTTGCCCAGGGCGGCTCCGGCGGCCTCGGCAACCTGCATTTCAAGTCGAGCACGAACCGTGCGCCGCGCCAGAAGACGGACGGAAAGCCGGGCGAGCGGCGCATGCTGAGGCTTGAGCTGAAGGTGCTCGCCGACGTTGGCCTGCTCGGCATGCCGAACGCAGGCAAGTCGACGTTCATCTCGTCGGTGTCGAACGCGCGGCCGAAGATCGCCGACTACCCGTTCACGACGCTTGCGCCGAATCTCGGCGTGGTGCGCGTCGGCCCGAGCAAGAGCTTCGTGATCGCCGACATCCCGGGGCTGATCGAGGGTGCGGCGGAAGGCGCGGGCCTCGGGCATCAGTTCCTGCGCCACCTGCAGCGCACCGGCGTGCTGCTGCATCTGGTCGATCTCGCGCCGTTCGACGAAAGCGTCGATCCGGTCGCGGAAGCGACTGCGATCGTCGGCGAGCTGCGCAAGTACGACGAAGCGCTGTACGAGAAACCGCGCTGGCTCGTGCTCAACAAGCTGGACATGGTGCCGGAAGACGAGCGCGAAGCGCGCGTCGCCGATTTCCTCGAACGTTTCGGCTGGAGCGGCCCCGTGTTCGAGATTTCGGCATTGACGGGCCAGGGCTGCGAAGCGCTGTGCTACGCGATCTACGATTACCTGTCTGAACATTCGGACGCGCACCGCGCGGCAGAGGCGGAAGATCTTGCGGCGGACGTGCGTTTCCGCGATGCGCCGCCGGCAGACGGCGGTGCAGTGCCGGGCGACGACGCCTGAGCGGTTCCGGAACGCGCCGGGCGTGCCGCCCGGCGTCGGCGTTCAATCGCGCCCGGCCGGGCAGGCATCAGATACAGGAGACAGTGCAGGATGCGTTCGATCATCGCGGATTCGAAGCGATTGGTGGTGAAGGTGGGTTCCAGCCTCGTGACCAACGACGGCAAGGGGCTCGATCATGCTGCAATCGGCCGTTGGGCAGCCCAGATCGCTGCGTTGCGTGCGCAGGGCAAGGAAGTCGTGCTCGTCAGTTCGGGTGCGATTGCCGAAGGGATGCAGCGGCTCGGCTGGAGCAAGCGGCCGCGGGAAATCGACGAGTTGCAGGCCGCCGCGGCGGTCGGCCAGATGGGGCTCGCGCAGGTCTATGAGAGCCGCTTCACCGAGCACGACATCCGCACCGCGCAGATCCTGCTCACGCACGCCGACCTGGCCGATCGCGAGCGCTACCTGAATGCGCGTTCGACGCTGCTCACGCTGCTGCGGCTCGGCGTCGTGCCGATCATCAACGAGAACGACACGGTCGTCACCGACGAAATCAAGTTCGGCGACAACGACACGCTCGGCGCGCTCGTCGCGAACCTGATCGAAGGCGATGCGCTGATCATCCTGACCGACCAGACCGGGCTGTTCACGGCCGATCCGCGCAAGGACCCGAACGCGACGCTCGTCGCCGAGGCCAATGCGGGCGCGCCGGAGCTCGAGGCGATGGCTGGTGGCGCCGGTTCGAGCCTCGGTCGCGGCGGGATGCTGACGAAGATCCTCGCGGCGAAGCGTGCGGCACACAGCGGCGCCAACACCGTGATCGCGAGCGGCCGGGAGACCGACGTGCTCGTGCGCCTGGCGGCCGGCGAGGCGATCGGCACGCAGCTGATCGCGCGTACCGCGCGGATGGCGGCGCGCAAGCAATGGATGGCCGACCATCTACAGGTGCGCGGTCATGTCGTGATCGACGCCGGCGCAGTCGAAAAGCTGACGGCCGGCGGCAAGAGCCTGCTGCCGATCGGCGTGATCGACGTGCAGGGCGCGTTCGCGCGCGGCGAGGTGATCGCGTGTGTCGGCCCTGACGGGCGCGAAGTGGCGCGCGGGCTCACGAACTACAGCAGCGCGGAAACGAAGCTGATTCACCGTAAGCCGAGCGGCGAGATCGAGACGGTGCTCGGCTACATGCTGGAGCCCGAACTGATCCATCGCGACAACCTCGTGCTGGTGTGATCGCCGGCCACGATTTCGGCAGTCCAGGCAGTCCAATGAAAAAGCCCGCGCGATGCGGGCTTTTTCATGCGGCATGGTGACTGGTGACGCGGATGGCCCGCGCCACGCGCCGTCAGCGCAACTGCGTCATCGCGGTGCGGTGGAACCGGATGTTTTCCAGGATCTGCCGGGTCGAGCCTTGCGGCATCTTGTTCGCGCAGAAGTAGTCCTGATAGAGCGCGGAGTGGTAGGCGTTCAGCTCGCCGTTCTCGATGCGCCGCCAGTCGTTCTCGACGGTGCGATCCCAGCCGTTGTGGTCGGAGTTCAGGCCGGCGTACTGGCGCCATTCGTAGGTGTCGCAGCGGATGCCTTCATAGTTCACGTTGCGCGCGCCGGCCGGGCTCGTGATGACGACCGCGTAGCGCACGACGCCATCGGTGCCGACGTCGAGCGACTTCGCATCGACGAAGAACTTGAGCGGCGTGTTCTGCGAGACGTTGAACGGCAGCAGGTCGCCCGTTTGCGGCAGCGGCGGCAGCGTGTCGACCGTGTTTTCCTTCCAGTTCCCCTGACGGTCCAGCAGATAGACGAACTCGCTGTCATCCTTGTTGGACGGCGCTTTCGAATTCGCGCAGCCAGCCAGGGCAGCCATCGCGGCGATCGATGCGAGCGCGAGAGCAATCGCTTTCAATATGCATTCCTCGTAAAAAAAGGGCGCGACACCAAGGTCGCGCCCGGTCATGCAGTCCGACTCGTCATTTGCCGACGATCACGTGGGGCGGCATCTCGATCTCGTCGAGCGTGCTCGCTTCCACTTCGATCTCCGAACAGACTACCGATGTGTCGACAATCGTCAGCGTCTGCTGGGCCTGTATGCCAATGACGCGCGGATAGCGCGACATTCGCGGCCCACGCGGCTTCTCGGCTCGCTGCGCCGGGCGGCGCAGGAAGCGCGACAGTTCCGTCAGCGCCAACTGATAGACATCCCGCTTGAACTCGATCACCGCATCGAGCGGTACCCAGTACTCGTTCCAGCGCCACGCATCGAACTCCGGGTGGTCGGTCGCGCGCAAGCAAATGTCGCAATCGCGTCCAACCATCCGCAGCAGGAACCAGATCTGCTTCTGGCCGCGGTAATGACCGCGTACTTCGCGTTTGATGAACTTGTCAGGCACCTCGTAACGCAACCAGTCGCGCGTGCGACCGATTATCTTGACGTGTTCCGGATGCAAGCCCGTTTCCTCGTGCAGTTCCCGGTACATCGCCTGCATGGGGGTCTCGCCATACTTGATCCCACCTTGAGGAAACTGCCAGGAATGCTCGCGGAGCCGCTTGCCCCAAAACACCTCGTTGCGCGCGTTCAAGAGGATGATGCCGACGTTCGGGCGAAAGCCTTCACGATCCAGCATACAACCACCTTCGAATCCTTTAAAATTGCTTTGATTATAAACAGATAACGGGCGCTGCGCACCGTGACGGAGCGAATCCGCACGGGGTACACCGGCTGAATTGTCCCTGATTAGTCTGCTACGTCATCTGCGCCATCGTCGTTCGTCGCGCGCAGCTTTTTCACCTTGAAACTTTTTCGGGCGCCCCGCCTGGGGGCGCCGTTTTTGGAACCGTCCGCATGAAAGCTTCCCGTTTCTTTATCGGCACCCTGAAAGAAGCTCCCGCCGACGCAGAGATCGTCAGCCACAAGCTGATGGTCCGCGCCGGCATGATCCGTCGCGTCGCCGGCGGCATCTATAACTACCTGCCGGTCGGCCTGCGTTCGATTCGCAAGGTCGAAGCGATCGTGCGCGAGGAAATGAACCGGGCGGGCGCCATCGAGCTGCTGATGCCGGCCGTGCAGCCGGCCGAGCTGTGGCAGGAATCGGGCCGCTGGGAACAGTACGGCCCCGAGCTGCTGCGCTTCAAGGACCGCAAGGACAACGACTTCGTGATCGGGCCGACGCACGAGGAAGTCGTCACCGACATCGCGCGCAACCAGATCAAGAGCTACCGGCAGATGCCGGTGAATTTCTACCAGATCCAGACGAAGTTCCGCGACGAGATCCGCCCGCGCTTCGGCGTGATGCGCGGCCGCGAATTCATCATGAAGGACGCGTACTCGTTCGACAAGGACGCGGCCGGCCTGAACGAGTCGTATCGCAAGATGTACGACGCGTACGTGCGCATCTTCACGCGCCTCGGCCTCGAGTTCCGTGCGGTCGCGGCCGACAGCGGCTCGATCGGCGGCAACTTCTCGCACGAATTCCACGTGATCGCCGATACCGGCGAGGACGCGATCGCCTACTGCCCGACCTCCGAGTTCGCGGCGAACATCGAGGCGGCCGAGGCGCTGCCGCTGATCGCCGAACGCGCGGCGCCGGCCGAGGCGATGGCGAAGGTCGCGACGCCCGGCAAGGCGAAGTGTGAAGCCGTCGCCGAACTGCTGGCGATCCCGCTCGAGCGCACGATCAAGTCGATCGTGCTCGCGACCGACAACGAAGGCGCCGAGCCGACCATCTGGCTGGTGATGCTGCGTGGCGACCACGACCTGAACGAGATCAAGGTGTCGAAGCTGCCGGGCCTGAAGAACCACCGCTTCGCGACCGAGCAGGAAATCGTCGAGTGGTTCGGCACGCCGCCGGGCTATCTCGGCCCGGTCGGCACGAAGAAGCCCGTGAAGGTGATCGCTGACCGCACGGTCGCGAACATGAGCGACTTTGTCGTCGGCGCGAACGAGGTCGACTATCACATCGCCGGCGTGAACTGGGGCCGCGACCTGCCGGAACCGGACGTCGCCGACGTGCGCAACGTGAAGAAGGGCGACGCGTCGCCGGACGGCAAGGGTGTGATCGACATCTGCCGTGGCATCGAAGTCGGCCACGTGTTCCAGCTCGGCACCAAGTACTCGGAAGCGATGGGTGCGACGTTCCTCGACGAGTCGGGCAAGCCGCAGCCGATGCTGATGGGCTGCTACGGCGTTGGCGTCACGCGCATTCTCGGCGCGGCGATCGAACAGAACTTCGACGACCGCGGCATCATCTGGCCCGAGTCGATCGCGCCGTTCGAAGTCGTGCTGTGCCCGATGGGTTATGACCGCAGCGAGATGGTGCGCGAAACGGCCGACAAGCTGTACGCGGAACTCGTCGCGGCCGGCATCGACGTGATCCTCGACGATCGCGGCGAGCGCCCGGGCGTGATGTTTGCCGACTGGGAACTGATCGGCGTGCCGCACCGCCTCGTGATCGGCGAGCGCGGCCTGAAGGAAGGCAAGGTCGAGTACCAGGGCCGCCGCGACGCCGAAGCGACGCTGCTGCCGGCCGACGCGGCTGCGGCGACGGTCGCGGAGAAGATCCGCGCCGCGCTCGCACGCTAAGCACGGCGACCGGGGGACACGATGGAATACACGTTCCTGTCGGCCACCGTACTCCTGGTGCTGATCACCGATCCGCTCGGCAACATCCCGCTTTTCATTTCGGCGATGCGGGACGTGCCGCGCGAGCGGCGCGTGAAGCTGATCCTGCGTGAAGTGGGGATCGCGTTCGTGATCCTGCTGTTCTTCATGGTGGTCGGTGACCGCTTCCTGCGGATGATGAGCCTCACCGACCTGTCGCTGCGGCTCGGCGGCGGGATCGTGCTGTTCCTGATCGCACTGCGGATGATCTTCCCGCATCCGGACGGCGCGCTCGGCAGCGATCCGCGCGCGGGCGGCGAGCCGTTCATCGTGCCGCTGGCGATTCCGGCGCTGGCCGGGCCGTCCGCGCTGGCGACGGTGATGCTGCTGACGTCGCAGGCGCCCGGCAAGATGCTCGAGTGGGTCGGTGCGCTGACGGTCACGATGATCGTCTGCGCGATCACGCTGGTACTGGCCGAACGGATCCAGCAATGGCTCGGCGAGCGGACGGTCGCGGCGTTCGAGCGGCTGATGGGCCTCGTGCTCGTCGCAATCTCGGTCGAGATGCTGCTGGCCGGCATCCGCGCGTTCGTGCACCAGTTATAAGGCGGCGGCACGCGCACGAAAAAAAGCGGCGCTCCGGGAAACCGGAGCGCCGCTTTTCTTATAGGGCGGGCAGGGCGGCGATCAGACGTTGGTGGTCAGCGCGCGGATCGTCGGCAGGTTGCGCCAGTAGCCCTTCGCGTCCATCCCGCAGCCGAACACGTAGCGGTCCGGCACCGGGAAGCCACAGAAGTCGGGGTGCAGCGGCTTCGCTTTCGCGAGCGTCTTCTCGCACAGCACGGCCGACATGAAGCGCTGCGCGCCCATGTCGAGGATCCGGTCGCGGATCGCGGCCATCGTCTCGCCTTCGTCGAGGATGTCGTCGAGCACGAGCACGATGCGGTCCTTCACCGATTCGCGCGGCGCGACGCGCCAGTGCATCTCCGGGCTGCCCTGCGTCGTGTTGCGGTAGCGGGTCAGGTGGATGTAGTCGAATTCGAGCGGGAAATCGAGATGCGGCAGCAGCATCCCGGTAAACACCGCGGCGCCGCCCATCACCGAGAGAACGAGCGGGAACGCGTCGCCGATCTCGGCGCGGATCGCGTCGGCCATCTTGGAGATCGACGCGTTGACGGCATCGGCCGACACGATCTCTTCGGAGTGGTTGAAAATGTGGAGGGCTTCTTCGCGGTTCATGTGTTCTGGCGGGCAGTCGGTATACAAATAAGAATGAAGCAGAACGGCGGGCGCGCGCTACAGCAAAAACCCGCGCGCCGGCCGACGGGCGGAATCAGCGCATGCCGGGCATCATGCCCTTCAGGCCGCGCATCATCTTCTGCATGTTGCCGCCCTTCAGCTTCTTCATCATCGTACGCATCTGGTCGTACTGGTTCAGCATCCGGTTGACTTCCTGCACCGGCACGCCCGCGCCGGCTGCAATGCGGCGCTTGCGAGTCGCCTTGATGATTTCGGGCTTCGCGCGCTCGGCGGGCGTCATCGAGCTGATGATGCCTTCCATCCGGCGGATCGACTTCTCGGCCTGGCCCATGTCGGCGCCGGCGGCCGCCTGCTGGAATTGCGCGGGGAGTTTATCCATCAGCGACGACAGGCCGCCCATGTTCTTCATCTGCGAGATCTGCGCGCGGAAATCGTTCAGGTCGAAATCGCCGCCTTTCTTGACCTTGTCGGCGAGCTTCTGCGCGGCCTGCACGTCGACGCCGCGTTGCGCCTCCTCGACGAGCGCGAGGATGTCGCCCATGCCGAGGATCCGGTTCGCCATCCGGTCGGGGTGGAACACTTCCAGGCCGTCGAGCTTCTCGGCGACGCCGACGAACTTGATCGGCTTGCCCGTGATGTGACGCACCGACAGCGCGGCACCGCCGCGCGAGTCGCCGTCGAGCTTGGTCAGCACGACGCCGGTGAGCGGCAGCGTGTCGTTGAACGCCTTCGCGGTGTTGACCGCGTCCTGGCCGAGCATCGCGTCGACGACGAACAGCGTTTCGGCCGGCTTCAGCGTGCCGTGCAGCGCGGCGATTTCCTGCATCATCGCCTCGTCGATACCGAGGCGGCCGGCCGTATCGACGATCAGCACGTCATGGTAGTGGCGCTTCGCCCAGTCGACGGCCGCGACCGCGATGTCGACGGGCTTCTGGTCCGGCGTGGACGGGAAGAAGTCGGCGCCGACCTGTTCGCTCACCGTTTTCAGCTGCATGATTGCGGCCGGGCGATATACGTCGCACGACACGGTCAGCACCTTCTTCTTGTACTTCTCGCGCAGCAGCTTCGCGAGCTTGCCGACGGTCGTGGTCTTGCCCGCGCCCTGCAGGCCGGCCATCAGGATCACGGCGGGCGGCGTGACAGCCAGGTTCAGCTCGGCGGCCTTGCCTTCGTAGTCGCCGCCGATCACGGCGGTCAGTTCCTTCTGGACCACGCCGACGAGCGCCTGGCCCGGCGACAGGCTGCTGATCACTTCTTCGCCGAGCGCCTTTTCCTTGACCTTGGCGATGAATTCGCGGACGACGGGCAGCGAGACGTCAGCCTCCAGCAGCGCGAGACGCACCTCGCGGAGCATCTCCTGCGTGTTCGCCTCGGTAAGCCGGGCTTCGCCGCGCAGCGTCTTGACGACGCGCGCCATCCGTTGAGTGAGATTGTCGAGCATGGGGAGCGATGGACAGTGGGGCCCGAAGGCGCGGCGGAACCGAACAAAGGGAGCCGTCGCGGGAAGGGGGCCTAGTGTAAACTTCGAACATGGATATTGTACTGTATGCCCTCACCGCATTCCTGTACGGCGGCCTCGCCGTCGCAGGCTGGCGCACGCACCGCCAGGGCGCGACGCCGCTCGTCGCGAGCGTGCCGGCCGTGCCGGTTCCCGCGTCCGCCGCGTCCGGGATGAGCGGGGCCGGCCGCGCGCTGCTATTCGCCGCGCTCGTCGCGCACGGCGTACTGCTCCATATGACGATCTTTCCGAACGACTCGATGGTGTTCGGCTTCGCGTTCGCGCTGTCCGCGATGTTCTGGCTCGGCGCCGGCATCTACTGGATCGAGAGCTTCTTCTTCCCGCTCGACAGCCTGCGCCTGCTGGTCTTGCCGCTCGCGTGCGGCGCGTCGCTGCTGCCGCTCGTGTTCGGCGGCGTGCGGGTGCTTCCTTATGCCGCAGCGCCGCTGTTCAAGCTGCACTTCCTGATCGCGAACATCGCGTACGGCCTGTTCGCGATCGCCGCGCTGCACGCGATCCTGATGCTGATGGTCGAGCGGCGGCTGCAGTCGCTGAGGAGCGGCGGGCGCGACGGCTCGACGGGCTGGATCGCGAGCTGGCTCGAAACGCTGCCGCCGCTGCTCACGCTCGAGAAGCTGCTGTTCCGCCTGATCGGCGCCGGCTTCGTGCTGCTCACGCTGACGCTCGCGTCGGGCATCCTGTTCAGCGAGCAGGTTGACGCGCGCGCACTGCGGCTCGACCACAAGACCGTGTTCGCGATCCTGTCGTGGCTGATGTTCGGCGGCCTGCTGGTTGCGCGCAAGACGTCGGGCTGGCGCGGCCGTGGCGCCGCGCGCTGGGTGCTCGTGTCGTTCGCCGCGCTGCTGCTCGCGTATGTCGGCAGCCGGTTCGTTTTCGAGGTGCTGCTGCACCGTTCCGTGGTTTGAACGCAGGTTTCCGATGCGACAGATTCTTCTCCTGATTCTTCTCTTCTTCGCGGGTTCCTGGCTCACGCGCAAGCTGCGCCAGGCCCAGGAGCAAGCGCAGGCGCGCACCGGCCGCGGCGCGGGTCACGACGGTGCGTCCGGTGCCGGCGGCGCCGGCGCTGCGCGCCCGAACGGCGACGCGCGCTCGCTGCCCGAGCCGATGGTGCGCTGCGCCGAATGCGGCGTGCATGCGCCGAAGGGCGACGCGGTCGCCGCGGGCGGCGAATACTTCTGCAGCGCCGAGCACGCGCAGCGCCACGCCGCGCGTGCAAGCGGTCACGACGCACGATGAGCGACGCGCCGATGTTGTCGGTCGACGCGAACGGCTGGGTGCGCGAAGCGCGCCATGCGCCGTCGCCGAACTTCGAGGTGCGGCCCGCGGGTGCGGTGCCGACGCTCGTGATCGTCCACAACATCAGCCTGCCGCCCGGTGAGTTCGGCGGCGACGCGATCGAGGCGCTGTTCCTGAACCGCCTCGACTGCGATGCGCACCCCTATTACCAGAGCCACCTGCGCGGCGTGCGCGTGTCCGCGCACTTCCTGATCCGTCGCGGCGGCGAGCTCGTGCAGTTCGTGTCGTGCGACGAGCGCGCGTGGCACGCGGGCTCGTCCGAGTTCTTCGGCCGGGTGCGCTGCAACGACTTCTCGATCGGCATCGAGCTCGAAGGCGCGGACGACGTGCCGTTCGACGATGCGCAATACGCGGTCCTGGCCGCGCTCTCCCGCGCGCTCGCCGAGCACTATCCGGTCGACGCATTCGCGGGGCACTCGGACGTCGCGCCGGGCCGCAAGACCGACCCGGGCCCGCACTTCGATTGGCAACGCTTCGCGAGCGATGCCGGTTTTTCCGCCGAATACTTTCCTTTCCGTCAGCACTGATCGCAGGGTTTTTGAGCCGGCGAAAATTTTTTTTCCGACCAATGCCTTGTCACGTCTGCCCCTCCGGGCGGCCGGTGTGATGTCAATACCTTCAGCGCAAATTATCCGTTTTGACCTCCTTCGAATGTCCACTATACTTGGTGCCAGTTGAGTAGTTCTGTACTAGATATAGTGTGTGTCGCAGGGGAAACCCGAGCGGCACCGGCCGGCGGGCAACGCCGGCGGACAGGGTTCTCAGGGCGGCGCGTCAGGCCGGGTGGTCCGGGCGTCGCGATCAGCGCAGCGAACATCGACGGGGCAGGGGATACATGACGAAGCACACGACCGGATCGGTTGTCGCGCATCGACCCAACCGGCTTCCCCGGCGCATCGCTCGCCTCTTACCGCTCGCGCACCACGTTGCGCAGCGTTCGTTTTAATCCGCGGTTCTCTCCGCACCATCCAACACCAGGAGCTTTGCACATGCAAACCACCGACAACGCGACGTCCCAGTACGAGAGCGCCTCGAGCCGTCCGCTCGGCGGGACCGAACAGGGCGCGAAGGCGCTCGCGCCGCAGGCCACGTTCGCCGACTACAAGGTGATCCGCCGCAACGGCAGTGTGGTGTCGTTCGAACCTTCGAAGATCGCGATCGCGGTGACCAAGGCTTTCCTGGCCGTCAACGGCGGGCAGGGCGCGGCATCGGCGCGCGTGCGCGAGCAGGTCGAACAGCTGACGCAGAACGTCGTGCGCGCACTCGTGCGCAGCCGCCCGAACGGCGGTACGTTCCATATCGAAGACATCCAGGACCAGGTCGAACTCGCGCTGATGCGCGGCGGCGAGCACAACGTCGCGCGTGCGTACGTGCTGTATCGCGAGAAGCGTCACCTCGAGCGCCAGCATGCGGGCGAGGAAGCAGCGGCAGCGGGCGGCGAGTCGAGCACCGGCATCAACGTCGTCGACAACGGCGTCACGCGTCCGCTCGACCTGAACGCGCTGCGCGCGCTGATCGTGTCGTCGTGCGAAGGCCTCGGCGCTGCGGTTAACCCTGACCCGATCGTCGCCGAAACGGTGAAGAACCTGTACGACGGCGTGCCGATGAGCCAGGTCTACGACTCGGCGATCCTCGCAGCGCGCACGATGATCGAAAAGGATCCGGCATACAGCCAGGTCACGGCCCGCATCCTGCTGCACACGATCCGTCGCGAGATCCTCGGCGAGGAAGTCGTGCAGGCCGAGATGTCGGCCCGCTACGCGGAATACTTCCCGCAGTTCCTGAAGCGCGGCGTCGACGCCGGCCTGCTCGACGACAAGCTGCTGCAGTTCGACCTGAAGCGCCTCGGTGAAGCGCTCGACGCGAACCGCGACCTGCAGTTCGGCTACCTCGGCCTGCAGACGCTGTACGACCGCTACTTCCTGCACGTCGAAGGCAGCCGCATCGAAATGCCGCAGGCATTCTTCATGCGCGTCGCGATGGGCCTGTCGCTGAACGAGATCGACCGCGAAACGCGCGCGATCGAGTTCTACAACGTGCTGTCCAGCTTCGACTTCATGAGCTCGACGCCGACGCTGTTCAACTCGGGCACGCACCGCTCGCAGCTGTCGTCGTGCTACCTGACGACGGTCGCGGACGATCTCGACGGCATCTATGAAGCGCTGAAGGAAAACGCGCTGCTGTCGAAGTTCGCCGGCGGTCTCGGCAATGACTGGACGCGCGTGCGTGCACTCGGCTCGCATATCAAGGGCACGAACGGCAAGTCGCAAGGCGTGGTCCCGTTCCTGAAGGTCGTGAACGATACGGCCGTCGCGGTGAACCAGGGCGGCAAGCGCAAGGGCGCGGTCTGCGCGTACCTCGAATCGTGGCACCTCGACATCGAGGAGTTCCTCGAGCTGCGCAAGAACACCGGTGACGACCGCCGCCGCACGCACGACATGAACACGGCGAACTGGATTCCCGACCTGTTCATGAAGCGCGTGATGGAAGGCGCCGACTGGACGCTGTTCTCGCCGTCGACCTGCCCGGACCTGCACGACAAGTTCGGCGCCGATTTCGAGAAGGCTTACACGGCTTACGAAGAGAAGGTCGCACGCGGCGAGATCAAGCTGTTCAAGAAGATCCCGGCGGCGCAGCTCTGGCGCAAGATGCTCGGCATGCTGTTCGAGACGGGCCACCCGTGGATCACGTTCAAGGATCCGTGCAACGTGCGCTCGCCGCAGCAGCACGTCGGTGTCGTCCACTCGTCGAACCTGTGCACGGAAATCACGCTGAACACGAGCGACACCGAAATCGCGGTGTGCAACCTCGGCTCGGTGAACCTCGTCGCCCACCTGGTGAAGCAGGCCGACGGCAGCTACGCGCTCGACCACGACAAGCTGAAGCGCACGATCAGCGTCGCGATGCGCATGCTCGACAACGTGATCGACATCAACTACTACGCGGTGCCGAAGGCGCGTAACTCGAACCTGAAGCACCGTCCGGTCGGCATGGGCATCATGGGCTTCCAGGACTGCCTGCACCTGCTGCGCACGCCGTACGCGTCGACCGAAGCGGTCGAGTTCGCCGATCGTTCGATGGAAGCGGTGTGCTACTACGCGTACCACGCGTCGACCGAGCTGGCCGAGGAGCGTGGCCGCTACTCGAGCTACCGCGGCTCGCTGTGGGATCGCGGCATCCTCCCGCAGGACACGCTGAAGCTGCTGGCCGAAGCGCGTGGCGGCTATGTCGAGGTCGACACGTCGGAGTCGCTCGACTGGACGACGCTGCGTTCGCGGATCGCCACGCACGGCATGCGCAACTCGAACTGCGTCGCGATCGCGCCGACGGCGACGATCTCGAACATCATCGGTGTGTCGGCCTGTATCGAACCGACCTTCCAGAACCTGTACGTGAAGTCGAACCTGTCGGGCGAATTCACGGTGGTGAACGAGTACCTGGTGCGTGACCTGAAGGAACGCGGCCTGTGGGACGAAGTGATGGTCGCCGACCTGAAGTACTTCGACGGCATGCTGTCGCGCATCGACCGTATCCCGGCCGACCTGCGCGCGATCTACGCGACCGCGTTCGAAGTCGACCCGACGTGGCTGGTCGAAGCGGCATCGCGTCGCCAGAAGTGGATCGACCAGGCGCAGTCGCTGAACATCTATATGGGCGGCGCGTCGGGCAAGAAGCTCGATGAGGTCTACAAGCTCGCATGGCTGCGCGGCCTGAAGACGACCTACTACCTCCGCACGATGGCGGCGACGCACGTCGAGAAGTCGACGGTCGCACACGGCGCGCTGAACGCGGTGCCGACGAGCGGCGGTTCGAGCAGCGGCGGCGCGCAAGGCGCAGCCGGCGGCTTCGGCGCGGCAGGCGGCGCAGCATCGTCGTCGGGCGCAGTCGACGCGGCACCGGCACTCGCACCGGTCGAGGCCGACGGTCCGGTGTGCACGATGCGTCCGGGTGATCCCGGCTTCGACGAGTGCGAAGCGTGCCAGTAACGCAACGCGCCTGACCTGAAGAAGGTTCGGGCGGCGCACACGACGACCGATCGAGGTTGAAGTGTGCGCCGCTCTCAACTAAAAAAATGATAAGGAATCTGTAACGCGGCACCTGCGTTGCAGGCAGTGACAAGCGATCGAAACATCCCCGACGACGTCGCGTTTCGATCAGCGTTCGATGCGTCGAGCGCACCTCGCGATACACACGCGACTCACGTCGCGCGCTGCATGAACGACGAAGCGTTGCTCAAAGTGTTGTATCGAGGTCGCAAGGCGAATCGAAAAAAGGATTTTTCGTGAGCGAACCCTTTTATCGCTCAGGAAAAGATGGTACAAACCGTTCTAAATTGATGGTGAGAATTTATGCTCAACTGGGATGACGAGAAGACTGCCGTAACCCCCGCGAGCGGAGCGCAGCAAAACGCGATGCGCACCTCCGCCGGGATGGCTGTCGGAATGCAGGCTGCAACGCCTGCCGCCCATCAGGTCCGTGACATTTTCGAAGGCGATCTTGCGGTGCCGCCGCAAGCATCGGCTGTTCCCGCCGGCGGTTCGGAAGCGCGGGTCAATGTCGCCGACAAGCGCATCATCAACGGCCAGACTGACGTGAATCAGCTGGTGCCGTTCAAGTACAAGTGGGCGTGGGAAAAGTATCTGGCCGGTTGCGCGAACCACTGGATGCCGCAGGAAATCAACATGTCCCGCGACATCGCACTGTGGAAGGACCCGAACGGTCTGACTGAGGACGAGCGCCGCATCGTGAAGCGCAACCTCGGTTTCTTCGTGACGGCCGATTCGCTCGCGGCGAACAACATCGTGCTCGGCACGTACCGCCACATCACGGCGCCCGAGTGCCGGCAGTTCCTGCTGCGCCAGGCGTTCGAGGAAGCGATCCACACGCACGCGTACCAATACATTGTCGAATCGCTCGGTCTCGATGAAGGCGAGATCTTCAACGCGTACCACGAGGTCACGTCGATCCGCGCGAAGGACGAATTCCTGATTCCGTTCATCCACACGCTGACGGATCCGGCCTTCAAGACCGGCACGCTCGAAGCGGACCAGAAGCTGCTGAAGTCGCTGATCGTGTTCGCCTGCATCATGGAAGGCCTGTTCTTCTATGTCGGGTTCACGCAGATCCTCGCACTCGGCCGCCAGAACAAGATGACGGGTGCTGCAGAGCAATATCAGTACATCCTGCGCGACGAGTCGATGCACTGCAACTTCGGCATCGACCTGATCAACCAGATCAAGCTCGAGAATCCGCATCTCTGGACCGCGGAATTCCGCGCCGAGATCCGCGAGCTGTTCAAGCAGGCTGTCGAACTCGAATACCGCTACGCCGAAGACACGATGCCGCGCGGCGTGCTGGGTTTGAACGCGTCGATGTTCAAGAGCTATCTGCGCTTCATCAGCAACCGCCGTTGCCAGCAGATCGGCCTCGATCCGCTGTACCCGAACGAGGAAAATCCGTTCCCGTGGATGAGCGAGATGATCGACCTGAAGAAGGAACGCAACTTCTTCGAGACGCGTGTGATCGAGTATCAGACGGGGGGCGCGCTGTCCTGGGAATAACCCGCAGCAGCGAACCCGTCACGTGATGTGAGCAGCCGGTGGCCTCTCGGCCCCGGCCCAAGGTTTAGGAGCAAGAACGCCTGATGCAAAGCATGCCCGGTGCCTCAACGGCCCAACGATACGACCGGCACTTTGCGAACCCTTCAGTGGGATGGGCAAACTTCCCTCCGGATAAAGCGGACGGCCGTGTGGCGGTCCGCTTGATCAAGCGATTAGGGGTAGCGGCGCGAGGTGCGCCGGCTACCGACTTGATTTGGCGCGCGAGGCCGAGTGGTCACGCGCGCCATACCGTATTCATTAGCGTAAGCGCGTGGTATCCGCGTACGCCGATGAATAGCCCGCTTCGAAGCGCACGTCCTGAACAGCGTCCGCGGGAAGCGGGTTTTGACGAAGGGTGTAGTTTGAACTGACTCTCATCTGAACCTGAAGGAGAACAACATGGCTACTGCCAAGAAGAAACCGGCTGCTAAGAAGGTTGCTGCCAAGAAGACCGTTGCGAAGAAGGCTGCTGCTCCGGCGAAGAAGGCCGCTGCAGTGAAGAAGGTCGCAGCGAAGAAAGTCGCAGTGAAGAAGGTTGCTGCGAAGAAGGCAGCACCGGCGAAGAAGGCCGCTGCGAAGAAGGTTGCAGCCAAGAAGGTCGCAACGAAGAAAGTCGCAGTGAAGAAGGTTGCTGCGAAGAAGGCGGCACCGGCGAAGAAGGCCGCTGCGAAGAAGGTTGCAGCCAAGAAAGTCGCAGTGAAGAAGGTTGCTGCGAAGAAGGCAGCACCGGCGAAGAAGGCTGCTGCGAAGAAGGCAGCGCCGGCGAAGAAGGCTGCAGCGAAGAAGGCTGCGCCTGCCAAGAAGGCTGCTGCCAAGAAGGCTGCGCCTGCGAAGAAGGCCGCTGCGAAGAAGGCTGCGCCTGCCAAGAAGGCTGCCCCTGCGAAGGCGGCTGCTGCTCCGGCGAAGAAGGCTGCTGCCCCGAAGAAGGCTGCTGCTCCGAAGAAGGCCGTCGTGAAGAAGGCTGCGCCGGCAACGACCGCGTCGACCGCATCGGTTGCGCCGGCATCGGGCGCGAAGACCGCGCTCAACCCGGCAGCTGCATGGCCGTTCCCGACCGGCAGCCGTCCGTAATCGCGGCTGACCAGCACCACCCGGACACTCACGTGGTGTCCGTGGGTTGAGTAGCGCTACTCAATCAGTCCCGCCATCTGGCTCAGGTGGCGGGATTTTTTTCGTCCGTGTTCGCCGAGGTGCCGGGGGGCGTACGCCGGGAGCCCGTATGCCGGTTGCCCGTACGCCGGGAGCCCGTACGCCGGCTGCGGCGAGTACGGGCGAAAAAAAACGCATGTGCAGCTTCGCACATGCGTTCGACCGCGGCTTGCGCCGCGCGCTGAGGATACCGGTTAGTGCGTGACGCGCGTGACGCCGCCGCTCGACAGCAGTCGCACACGCTCGCCGGCGCGGAACGCTTCGCCGCTTGCCGCCTGCGTGATCGAGCGCAGATCGCCGTTGTCGAGGCGCACGGTGATTTCGACACCGTTCGCCGTGCTGAGGTTTTCGCCGACCGCGTTACCCGCGACCGCGCCGACGAGGCCGCCGGCGATTGCCGTCAGGATCGAGCCTTTGCCGCCGCCGATCGCGCTGCCTGCGACCGCGCCGAGTGCGCCGCCGCCGAGCGTGCCGATCGCGCTGCCGCCGCCGTCGGACTGGATGCGTACCGCGCGGACGCTTTCGACCGTGCCCATGCGGACCGTCTGTTCGCGCTGCGCCTGGCCGACGCTATAGACATCGGCCGAACCGGGTGCCGTGAAGCAGCCGGCGAGCGTCAGCGTGGCCGTCAGCATGGCCGCGAGCGTGAGGGTTTTTTTCATCAACATCTTTGCTCTCCCACAATATTCATTTGAGACTGTAACCGAATGCAGTCTCGAAGCGCGCGTCGATTTCGGCGCGCGTCAGTACGTAAGTCTGGGGCCCCTGGTGGGCGATCTTGAGCGAGCCCATCAGGCTCGCGAGGCGCCCCGTGGTTGCCCAGTCGAGGCCATGCTCGATGCCGTACAGCAGACCGCCCCGGAAGGCATCGCCACAGCCGGTCGGATCGGCGATGCGCTCGGCCGGCACGACAGGAATCTGCTCCGTGCCTTGCTTGTGGCGGATGGTCGCGCCATGTTCGCCACGCGTAATGACGAGAGCGTCGACCCGGCTGGCGATTTCATCTTCGGACCAACCCGTCTTGTCGCTCACCAGCTTGGCCTCGTAGTCGTTGACCGCTACATAGGTCGCAAGTTCAATGCTGCGGCGCAGCGTCGCACCGTCGAACAGCGGCAGACCCTGGCCCGGGTCGAACACGAACGGCACACCGGCCTTGGCGAGCTCTTCCACGTGCTGCACCATCCCGTCGAAGCCGTCCGGACCGACGATCGCGAGCTTGATGTCCGGCGCGTCGCCCGCATGGTTCAGGTGCGACTGCATCATCGCGCCCGGGTGGAACGCCGTGATCTGGTTGTTGTCGAGATCGGTCGTGATCATCGCTTGCGCCGTATACGTATCGGGCAACACACGAACGTGGTCGCGGCGCAGGCCGAGCTGGTCGAGCCGGTCGAGATACGGCTGCGCGTCGAGCGCGCCTATCGTCCCCATCACGCGCGCATCGCCACCCAGCATGTGCAGCGCGTACGCGATGTTGCCCGCGCAGCCGCCGAATTCGCGGCGCATTGTCGGCACGAGGAAGCTCAGGTTGATGAGGTGCACCTGGTCGGGCAGGATGTGCTCGCGGAACCGCCCTTCGAAGGTCATGATGGAGTCGTAGGCGATCGAGCCGCAAATCAGCGTAGCCAAGGTGTGCGTTCCTGTAGAAATGAGGGACCCTGCGCGACAACGCCGCGCGAAGGGCGCGGCGCGGCAGGGGAAAGCGGTAGAAAGCTTACTTCAGTGCGGCGAGCGCTGCGTCGTAGTTCGGCTCGTCCTTGATTTCGCCGACGAGTTCCGCGTGGATCACCTTGTCCTGCGCGTCGAGCACGACGACCGCGCGTGCGGTCAGGCCGTTCAGCGGGCCGCTCGTCACGTCGACGCCGTATGCGTTCGCGAACGCGCGGCCGGTGCGGAACGTCGATGCCGTCACGACATTCTCGAGGCCTTCGGTCGTGCAGAAGCGCGTGGCGGCGAACGGCAGGTCGGCGGACACGACGACCACGACCGTGTTGTCGAGCGACGATGCAGCTTCGTTGAACTTGCGGGTCGACGTCGCGCAGGTCGGCGTGTCGAGGCTCGGCACGATGTTCAGCACCTTGCGCTTGCCGGCGAAGCTGGCGAGCGACAGGTCGGCGAGGTCCTTGCCGACCAGCTTGAAATCGGCGGCTTGGGCGCCGACGGCCGGGAACGTGCCGGCGAGATCGATCGGGTTGCCACCCAGCGTAACTTTGCTCATGTTCGTGCTCCGAAATAGCGCGCCGTTCGAGGCGCGCGGGTTGAGACGGGCGCGCATGCGCGCGCCGCGGCGCGTCACGGATAGAAGATCTGGACGCGGAAATTCGACGCAGGCGTGCCGTTCGTTTCGAGGCGAACGACCATCGTCTGCGTGGTGCCGGGCGGCAGCCCGGCGTCGATCGGCGTGCCCGGGCGCACGTAGTCGCGCGGCGCGAGCACGCGGCGCACGGTCACGTGATTGGTGTCGTCGAGCAACGTGAGTTCGAGCGACGGATACGCGAGCGCAACGCGGAAGCGGTTCGTCAGCGGTACCTTCAATTCGAGTTCGCGCGGCCCGTCGAGCTGGCGCAGGTCGGTTGCGTCGAGCCGCAGGCCGTCGATCGCGCGCGGCGGCGCGACCGTGCAGCCGAGCGGCGCGCAGGCCTGCCGGAACCAGCCCTGCGTGACGGGCCAGTAGATCATCAGCGTTTCACGTTGCCACCACGCGAGCTGCGCGACGAGCAGCACGGCCAGCACCGCGGCGACGAGGCCGCCGAAGAAACCGCCGAGCATCCCGCGCTGCTGCGGCGCGCGCGTCTCGCGCGTGACGGCGAAGTGCGGGCGGTCGTCGTCGGTCAGTGCGGCCGGGAACGGTGCGGCCGGCTCGCCGGCTGCGGGCGCGGTCTTGTCATGCGCGGTGAACGCACCGGGCTCGGATCCGGTTTCGGATTCAGGTTCGGTGACGGCCGGTGCCGGTGTGAACGCAAAACGCGGCTCGCGCGGCGCGCGGTCGTCGTCCGGCACGGTGAAGTGCGCGTGGCCGACGGGTTCGGCGGCATCGGGGGTTGCTTCCGGTTCCGACGGAACATGGGCGACGAAGCGGGGCTCGCGCGGATCGCGCTCGACCGGCGCGCGCGAGGCCGCGATGTCGGGTTCCGTCTGCTGCGAATGCGGTTCGGTCGTTGGCGCGACGTCAGTCGAAGATGCGTCGAGTTCGGTCGGGGACGGGAACGGCGCGGGCGTACCCGACAGGTGAACGACGCCGGCTTCCGTGGACGGGAGTGCGAGCGGCACCAAAGGCTCGGTGCGTACGGTCTCGACGCTGTGCTGCAGCGACGGATCGACGCCTGCGTCGAGCCACGGCGCCCACATGTCCCAGCCTTCCGGCTTGTAGTCGGAGTCGGACGGCGACCCGGCCGGTGCGTCGACGTTGAACAGCCGAGCGGGCGGGGCCGGATGGTGTGCGTCGTCGTCCGGCGCCGCAGCCGTTTCGGTCAGTGCCGGTTCGGGCTGCTGCGCGTGCTCGGGGACGAGCGATTCGGACGCGTTGAAGACTTCGTGGCAATGGCCGCAGCGCACGAACCCTTCATGCAGCGAGAGCTGTTCCTGCTGCAGCCGGAAGACGGTTTCGCAATGAGGGCAGCGCGTCGCAAGAAGCATGTCGAGCCGGGCGGCCTGCTGGCCAGAGTGAAGGACAGCGCTATTCTAATGGCTTTCGCGCCGGGTTCCGGCGAGGCATACCCAACCTTCGTGTTCACGCCAGACCGAGATGTCGACGTAGCGCGCGTAGACGGCCGCGACTTCGTCCGCCTGGCGCGCGAGCACGCCCGACAGCGCGATGCGCCCGCCCGGTTTGACCTTCGATGCGAGCATCGACGCCATCAGCTTCAGCGGGTTCGACAGGATGTTCGCAACCACGATGTCGAATTCTCCGTCCGGGCATGCGTCGGGCAGCCCGTACGTGACTTCCGCACGGTTGCGCTCGCTGTTCTGGCGCGCCGATTCGACGGCTTGCGGATCGATGTCGATGCCGATCACGGGGTTCGCCCCGCATTTCTTCGCGAGGATCGCGAGAATGCCCGAGCCGCAGCCGTAGTCGAGCACCGACTGGCCGGGTTTCACCGACTGTTCGAGCCACTCCATGCACAGGCGGGTAGTGGGGTGGCTGCCGGTGCCGAATGCGAGGCCCGGATCGAGTTCGAGGACGAGCGCATCGGGATCGGGCGCATCGTGCCACGACGGCACGACCCAGATTCGCTCGCCGATCGGGATCGGCTCGAACTGCGATTGCGTGAGCCGCACCCAGTCCTGTTCCTCGACTTCGCGGACGACGAACTTCGGCGTTTCGGCGATGCCGATTTCGTTTGCAGCCGCGGCGAGCAGCACGGCCGGCTCATGGTCGGCCGACAGCAGCGCGACCACGCGCGAGTGCTGCCACGCGGTGCGGTCGGGCACGAGGCCCGGCTCGCCGAAGAGCGGCTGTTCGTCGGGCGTGTCGGCGTCGGCGTCCTCGACGGACACCGACAGCGCGCCGAGGTCGAGCAGCGCGTCGGACAGCGCCTCCGCATGCTCACGGGCCAGTTCGACGACGAGTTCGCGATAGCTCATGCTTACGCTTCTTCCGGTGCGACCTGCTGCTTCTGCGCGAGCCGGTTTTCGAGGTAGTGGATGCTGGTGCCGCCTTCGACGAACTTCGAGTCGATCATCAGCTCGCGGTGCAGCGGGATGTTGGTCTGGATGCCTTCGACGACCATTTCCGACAGCGCGATGCGCATCCGGCGGATCGCCTGTTCGCGCGTCGCGCCGTAGGTGATCAGCTTGCCGATCATCGAATCATAGTTCGGCGGCACGAAATAGCCATTGTAGGCGTGCGAGTCGACGCGTACGCCGGGGCCGCCCGGCGTATGCCACGACGTGATCCGGCCCGGCGACGGCGTGAACTTGAACGGATCTTCGGCGTTGATCCGGCATTCGATCGCATGTCCGCGGAACTGGACGTCGCGCTGGCGCAGCGTGAGCTTCTCGCCGGCCGCGATGCGGATCTGTTCCTGCACGATGTCGACGCCCGTGATCAGCTCCGATACCGGGTGCTCGACCTGCACGCGCGTGTTCATCTCGATGAAGTAGAACTCACCGTTTTCGTACAGGAATTCGAACGTGCCGGCCCCGAGGTAGCCCATCTTCTTGCACGCGTCCGCGCAGCGGTCGCCGATGCGGTCGATCAGGCGGCGCGGAATACCGGGCGCCGGCGCTTCCTCGATCACCTTCTGGTGGCGGCGCTGCATCGAGCAGTCGCGCTCACCCAGCCAGATCGCGTTCTTGTACGCGTCCGACAGCACCTGGATCTCGATGTGGCGCGGGTTCTCGAGGAACTTCTCCATGTACACCTGCGGGTTGCCGAACGCACGGCCGGCTTCCTCGCGGGTCATGTTGACCGCGTTGACGAGCGCGGCCTCGGTGTGTACGACGCGCATCCCGCGCCCGCCACCGCCGCCTGCCGCCTTGATGATGACCGGATAGCCGATCGCGCGCGCAATCTTGACGATCTCCTTCGGATCGTCCGGCAACGCGCCTTCCGAGCCCGGCACGCACGGCACGCCGGTCTTGATCATCGTCTGCTTCGCGGTGACCTTGTCGCCCATCATGCGGATCGTTTCCGGGCGCGGGCCGATGAACGTGAAGCCCGACTGCTCGACGCGTTCCGCGAAATCGGCGTTCTCCGACAGGAAGCCGTAGCCGGGGTGGATCGCTTCGGCGTCGGTGACTTCCGCGGCGCTGATCAGCGCCGGCATGTTCAGGTAGCTCAGGTTCGACGGGGCCGGGCCGATACAGACGGCTTCGTCCGCGAGGCGCACGTACTTGGCTTCCTTGTCGGCTTCCGAGTAGACGACCACCGTCTTGACGCCGAGCTCGCGGCACGCGCGCTGAATGCGCAGCGCGATTTCACCGCGGTTGGCAATGAGGATTTTTTCAAACATAGCGAGTATTCGTCTCTTCGAGGGGCGCGCGAACGGCGCCTGGCGAGCATCGGCGGCGCGCGGCCGACAGGGCCGCGCGGCGGGCTTAGCCGATCACGAAAAGCGGCTGGCCGTATTCGACGGCCTGGCCGTTCTCGACGAGGATTTCCTTGATCACGCCGGCCTTGTCCGACTCGATCTCGTTGAGCAGCTTCATCGCTTCGATGATGCAGATCGTCTGGCCTTCCTTGACCGTGTCGCCGACCTGGACGAACGGGTCCGCGCCCGGCGACGGTGCGCGATAGAACGTGCCGACCATCGGCGACGTCACGATGTGGCCCTGCGGGACGGCCGGTGCGGCAGCGCCGCCCGCGGCCGGCGCGGCAGCGCCTTCGGTCGGCAGCGCGACCGACGGAGCGGGCGCGCTGACTTGCGGGGCATACCCAGCCGTCGGCTGCACGTAGATCGGCGGCGCGTTCTTGACGATGCGCACCTTGCCTTCGCCTTCCGTCACTTCCAGCTCGGAGATGCCGGATTCGGAAACGAGGTCGATCAGAGTTTTCAGCTTACGAAGATCCATCGGGAATTCCCCTTTCAATACGTGAAAGCGCCGGTTAGGGGCCGGCGCTGAATCTAGATCGCGAAATCAGCCGCGCGACGTGCCTTGCAGCTTGTCCAGCGCGTACTCGAGCGCGTACAGATAACCTTTCCAGCCAAGCCCGCAGATGACGCCTTCGGCCTGGTCGGAAAAGTAGGAGTGGTGCCTGAACGCTTCGCGGCGATGGACGTTCGACAAGTGAACCTCGACGAACGGGATGCCAACGCCGGCGATCGCGTCCCGGATCGCGACGCTCGTGTGCGTATACGCGGCCGGATTGATCAGGATGAAATCGGTCTGTTCCTCCCGCGCGGCCTGGATGCGGTCGACCAGCGCACCTTCATGGTTGCTCTGGAACGACGACAGCTCGGCACCGGCTTCCCCGGCGCGCGCGGCAAGCGCCTGATCGATCTGTGCGAGCGTGACGCGGCCGTACACCTCCGGTTCCCGGGTGCCGAGAAGGTTCAGGTTGGGGCCGTGCAGCACCAGCAATCGTGTCATGGTCGCTTCTATTTCTGCGGAATTGCGCGAACTTTAGCGCTATTTAGAGAAATTTGTCTAGTTTTGCCGAACGGCCGGGCGCGCCGGACCTGCAAGAATTACCGGCATGGATGCAAAGTATCGGCGAATTCACGCGAAATTGCGGCGATCGACGGGCAAATCGCCGCCAACTTGCGGGTCGCCGTTCGGGCCGGTTACAGCGCGTCGAGCGTCTTTTTCAGCTCGGCTGGTTGGATTTGTCCCAATTTTGTCTCGCGAATCTTGCCGGTTTCGTCGATCACGACCGTAAACGGCAGCGCGCCGGCAGTATTTCCAAAATTACGGGCCAGATCGGCACCTGCATAACCGCTGACGAAGACCGGATAGTCGACCTTCACCTTTTGCAGGAAGTTCTTCACGTTCTGCTCGGAATCGACGCCGATCCCGATGAAACGGATGCCTTTCTGCTTGTACTGGTGTGACAGCGCGACGAGCTCGGGCATCTCCTCGACGCATGGGCCGCACCACGACGCCCAGAAATTGACGACGACCTTCTGGCCCTTGAAGGTGGCCAGCGTGGCCGGCTTGCCGTCGGTGCCCGTCAGCGACGACGCCCACAACTGCTCGACCGGATTGCCCTGCGCGGCGGGCGCGGCGACGGCGACACCGTCGTCGGCGCTGCCGCGGAACCAATGGCCGGCGGTGAGCCCGCCGGCAACGGCGGCGGCCGCGACGACCGCGAGCGCCAACATGCGTTTCATCATCATCGTTGAATCATTCCGGTTCGGAAGGGGTCTTGCCTGCTTCGACGAGCGCGCGCAGCGCGGCGGCATCCGCGCGGGCGACGCGGCCGCGCGCGTCGGCCTTGACCGCGCCGCGCAGGTCGTCGCTCGCATAGAGCGCGAGGTGGATGCCGATCGCATCCACGTCGCGCCGCGGGCGCCACAGGAAGCTGAGCGTCTCGACGTCGGCGCGGCCCGCGAAGTGCCGCGTCTCGGATACGTCGTACTGGACGTTCTGGTTCAGCAGGTAGATGGCGACGTCCTTCGGGTTGTCGGTGAATGCCTGCAAATGGATATCCGAATGGGCGTTCGCGGTGCCGTTCAGCACGGCGCCCGTCACATAAGGATGGAACTCGGCGAGCCGGCGCATCCAGTCGAGCGCGATCTCGCGCAGGCGGCGCAGTTCGTCCGGCTGCGTGTCGCTCTGGAACAGCGCGAGGTACTCGCGCAGTTCTTCCTCGATCTGGTCGTTATCCGGCAGCCATTCGCCGGCAACGCGCGAATCGCCCAGCAACTGGCGCGCGGCCTTGCGTTTCGCGCCGGCGTAGTCGAGGCCGTCCTCCGCGATCAGGCGGGCGGCGGATTGGGCGATTTCCTCGCGGACACGCCACGGGTCGAGAAGGGATTTGCGAGACATGATCCGGCAATCATACTCGATCGCCGAAGCGCCCGAGCGCGGGTGCGGCGGGCTGCCGCCCGGCACGCGGCCGGCGTTCGCTTGCATCGTTCGGGCCGCCGGGCAGCGCAGGCCGTCAGTTACAATAGCCATCTTTATGTCGCGGCAAAAGTCGTTGGCCAGGCGCCGGTCGCGCGGCTCGTCCGGCGCACCGCACACACATCCTTTCCGAATCGACGGCGCCCGGCGGCGCGAAAGCATTCATCTCTATGCACATCCACATTCTTGGCATCTGCGGCACCTTCATGGGCGGTCTCGCCGTACTCGCGCGCGAGGCGGGCCACACGGTGACGGGTTGCGACGCGGGCGTCTATCCGCCGATGAGCACGCAGCTCGAGGCGCAGGGCATCACGCTGATCGAGGGCTACGGTGCCGAACAGATCGACCTGAAACCGGACTTGTTCGTGATCGGCAACGTCGTCACGCGCGGCAATCCGCTGATGGAGGCGATCCTCGATCGCGGCCTGCCGTACGTGTCGGGCCCGCAGTGGCTCGGCGAGCACGTGCTGGCCGGCAAATGGGTGCTCGCGGTCGCGGGCACGCACGGCAAGACGACCACGTCGTCGATGCTCGCGTGGCTGCTGGAAGACGCGGGCCTGAATCCGGGCTTCCTGATCGGCGGCGTGCCGCTGAACTTCGGCGTGTCGGCGCGGCTCACCGATTCGAGCTTCTTCGTGATCGAGGCCGACGAGTACGACACCGCGTTCTTCGACAAGCGCTCGAAGTTCGTCCACTACCGGCCGCGCACGGCGGTGCTGAACAACCTTGAATTCGATCACGCCGACATCTTCCCCGATCTCGCCGCGATCGAGACGCAATTCCACCATCTCGTGCGTACCGTGCCCGGCGTCGGCCGGATCGTCACGAACGGCCGCTCGGACGCGCTCGAGCGCGTGCTGGCGCGCGGCTGCTGGAGCGAGGTCGAGCGGTTCGGCGTCGACGGCGGCTGGCAGGCGCTGCCGGCCGAGGACGGCGTGCCGGTCGACGAGCGCTTCGCGGTGTACTCGAAGGCCGAGCGCGTCGGCGAAGTCGCATGGCAGGTGCAGGGCGATCACAACCGGATGAATGCGCTCGCGGCGATTGCCGCTGCGCGCCACGTCGGCGTGCCGCCCGCGCAGGCTGCCGAATCGCTCGCGTCGTTCCGCAACGTGAAGCGCCGCATGGAAGTGCGCGGCAGCGTCGACGGCGTGACCGTCTACGACGATTTCGCGCACCATCCGACTGCGATCGAAACCACGATCGCCGGCCTTCGTGCGCGCATCGGCCGCCAGAATGCCCGCATCCTCGCCGTGCTCGAGCCGCGCTCGAACACGATGAAGCTCGGCGTGATGAAGTCGCAGTTGCCGGCCAGCCTCGCCGATGCCGATCTCGTGTTCGGCTACGGCGCCCCGACGGGGCGCGATGCGCTCGGCTGGAATCTCGCCGAAGCGCTGGCGCCGCTCGGCGATCACGCGCGCGCGTTCGACGATCTTCACCTGCTGGTGAAGGCGGTGGTGGAGGCCGCGCGCCCGGGCGACCACGTGCTCGTGATGAGCAACGGCGGCTTCGGCGGCGTGCACCAGAAGCTGCTCGATGCGCTCGGGAGCCGCACGTGATCCTGTATCTGCACGGTTTCCGGTCGTCGCCGGAATCGCAGAAGTCGCGGCAGCTCGCCGCGCGCATGGCCGAACTCGGCCGCACCGACGAGTGGCGGTGCCCGTCGCTGTCGGTGTCGCCGCTCGAGGCGATCGCGGTCGCGGAAGCCGAGGTGGCCGGTGCACGCGATGTCACCGTCGTCGGCAGCTCGCTCGGCGGCTATTACGCGACGTGGCTGGCCGAAAAGCACGGCTGGAAGGCCGTGCTGCTGAATCCGGCCATCGTGCCGCAACGCGATCTCGAGCAGCATCTGGGCGAACAGCCGCTGTATCACGGCGGCGGCACGATCGTCGTCGAACGCCGTCACCTGCATGAGCTCGACGCGCTGCGCGTGCCGGCGATCACGCGCGCCGAACGCTACTATCTGTTCGCGGCGACCGGTGACGAAGTGCTCGATTACCGCGAGATGCTGGCCCATTACCCGGGCGCGAAAACCCGCGTGATCGACGGCAGCGATCACGGGATCAGCGAATTTGCCGACTATGTCGACGACGTTCTCGCCTTTTGCGACGAAAAGACGTCTTGAACCGGCCATGTGCCGATCGAATCCCCATCATCATGCGGCGCCGCCAATGTGGCGCCGGGCAGTCTGAACGAGAGTACTGAGTGAACGTTTTCTTCGAGGAATCGGGCAGTTTCAAGGCGGGCAGCGTGCTGTCGCGCCAGGGCGATGCATTTCAGGTCGAGTTGCCCGGCGGGCGGCGGGCAAAGGTACGCGCGAAAGACGTGCTGATCGAATTCGAGAAGCCGGCCGCGGGCGAGCTGATGCAGGAGGCCGACACGGCCGCGCAGCAGATCGACCTGGATTTTCTGTGGGAATGCGCGCCGGCCGACGAGTTTGCCTATACGGCGCTGGCCGCCGAGTACTTCGGCACGACCTATGGCCCGGTCGAGCGCGCGGCGCTCGTGCTGCGGCTGCATGGCTCGCCCGTCTACTTCCGCCGCAAGGGTCGCGGCCAGTACCAGCGCGCGCCGGAAGAGCAACTCAAGATGGCGCTCGCGTCGCTCGAGCGCAAGCGCCAGCAGGCGCTGGTGCAAGCGCAGTATGAAGAGGAGCTGAAGGCCGGCAAGCTGCCGGAAGCGTTCGCGGGCAAGGTGCTCGGGCTGCTGACGCGGCCGGACAAGAACGCGATCGAATACAAGGCGATGGAAGCGGCGGCCGGCGCGCGTGGCGTGTCGCCGGCGCGTCTGATGCTCGACTGCGGCGGCATCGCGTCGCCGCGTGCGCTGCACGAGGCGCGCTTCCTCGCGGAATTCTTCCCGCACGGCACGGGCTTTCCGCCCGTCACGGTCGGCGCGCTGCCGGACGACCTGCCGCGCGCGAACGTCGAGGCGTTCTCGATCGACGACGTCACGACGACGGAAATCGACGATGCGTTCTCGGTCGAGCATCTGTCGGACGGCCGGGTGCGGATCGGCGTGCACATCGCGGCGCCGGCGCTCGGCATCGTGCGCGGCGACGCGGTCGATGCGATCGCGCGCACGCGCCTGTCGACCGTCTACATGCCGGGCGACAAGATCACGATGCTGCCGGACGACGTCGTCGACGTGTTCACGCTGAAGGAAGGCGATTACCGTCCGGCGCTGTCGCTGTACATCATCGTCAACCGCGAAACGCAGGACATCGTCGCGAACGAGACGCGCGCCGAGCTGGTGTTCGTGAAGAACAACCTGCGCCACAACACGCTCGACGAGCTCGTCAACGAAGAGACGCTCGCGGCAGGCACCGGCGAGTATCCGCACAAGGACGACATCGCCGTGCTGTGGCCGCTCGCACAGGCGCTGTTCGAGAAGCGCCAGGTTGCGCGCGCAGGCTACGGCCTGAAGCGTGAGGTGCAGCGCAACACCGATTACAACTTCTACGTCGAAGGCGAGCAGGTGTCCATCACGCCGCGCCGCCGCGGGTCGCCGCTCGACCTGATCGTGTCGGAGCTTGCGATCCTCGCGAACTCGACCTGGGGCGCGTTCCTGCACGACCACACGGTGCCGGGCATCTACCGCTCGCAGCGCGGCTTCGGCGCACCGGGCCCGAAGCGCACGCGGATGCAGACGACGGCCGCGCCGCACGAAGGCCTCGGCGTGCCGCAGTACGCGTGGAGCACGTCGCCGCTGCGCCGTTACGTCGACCTCGTGAACCAGTGGCAGCTGCTCGCGTGCGTGCAGCATGGCGTCACCGCGAAGCTCGCCGCGCCGTTCAAGCCGAAGGACGCCGACCTGTACGCGGTCGTTCAGGGCTTCGACGACACCTACACGGCCTACGCCGACTACCAGCGCCGGATGGAGTACTTCTGGTGCCTGCGCTGGCTCGCGCAGGAGCAGAAGAAGCACGTCGTCGCGAGCGTCGTGAAGGGCGATCTCGTGCGCCTCGAGGAAATTCCGCTGCTGCTGCATGTGCCGGGCCTCGGCGTGCACGCGCGCGGCACGCGCGTGCTGCTTGACGTGATGTCGCTCGACGAGCTGACGATCGAAGCGTCGGTGCGGCTGCTGAACGTGCTCGACGCGCCGGCCGTGACGAGCGGCGACGCGGCCGAGGAAGAGGATGACGCCGAAGGCGCCGACGACACGCTGGTCGACGCGGAAGACGCGTCGGCGGAAACCGAGGCGGAAGCACTGGCCGAAGCCGGCAGCGCGGACGCAGGTGCCGGCGGCGAAGCCGCGGGCGGCAACGAGAGCGAAGAGGGGCGCGCATCATGAACGCGATTGCGTCGACGAGCGGCGCCGACCGCTATGTCGTGTTCGGCAACCCGGTGGCGCACAGCAAGTCGCCGTTCATCCACGCGCAGTTCGCCGCGCAGACGGGCGAGGCGATCGACTACGCGCACCGGCTCGCGCCGGTCGACGGCTTTGAAGCCGCCGTGCGCGCCTTCGTCGCCGAAGGCGGCCGCGGCGCGAACGTGACGGTACCGTTCAAGCTCGAAGCGCATGCGCTGGCCGATTCGCTGTCGCCGCGTGCGGCGGCGGCAGGCGCGGTGAATACGCTGCGCATCGATGCCGACGGCCGTATCCACGGCGACAACACCGACGGCGTCGGCCTCGTGCGCGACATCGAAGCGAATCTCGGCGTGTCGCTCGCGGGCGCACGCATCCTGCTGCTCGGCGCGGGCGGGGCGGCGCGCGGCGTCGTGCTGCCGCTGCTCGACCGTGCACCGCTGTCGATCACGATCGTGAACCGCACGGCGAGCAAGGCCGAGGCGCTCGTCGGCCAGTTCATGCAGGCCGCGCACGATGCGGGCTGCACGCTCGCGGGCGGCGGTCCCGACGTGGTGCGCGCGGAGCCGTACGACGTGGTGATCAACGCGACGGCCGGCAGCCTCGATGCCGCCCTGCCGGAATGCGACGCGGCCGCGTTCGGCGCGGGCACGCTCGCGTACGACATGATGTACGGCGCGCAGCCCACCGTGTTCATGCAGCATGCGGCGTCGCTCGGCGCGCGCACGGCCGACGGGCTCGGGATGCTCGTCGAACAGGCGGCCGAGTCGTTCTTCATCTGGCGCGGCGTGCGGCCGGACGGCGCGCCTGTGCTGGCCGCGCTGCGCCAGGCGCTCGCGGCGAGCTGACCGGAGCGCGGCACGTGGTGGCGGTGAGCGACACGCAGCGCACGCGACCGGTGAGCCTCGCTCGCTGGATCGTCTATGCGGGATCGGTGTTCGCGGGCGCGTGGCTCGCGACGCAGCTGTTCTATCTCGCGCAGATCGCGTTGTGGTCGTTCGTGAACCCGGGCTCGACCGCGTTCATGCGCACCGACGCGTGGTGGCTGTCGCGCGCCACGCCGCCCGCGCAGATCCAGCATCAGTGGGTGCCGTACGACCAGATCTCGCGCAACCTGAAGCGCGCGCTGATCGCCTCCGAAGACTCGACCTTCGCGACCAACAACGGCTACGACGTCGACGCGATCCTGCAGGCGTGGGAGAAGAACAAGGCGCGCGGCAAGATCGTCGCGGGCGGTTCGACGATCACGCAGCAGCTCGCGCGCAACCTGTTCCTGTCGCGCGAGAAGAGCTACATCCGCAAGGGCCAGGAGCTCATCATCACGTGGATGCTCGAAGCGGTGCTCGACAAGGAGCGCATCTTCGAGATCTACCTGAATTCGATCGAGTGGGGCCGCGGCGTGTACGGCGCCGAGGCGGCCGCACGCTATTACTACAAGGTCCCCGCGAGCCGGCTCGGCGCGTGGCAGTCGGCGCGTCTCGCGGTGATGCTGCCGAAGCCGCGCTGGTTCGACGCGCATCGCGGCTCGGCCTACCAGGCGCAGCGCGCGGCGGTCATCGCGCGCCGCATGGGCGCGGCCGAGTTGCCGCAATCGGAGTGAACGGCGCGAGCGCGCCGTCGCATTGTCCGTTCCGTCGCCCGTGCGCCATTGGTGCGCTGCAGCGCGTTCGTGTCGCACGCATTTCGGGCCACATCCTTTAGACGAATTCGTCTATTTCGCGTTACTGAGCAATGCCCGCGACCGTGTGGTTTTGTTTGCCGATATGGCACGAAATCCGCCTTTTTTTAGTCGCCACGGGTAAACGCGAAAGTCGCTGAAAGCAACGTGAAATGCAACGTTTCACGATTCGAAGCATTCCTGAAAGGTGTGCGCCGCACCCTCCGCCAGCCAAATATTTCAAAATTTTTCAAAGCTGACGGGCTCGCGTATATTGGCCAGCGCCTCGGCTTATCGGCCGCAATCGAGGCGGGGGGCGGCTTATCCGGCTGCTCGACACAAAAAACATCCGAGAGAAGGAAAGCAACGATGCCAGCGAGCAAAGCGAAGCTGTTGTTGGGGGTGGTGTTTTCTTCGCTGATTCTGACGGCCTGCAACGACGACGTGACATCGTCCGCTGCTGCGAGCGCCGACAATTCAGCCGATCCCGCCAGTCAGGTGGACAGGGCGTACAACGATCCCAATAGTTATTCGTCGAGCGCGAACGCGTCGCTCGACGCCTCCGCCGCGGTCGAAAAAGCGGCTGTCACGCATCACCAGATCACACTGAACGGCAAGACGATCCGGTACACGGCCACGGCCGGCCACCTCGTCGCGCGCAATCCGCAGACCGGCGCGCCCGAAGCGTCGTTCTTCTATGTCGCCTACACGGCCGACAACCAGCCGGCGGCGAAGCGGCCCGTCACGTTCCTGTACAACGGCGGCCCGGGCTCGGCATCCGTGTGGCTGCACCTCGGCTCGTTCGGCCCGCGTCGGATCCAGACGGGCGACCCGAACGCGAACACGTCGACGTTCCCGTTCGTCGACAACCAGGAAAGCCTGCTCGACACGACCGACCTCGTGTTCGTCGATGCGATCGGCACCGGCTTCTCCGAAGCGATCGCACCGAACACGAACCAGACATTCTGGGGCGTCGACCAGGACGGCGGCGCGTTCCGCGATTTCGTCACGCGCTACCTCGCCGTGAACCAGCGCAGTGCTTCGCCGAAATACCTGTTCGGCGAATCGTACGGCACGCCGCGCACCGACGTGCTCGCGAACCTGCTGGAGACGGCCGGCGTGAAGCTCGACGGCGTTGTGCTGCAGTCGTCGATCCTGAACTACAACACGAACTGCGACATGGCGAGCGACTACATCGGCAACTCGAACAACGGATCGAGCCCGGTGAGCTGCGCGGGCTTCGTGCCGTCGTACGGGACCGTCGGCGCGTACTACCAGCTCGACAATCCGAACCCGTCGAGCCTGCCGCAGTACGCGGACCAGATGCGCCTGCTGACGGCCGGCAGCTACGCGCCCGCCGTGAACGCGTACCTCGCGAGCCATACGCCGCCGCCGCCGAACCTCGTCACGACGATGGTGAATGCGACCGGCGTGAAGCAGTCGCTGTGGAATGCGAACTTCAACGTGATCCCGACCTTCTTCGACAACAGCTTCCAGCTGTCGCTGGTCCCGGGCACGCTGATCGGCCGCTACGACGCGCGCGTGAACGTGCCCGTGTCGAGCCCGCTCGCGGCGGACGGCGATCCGTCGAGTTCGTTCATCACGAAGCCGTTCACCGACACGATCGGCAGCTATTTGCCGAACGAGCTGAAGTACACCGCGCAGTCGGCCTATTCGGTGAGCAGCAATGCGATCAACACGTGGGACTGGACGCACGACGGGCTCGCGATGCCCGACACGATCCCCGACCTGGCAGCGGCGCTGACGTTGAACCCGCAACTGAAGGTGCTGTCGCTGAACGGGTATCACGACATCGCGACGCCGTTCTACCAGACCGAGCTGGACCTCGCGCGGCTCGGAACCCAACCGAACCTGACGATCAAGGACTATCAGGGCGGACACATGGTCTATCTCGACGATACGTCGCGTCCGCAGGAGAAAGCCGACCTCGTGACCTTCTACAACGCGGCCGCGCACTGATGCTGCGCCGGGCCGGCGACGGGCGCCCGCGGTGGCGCCGTTCGCCGGCCGTCGACGACCTCATTCCAGACTGGAGCCTGATATGAAGAAACGTTTCATCGTCGTTGCCGCGGCGCTCGCATGCGCCGGCGCCGCAGCATCCGTATCCGCGTTCGCGCAGGCGAGCGACGCCGCCGCACCGGCGCGTGCGCGCCAGGCGCAGCTCGGCGATCCGTACGTGCCGCCGGCCGCTCGAAAGGCGACCGCCGGCACGCAGACGACGGGCGCCGCGCTGCATGCGCAGGTGGTGCGCAAGCTCGCGAGCCAGTTCAGCGCGGCCGACACGCAGAACACGGGTGCGATCACCGAATCGCAGGCGCGCGCGGCTGGCCTCGGCTATGTCGCGAACCACTTCCGGCAGATCGACGCGGGCGGCAACGGGCGCGTGTCGTTCGCGGACGTGCAGCGCTACATGCAGGCACGCAGCACGAGCAGCCAGCAGTAAGCGCGGCGTATCGTGGGCAAACGGGGGCGGAACCTGCGACACGGCGGGTTCCGCCCCCGTGTTCATGGTGCGGCTGTTGCGTCGCACCTGCCGCCGGCATTCGCTAAATTCTCATTATCTGGACAACGCATTCAAATATTGGAGACGAGTGCGTGCGCTCCTACAATCCGAAGCACATCGACAGCTTCGGACCCACGCATCGCGCGGCGCCCGTCGCACACGGAGACACCTTCCATGAAGTTCGCCGGGCGCTTTACTCGGTGCATCGACCGCCGCCACGCCGCAGCACGGAACCCTGTTCCGGCGCCGCGCGAGCGGCTTCACCGATTCCGTTGAAGAAGCCCGTTCCATGACCAAGATGCCCGATTCCCTTACCCTCGACGCCCGGCGCGCGACGCCGGACGATGTATCGCTGACCGACAGCATCGGCGCGACCAGCACGCCGCTGGATCTCGCCGCGCAGCAGGCCGGCACGCAGACGCTGCTGCGCGGCCTCGCGATCCTCGAGGCGATCGCGAACGGCGCGCGCGACATGCGTGCGATCGGCGCGGCGCTCGGGACGACGCGCAGCACCACGCACCGTCTCGTCAGCAGCCTCGTGCAGGCGCGCTACCTGCGCCAGGTGCAGGGCGGCTACCTGCTCGGCCCGAAGCTGATCGAGCTCGGCACGATCGCGCTCGAGCAGATGCCGCTCACCGCGGTGGCGCGGCCGCATCTCGAAGCGCTCGCGGAAGCGACGCTCGACACGATCCACCTCGGCGTGCGCGACGGCGACGACGTGCTGTACATCGACAAGATTCCCGGCACGCGCGGCCTCGAGATGCGCTCGCGCGTCGGTCACCGGATGCCGCTCGCGTCGACCGGCATCGGCAAGGCGATGATGCTCGACCTCGATCCGGACCTGTGGCGCTCACTGTTCGAAGCCGCGCGGCGCGCGCTGGCCGGCGTCAATTTCAAGCCCGACAACCGGCCCGAGACGAGCGCGTTCCTGCAGCGCATGGCCCACTACGCGGCCGGCGGCTATACGTTCGACCTCGAGGAAAACGAGGCGTCGATCCGCTGCGTGGCCGCACCGATCCGCGATGCGTCGGGCACGGTCGTGGCGGCCGTGTCGGTCGCAAGCACCATTCCGTACATGCCGCACGACCGGATGGACGAACTGATTCCACTCGTGCAGCGCGAAGCGCGAGCCATTTCCGCGGAACTGGGCTGGAGCCCGCCGCAGGGTACCCGCAGGATCAAACGATGAGCAATTCGACCCGGCCCGTTCCGGATGCCAGCTCCGCCACCCCGTCGCTGATCGCGCTCGACTGGGGCACGACGTCGCTGCGCGCTTACCTGTACGACGCGCACGGTGCGTTGCTCGACACGCGCAGCCGCGCGGCGGGCGTGATGCAGGTGCCGGGCGGCGGCCCGCGTGCGTTCGACGCCGTATTCGAGGAAGCGTGCGGCGACTGGCTCGACCGCACGCCGGGCCTGCCGGTGCTCGCCGCCGGGATGGTCGGCAGCGCGCAAGGCTGGCGCGAGGCGCCGTACGTTGCGGTGCCGGCCGGTGCCGACGCGCTCGTCGCGGGCCTCATCACGGTGACGACGTCGCGTGGCGCGACGGTCTCGATCGTGCCGGGCGTGATTGCGACGGGCGAACTGCCCGACGTGATGCGCGGCGAAGAAACGCAGATATTCGGTGCACTCGCGAGCGATCCGATGCTTGGCGCCGATCGTTCAGGGGTACTGATCGGATTGCCGGGTACGCATGCGAAATGGGCGTGGGTGAAGGACGGGCTGATCGAGCGTTTCCAGACCTTCATGACGGGCGAGCTGTTCGCGGTGTTGCGCGACCACACGATCCTCGGCCGCACGATGCGCGTGGGCGCCTCACCCGACCGCGCTGCGTTCTTGCGCGGCGTGTCGGTTGCACGCGGTGCGCAGCGCACGGGGTTGCTCGCGACGATTTTCAGCACGCGCACGCTCGGGCTGACCGACCGGCTTGCGCCCGATGCGCAGGGCGATTACCTGTCGGGCCTGCTGATCGGCCATGAGCTCAACGCGCTCGATGCGATGCTCGCGGAGCGCGGCGTCGCGCTCGCGGACCAGCCGTTGCTGCTGATCGGCGCCGCCGCTTTGTGTGCGCGCTACGTCGATGCGCTCCAGGTATTCGGCCACACGCACGCGCAGGTCGTCGCGCATGCAACGGAGCGTGGCCTGTGGCGGATCGCGTCGCGCGCCGGGCTCGTGAGCGCGGACGGCGAGCCCGTCTGCGCCAACCCATGAAACGATTGCAGAGGAATCCCTGATGTCGTCCGACCTTACGTTACCCGCGCCGTACGCGCCCCATGCCGCACTGATGCGCGCGTTCGACGCGTGCCCGCTGATCGCGATCATGCGCGGGATCACGCCCGCCGAAGCGGCCGACCACGGCCATGCGCTGTACGAAGCGGGCTTCCGGATCGTCGAGGTGCCGCTCAACTCGCCGGATCCGTTCGACAGCATCGCGGCGCTGCGGCGCGCGCTGCCCGATGACGCAATCGTCGGCGCGGGCACCGTGCTGCGTGCCGAGTACGTTGACCGCGTGCAGGATGCGGGCGGCGCGCTGATCGTGATGCCGCACAGCGACGCGGCCGTGATCCGCCGCGCCCGCGAGCGCGGCCTGGCGAGCGCACCGGGCGTCGCTACGCCGACCGAAGCGTTCGCGGCACTCACGAACGGCGCCGACGTACTGAAGATGTTCCCGGCCGAACAGCTCGGCGTACCGGTCGTGAAGGCATGGCGCGCGGTGATCGACCGTGCGGTGCCGCTGATCCCGGTCGGTGGAATTTCGCCCGACAACATGGCGCCGTTCCTCGACGCCGGTGCGAACGGCTTCGGGCTCGGCTCGGCGCTGTTCCGGCCCGGCCAGTCGGCCGACACGACGGCGGCGAACGCACGCGCGTTCCAGGCCGGCTTGCGCGTCGCGCGCGGCGGAGCCGCATGATGCGCCGCCTCGCGGACAAGGTCGCGATGGTGACGGGCGCGGGCCGGGGCATCGGCGCCGCGATCGCCCGCGCATTCGTTCGCGAGGGCGCGGCCGTCGCGCTCGTCGATCTCGACTTCCCGCAGGCACAGCACACGGCCGCCGCGATTGCGCGCGAATTCGACGGCGCGCGCGTGTTGCCGCTGGAGGCCGACGTCGCGCGACAGGATGCGGTGCGCGATGCGCTCGCGCAGACCGAAGCGGCGTTCGGCCCGCTCGACGTGCTCGTGAACAACGCAGGCATCAACGTGTTCGCCGATCCGCTGACGATGACCGACGACGACTGGCGCCGCTGCTTCGCGGTCGATCTCGACGGCGTGTGGCACGGGTGCCGCGCGGCGCTGGAGGGGATGGTCGAACGCGGTCGCGGCAGCATCGTGAACATCGCGTCGACGCACGCGTTCAGGATCATCCCGGGCTGCTTTCCGTACCCGGTCGCGAAGCACGGCGTGCTCGGTCTCACGCGCGCGCTCGGCATCGAATACGCGGCGCGCAACGTGCGCGTGAACGCGATCGCACCGGGCTACATCGAGACGCAGCTCACGCGCGACTGGTGGGACGCGCAGCCCGATCCGGCTGCCGCGCGCGCCGAGACGCTCGCGCTGCAACCGATGAAGCGCATCGGCCGGCCGGAGGAAGTCGCGATGACGGCCGTGTTCCTGGCGTCCGACGAGGCGCCGTTCATCAATGCCGCATGCATCACCGTCGACGGCGGGCGTGCGGCGCTGTACCACGACTGACGCAACGATTCGAAAGACCGCACGTGCGACGGCCGCGCGCACGCTGCGTCGAAACCAACAAGCGGCTGCATCCTGTTCGATGAAGACAAGGAGACACTGGAGATGAAACGCAGAACGTTCGTAACGCTGGCCGCCGCGGCCGCGGTGGTGATGGGGAGCCCGGTCGTGCACGCGGCCGACCCGGTCAAGATCGGCTTCCTGGTGAAGCAGCCGGAAGAGCCGTGGTTCCAGGACGAGTGGAAGTTCGCCGAGATGGCCGCGAAGCAGAAGGGCTTCACGCTCGTGAAGATCGGCGCGCCGTCCGGCGAGAAAGTGATGAGCGCAATCGACAACCTGTCGGCGCAGAAGGCGCAGGGCTTCATCATCTGCACGCCCGACGTGAAGCTCGGGCCGGGCATCGTCGCGAAGGCGAAGTCGCACAACCTGAAGATGATGACGGTCGACGACCGCCTCGTCGACGGCGCGGGCAAGCCGATCGAGGCCGTGCCGCACATGGGGATCTCCGCGTACAACATCGGCAAGCAAGTCGGCGACGGCATCGCGGCCGAGATCAAGAAGCGCGGCTGGGACATGAAGGACGTCGGCGCGATCGACATCACCTACGAGCAGCTGCCGACCGCGCATGACCGCACGAGCGGCGCGACCGACGCGCTGGTGGCCGCCGGCTTCCCGAAGGCGAACGTGATCGCGGCGCCGCAGGCGAAGACCGACACGGAAAACGCATTCAACGCGGCCAACATCGCGCTCACGAAGAACCCGCAGTTCAAGCACTGGGTGGCGTACGGCCTGAACGACGAGGCCGTGCTCGGCGCGGTACGCGCGGCCGAAGGGCGCGGCTTCAAGGCCGACAACATGATCGGCATCGGCATCGGCGGTTCCGATTCGGCGCTGAACGAGTTCAAGAAGCCGCAGCCGACGGGCTTCTACGGCACCGTGATCATCAGCCCGAAGCGCCACGGCGAGGAAACCTCGGACCTGATGTACACGTGGATCACGCAGGGCAAGGCACCGCCGGCGCTGACGCTGACGACGGGCATGCTCGCGACGCGCGACAACGTGTCGAAGGTACGCGACGAGATGGGGCTCGCGTCGAAGTAAGCGGCCCGCCGGCTGCCGCGGCGAAGCGGCGGCCGGCGGTCGATCGATTCCGGAAGTGGAGAGACGACGTGTCAGCGGCACTGCGTTTTGACAATATCGGCAAGGTGTTTCCCGGCGTGCGCGCACTCGACGGCATTTCGTTCGACGTGCATGCGGGCGAAGTGCATGGCCTGATGGGCGAGAACGGCGCGGGCAAGTCGACGCTGCTGAAGATTCTCGGCGGTGAATACCAGCCCGATGCGGGCAGCGTGCTGGTCGACGGCCAGTCCGTGCAGTTCGCGAATGCGGCCGCGTCGATCGCGGCCGGCATCGCGGTGATTCACCAGGAGCTGCAGTACGTGCCCGACCTGACGGTCGCGGAGAACCTGCTGCTCGGCCGCCTGCCGAACGCGTTCGGCTGGGTGAGGAAGCGCGAGGCGAAGCGCTACGTGCGCGAGCGCCTCGCGGCGATGGGCGTCGATCTCGATCCCGACGCGAAGCTCGGGCGGCTGTCGATCGCGCAGCGGCAGATGGTCGAGATCTGCAAGGCGCTGATGCGCAATGCGCGCGTGATCGCGCTCGACGAACCGACGAGCTCGCTGTCGCATCGCGAGACCGAGGTGCTGTTCAAGCTCGTCGACGACCTGCGCGCGCAGGGCCGTGCGCTGATCTACATCTCGCACCGGATGGACGAGATCTACCGGCTCTGCAATGCGTGCACGATCTTCCGCGACGGGCGCAAGATCGCGTCGCACGAATCGCTCGCCGACGTGCCGCGCGAACGGCTCGTCGCCGAGATGGTCGGGCGCGAGATTTCGGACATCTACCATTACGCGCCGCGCGCGCTGGGCGACGTGCGGTTCTCCGCCGAAGGCGTCGACGGCCATGCCCTGCGCGAACCGGCGAGCTTCTCGGTGCGCGCGGGCGAGATCGTCGGCTTCTTCGGGCTGGTCGGCGCGGGCCGCAGCGAGCTGATGCGGCTCGTGTACGGCGCGGACCACCGGCGCGCGGGCGTGCTGACGCTCGACGGCGCGCGCATCGACGTGAAGCGCACCGGCGACGCGATCCGCCACGGCATCGTGCTGTGCCCCGAGGACCGCAAGGAAGAAGGGATCATCGCGATCGCGTCGGTCGCGGAGAACATCAACATCAGCTGTCGCCGCCATTCGCTGCGCGCGGGGTTGTTCATCAACCGCAAGGCCGAAAGCGAAACGGCCGACCGCTTCATCCAGCGGCTGAAGATCAAGACGCCGAACCGGCGCCAGAAGATCCGCTTCCTGTCGGGCGGCAACCAGCAGAAGGCGATCCTGTCGCGCTGGCTGGCGGAGCCCGACCTGAAGGTCGTGATCCTCGACGAACCGACGCGCGGGATCGACGTCGGTGCGAAGCACGAGATCTACGACGTGATCTACCGGCTCGCGGAGCGCGGCTGCGCGATCGTGATGGTGTCGTCGGAGCTGCCGGAAGTGCTCGGCGTGTCCGACCGCATCGTCGTGATGCGTGAAGGCCGGATCGCCGGCGAGCTGCCGCGCGAGCAGGCGGACGAACACGCGGTGCTGAGCCTTGCGCTGCCGCAGACGAGCGCGGTCGAGGCGGCCTGACGCGATACACGACATTCGAATCGAACACGCGCGGCGCGGGCCGCGCGATGCAGGAGCAGGAGACACCATCATGCAAGTCAACGAAAACCTTGCCAGCGCCGCCGTGAAGCCCACGGCCGACGCGCTGGTTCCGCAGCAGGGCGACCGCCAGAAGTGGTGGCAGCATCTGACCGAATACAGCCTGATCGCGATCTTCGCGGTGATGTTCATCACGATGTCGCTGACCGTCGATCACTTCTTCTCGATCGACAACATGCTCGGCCTCGCGCTGTCGATCTCGCAGATCGGCATGGTCGCGTGCACGATGATGTTCTGTCTCGCGTCGCGCGACTTCGACCTGTCGATCGGCTCGACCGTCGCGTTCTCCGGCGTGTTGTGCGCGATGGTGCTGAACGCGACCGACAACACGTTCGTCGCGATCATCGCGGCGGTCGCGGCCGGCGCCGCGATCGGCTTCGTGAACGGCGCGGTGATCGCGTACCTGCGCATCAACGCGCTGATCACGACGCTCGCGACGATGGAAATCGTGCGCGGGCTCGGCTTCATCGTGTCGAAAGGGCAGGCGGTCGGCGTGTCGTCGGACACCTTCATCGCGCTCGGCGGGTTGTCGATGTTCGGCGTGTCGCTGCCGATCTGGGTCACGCTGCTGTGCTTCATCGCGTTCGGCGTGCTGCTGAACCAGACCGTGTACGGCCGCAACACGCTCGCGATCGGCGGCAATCCCGAGGCATCGCGACTCGCGGGGATCAACGTCGAACGTACGCGCGTGTACATCTTCCTGATCCAGGGCGCGGTGACGGCGCTCGCGGGCGTGATCCTCGCATCGCGCATCACGTCGGGCCAGCCGAACGCCGCGCAGGGCTTCGAGCTGAACGTGATCTCCGCGTGCGTGCTCGGCGGCGTGTCGCTGATGGGCGGCCGCGCGACGATCTCCGGCGTCGTGATCGGCGTGCTGATCATGGGCACCGTCGAGAACGTGATGAACCTGCTGAACATCGACGCGTTCTACCAGTACCTGGTGCGCGGCGCGATCCTGCTCGCGGCCGTGCTGCTCGACCAGCTGAAGAACCGCGGCGTACGCGACTGACCCGACCTGTTTCCACGGAGACGAACCGCATGACCATCGACACTTCCGCGTCCGGCCCGCAGGCAGCGAGCCTCGCGCGCTACGCACGCTACCCGAGCCTCGAGGATCGCGCGGTGCTGATCACGGGCGGCGCGACCGGCATCGGCGCGGCGTTCGTCGAACACTTCGCCGCGCAGGGCGCACGCGTCGCGTTCGTCGACCTCGACGCGGCCGCCGGCGCCGCGCTGGCGGACAGCCTCGCGCACGTGCCGCACGTACGTCACGCGCCGCTGTTCATCCAGTGCGACCTGACCGACATCGATGCGCTGCGCCATGCGATCGACGCGATCCGTGCGCGTATCGGCGCGATCGCGGTGCTCGTGAACAACGCGGCGAACGACACGCGCCATGCGATCGGCGACGTGACGCCCGATTCGTTCGACGCGGGCATCGCGGTGAACCTGCGCCACCAGTTCTTCGCCGCGCAGGCGGTGATCGACGACATGAAGCAGCAGGGCGGCGGCGCGATCATCAATCTCGGCTCGATCAGCTGGATGCTGAAAAACGGCGGCTATCCCGTCTACGTGATGGCGAAGGCGGCCGTGCAGGGCCTGACGCGCGGCCTCGCGCGCGACCTCGGCCCGTTCGGCATCCGCGTGAATTCACTGGTGCCGGGCTGGGTGATGACCGACAAGCAGCGCCAGTTGTGGCTCGACGATGCGGGCCGTGCGGCGATCAAGGCCGGCCAGTGCATCGACGCCGAGTTGCTGCCGGCCGACCTCGCGCGCATGGCGCTGTTTCTCGCGGCCGACGACAGCCGGATGATCACCGCGCAGGACGTGATCGTCGACGGCGGCTGGGCCTGACCGTTCGCACCGAACTGCATCGTTTCTTCGACGAAGGAAAGGAGTTCACCATGACCGCCACGTCCTCGCGCGCATCGTCGTCCACCAGCCAGTCGCGCCGCGCGCGCCTGGCCGCCGCCGCGCAGCCGGTCAGCCCCGGCCCGCAGACGGCCGCGTTCGCGCAGGGCGTCGGCGCCGCGCATGCGGCCGCCGTGACACTGTCGAACGCGTCGCTGCGGCTCGACGTGCTGCCGCACCTTGGCGGCGGCATCGCGCGCTTCGACTGGCGCGGCGACAACGGCGCGCTGATGCCGGTGTTCCGCCGCTGCGAGCACCCGGAGGCGGCGACGGACCCAAACGAACTCGCGTGTTATCCGTTGCTGCCTTACTCGAACCGGATCGGCGACGGGCGTTTCGAGTGCGACGGACGCAAGGTCGCGGTGCCGCGCAATCGCCGCGACGAGCCGCTGCCGATCCACGGCGACGGCTGGCTCGAGCCGTGGCAGGTGGACGATGCGACCGACACGACGCTGCAGTTGTCGCTCGATCGCACCGGCGGTGCGCCGTATGCGTTCCGCGCGATCCAGTCGTTCGAACTCGACGACGCGACGCTGTCGATCGCGCTGACGATCGAGAACGCGGGGCGCGCACGGCTGCCGTTCGGGCTCGGCGTGCATCCGTTCCTCGTGCGCGACGCCGTGACCGAACTGGCCGCGGCGGCTGGCGGGCTGTGGCTGTCGGGCGCCGATTTCCTGCCGGTGCGGCACGTGAGCGTGCCGCCGGCCTGGCAATTTGGCGTCGCGTATCCGTTGCCGGCCGCGCTCGTCAATCACGCGTTCACCGGCTGGGGCGGCCACGCGACGGTGAGCTGGCCGCGCCGCGGGCTGTCGCTGACGGTCGCGGCCGACGCCGACGCGTACGTGCTCTACACGCCGCCGGGCGAGGATTTCTTCTGCTTCGAGCCGGTCGATCATCCGATCAATGCGGTGAACCTGCCGGGCGGCGCGACCGCGCACGGGATGACGCTGCTCGCGCCCGGCGAGCGGCTGACGCGGCGGTTCGCGTTCACCGTCGAGCGTGCCGATGCGCGCAGTAATGCCGCGACACGCGAGGGACGCCGGCGACGCGGGTAAAATACGCGGTCTACCAACGGTTTGCCGCGAGTACCCGCCATGTCTTCCCCGCTTACTTTCATTGAATCGCTGCGCGCCGCGTGGCAGCGCACGAATTCGCTGCTGTGCGTCGGCCTCGATCCCGAGCCGTCGCGTTTCCCCGTGCAGTTCGACGGCCAGCCCGACGCGATCTTCGAATTCTGCCGGCAGATCGTCGACGCGACCGCCCAATACGCGAGCGCGTTCAAGCCGCAGATCGCCTACTTCGCCGCGCATCGCGCGGAAGACCAGCTCGAGCGCCTGATCGCGCACATCCACCTCCAGCATCCGGGTCTGCCCGTGATCCTCGACGCGAAGCGCGGCGACATCGGCAGCACAGCCGAGCAGTACGCGCGCGAAGCGTTCGAGCGCTATCGCGCGGACGCCGTCACGGTGAACCCGTACATGGGCTACGACTCGGTCGAGCCGTACTTCGAGCACGATGGCAAGGGCGTGATCGTGCTGTGCCGCACGTCGAACCCGGGCGGTTCCGATCTCCAGTTCCTCGAAACGGGTGGCCGCCCGCTGTACCAGGTCGTGGCCGACCTCGCGGCGAACAAGTGGAACGCGAAGAACGGCCAGCTCGGCCTCGTGGTCGGCGCGACGTTCCCGAAGGAAATCGAGATCGTCCGCGGGATCGTCGGCGACATGCCGCTTCTGATCCCCGGCATCGGCGCGCAGGGCGGCGACGTGCAGGCGACCGTCAACGCGGGCCGCACGGCCGACGGCACCGGCATGATGGTCAACTCGTCGCGCGCGATCCTGTACGCGAGCAAGGGCGAGGATTTCGCCGAAGCCGCGGCGCTCGCCGCGCAGAAGACGCGCGATACGATCAACGCGCATCGCTGATCGCGGTTGGTGACGGCTGCCCACACGGGCGGCCGGTTCAGGCAGGCCCGCGTTCGCGGGCCGGTGCCGCTTTCTTCGCTTTACCCCCTCCGTTTCCCCGCCGTACTGACGCACACGAGCAACTTCCCGTCGCTTCCGCACTGCATGCCCGCGCGCCAATCGCGCGATGCTCCCGCTTGTCATCGATCTGTAACGAAACTGTCAAGAAAGGGAGTGACGCCATGCCCAAGCTTTCCCGACGTTTTCTGAGCGCGCTTGCCGCATCGCTGTGCATGAGCTTCGCCCATGCGGCGGACCTGTCGCACTGGCCGGCCGACAGCGCGAAGGCGCTGAACGCGATGATCGCCGCACATGCGCACCGCGGCGACTACGCGGTATTCGACGCCGACAACACGACCTACCGCTACGACCTCGAAGAGTCGCTGATGCCGTACCTCGAGAACCGCGGCGTGCTGACGCGCGACACGCTCGACCCGTCGCTGAAGCTGATCCCGTTCAAGGATTCCGCCGACTACAAGGAATCGCTGACGAGTTATTACTACCGGCTCTGCGAGATCGACGATCTCGTCTGCTACCCGTGGATCGCGCAGGCGTTCGCCGGGCAGTCGCTCGCCGACCTGAAGCGCCACGTCGACGCGATGCTCGCCGACGGCAAGCCGATCCCGATCCGCTACTGGCAAGGCGACAAGGTGGTCGACGGCACGGTGAACCCGCCGCGCTTCTTTCGCGGGATGCAGGAGCTGTACAACGCGCTGCGCGAGAACGGCATCGAGGTCTACGTGATGACGGCCGCGCACGAGGAGCTCGCGCGGCTCGTGCTGTCCGACCCGAAGTACGGCTACAACGTGAAGCCGCAGAACGTGATCGGTGTGACGACGCTGCTGCGCAACCAGGCGACCGGCGCGCTGACCACGTCGCGACTGCAGATCAAGGCCGGCAAGTACGACGAGGCGGCGAACCGCAGCCTGGTGATCACGCCGTTCCTGATGAACCCGATGACGTGGTACGAAGGCAAGCTCGGCTCGATCGTCGGCTGGATCGACCAGTGGAAGAAGCCGGTGCTCGTCGCCGGCGACACGCCGACGTCCGACGGCTACATGCTGCTGAATGCGACCGACGTCGCGCGCGGCGGCGTGCGCGTGTGGGTCAACAAGAAGGACAAGCAGATGGCGCAGATCCGCGCGTGGTCGGACGAATCGGCCGCGAAGCAGAAGTCGCTCGGCCTGCCGGTGACGGCGGACAAGAACTGGATCGTCGTGAAGCCCGACGCGATTCAGTAAGCGGGCAAGCGGGGCGCGTCACGCGCCCCGGCCCGATCAGCCTTCGCGTTCGTCGAGCAGCTTCAGCAGCCCGCGCAGCGCATGCGCGGCTGCCTGCGTGCGGATCTGCTCGCGGTCGCCCTTGAACACGAGCGTCTCGACGTCGGTATGCAGCCGGTTGCTCCAGCCGAACGACACGGTGCCGACCGGCTTCTTCTCGCTGCCGCCGGCCGGGCCCGCGATGCCCGTGACGGACAGCGCGACCTGCGCGCGGCTGTTGCGCAGCGCGCCTTCGGCCATCGCGCGCGCGACGGGCTCGCTGACGGCGCCGTACTTGTCGATCAGGTCGGGCGGCACGCCGATCATCTCGATCTTGGCCTGGTTCGAGTACGTGACGAAGCCGCGCTCGAACCACTGGCTGCTGCCGGAGATGTCGGTGATCGCCGCGGCGATCATGCCGCCGGTGCAGGATTCGGCGGTGGCGAGCGTGAGGTGCTCGTCACGCAGCTTGTTGCCTGCGCGGATCGCAAGCTGATGGACGACGGAATCGGTTGGCATGCGCGTCGGGAAACGGGAGTCGGGAAATCGGTCAGCCGACGACGGAGCGCCACAGGGCGATCACGAGCAGCGTCATGAACGCGGCGACCAGGTCGTCGACCATGATGCCGGGCCCGCCTTTCAGGCGGCGGTCGAAATAGCGGATCGGCGGCGGCTTGAGCATGTCGAAGAAGCGGAATGCGACGAACGCCCACAGCTGGCCGATGAAGGTCGCGGGCGTGACGAACAGCATCACGAGCCAGATCGCGACGATCTCGTCCCAGACCACGGCGCCCGGATCGGACGTGCCCATCTTCTTCGCGGTGAAACCGGTGATCCACGTGCCCGCCACGAAGCCGACGGCGATCAGCGCCCACCATTCGGGCACCGTCAGGTAGCGGTTGAGCAGGACGAAACTGAGCCAGCCGAACAGCGAGCCGAACGTGCCGGGCATGATCGGCGCGAGCCCGCTGCCGAAGCCGAGCGACACGATGTGCGCCGGGTGCGACAGCATGAGGCGCGCGGTCGCGCGCTGCGGCGCATCGGGTGCGGCGCCGGTCTCGGCCGCGGCGTGCGCGGGCGTCGGGTCAGTCTGCATGGAAGTGGTCGAAGCCGTGCAACGTGAGAGCGAGGGGCGCGCCGGCGGCGTCGTGCCACGTGATCGCGGGTTGCGCCGACGGCGCGGACAACGCGCGTATTGTACCGATTCGCGTGACCGGCACGCCGGCCGTCGCGCCGGCCGCTTCGACCGCCGCGCGGGCCGCGGCCGGCGCGGTGAAGCACAGTTCGTAGTCGTCGCCGCCCGCCAGCGTGCAGCGGCGCTGCACGTCGGGCGACAGCGTCGCGAGCGCGGCCGAGCGCGGCACCGCGTCGGCGTCGATCTCGGCGCGCACGTTCGAGCGCGTCAGGATGTGCTGCAGGTCGCCGGCGAGACCGTCGGAAAGGTCGAGCGCCGCGTGCGCGACGCCGGCAAGCGCCAGGCCGAGCGCGATGCGCGGTTCGGGCCGCTCGAGCGCGCGCCGGAACGCGTCCGCTTCGTCCGCGCCGGCCGCCCATTCGCCGCGCGCGACGCCGAGGCCCGCGCGTGCATCGCCGAGCGTGCCGGACACCCACACGTCGTCGCCGTCGCGCGCGGCGTCGCGCCGCAGCGCCGCGTCGGGCGCGACTTCGCCGAATACGGTCACGCACAGGTTCAGCGGGCCGCTGGTCGTGTCGCCGCCGATCAGCTCGCAGCCGTAGCGCTCGGCGAGCGCGAACAGCCCGTTGCTGAAGGCCTCGAGCCACGCCGCGTCGGCGCGCGGCAGCGCGCACGCGAGCGTGAATGCGCGCGGCTCGGCGCCCATCGCCGCGAGGTCGGACAGGTTGACCGCGAGCGTCTTGTGGCCGAGCGCGTCGGGCGCGACGTCGGGGAAGAAGTGGCGGCCCTCCACCAGCATGTCCGTCGAAATGGCCAGCAATTTCCCGGATCGGGGCGTGATCAGCGCGCAATCGTCGCCGATGCCGAGCGTCGACGCGCGGGCGCCCTGCGCGGCGCGGCGCGTGAAGAAGCGTTCGATCAGCGAAAACTCGGAAAGGGCGGCTGGCACGGCGGGTAATCCGAAACGATTGAAGGAACGGCATTGTACGAGGCAAGCGGCTGCGTTCCTGCGCCGTTCTGCCCATTTTTGTCGCGGCTGTTGCACCCGAATCGCCGGTCTGGCGGCAGATGATTGGCGCTACAATGCCGTCGAACAGTTATTCTAATCCGCCCGCCACGAGACACATGTCTACTCAAGCCTCCTCCAAAGCCAAGCTCCGCGAAGCCGCGCTCGACTATCACGAATTCCCGACCCCCGGGAAAATCGCGATCGCCCCGACCAAGCAGATGATCAACCAGCGCGACCTCGCGCTCGCGTATTCGCCCGGTGTGGCGTACGCGTGCGAGGAGATCGTCGAGAATCCGCTCAACGCGGCGCGCTTCACCGCGCGCAGCAACCTGGTCGGCGTCGTCACGAACGGCACGGCGGTGCTCGGTCTCGGCAACATCGGCCCGCTCGCGTCGAAGCCGGTGATGGAAGGCAAGGCCGTACTGTTCAAGAAGTTCGCGGGCATCGACGTGTTCGACATCGAGCTGAACGAGTCGGACCCGCACAAGCTCGTCGATGTGATCGCCGCGCTGGAGCCGACCTTCGGCGGGATCAACCTGGAAGACATCAAGGCGCCCGACTGCTTCATCGTCGAGCGCGAGTGCCGCAAGCGGATGAAGATCCCGGTGTTCCACGACGACCAGCACGGCACCGCGATCGTCGTGGCCGCGGCCGTCACGAACGGCCTGAAGGTCGTCAACAAGGACATCAAGAAGGTCAAGCTCGTCGCCTCCGGCGCGGGCGCGGCCGCGCTCGCGTGTCTCGACCTGCTGGTCGACATCGGCCTGCCGCTCGAGAACATCACGGTGACCGACCTGGCCGGCGTGGTCTACAAGGGCCGCACCGAGCTGATGGATCCGGACAAGGAGCGTTTCGCACGCGAAACCGACGCCCGGACGCTGGCCGAAGTGATCGACGGCGCGGACATCTTCCTCGGCCTGTCGGCTGCCGGCGTGCTGAAGCCGGAGATGGTGAAGGGCATGGCCGAGCGCCCGCTGATCCTCGCGCTCGCGAACCCGACGCCGGAAATCCTGCCGGAAGCGGCGCTCGAAGTGCGCCCCGACGCGATTCTCGCGACCGGCCGCACCGATTACCCGAACCAGGTCAACAACGTCCTGTGCTTCCCGTTCATCTTCCGCGGCGCGCTCGACGTTGGCGCGACGACGATCACGCGTGAAATGGAGATCGCGGCCGTCAACGCGATCGCCGAGCTCGCGCAGCACGAGCAGAGCGACATCGTCGCGACCGCATACGGCATCCAGGATCTGTCGTTCGGGCCCGAATACCTGATCCCGAAGCCGTTCGATCCGCGCCTGATCGTGAAGATCGCGCCGGCCGTCGCACAGGCGGCGATGGACGGTGGCGTCGCGACGCGCCCGATCGAGGACATGGAGGCGTACCGCGTCCACCTGCAGCAGTTCGTGTATCACAGCGGCACGACGATGAAGCCGATCTTCCAGATCGCGCGCGCCGCGCAGGAAGAGAAGAAGCGTGTTGTGTTCGCGGAAGGCGAAGAAGAGCGCGTGTTGCGTGCCGTTCAGATCATCGTCGACGAGAAACTGGCCAAGCCGATCCTGATCGGCCGCCCGTCGGTGATCGAGCACCGTATCCAGCGCTACGGCCTGCGCCTGAATCCGGGCGTCGACTTCACGGTCGTCAACACCGAGCACGACGAGCGCTACCGCGATTTCTGGCAGACGTATTACAAGCTGATGGCGCGCAAGGGCATCAGCGAGCAGCTCGCGCGCGTCGAAATGCGCCGCCGCACGACGCTGATCGGCGCGATGCTGGTGAAGAAGGGCGAAGCGGACGGGATGATCTGCGGCACGATCAGCACCACGCACCGTCACCTGCACTTCATCGACCAGGTGATCGGCAAGCGCCCGGGCTGCAGCGTGTACGCGGCGATGAACGGCCTCGTGCTGCCGGGCCGCCAGATTTTCCTCGTCGATACGCACGTGAACGTCGATCCGACCCCGGAGCAACTGGCCGAGATCACGATCATGGCGGCGGAAGAAGTGCGCCGTTTCGGCATCGAGCCGAAGGTCGCGCTGCTGTCGCACTCGAATTTCGGCACGAGCAATGCGCCTTCGGCGAAGAAGATGCGCGATACGCTCGCGATCCTGCAGGAACGCGCGCCGGAGCTGAAGGTCGACGGCGAGATGCACGGCGACGTCGCGCTCGACGCGGCGCTGCGCAAGGAAATCCTGCCGGAATCGACGCTGGAAGGCGAAGCGAACCTGCTGATCCTGCCGAACATCGACGCCGCCAACATCGCGTACAACCTGCTGAAGACGGCCGCCGGCAACAACATCGCGATCGGGCCGATCCTGCTGGGCGCCGCGCAGCCGGTGCACGTGCTGACCGAATCGGCGACCGTTCGCCGCATCGTCAACATGGCGGCGCTGCTGGTGGCCGACGTGAACGCCTCGCGCTGAGCCCAAACGAACGCGCCAGGCCGGTCGAACCGGCGTGGCGCGTCGGGAAAATTGTAAACAAAAGCAAAAAGAGGCGTGCCCGCAATGGGCACGCCGCGGGCAGGGCGCAAACGCGCTTCCCTCAAGGCAACAGCAGCATCTCTCCACTCCTGATAGCGAGCGAGGCAAGGAGGCAGGTCTTGCCATAAGAGAGATGCCGCCTTTATTTTATCCTATGTAAGATAAATGTAGTGTGATTTCGGTAAAAAATGCACAATTCCGGGTATCACGACGCTTTCGATTCCCAAACGGACATTGATTCGCGCGGCCAATAACGCTACGCTAACGCCTTTGTTGGTCGTCAACTACTTGATTTAACAGCGGGAACCCTGGTTCATGGCACGCAAGTGGCTCCGCAACGGCGCGCTCGCGTCCGTCTTCGCGATGTTCGCGATGGGTATCGTCGGCACGCCGACGGGCAGTCTGGTTTCCGCCGCTTACGCACGGGAGGCCGTTCCGGCCGACGTGGCCGCCAGCGGGCTCGATACGATTCCGACTGCCAGTCTTCCGCGCGAGGCCGTGACCACGCTGGGCCTGATCGGCGCGGGCGGCCCCTATCCGTACGAGAAAGACGGCGTCGTATTCGGCAACCGCGAGCGGATCCTGCCGAAGGCGAAGCGCGGCTACTACCATGAGTACACGGTGCCGACGCCGCGTGCCCGCAATCGTGGGGCGCGCCGGATCGTCTGTGGCGGGCCCTTGCGCCGGATCGACAACTGTTATTACACGGGCGACCACTACAACAGTTTTAAACGTATTGTTGAATGACTTCGGGACGAATGGCATGAGCGACTCCATCTACGCGCACGATACGGCGGCGGCGGAACTGTTCGCAGCCGGCGACGGCAATCTGTTTCAGCGCGTGATTCAACTGCACGCGGCGGCACAGGCTGGCGGCACGCCGGAGCAACAGGAAGCCGAGCCCGGGCTTTCATCGAACGAGGAGCCTATGAGCCTTTTCACGACCGTGCGACCCAATCTCGTGCAGTCGATCCGCGCGTTCCGCGTGCAGGATCTCGCCGACGAAGCCACCCGGCTCGGCCAGCACTTCCTGTTCGCGTATTGCGGCGCCGCGCAGTCGAAGCAGGAAGTGATGGAAACGATCGCGACGTCGTTCCTGTTTCCGAAGCATTTCGGGAAGAACTACGACGCGCTGTACGACTGCCTGACCGACCTCGTCGCGAAGGCCGGCGCGCAGCCCGGTTTCGTGATCGTCCTCGAAGGGCTGCCGATCGCGCAGAAATTCGACAAGGAAGGGCGCGAGACGCTGCTCGACGTGTTCCGCGAGGCGGCCGAGTTCTGGGCCGAGCGCAAGGTCGCGTTCCGCGTGTTCTACTCGTTCGCGTAAGCACGCATCGGCCAGCGGCCGATCCGGCAAGAAGCCCGCCTCGAGCGGGCTTTTTTGCGTCTGCGCGACGCGTCCGGGCCGGTGCGCCCGTCGCTTGCCGACATCGGCCTTTCATCTGGCGCCATTTTTCGAGACAATCGCGGTCGGCCCGGCTGCGGCAGCCGCCGCATCGGGTGCGTACAACAAACATCGAGAGAGGGCTGTCTTCCCATGAATATTTCCCGTTCCGCACGCGCCGTCGTGCTGCCCCTGCTGGTCGCGGCCGGCGCCGTGCATGCCGCACCGCTGACACCCGAGCAGACCGTCGACCTTTACATCGGCGCACTCGTCAACGGCGACGTGTCGAAAGCCCGCGAATTCAACGACGCGGTTCGCGCGAGCTACAGCGGCAAGGACGCGCTCGACATCGAGCGGCTGTCGACGATGGGCGAGTCGATGCGCAAGGACATGGCCGACGGGATACTTGAGCCGATGCCGCCGAAGGCGAGTGCCGCGTTGCGTCCGTCGGTCGAGAGCATGGCCGCCGCTTATCAGCGCGCGCTCAATCGCTCGGCATGCAAGACGACCGGGTCGTCGCAGCGACCGAACCCGTACGTCGAGGGCGCGACGATCGCGACGGTCGAATTTGCTTGCCGCGTGGCCGATGCGGGGCCGGGCGCGAAGGCACTGGAGGTGAGGCTGGGGCCGAATCGGCGTGCGAAGAGCGAGGCGGCGCGCATTGCGTCGTTCAAGACGATCTTCTCGGGCATCGCGCAGGTGCTGGACGATGCACCGGTGACGCACCCGGTGACGGGCAAGATCGACATTTACAGCCTCGAGGAAGGCGGCTGGACGACCGGTAGCCCGGGAGACGTGCTCACGCCGGTGGTCGAGGCGTTGTCCGATTCGATGCCGCACGGCGCGTCGAGCGACAAGTAACGTGCGATAAACCGCGGCGTCAGCGTCGCGTGCGAGCGGGGAAGGGCCGTGCCGCGTCGCGGCGGCACACCCTGCTCGTTACCACCCGCCCCAACGCGCGGCCAACGCCGCGAGCACGGCCGCACCGGCCGTCTCGGTGCGCAGTACGCGCGGCCCGAGCGACAACGCGGTGAATCCGCGAGCGCGCGCCGCGTTTTCCTCGTCGGGCGACAGCCCGCCTTCGGGGCCGATCAGCAGCGTCACGGTGGCCGCGGGCGGCGCGTCGGGCAGCGATGCAAACGGGATGCTTGCACGCGGCGACAGCAGCAGCCGCAGCTCGCCGTCGGCCGGCGTGGCAGGCAGCGTGTCGAGCCACGCGTGGAAGCCGGCGACGGGCGCAACCTCGGGTACACGGTTGCGTCCGCACTGTTCGCACGACGCACGCACGACGCCGCGCCAGTGTGCGACGCGCTTGTCCGCGCGTTCGCCGGACAGCTTCACGACGCCGCGCGCCGTCGACAGCGGCACGACCGCCGCGACGCCGAGCTCGACGGCTTTCTCGATCACCCAGTCCATCTTGTCGCCGCCGGCGATGCCTTGCGCGAGCGTCACGCGGTAGGGCGGTTCGGCTTCGGCCGGTTCGAACGTGTCGATCTGTGCGATCGCGCTGCGCTTGTCGATCTCGACCAGCCGCGCGCGGTACTGGCCGCCGCTGCCGTCGAACAGCGCGAGCACGTCGCCGGGCTGCAGGCGCAGCACCTGTGCGTGGCGTGCGACGTCGGCCGGCAATGCGAGCGTGGCGTCGGCGCGCAATGCGGCGTCGACGAAAAAGCGCGGCACGGCCGCGGTGGTGGTGGCTTCGTTCATGCGTGTTGCGGTGTCGGTCATGCGTGGAGACGGTGTCCAAGCGCCCATCGGTAGCCGTCGAGATCCTCGATCTGCGCGAAGCGGTCGCCCCAGAACTGGTCCTGCGGCGCACTCAGCGATTTCGCGCCCGCGTCGAGCGCGCGCTGCCAGGTGGCGTCGACGTCGTCGACATACAGATAGAACGATTGCGGTGCGGTCGTGTTCGCGCTTTTCGGCGTGAGCGCGGTCGAGCCGAACGCGCCTTCGGGTGCGAACATCACGATCAGCTGGCCGCGATAGGTCATCTCGACGTGCATGATCGCGCCGTCCTCGTCGTGCACGTCGCGCAGTTCGAAGCCGAAGGCGGTCTTGAAGAAATCGATGGCCGCGCGTGCGTTGCGCACGGCCAGGTAGGGTGTCAACCAAGGCACGTTGGCCGGACGTGGATCGGTCATGAAAATCTCCTGTGGGACCAGGTGGGCGCGGCATCCGGGTCGCTCCGGTTCCGTGCTTCGCACGGCGAACCATGCAGGACCTCGACGGAAAAACGGAACGATGCGGCCGACCGGACGTTCAGCGGCGAACGCCCAGTGTATCGCGCAGCGCGCACGGCAGGGCAAAGAGGGACGCATGCAGCCGCGCATCGTAGTAGCGCAGGCCGTGGACGCGGCGGGCCGCGAGCCGTTCGTCGATGTCGTGCGCGAACAGCGCGGCCGCGTCGAGCGTGTCGCTCGCGATCACCATCAGCCACTGCGAGCCGTACAGCGGCACGTGCGCGGACAACGGATCGACGACCGCGAAGCTCGCGCGCAGGTCGTCGAGCAGCGCGGTGATGCGCGACGCGTGGAACACCGGCGAACCGAGATGCATCGAGATCGCGCCGCACGGCGTGAGAATGCGCTTGAGCCGCGCGTAGAACGCACGCGTATAGAGGCCGGCCGCCGGCGAATCGGGCGGCGTGAGGTCGAACACGACGAGGTCGAAATGCTCGACGGTCGACTCGACGAAGTGCGCGGCGTCGCCGATCACGACCTCGACACGCGGGTCGTCGAGCGCGCCCTGGTGCACGTCGTCGAGATAGCGGCGCGCCATCCCGACCACTTCGTCGTCGAGCTCGGCGATCACGATCCGCTCGATGCACGCGTGCTTGAGCAACTGGCGTGCCGCGCCGCCGTCGCCGCCGCCGAGCACGAGCGCCTTCCTCGGCGACGGGTGCGCGAGCGCGGCCGGGTGCGTCATGCACTCGTGATAGACGTATTCGTCCCCGACCGACGTCATCGGCCGGCCGTCCAGCGTGAACAGGCGGCCAAGCTGCGGTGTTTCCCAGACTTCGATCTGCTGGTGCGGGGACGCGACGTGCGCGAGCCGCCGGGCATTCGGGAAGCCGTAGGTGGCGTGGGGCGTAGGGTGAAAGAGAAGCGTGGTGCTCACGGGCGGGCCTTTGGGGCAGGCAGTTCCGACGTCTGAATTATAGGAGGCGGGCGGTTTGACGGAAAACCGTGCCGGAACACTACGCGCCGACAAGGGAAATGTCAGCCCATCTGTTAAAATGACGAGCTTTGCAGCCCCGTCCGTAGGCTCCGTCCGCTTCGCGTCCGTCAGGCGCCGCACCGCGCGCCGGGAACGATTGACGCTCGAGCTTCCGGATGCCGCCGTGCCCCCGTTTCCTCGACTCGTTCTCCGGACTCGACATGACGACTTCGTCTCCCGCCTCCACCACCCTGATGGCCAACGCGATCCGTGCGCTCGCGATGGACGCCGTCCAGCAAGCGAACTCCGGCCACCCCGGCATGCCGATGGGCATGGCCGAAATCGGCGTCGCGCTCTGGTCGCGCCATCTGAAGCACAACCCGACGAACCCGCACTGGGCCGACCGTGACCGCTTCGTGCTGTCGAACGGCCATGGCTCGATGCTGCTGTATTCGCTGCTGCACCTGACCGGCTACGACCTGCCGATCGAAGAGCTGAAGAACTTCCGCCAGCTGCACTCGAAGACGCCGGGCCACCCGGAATACGGCATCACGCCGGGTGTCGAGACGACCACCGGCCCGCTCGGCCAGGGCCTCGCGAACGCGGTCGGCATGGCGCTCGGTGAAGCGCTGATGGCCGACGAGTTCAACCGTGACGGCGCGAAGATCGTCGATCACCACACGTACGTGTTCCTCGGCGACGGTTGCCTGATGGAAGGCATCTCGCACGAAGCCTGCTCGCTCGCGGGCACGCTGAAGCTGAACAAGCTGATCGCGCTGTACGACGACAACGGCATCTCGATCGACGGCGACGTCGTGAACTGGTTCCACGACGATACCCCGAAGCGTTTCGAAGCCTACGGCTGGAACGTGATCCCGAACGTGAACGGCCATGACGTCGACGCGGTCGATGCGGCCATCGCGAAGGCGAAGCTGTCGGACAAGCCGACGATGATCTGCTGCAAGACGGTGATCGGCCAGGGCGCGGCCACCAAGGCGGGCGGCCACGACGTGCACGGCGCGGCGCTCGGCGCGGAAGAAATCGCGAAGACGCGCGAAGCGCTCGGCTGGAAGTGGGAGCCGTTCGTGATTCCGCAGGAAGTCTACGCGGCATGGGACGCGAAGGAAGCCGGCAAGCGCGCTGAAACCGAATGGGACGCGACGTTCGCTGCCTATCGCGCCAAGTTCCCGGCAGAAGCCGCCGAATTCGAGCGCCGGATGGCGAACAAGCTGCCGGCCGACTGGGCGCAGAAGGCTGCGGCGATCATCGCCGGCGCGAACGAGCGCGGCGAGACGGTGGCGACCCGCAAGGCGTCGCAGCAGGCGATCGAAGGCCTGGCTGCCGCGCTGCCCGAACTGCTCGGCGGCTCGGCCGACCTGACCGGCTCGAACCTGACCAACTGGAAGGCGTCGAAGGCCGTTCGCGCGAATCCGGAAGGCCCGGGCGTCGTGCTGGGCAACCACATCAACTACGGCGTGCGCGAATTCGGCATGAGCGCCGCGATCAATGGCCTCGCGCTGCACGGCGGCCACAAGCCGTTCGGCGGCACGTTCCTGACGTTCTCCGACTACAGCCGCAACGCGCTGCGCGTGGCCGCGCTGATGAAGGTGCCGTCGATCTTCGTGTTCACGCACGATTCGATCGGCCTCGGCGAAGACGGCCCGACGCACCAGTCCATCGAGCACGTGTCGAGCCTGCGCCTGATCCCGAACCACGACGTGTGGCGCCCGGCCGACACGGTCGAGACGGCCGTCGCGTGGACCCACGCGATCGCAGCCGACCGTCCGTCGAGCCTGATCTTCAGCCGCCAGAACCTCGCATTCAATCCGCGTACCGACTCGCAGATCGCGAACATCGAGAAGGGCGGTTACGTGCTGAAGGACTGGGACGAAGAGATCGTCGCGCGCAAGATCATCCTGATCGCGACGGGCTCGGAAGTCGAACTCGCGATGAAGGCCGTCGAGCCGCTCGCGCAGCAGGGCATCGCGGCCCGCGTCGTGTCGATGCCGTCGACCAACGTGTTCGACCGCCAGGACGCCGAATACCGCGAACGCGTGCTGCCGCACGGCGTGCGCCGCGTCGCGATCGAAGCGGGTGTGACGGCCTTCTGGCACAAGTACGTCGGCCTCGAAGGCGGCGTCGTCGGGATCGACACGTTCGGTGAATCGGCGCCGGCCGGCGTGCTGTTCAAGTACTTTGGTTTCACCGTCGAGCACGTCGTCGAGACCGCCAAGGCCGTGCTGGCCTAAAGACATACGCGACGCGCGCCACCCCTCGCGCGCGTCGCACCGTGAAGCTGCACGAAACGAATTTTTTCAGCCATCAGGAGATAGACCATGACGATTCGCGTCGCAATCAACGGCTACGGCCGTATCGGCCGCAACACGCTGCGCGCGTTTTATGAAAACGGCAAGAAGCACGATCTCGAGATCGTCGCGATCAACGACCTGGGCGATGCGAAGACCAACGCGCACCTGACCCAGTACGACACCGCGCACGGCAAGTTCCCGGGCGAAGTGTCGGTCGACGGCGACTACCTCGTCGTGAACGGCGACAAGATCCGCGTGCTGGCGAACCGCAACCCGGCAGAACTGCCGTGGGGCGAGCTGGGCGTCGACGTCGTGATGGAATGCACGGGCTTCTTCACGACGAAGGAAAAGGCGAGCGCGCACCTGAAGGGCGGCGCGAAGAAGGTGATCATCTCGGCGCCGGGCGGCAAGGACGTCGACGCGACGATCGTCTACGGCGTGAACCACAACGTGCTGAAGGCCGAGCACACGGTCATCTCGAACGCATCGTGCACGACGAACTGCCTCGCGCCGCTCGTCAAGCCGCTGAACGACAAGATCGGCCTCGAAACCGGCCTGATGACGACGATCCACGCGTACACGAACGACCAGGTGCTGACGGACGTCTATCACGAAGACCTGCGCCGCGCGCGTTCGGCCACGCACAGCCAGATCCCGACGAAGACGGGCGCTGCTTCCGCCGTCGGCCTCGTGCTGCCGGAACTGAACGGCAAGCTCGACGGTTACGCGATCCGCGTCCCGACGATCAACGTGTCGATCGTCGACCTGTCGTTCATCGCCAAGCGCGACACGACGGTCGAGGAAGTCAACGCGATCATGAAGGAAGCATCGGAAGGCGCGCTGAAGGGCATCCTCGGCTACAACGAAGCACCGCTGGTGTCGATCGACTTCAACCACAACCCGGCTTCGTCGACGTTCGACGCAACGCTGACCAAGGTGTCGGGCCGCCTCGTGAAGGTGTCGAGCTGGTACGACAACGAGTGGGGTTTCTCGAACCGCATGCTGGATACGGCTGTCGCATTCGCGAACGCGAAGTAATCCCGCACGTTGCGCGGCCGCCGCGAGGCGGCTTGCGCAGCGAACGAGCCCGGCCCGGTTTTCCGGCCGGGCTTTTTTGTTGCCCGCCGTTATTGCATTGACGCTGCCGTCACCTGCTCGAGCGCGGCGACGAACGCGCGCTTCAACGGGCTGTCGAGGTCGGTCCACGCGAGGCCGATGCCGGTACGATGCCCGGCCAGATCGAGCTGCCGCGCGAGCACGTTCGGCGGCAGCGCGCTGGCGGCTTCCGCCGGGATCAGTCCGATCCCCATTCCCGCCGCGACGAGCGCGAGCATCGTCGTGAATTCCCCGAACTCCTGCGCAATCTCGAGCGTCGTGCCCGCGCGGCTCAGCGCGAGCAGCATGTCGTCGTGAAAGCCCGGCGCATAGCGGCGCGCGAGCACGAACGCCGGCTGACCGCGCAGCGCGGCCGGCGAGATTGCGTCGTGCGCGGCCAGCGGATGGTCGAGCGGCAGCGCGACGACGAAGCCTTCCTCGAGCACCACGCGCGTGTCGATGCCCGCATACGCGGCCGGCAGCCGGATCATCCCGAAATCGATCCGCCGGTCGCGCAGCGCGGCGATCTGGTCGGGCGTCGGCATGTCCTTCAGTTCGAGCGTGATCAGCGGATAGCGCTCGCGCATCGTGCGCAGCACGGCCGGCAGCAGTGCGGGCAGCACCGACGACACGAACGCGATCCGCAGCGTGCCGATCTCGCCGCGGCTCGACAGCCGCGCCATCTGCTCAGCGCGCGCAGCCTGCTGCAGCGTGGCGCGTGCCTCGGGCAGGAACACGCGCCCCGTGTCGCTCAGTTCGACCTTGTGCCGGTCGCGCTCGAACAGGCGCGCACCCAGTTCTTCCTCGAGCGCCTTGATCTGCATGCTCAGCGCGGGCTGCACGATGAACAGGCGCTGTGCGGCGCGCCCGAAATGCAGCTCTTCCGCGAGCGTGACGAAGGCGCGCAATTGCTTGAGTTCCATGGTCGGCGGGCACCCGTGAGCGGTAATCAGATTTCATGATAACCGGATCAAAAACAACCATTGGCGCGAGGCCCGGCAGCCGGCCGAAGATAGCGTCAACGTGAGACCGGCCGCGACGGGCAGCCGGCTCACCTGGCACGAGGAGACACGCATGACCAACGCGCTTGAACGGTTCCGCCTCGACGGCCGCCGCGCATTGATCACCGGTTCCGGACGCGGGATCGGGCTGACGCTCGCCCGCGGGCTGGCCGAAGCCGGCGCCGCGATCGTCATCAACGATCGCAATGAGGAGAAGGCCGCGACGCTCGCGCGCCACTTCCGCGAGGAAGGGTTTGCTGCCGACCATGCGGTGTTCGACGTCACCGAACACGCGCAGGTGCGCGCGGCGATCGACGATTTCGAGACGCGCGTCGGCGCGATCGACATTCTGGTGAACAACGCGGGCATCCAGCGCCGCGCGCCGCTTGACACCTTCGAACCCGACGACTGGCAGGCGCTGATGCGCGTGAACCTCGACGGCGTGTTCAACGTCGCGCAGGCCGTCGCGCGGCACATGATCGCGCGCGGCCACGGGAAGATCATCAACATCTGCTCGGTGCAGAGCGAACTCGCGCGCCCGACGATCGCCCCGTACGCGGCGACCAAGGGCGCGGTGCGGATGCTGACGAAAGGGATGTGCGCCGACTGGGCGCGCCACGGCATCCAGGCGAACGGCCTCGCGCCCGGCTATTTCGAAACCGAACTGAATCGCGCGCTGGTCGACGACGCGGCGTTCTCGGACTGGCTGTGCAAGCGCACGCCGGCGGGCCGCTGGGGGCGGGTCGACGAGCTGTGCGGCGCGGCGATCTTCCTCGCGTCGGCCGCATCCGATTTCGTGAACGGCCAGACGCTGTTCGTCGACGGCGGCCTGACCAGCGCCGTCTGAGCGGCGGCGCGAGCGCGCCGTTGCGCCGGTTCGCGCCGGCATCCGAATTTCCAAAAGAGCCCGCCGCACGAGCGGGCCGATGTCCCGGTCGCGCGAGTCGCGGCCGGGTTCCGGAACGGAAGGCAGGAGACAGGAGACAACGATGGATCGCATTTCCCCGCCGCCCGCGCGGCACGATGCAGGGTCCGGTACGCCGGGCGAAGCCGTCGAGCGCCGCGGCGTCGACACGAAGCAGCTCAACCGCGCGGCATGGACCTGCTCGCTCGGCAGCGCGCTCGAATACTACGATTTTGCGTTGTACACGCTCGCGTCGGCGCTCGTGTTCGGGCCGCTGTTCTTTCCCGCGCAGACCGCCGAGATGCGGCTGATCGCGAGCTTCGGCACCTACTTCGTCGGCTTCGCGGTGCGCCCGCTCGGCGGTGTCGTGTTCGGCGTGCTCGGCGACCGGATCGGCCGCAAGTTCGTGCTGACCGCGACGGTGCTGCTGATGGGCGTCGCGAGCACGCTGATCGGCGTGCTGCCGACCTTCGAGACCGCCGGCTACTGGGCCCCGGCGCTGCTGATCCTGCTGCGCATCCTGCAGGGCCTCGGCGCCGGCGCGGAGCAGGCCGGCGCCGCGGTGTTGATGACCGAATACGCGCCGCCGGGCAAGCGCGGCTTCTATGCGTCGCTGCCGTTTCTCGGCATCCAGCTCGGCACGGTGCTCGCGGCCGCCGTCTATTTCCTGCTGCTCGCGAACCTCGACCGCGTCACCGACGGCTGGGGCTGGCGCGTGCCGTTCCTGTTCAGCGCGGTGATCGTCGCGGTCGGGATCTACATGCGTGTGCGGCTGCACGAGTCGCCGACCTTCGTGCGGCTCGAGAAGCGCGCGCAGGTTTCCGCGAATCCGCTGAAGAGCGCCGTGCAGCATTCGAAACGCTCGCTCCTGATCGGCATCGGCCTGCGGATGGCCGAGAACGGCGGCTCGTCGATCTATCAGGCGCTCGCGGTCAGCTATCTCGCCGGCGTGATCGGGATGAAAGGGCCGATCGGCGCGCTCGCGCTGGTGTGCGCGGCGACCGTCGGCGCGTGCACGGTGCCGCTGGCCGGCCGGCTGAGCGACCGCTTCGGGCGCGTGCGCGTGTATCGCACGTTCGCATGGCTGCAACTCGCGCTCGCGTTCCCGGTGTGGTGGATCTTCAGCCAGGGGAACGTGGTCGCGAGCGTGATCGCGATCTCGGTCGCGCAAGGCTTCGCGAACTGGGGAATGCTCGGCGCGCAGGCCGCGCTGCTGCCGGAACTGTTCGGCGCGCGCCATCGCTACATGGGCGTGTCGTTCTCGCGCGAAGTGTCGGCCGTGCTCGCGGGCGGGATCGCGCCGCTCGTCGGCGCAACGATCATCGCGACCGTGATCGCGCTGCACGGCGGCGACCACGCGGCCGGCGTGCGCGCCTGGGTGCCGATCGCCGCGTATCTGGTGCTGCTGACGCTGATCACGCTGTTTACGACATCGCGGATGCCCGAAACACTGAACCGCGATCTCGACGATCCGCTCGACGCCGCACAGGCCGCACCCGCGCCGGACGCCGATGCGCTCGCGCGGCACGCATGAACGAGCCGGGCGGCCGATGCGGCCCGGCATGCTTTCGCATTCCACTTATCTCGACAGGAGCAAGCGCAGATGGCGCACGAATCGACCCAGCGGCCCGACCTGCTGATGACGGGCCCTTACCAGCCGTGGGACGACGCATGGCTGGCCGGCTATGACGTCCACCGGCTGTGGGAAGCCGCCGACCGCGCGGCGTTCCTCGCCGAACATGGCGCCGGCGTGCGCGCGATCGCGACCCGCGGCGATCTCGGCGCGAATGCCGAACTGATCGCCGCGCTGCCGACGCTCGAGATCATCGCGTGCTACGGCGTCGGTACCGACGCGATCGATCTCGCCGCCGCGCGCGAGCGCGGCATCCGCGTGACCAACACGCCGGACGTGCTGACCGGCGACGTTGCCGATCTCGGCGTCGGGCTCGCGCTCGCGATGATGCGCCGGATCGGCGCCGGCGATGCGTACGTGCGCTCCGGCGCCTGGCGCGACGGCGACATGCCGCTCGTCACGCGGCTCTACGGCAAGCGCGTCGGCGTGGTCGGCTTCGGCCGGATCGGCTCGACCATCGCGCGCCGGCTGTCCGGCTTCGACGTCGAGCTCGGCTACTTCGACGTCGCGCCGCGCGCGGACAGCCCGCACCGCTTCTTCGGCGATCTCGCCGAGCTGGCCGGCTGGTGCGACCTGCTGATCGTCACGCTCGCGGGCGGGCCGGCGACGCGTCATCTCGTCGGCGCCGCCGTGCTCGACGCACTCGGGCCGCAAGGCTATCTGGTGAACGTGTCGCGCGGCACGACCGTCGACGAACCGGCGCTGCTCGACGCGCTCGAGCGCAACGCGATCGCCGGCGCCGCGCTCGACGTGTTCTGGAACGAGCCGCGCATCGACCCGCGTTTCCTCGCGTTGCCGAACGTGCTGTTGCAGCCGCACCATGCGAGCGGAACGATCGAGACGCGCCAGGCGATGGGCTGGCTCGTGCGCGACAACCTCGCCGCGCACTTCGCCGGCGCGCCGCTGCTCACGCCGGTCGTCTGAGGAGGCTGTCATGCGTATGCGTTGCATGTGTGTCGTGATCCACGGGCCGAACGACCTGCGGGTGGAAGAGCAGGACGCGGGCGAGATCGGCCCGGGCCAGGTGCGCGTCGATGTCGCGATGGGCGGCATCTGCGGCTCCGATCTCCATTACTTCCGGCACGGCGGCTTCGGTGCGATCCGGCTGCAGCAGCCGATGGTGCTCGGCCACGAGGTGGCCGGCACGGTCGCGGAAGTCGCGCCGGACGTGACGTCGGTGAAGGTCGGCGATCGTGTCGCGGTCAATCCGAGCCGCCCGTGCGGTGCGTGCCGCTACTGCCTCGAAGGGCTGCCGAACCAGTGTCTCGACATGCGCTTCTACGGCAGCGCGATGCGGATGCCGCACGTGCAGGGCGCGTTCCGCAATGCGCTCGTGTGCGACGCGGTGCAGTGCGTGCCGGTGGCCGATCACGTGCCGCTGTCGCTCGCGGCGCTCGCCGAGCCGTTCGCGGTCGGGCTGCATGCGGTGTCGCGCGCGGGCCCGCTGATCGGCAAGCGCGTGCTCGTGTCGGGCTGCGGGCCGATCGGCGTGCTGGCCGTCGCGGCGGCGCGCGTGCACGGCGCGGCGGAGATCGTCGCGACCGACGTCGTCGAGGCGCCGCTGGAAGTGGCGAGCGCGCTCGGCGCCGACCGCACGATCAACGCGGCGGCCGATGCAGGCTGGGTCGAGCGTTACGCCGCCGACAAGGGCACGTTCGACGTGATGATCGAGTGTTCGGGCAATGCGCGCGCACTGCGCGACGGGCTCGACGTGATGCGTCCGCGCGGCGTCGTCGTGCAACTCGGGCTCGGCGGCGATGTCAGCCTGCCGCAGAACGTCGTGGTCGCGAAGGAGCTGTCGATCTGCGGATCGTTCCGCTTTCACGCGGAATTCGCGCTCGCGGTGCAATTGATCAACGCGGGGCGTGTCGACCTGCGGCCGGCCGTCACGCGCGTGTTCCCGATGCGCGACGCGAACCTCGCGTTCGAACTGGCCGGCGACCGGCAGCGCGCGATGAAGGTGCTGATCGATTTCGCGGACGCGGCCGCGTGATGGTCCGGCGCTAGCGCACGACGGAATCGACGTCGTCAAAAAAGGCACGCCCGCGAATTGCGCGACGTGCCTTTTTTCGTCGTGGCGCGCAGACGGATTACCGCATTACTGCGTGACCTGCCGCGTGCCGACGCGTTGCGACGCGAGCCACAGCGCGATCAGCACGCCCGACAGCGCTGCGCCGGCGATGCATACGCCGCGCCAGCCGTCGATGCCGTACGCGAGGCTCGCCGCGAACGACCCGAACGCGCCGCCGATGAAGTAGCTCGTCAGGTAGATGGTCGTCACGCGGCTGCGCGCGTTGCCGGCCAGCGCGTAGATCACGCTCTGGTTCGAGATGTGCATGCCCTGCACGCCGACGTCGAGCAGCAGGATGCCCGCGATCAGCGCCGCGAGCGAGTGCGCGCCGGTCGCGATCAGCGCGAACGACGCGAGCACGGCCGCCGCGAACAGCCCCGTCGCCGCATTGCCGTGGCCGCGATCGACCAGCCGGCCGGCCGACGTCGCCGCGAGCGCGCCCACCGCGCCGACGATGCCGAACAGGCCGATCTGGCCTTCGGAATAGCTGTACGGCGGCTGGCTCAGCAGGAACGTGAGGCCCGTCCACAGCAGGCTGAAGCACGCGAACACGAGCGCGCCATAGGTCGAGCGCAGCGCGATCAGCGGTTGCGCGCGCACCAGCGCGACGAGCGACTTCATCAATGCCGCATAGTCGAGGCGTGTGTCGCGGCGATCCTTCGGCAGCTTCACGGCGAGCACGCCGGTCAGCGCGAGCACCATCACCGCGGCGACGCCGTACACCGCACGCCAGCCGAACCCGTCGGCGATCGCGCCGGCCGCGACGCGCGCGAGCAGGATGCCGAGCAGCAGGCCGCTCATCACGGTGCCAACCGCGCGGCCGCGCGAGCGCGCGTCGGCGAGCGATGCCGCGAACGGCACGAGCAGCTGCGTCGAGCAGGTGACGAAGCCGACCGCGACGTTCGCGACGACGAACATCGTGAAATTCGTGCTGAACGTGACCGCGACCAGCGCGACGACGTTGAGCATCAGCAGCCGCACGATCAGCGTATGGCGGTTGACCGCGTCGCCGAGCGGGACGATCAGCAGCAGGCTCGCCGCATAGCCGAGCTGCGTCAGCGTGACGAGATAGCCGAGTTCGGTCGGCGCGCGGCCGAAGCTGTGCGCGATCGCGGCGAGCAGCGGCTGCGCGTAGTAGATGTTGCCGATGACGATGCCGCACGCGCAGGCGAACAGCAGCGTCATGCCGCGGGTCAGGGGAGGGTGGTTGTCTTGATGCGGTTCCATGGTCGCGAAAAACAGCGGCGCCGGCCGGCGGCACGGGGCCGTCGGCTGCGCGGGGTGACGGAAATCGGGGCCGGCGTCAACGGATCGGCGGTGCACCGATGCGCGCCGGGCGGATCGCGGCCGGGCCCCGGTCGGGCGGGCGGCGGATCGTCGTGCGGCGGGCGGAGGCGGGGCGGGCCCGGGCGTGCCGCTCCGGTGCGGTGACAGGCGATGCACAGGAGCGGATGTGCGTATGATGCGGAAATTGTCCCATAGCGTCCAAGACTGGATCGTTATGGCATCCATTGGTTTTGCCAATACATCGGCCGCGATGCTACTCCGCCATATCCGCTATTTCCTGGCCGTCGCCGAGCAGCGCAGCTTCACGCGCGCGGCCGACGCGCTGCACGTGTCGCAGCCGACGCTGTCGCAGCAGGTGCGCCAGCTCGAGGAAACGCTCGGCGTGCAGCTGTTCGACCGCTCGGGCCGCACGGTGCAGCTCACCGAATTCGGCGAAGTCTATGCGCGTCACGCGCGCGCCGCGCTGCACGAGCTCGATACGGGGCAGCGCGCGCTGCACGACGTCGCCGATCTCGGCAGCGGGTCGCTGCGGCTCGCGATGATGCCGACCTTCGCGGCCTACCTGAGCGGCTCGCTGATCGACGGCTTCCATACCGATTATCCGAACGTCGCGCTGACGATCGACGCGATGCCGCAGGAGCGCATCGAGGCGCTGCTCGCCGACGACCGGCTCGACGCGGGTTTCGCGTTCATGCCGCCGCGCGCGCCGGACATCGACGCGCTGCCGCTGTGGGACGAGCCGCTCGCGCTCGTGACGGGCCGCACGCACCGTCTCGCGCGGCGCCGTCGCGCGCTGACGCCGGCCGAGCTCGGCGGCGAGCCGCTGGTGCTGCTGAGCCGTGCGTTCGCGACGCGCGAGAGCATCGACCGGTACTTCATCGAGCATGGCGCGCGGCCGAAGATCGCGATCGAGACGAATACGATCAGCGCGGTGCTGGAGCTCGTGCGGTGCGGCCGGCTTGCGACGGTGCTGCCCGACGCGATCGCGCGCGAGAGCGGCGACCTGTGCGCACTGGAGCTCGATCCGCCGCTGCCGGCCCGTACGGCCGCGCTGCTCACGCGCAAGGGCGCGTATCGCAGCGTCGCGGCGCGCGCGTTCATCGAGCGCGCGCTCGCGTATCGCGATCCGTCGGGCGGGTGACCGGGACGACCGGGCGGCTTGGGCGCCGGAGGCGCGTTACGCGCCCGGTGTCGGGAAGAAGATGCCCGCGCGCTGCGCGGCGTTCGCGATGTGCGTTTCGATCGCGGTGCCCGCGGCGGCGGCATCGCGGGCGATCAGCGCGTCGAGGATCGCGCGGTGCTCGTGCCACGTCGACAGCAGCAGCTCGCGCCGGTAGAACGGCATGCGCTGGCTTTCCTTCATGATGTCGGCGCTGCTGCGCAGCACCGACTCGATCGCCGCGTTGCCGGCGAGATGAATGATCCGCATGTGGAAGTCGAAGTCGAGCTGCGACGCTTCGTCGATCGCGTTGTCGGTCAGCGCGACGTGCAGGTCGGCGAGGTTGTCCTCGAACCACGCGATGTCGGCGTCGCTGACGACGTGCGCGGCCATCCGCGCGGCAAACCCTTCGAGCGCATAGCGCATCTGGTACGTGTCGGGCGGCGACGACTGCTCGGCGAACTGCCACGGATGCGCGGCCGAGGCCTGCGCGCTTTCGACGTAGACACCCTTGCCCGCACGGATGCGCAGCATCCCGAGTGCCTCGAGCGTCGACAGCGCCTCGCGCAGCGACGCGCGGCTGATCTCCAGCTCCTCGGAGAGCTGGCGCTGGGCCGGCAGCAGGCTGCCGACCGGATAAACGCCTGCCTCGATCCGGTCGCGGATCGTCGCGATGGCGGCGTCGGTCACGGTATGCGGAACGTTTTTCATGATGTGAACTTTGGCCGGTCTGACCGGCATTGTAATCCGCACGCGGGCGGTGCATGACTGCCCTACGGGAAAGCCACGATCCGCCCCTTTTCAGTGCACCGGAACCGGGCGCGCAGGGGGCGGGAAATCCCTATTTCGTCCGTCCTTGACGCCACTATATCGGCTTCCTACTATCCACCATAACATCACTGGTCTTACCAGTATGAACAGACGAAACTGCAACCGTTGGATCGGGAGAGCGCCGTGTCGAAATTCCTTAATTCGCTGTTTGGCCGGGTAGTCGTCGCATTGATCCTGGGGGTCGCGCTGGGCGCGTTCTTCCCGCACTTCGCCGAGTCGCTGCGGCCACTCGGCGACGGCTTCCTGAAGCTCATCAAGATGGTCATCGGCCCGATCGTGTTTTGCGTCGTGGTCAGCGGGATGGCCAATGCGGGCGATCTGAAGAAGGTCGGCCGGGTCGGCCTGAAGGCCGTCGTCTACTTCGAGGTGATGACGACGCTCGCGCTCGGCATCGGGCTCGTGCTCGCGTGGCTCACGCGCCCGGGCGTCGGGATGAACATCGACCTGCGCTCGCTCGACGCGGCGTCGCTCGCGTCGTACGCGAAGAACGCCGAAAGCCTGAAGGACACGGCCGGCTACCTGATGAAGATCATCCCCGAGACCGCGATCGACGCGTTCGCGAAGGGCGACATCCTGCAGATCCTCGTGTTCGCGGTGCTGTTCGGCTCCGCGCTGTCGCTGCTCGGCGACAAGGCGCAGCGCGTCAACTCGCTGATCGAGGAACTGTCGCACGTGTTCTTCCGGATCATCGGCTTCATCATCAAGCTCGCGCCGCTCGGCGTGCTCGGCGCGATCGCGTTCACGACCGGCAAGTACGGCGTCGCATCGCTCAAGCAGCTCGGCTATCTCGTCGCGGTGTTCTACCTGAGCTGCTTCGTGTTCGTCACGGTCGTGCTCGGCACGGTGATGCGGCTCGCGGGCTTCTCGGTGTTCAAGCTGATCCGCTATCTGCGCGAGGAACTGTCGATCGTGCTCGGCACGGCGTCGTCGGACGCGGTGCTGCCGCAGGTGATGAGCAAGCTCGAATACATGGGTATCAAGGATTCGACGGTCGGTCTCGTGATCCCGACCGGCTATTCGTTCAACCTCGACGGCTTCTCGATCTACCTGACGCTCGCGGTGCTGTTCATCGCGCAGGCCACCAACACGCCGCTGTCGACGCATGACCTGATCGTCGTGTTGCTCGTATCGCTCGTCACGTCGAAGGGCGCGCACGGCATCCCCGGTTCGGCGATCGTGATCCTCGCGGCGACGCTGTCGGCGATCCCCGCGATTCCGGTGCTCGGCCTCGTGCTGATCTTGCCGGTCGACTGGTTCGTCGGCATCGCCCGCGCGCTGACCAACCTGATCGGCAACTGCGTCGCGACGGTTGTCGTCGCGGTGTGGGAGAACGACATCGACCGCGCCCGTGCGAAACGCGTGCTGAACCGCGAGCTGCGTTATGTGCCGGCCGACGAGGCAGGCAGCACGGCGCCGGTTGCCGGCGACCAGGCTCACGCGCTCTGAGCGCGATCACGCGCGAAGCGGCTTCCCCGACCGTTTCGCGCGATTGAACTTCCCACGGCCGGCCCGACGATGCGCCGGCCCCTGACAAGATAGTGGAGACGACATGGCAGCCCCCATTCTCGATCCGAACGCGCCGGCGTTTACGCGGCGTTACATGAACCTCGCCGACCCGCGCCTTGGTGCGCAGGCGCTCTTTGCCAGCGACGAATTCTTCGCGCCGAAGGAGCGCATGCTGAATCCCGAGCCGGCCGTGTTCATTCCCGGCAAGTACGACGACCACGGCAAGTGGATGGACGGCTGGGAAACGCGCCGCAAGCGTACGACCGGCCACGACTTCTGCGTGGTCCGCCTCGCTCGGCCGGGTGTGATCTACGGCGTCGACCTCGATACGAGCCACTTCACCGGCAACTTCCCGCCGGCCGCGTCGATCGAGGCGTGCGCGGTCGACGGCGACACGCCGCCCGACGACGCCGCGTGGCGCACGATCGTCCCCGCGACGACGTTGCAGGGCAATTCGCATCACTACGTGAGCGTCGACGACGCGCAGCCGGTCACGCACCTGCGCGTGAACCTGTATCCCGACGGCGGGCTCGCGCGGCTGCGCGTGTATGGCCAGCCGCAGCGCGACTGGCGCCACGTGCCGGCCGGCGAGCTCGTCGATCTCGCGGCGATCGAGAACGGCGGCTATCTGGTGGCCGCGAACAACCAGCACTTCGGGCCGGCATCGCAGATGCTGATGCCGGGGCGCGGCGCGAACATGGGCGACGGCTGGGAAACGCGGCGCCGCCGCGAGCCCGGCAATGACTGGGCGATCGTCGCGCTCGCCCGGCCGGGCATCATTCGCCGCGTCGAGGTCGATACGGCGTTCTTCAAGGGCAACTTCCCCGACCGCTGCTCGCTGCAGGCCGCGCATGTCACGGGCGGCACCGACGATTCGCTCGTCACGCAGGCGATGTTCTGGGCTGAACTGCTCGGCGAACAGAAGCTGCAGATGGATCACGTGCACACGTTCGATCAACTCGCGGCGCTCGGCCCCGTCACGCACGTGCGTTTCAACATCTTCCCGGACGGCGGCGTGTCGCGCCTGCGTCTGTGGGGCGAGCCGGCCTGAAGGAGGGCAACGTCATGACCGGATCCCGCATCCTGCGCGTCGAGCGCCTGACCCGCGAAGCGTTCGCCCCGTTTGGCGACGTGATCGCGCTCGAAGGCGCGCGGCACTTCCCGATCAACGGCGGCACGACCGAGCGCTTTCACGATCTCGCGACGATCGACGTCTGCGCGGACGGCGGCCGGCCGCTCGTCAGCGTGTTTCGCGCGCAGCCGCGCGCGCTGCCGGTCGCGGTCACGCTGATGGAGCGCCATCCGCACGGCAGCCAGGCATTCATCCCGCTCGCGGCCGTGTCGCGCTATGTCATCGTCGTCGCGCCGGCCGGCGACTTCCGGCCCGAGGCGATGCGCGCGTTCCTCGCCGTTGGCTGGCAGGGCGTGAACTATGCGAAGGGCGTCTGGCACCACCCGCTGCTCGCACTCGACGCGGTCAGCGATTTCGTGATCGTCGATCGCGGCGGCCCGCAGCCGAACTGCGACGAGATCCCGCTCGATGTCGCCTGGGCGCTGGAATTCGAGCCGGCCCTGGCGAGCGTCGAAGGGCATTCGTAAGCGTTCCGGCCCCGCGCGCGCAACACGACCCGAAAAGAAAAACGGCCCGGGCGGCGAGATGCCGGCCGGGCCGTGCTGCGTGCGAGACGCGCGAATCGGCGATCAGTGCTTGCGGTGCGGGCAGTTTTCGGTCGTGCACGAACCGTACATCGCGAGCGAGTGCTCCTGGAGGCGGAAGCCGCGCTCCTTCGCGATCGCCTGCTGGCGGCCTTCGATTTCGGCATCGAAGAATTCCTCGACGCGGCCGCAATCGAGGCACACGAGGTGGTCGTGGTGCGAGCCTTCGTTCAGCTCGAACACGGCCTTGCCGGATTCGAAGTTGCTGCGCGTGAGCAGGCCGGCCTGCTCGAACTGCGTGAGGACGCGGTAGACGGTGGCGAGCCCGATGTCGAGCTGCTCGTTGAGCAGGTTCCGGTAGACGTCTTCGGCCGTCAGGTGGCGCACCGGGCTCTGCTGGAAGATCTCGAGAATCTTGAGGCGCGGTAGGGTGGCCTTTAGCCCGATATTCTTGAGATCCGTCGGATTGGTCATGGCTAGGCATCCCTAGAGTACAATGCAGGGCTTCAATGTTACCGGCTTTTCGCCGTTCCAGAAACACGCGCGGCCTGTACGCGGGCCAGCACGGTGAAGGAAATGATCCCAGAATCGCTTTCGCACTTTCAGAGGAGTCGCATGCGGAGTGCCATCATCGCTGCCGCCGCCATCGTCGCGCTGGCGGGTTGTTCGTCGTACGACAGCGTGACGCAGCGCATTGCGCAGAGCATCACGCCCTATCGGATCACCGTCGTGCAGGGCAACTTCGTATCGCAGGAGAAAGCCGCGCAACTGCAGGTCGGCATGACGCGCGAGCAAGTCCGGGCATTGCTCGGCACACCGCTGCTGGCGGACATGTTCCATGCCGACCGCTGGGATTACCTCTTCTACTTCAAGCGCGGCTCGACGTCGATCGTCCAGCAGCGCGATCTCGTCGTGACCTTCGCGGGCGATCGCCTCGCGGGCTGGACGGGCGCCGACAACCTGCCGTCCGAGCTCGACCTGCTGGCCGACATCGACGGCGACCGCGGCGGCAAGAAGGCGAAGGCGGCCGCAGCGGCGAAGAAGGCTTCGGAAGCCGCCGCGGCGAGCGCCGCGCAGGCGCAGGCGGCGGCGAGCACGCCGGTGCCGGATGTCGTCGCCAGCCCGTCCGTCGCGCCGGCCTCCGGCGCAGCGGTCGACCAGGATGCGAACGCACAGGCTGCCCGCGCGGCGAACCGCGCGACCAACCAGGTGTCGGGGCAGGGTTCGGCCGCACGCCGCTTCACGCCGTCCGCGCAGGCTTCGGGCGGCGCGCCGGTACCGGGCGGCCAGCCGCCGGGCGCCGCGCCGGCGATCCAGCCGCAGTTCCAGTTCCATCGTCCGCCGCAGCCGAACGTGTCGAACGAGGCGTCGCCGCCGGTCGGCCCGCAAGGCTCCGACAACCTGCAGAACCAGCCGCTCACCGCGCCGGCGCAGTAAGCCCGGCTTGCGGAACCAGGGCGGCTCGCGCCGCCCGCCTTTAGACCTGTCGTGTAGAAAGCCATGAAGATTGCGATTGCCGGCGCATCGGGCCGAATGGGCCGGATGCTGATCGAAGCCGTTCTCAACGATACCGACGCGCAGCTCGTCGGCGCGCTCGATCGCGCCGATTCGCCGTTCCTCGGCCAGGACGCCGGTGCGTTCCTCGGCAAGGAAACCGGGATCAAGCTGACCGACGACCTCGACGCCGTGTTCGCGCAGGCCGACTACCTGATCGATTTCACGCGTCCGGAAGGCACGATGGCCCACATCGCGGCCGCGCTGCGCCACGACGTGAAGCTCGTGATCGGCACGACCGGCTTCACCGCCGAGCAGAAAGCCGAGCTGCAGGCCGCTGCGGCCAGGATCGGCATCGTGTTCGCGGCGAACATGAGCGTCGGCGTGAACGTCACGCTGAAGCTGCTCGAATTCGCGGCGAAGCATTTCTCGCACGGCTATGACATCGAGATCATCGAGGCGCACCACCGCCACAAGGTCGATGCGCCGTCGGGCACCGCGCTGATGATGGGCGAAGCCGTCGCCGGCGCGCTCGGCCGCTCGCTCGACGAGTGCGCCGTGTATGGCCGCCACGGCGTGACGGGCGAGCGCGACCCGTCGTCGATCGGCTTCGCGGCCGTGCGCGGCGGCGACATCGTCGGCGATCACACCGTGCTGTTCGCCGGGATCGGCGAGCGCATCGAGATCACGCACAAGTCGTCCAGCCGCGTGTCGTACGCGCAGGGCGCGTTGCGCGCGGTCCGCTTCCTGTCGGCGCGCGACGCCGGCCTGTTCGACATGCAGGACGTGCTCGGCCTGCGCTGACCCCACGGGGAAACTCCGATGGCGATACCCACCGGCGTTGTCCACTACCTCGAAAGCGGCGATGCGATCACGCATGCGGTCGCCTATGTGCTGCTGGCGATGTCCGTCGCCAGCTGGTGCTTCCTTTTCATGAAAGCCTGGCTCCTGGTCCGCGCGAAGCGGCAGGGGCCGCGCGCGCTCGCCGCGTTCTGGCGCGCATCGTCGCTCGACGCGGGCATAACCGCGCTCGCCGGCGCCGATCGCGAGCGCGTGTTCGTGCCGCTCGCCGAAGCCGCGCGCGACGCGGCCGACGACCACGACCCGACCGCGCTGGCGGCGCGCGTCGAGCGCAGCGAACGCGTGCTGCGCGCATTGCGCCATGCGATGCTGCGCTCGCAGCGGCGTCTCGAATTCGGCCAGGTGCTGCTCGCGTCGATCGGCAGCACCGCGCCGTTCGTCGGGTTGCTCGGCACCGTCTGGGGCATCTACCACGCGCTCGGCAGCATCGCCGCGAGCGGGCAGGCGCAGATCGAGAACGTCGCGGGGCCGGTCGGCGAGGCGCTGATCATGACCGCGTTCGGGCTCGTCGTCGCGATTCCCGCGGTGCTGGCCTACAACATCCTCGGGCGGCTCGTCCGGCAGCTCGCCGAGGAACTCGACGGTTTCGCGCGCGACCTGCACGTGTTCGTGTGCGCAGAGGGCGCCTGACGCGCCGGCCCGGGAGGAACGACCATGGCATTCGGCGGGCTCGAGCACCACAAGACGTCCGCGCCGATGGCGGAGATCAACATGACGCCGCTGATCGACGTGATGCTCGTGCTGCTCGTCATCTTCATCATTACCGCGCCGCTGATGACGCACGCGATCCGGCTCGACCTGCCGAAGGTCGCGGCAAGCGTCGCGCGCGACACGCCGCAATCGGTCACGCTGTCGATCGACGACGCCGGCAAGCTGTACTGGGACGACGCGCCCGTCGCGCTCGATGCGCTGCCCGCGCGCTTCCGGGCCGCCGCCGAGGGTGGCGCGCCGCCCGAACTGCGGCTGCGCGCCTCGCGCGCGACGCGCTACGACGTGATCGCGCAGGTGATGGGCGCCGCGCAGGCCGCGGGCCTCACGCGCATCGGCTTCGTGACCGACATGCCGCCGCAGGCGGGCGCCGTCGCGCCGGCCGCGGCCGCGGCGAAACCCTGACACGCCGTTGTTGCGGGCGCCGGCCCGCGAGACCGGCCGTGCGGGCCGGCGCGGGCGGTATAATCGACGTTTTTCCCGGTCCGGCAACAGCCAGCCTGTTCCTGCGCCGGGCAAGCACGCCTTTCGATCCACTTCTGCGCGCGAGCCGTCGCGCCGCTTAAAGCCTAGTCCGAACCACACCATGCACGAAAGATACGTACCCGCCGACGTCGAAGCCGCCGCCCAGGGCGACTGGCGCGCAGCCGATGCCTACAAGACGCAGGAAGATTCGCAGAAGCCGAAGTTCTACTGCGTGTCGATGCTGCCGTACCCGTCCGGCAAGCTGCACATGGGTCACGTGCGGAACTACACGATCAACGACGTGATGTACCGCTATCTGCGGATGAACGGCTACAACACGCTGATGCCGATGGGCTGGGACGCGTTCGGGATGCCGGCCGAAAACGCCGCGATGGCGAACGGCGTGCCGCCCGCGAAGTGGACCTACGACAACATCGACTACATGAAGGGCCAGATGCAGTCGATGGGCCTCGCGATCGACTGGTCGCGCGAGATCGCGACGTGCAAGCCCGACTACTACAAGTGGAACCAGTGGCTGTTCCTGAAGATGCTCGAGAAGGGCATCGCGTACAAGAAGACGGGCACCGTGAACTGGGATCCGGTCGACCAGACCGTCCTCGCGAACGAGCAGGTGATCGACGGCCGCGGCTGGCGCTCGGGCGCGCTCGTCGAGAAGCGCGAGATCCCGATGTACTACCTGCGCATCACGCAGTACGCGGATGAGCTGCTGAACGACCTCGACGGCCTCGGCTGGCCCGAGCGCGTGAAGATCATGCAGCAGAACTGGATCGGCAAGAGCTTCGGCGTGAACTTCGGCTTCCCGTACGAACTCGACGGCGAGAAGAAGCTGCTGCGCGTGTTCACGACGCGTGCCGACACGATCATGGGCGTCACGTTCTGCGCGATCGCGGCCGAGCACCCGCTCGCCACGCGTCTGGCGCAGGACAAGCCCGAGCTGCTGGCGTTCATCGACGAATGCAAGCGCGGCGGCGTCGCCGAGGCCGACGTCGCGACGATGGAGAAGAAGGGCGTCGCGACGGGCTTCTCGGTCAAGCACCCGCTGACCGGCGAGCCGGTCGAGGTGTGGATCGGCAACTACGTGCTGATGAGCTACGGCGAAGGCGCGGTGATGGGCGTGCCGGGCCACGACGAGCGCGATTTCGCGTTCGCGAAGAAGTACGACCTGCCGATCAAGCAGGTGATCTCGGCCGAAGGCCAGGCGTACTCGCTCGACGCATGGCAGGAGTGGTACGGCGACAAGGAAACCGCGGTCTGCGTGAACAGCGGCAAGTACGACGGCCTGCGCTATGTGGAAGCGGTCGACGCGGTTGCGGCCGACCTGAACGCCGGCGGCTTCGGCGACAAGCAGGTCACGTGGCGCCTGCGCGACTGGGGCGTATCGCGCCAGCGCTACTGGGGCACGCCGATCCCGATCATCCACTGCCCGTCGTGCGGCGATGTGCCGGTGCCCGAGCAGGACCTGCCGGTCGTGCTGCCGGAAGACCTCGTGCCGGACGGCTCGGGCAACCCGCTCGCGAAGTCGGAAGCGTTCCTGAACTGTTCGTGCCCGAAGTGCGGCGCGGCCGCGAAGCGTGAAACCGACACGATGGACACGTTCGTCGATTCGTCGTGGTACTTCTCGCGCTACACGGCGCCGGACGCCGAGACCATGGTCGACGCGCGCACCGATTACTGGATGCCGATGGACCAATACATCGGTGGCATCGAGCACGCGATCCTGCACCTGCTGTATTCGCGCTTCTGGACCAAGGTGATGCGCGACCTCGGCCTCGTGAAGTTCGGCGAGCCGGCGAAGAACCTGCTCACGCAGGGCATGGTGCTGAACGAGACGTTCTACCGTGAAGACGCTTCCGGCAAGAAGACGTGGTACAACCCGCTCGACGTGACGGTCACGCACGACGACAAGGGCCGCCCGATCGGCGCGACGCTGAACACGGACGGCCAGCCGGTCGTGCTCGGCGGCATCGAGAAAATGTCGAAGTCGAAGAACAACGGCGTCGATCCGCAGCTGCTGATCGACCAGTACGGTGCCGATACCGCGCGCCTGTTCACGATGTTCGCGGCGCCGCCCGAGCAGCAGCTCGAGTGGTCGGGTGCGGGCGTCGAGGGCGCGAGCCGCTTCCTGCGTCGCGTGTGGAGCTTCGGCGCGACGAACCGCGAAGCGCTCGCCGCGCGCGCGGGCTTCGACGCGGCCGCGCTCGGCGAAGCCGACAAGGCGCTGCGCCGCGAGATCTACAGCGTGCTGAAGCAGGCCGATTTCGACTACCAGCGCCTGCAGTACAACACGGTCGTGTCGGCCGCGATGAAGATGCTGAACGCGATCGACGGTGCGAAGGGCGCGACGCCGGGCGTGCTGCGCGAGACGTACGGCGTGCTGCTGCGCGTGCTGTACCCGGTCGTGCCGCACGTCACGTTCGAGCTGTGGAAGACGCTCGGTTATACGGACGAATTCGGCACGCTGCTCGATGCGCCGTGGCCGAAGGTCGACGAGGCTGCGCTCGAGCAGGCCGAGATCGAACTCGTGCTGCAGGTGAACGGCAAGGTGCGCGGCGCGCTGAAGGTTGCGAAGGATGCGAGCCGCGAGGCGATCGAAGCCGCGGCGGTGGCCGACGAAGCATTCGCGAAGTTCAGCGACGGCAAGCCGGCGAAGAAGATCGTCGTCGTGCCGGGCCGCCTCGTGAACATCGTCGTCTGACGGCCGCCGGCCGTCGGACGTACCCAGAAGGAGCGAAGGTGATCCGCAGATCGTTTTTGATGCTCGTCGTCGGCAGCGCGGTCGCGCTGTCGGCATGCGGCTTCCAGTTGCGCGGCCAGCAGGACTACGCGTTCAAGCACCTGCTGGTGGCCGGCGCGCCGGCGCCCGTCGAGGCGCGCCTCGTGCGCCTCGTCGAGGCCGGCAGCGACACGAAGATCGTCAAGTCGGCGGACGACGCCGACGCCGTGCTGCGCATGTGGGAGTCGCGTGGCCAGAACACGCTGACGCTCAACAAGTACGGCTCGGCGCAGGAATATGCACTGTTCTATACGCTGAACTACACGCTGACGAGCAAGGACGGCACCGTGCTGATCCCGCCGAGCGCGATCGCGCTGAACCGCGCGATGACGTACAGCGACCAGTACACGAACGCGAAGGCGCAGGAAGCCGACATCCTGTACGGCGACATGCAGAACGACGCGGTCGACCAGCTGATGCGGCGTCTCGCGATCGTCCACTCGCTGACGCCGGCGCCGGAGGACGTGGTGCCGGGCGTGGCGCCGCGTGCGCCGCTGCCGCCGCCTCCGCTCTGATCGACGGCGCACGTAGCGATGCAATTGCGACTTGATGCGCTGGAGCCGCACCTCGCGAAGGGGTTGGCCGGGCTCTATACCGTCTACGGCGACGAGCCGCTGCTCGCGCAGGAAGCGTGCGACCGCATTCGTGCGGCCGCGCGCGCGGCCGGCTTCACCGAGCGTTCGGTGCATACGGTCGAGCGCGGCTTCGACTGGAGCGTGCTGCTCGGCGCGACCCAGGCGATGTCGTTGTTCGGCGAGCGCCAGCTGATCGAGCTGCGCATTCCGTCGGGCAAGCCCGGCAAGGAAGGCGCCGATGCGCTGAAGACGCTCGCGGCCACGCCCAATCCCGACGCGCTGATGCTCGTCACGTTGCCGCGCCTCGATGCGGCCACGCAGAAATCCGCGTGGTTTACCGCGCTGCAGAACGGCGGCGTCGCGCTGAAGATCGATCCGGTCGACCGCGCGCAACTGCCGAACTGGATCGGCCAGCGTCTCGCGATGCAGGGCCAGCGTGCGGCGCCCGGCGACGACGGGCGGCGCGCACTGCAGTTCATCGCGGAGCGCGTCGAGGGCAACCTGCTCGCCGCACACCAGGAAATCCAGAAGCTCGGGCTGTTGTATCCGCAAGGCGCGCTGTCGTTCGAGCAGGTGCACGACGCGGTGCTGAACGTCGCGCGCTATGACGTCTTCAAGCTGAACGAGGCGATGCTCGCCGGCGATGCCGCGCGGCTCGCACGGATGATCGACGGGCTGAAGGGCGAGGGCGAGGCGATCGTGCTCGTGATGTGGGCCGTCGTCGAGGAATTGCGCACGCTGCTGCGGATCAAGCGCGGGGCGACGGCCGGCAAGCCGCTGGCGACGCTGCTGCGCGAGAACCGCGTATGGGGGCCGCGCGAGCGGCTGATCGGCCCTGCGTTGAACCGCGTGTCGGAAGGCGTGCTCGAGAAGGCGCTCGCGTTCGCCGCGAAGCTCGACCGGCAGGTCAAGGGGCTCACGGCCGTCGTGCCGGGCCGCCGCACGCAGGACGAACCGCCGCCCGATCCGTGGGACGGGCTGTTTCAGCTCGCGATGACGGTCGCGGGGGCGCGCGGCGAGCGACCGCCGACCGCGGGTCGCGTGCGACGCTAAGTCCCGTCCGGGTCTTCAGCGCGCGCTGCGCAACCCGCTTACAATATTTCGATCGCTGGCGCGGCGCTTCGTCCGCCGCCCACGCTTCCCCCACGAATTCAAGCCGCTCCGCGCGGCGCGCATCTCGAGTCACACGATGGATATCGATCAGTACATGACCGACCTGGGCCGCCGCGCCCGGCACGCTTCCCGCGCGATGGCGCGCGCCAGCACGGCCGCGAAGAACGCGGCGCTCGACGCGGTGGCTCGCGCGATCGAACGCGACGCGCAGGTGCTGAAGGACGCGAATGCGCGCGACGTCGCCCGCGCCCGTGAAAAGGGGCTCGATGCAGCGTTCGTCGATCGCCTGACGCTGTCGGACAAGGCGCTGAAGACGATGGTCGAAGGGCTGCGCCAGGTCGCGTCGCTGGCCGATCCGATCGGCGAGATCGGCAACCTCAAGTACCGCCCGAGCGGCATCCAGGTCGGCCAGATGCGTGTGCCGCTCGGCGTGATCGGCATCATCTACGAGTCGCGCCCGAACGTGACGATCGACGCGGCCGCGCTGTGCCTGAAGTCGGGTAACGCGACGATCCTGCGCGGCGGCTCGGAAGCGCTCGAATCGAATGCGGCGCTCGCGAAGCTGATCGGCGAGGGGCTCGAGGCGGCCGGCCTGCCGCAGGACGCGGTGCAGGTCGTCGCGACGGCCGATCGCGCGGCGGTCGGCAAGCTGATCACGATGACCGAATACGTCGACGTGATCGTGCCGCGCGGCGGCAAGAGCCTGATCGAGCGCCTGATCAACGAGGCACGCGTGCCGATGATCAAGCACCTCGACGGCATCTGCCACGTGTACGTCGACGATCGCGCCGATCTCGCCAAGGCGCTGACCGTCTGCGACAACGCGAAGACGCATCGCTACGGCACCTGCAACACGATGGAGACGCTGCTGGTCTCGAGCGGCATCGCGGCCGCGCTGCTGCCGCCGCTCGGCAAGCTGTATCGCGACAAGCAGGTCGAACTGCGCGTCGATGCTGCGGCGCGCGCGGTACTCGCCGATGCGGGCGTCGGCCCGCTCGTCGATGCGACCGAGGAAGACTGGCACACCGAATATCTCGCGCCGGTGCTCGCGATCAAGGTCGTCGACGGCCTCGACGCCGCGATCGAGCACATCAACCATTACGGCTCGCATCACACCGATGCGATCGTCACCGAGGATCACGACCGCGCGATGCGTTTCCTGCGCGAAGTCGATTCGGCGAGCGTGATGGTCAACGCGTCGACGCGCTTCGCGGACGGCTTCGAATTCGGCCTCGGCGCGGAAATCGGCATCTCGAACGACAAGCTGCACGCACGCGGCCCCGTCGGCCTGGAAGGGCTGACGTCGCTGAAGTACGTCGTGCTCGGACACGGCGAAGGCCGCCAGTAACCCGCGAGGCGCAACATCAATGGCAATGCTCTGGGTCAAGACGTTCCATATCGTTCTGATCGCCGCGTGGTTCGCGGGGCTCTTCTACCTGCCGCGCATCTACGTGAACCTGGCCATGGAGACCGATCCGGCCGCGGTACGCCGTCTGCTGCTGATGGCGCGCAAGCTGTTTCGCTTCATGACGATGATCGCGGTGCCGGCGCTGGCCTGCGGGCTGTGGCTCTGGCTCGTGATCGGCATCGGGCAGGGGCAGGGCTGGATCCATGCGAAGGTGACGGTCGTGCTGCTGCTCATCGTCTATCACGCCTATTGCGGGCACCTGTTGCGGGTGTTCGAGCGTGGCGAAAACAAGCGCACCGACAAGTGGTATCGCGTGTTCAACGAGCTGCCGGTGCTCGGCATGCTCGCGGCGGTCGCGCTGGTCGTGATCAAGCCGTTCTGAGCGGCGCGGCCGGCGAGGTTGCCGGCGTCGCTTGATGCGCAACGGCGCCCCGTGGGGCGCCGTTCGTCGTTTACGTGCTGCGTTTTGCGTCGAACTGCACGCCGCGCGTCGTCAATCCTTCGTGCCGTCGTCGATCCGGCGGCGCGTGATCGCTTCCTTCGCGCGCCCGACCCGTTCCATCAGCGCGGGGCCGCGCGACAGCGCGACGCCGACCGCGAGGATGTCGCCGATCGCGAGATGCGACATCCGCGACGTCATCGGCGAGAACACGTCCGTTTCCTCGGCAACGTTCGACGCGAGGCTCACGGTTGCGAGCTTCGCGAGCGGCGAATGGCTTTGCGTGATCGCGACGACTTTCGCGCCGCACGCGAGCGCGGAGCGCGCGGCGTCGACGATGTCGCGCGTGCGGCCGGTGTTCGAGATTGCGACGACGACGTCGTGGGGCCCAAGCAGCGCCGACGACATCGAGAACGTGTGCGGGTCCGAATACGCGACACTCGGCACGCCGAGCCGGAAGAACTTGTGCTGGATGTCCTGCGCGGCGATGCCCGAGCCGCCGGCGCCGTAGAACTCGATGCGCGACGCGTTCGAGAGCAGGGCGATCGCATCGGCGACACTGCCCGCGGACAGGCTGTTGCGCACCTCGATCAGTGCGCCGATCGTGCGGTCGAACACCTTGCCGATGATGCCGGGCGCCGGTTCGTCGGGCTCGACGTCGCGGTAGACCGACGACACGCCCGGCGCGACGCTCTGCGCAAGCCGGATCTTGAATTCGCGAAAGCCGCTGCAACCGAGCGCCTGGCAGAAGCGCGCGATCGTCGGCTGGCTGACGCCCGCGCGCGTCGACAGCTCGGTCATCGCGAGGTCGAGCACCTCGCGCGGTGCGGCGAGGATGTAGTCGGCGAGCTTGCGCTCGGACGGGCGCAGGTCGGCGCGGATCGCTTCAATGCGAGGCAGCATGGGACGGCACGTGAAAATCGGGTTCGGATGAGCGAGTGTATCGCAATCGAATTGTAGAAAATCTACATGAAAATACTAGCATCACCACCACGCTTTTGATGCAACTGCAGCAAGCGTGATTAGGGTTTTTACTAGGTAACGCCTTACTGGTAGCGGGTATAAGGGTTGCGCGCCGCTCGATCTACATTGCATGCATGTAGTTTTTCTACTAGACTGGCTTCGTTCTGTCGACGCACTCGACCGTCCCCACGATTCCAACCGCCGGTGTCGGCCGGCATACAGGAGCGCCCAGCATGACGTCGCTGCACCCCACTCTGGCGAAGGTCACCGAACGCGTGATCGCCCGCAGCCAATCGACCCGTTCCGCCTATCTGCAGCGCATCGACGGCGCGCAGGGCAAGTTCCCGGCGCGCGGCGCGTTGTCATGCGCGAACCTCGCGCACGGCTTCGCGGGCCTCGAGGGCAACGACAAGTTCTCGATCAAGGCGATCCGCGAGCCGAACATCGGCATCGTGTCCTCGTACAACGAGATGCTGTCCGCGCATGCGCCGTACAAGGATTTCCCCGAGATCATCAAGGCGGCCGCGCGCGAGAACGGCGGGGTCGCGCAGTTCGCGGGCGGCGTGCCGGCGATGTGCGACGGCGTCACGCAGGGCAACCCGGGGATGGAGTTGTCGCTGTTCTCGCGCGAAGCGATCGCGATGGGCACGGCGATCGCGCTCACGCACAACATGTTCGACGCGGCGCTCTGCCTCGGCATCTGCGACAAGATCGTGCCGGGCCTCCTGATCGGCGCGCTGCAGTTCGGCCACCTGCCGACGATCTTCGTGCCGGCCGGCCCGATGACGAGCGGCCTGTCGAACGACGACAAGGCGAAGATCCGCCAGCAGTTCGCGACCGGCCAGGTCGGCCGCGACGCGCTGCTCGAAGCCGAATCGGCCGCGTATCACGGCCACGGCACCTGCACGTTCTACGGCACCGCGAACAGCAACCAGATGCTGATGGAACTGATGGGGTTGCACCTGCCGGGCTCGGCATTCGTTCATCCGCACACGCCGCTGCGCACCGCGCTCACGGCCGAGGCCGCGCGCCGCGTGCTCGACCTGACCGTCGAGCGCGGCCACTACACACCGATCGGCCATGTGATCGACGAGAAGGCGATCGTCAACGGGATCGTCGCGCTGCTCGCGACGGGCGGCTCGACCAACCACACGCTGCACCTCGTCGCGATCGCGCGCGCGGCCGGCATCCTGATCGACTGGAACGACTTCGACGAGCTGTCGGCCGTCGTGCCGCTGCTCGCGAAGATCTACCCGAACGGCAAGGCCGACGTGAACCACTTCCACGCGGCCGGCGGCGTCGCGTTCCTGGTGCGCAACCTGCTCGAAGGCGGGCTGCTGCACGAGGACGTGACGACGGTCGCCGGCAAGGGTCTGTCGCACTACACGAAGGAGCCGAAGCTGATCGACGGCAAGCTGACGTGGGTCGACGGCACGGCCGAGAGCCACGACACGAAGGTGCTGCGCGGCATTCGCGACCCGTTCCAGCCGGACGGCGGCCTGCGCCTGATGCAGGGCCGGCTCGGCCGCGGCGTGATCAAGATTTCGGCGGTTGCGCCCGAGCACCGCAAGGTGACGGCGCCCGCGATCGTGTTCGATTCGCAGGAAGCCGTGCAGGAAGCGTTCGATCGCGGCGAGCTGAAGCGCGATTTCGTCGCGGTCGTGCGCTTCCAGGGCGCGCGCGCGAACGGGATGCCCGAGCTGCACCGTTTGACGCCGCTGCTCGGCGTGCTGCAGGATCAGGGCTTCCACGTCGCGCTGGTCACCGACGGCCGCATGTCGGGTGCGTCGGGCAAGGTGCCGGCCGTGATCCACGTGTCGCCGGAAGCCTTGCTGGCCGGCCCGCTCGGCAAGGTGAAGACGGGCGATACGCTCGTGATCGACGCGGAAGCCGGCGTGCTCGACATCGAGGTCGACGACGCCGAGTGGCACGCGCGCCCGGTCGCGCAGCCGCTGCATCAGGCCGAAAACGAGGTCGGTTTCGGGCGCGAATTGTTCGGCGTGTTCCGCGCGGCGGCGGCACCGGCCGAGCAGGGCGCATCGGTTTTTGGCGCGCTGGTCGGCGAAACGGCCGTCCACGTCGCCGCATGAATTTCAAGGAGCCAATTCAATGAAGACGATTGCTGAAATCGTGAAGCTGGGCCCGGTCATTCCGGTGCTCGCATTCGACTCGGTCGAGCAGGGCGAAAACGTGTCGCGTGCGTTGCACGCGGGCGGCGTGAAGGTGCTCGAGATCACGCTGCGCACGCCGGCCGGACTGGAGGCGATCCAGCGCGCGAGCCAGCTCGCGGACGACATCGTCGTCGGCGTCGGCACGATCACGAAGCCCGAGCACTGCGCGCAGGCGAAGCGCGCGGGCGCGAAGTTCGGCGTGTCGCCGGGCCTGACGAAGGAGCTGCACCTCGCGTCGCTCGACGCGGGCCTGCCGCTGCTGCCGGGCGTGATGACGCCGAGCGACATCATCCAGGCGCTCGAATTCGGCTACGAGATCGTGAAGTTCTTCCCCGCGCAGCAGGCGGGCGGCGTGCCGATGCTGCAGGCGTTCCACGGCCCGTTCCCGGCGCTGAAGTTCTGCCCGACCGGCGGCATCACGGTCGACACCGCGCCGAATTTCCTGAAACTGCCGAACGTCGTGTGCGTCGGCGGCTCGTGGCTCACGCCGAAGGCCGCGCTCGCCGCGCAGGACTGGGCCGAAGTCACGCGCCTCGCGCAAGCCGCGAGCCAGCTTCCCCGCTAATACTTGTATGAAATGAAGAATCGACCCTCGGGAGCAAGCGCTTAGTGCTTGTTTTACCGAGGGTTTTTGCTGATGGAACCGGTTCTATCCGCAGGCCGTAAAGATAAGTAAAATTCAGCGTCCTGACGGGGTGGGTACCCCCCGTGTTTCGGAGACCTGCATAGCCGGGCATACTCGCAACAACTCGCCCGGTTCGAACAATTCTAGGAGGAGTGCCACATGGGGGCTGTTCAAGGCAGCATGCTGCTCGTATTCACGCTGATCGCGATTGCCGCGCTGATCCTGATGATCGCGCGCTTCAAGATCTACCCGTTCCTGGTGCTGATCATCGTTTCGCTCGGCCTCGGTCTCGTCGTCGGCATGCCGATGGACAAGATCGTCAAGTCGTTCGAGGCGGGCACCGGCGGCACGCTCGGCCACATTGCGATCGTCGTCGGCCTCGGCACGATGCTCGGCAAGATGATGGCCGAATCGGGCGGCGCCGAACGGATCGCGACCACGCTGATCGACTGGTTCGGTGAAAAGAACATCCACTGGGCGATGATGTTCGTCGCGATCATCGTCGGCCTGCCGGTGTTCTTCGAAGTCGGCTTCGTGCTGCTGATCCCGATCGCGTTCAACGTCGCGAAGCGCACCGGCAAGTCGCTGCTCGTCGTCGGCCTGCCGATGGTGGCCGGCCTGTCCGTCGTGCACGGGCTGATCCCGCCGCACCCGGCCGCGCTGCTGGCCGTCCAGCAATACGGCGCCGATATCGGCAAGACGATCGCGTTTGGCCTGCTCGTCGGCGTGCCGACCGCGATCATCGCGGGCCCGCTGTTCGCGCTGACGATCTCGAAGTTCGTGAAGCTGCCGGAAAACAACCCGCTTGCCGCGCAATTCGTCGATTCGCGCACGGATGGCAGCAAGCGCGAACTGCCGAGCTTCGGCATCACGCTGTTCACGATCCTGCTGCCCGTCGCGCTGATGCTCGTCGGCAGCTGGGCCGACCTGCTGTTCACGCCGAAGTCGCTGCCGAACAACCTGCTGCGCTTCGCCGGCAACTCGGATGTCGCGCTGCTGATCGCCGTGCTCGTGAGCTTCTTCACGTTCGGCAAGCTGCAGGGCTTCAACCGCGACCAGATCCAGAAGTTCTGCAGCGAGTGCCTGGCACCGATCGCCGGGATCACGCTGATCGTCGGCGCGGGCGGCGGCTTCGGCGGCGTCCTGCGCGACAGCGGGATCTCGCAGCAGATCGTCGAGACCGCGAAGCACGCGCATCTGTCGCCGCTGCTGCTCGGCTGGTTCGTCGCGGCGCTGATGCGTCTCGCGACGGGTTCGGCGACGGTCGCGATGACGACGGCCTGCGGCATCGTCGCGCCGATCGCGGCGGCGGCCGGCACGACGGTCAGCCCGGAGCTGCTGGTGCTCGCCACGGGCTCGGGCTCGCTGATCTTCTCGCACGTGAACGACGGCGGCTTCTGGCTGATCAAGGAATACTTCGGGATGACGGTCGGTCAGACGTTCAAGACCTGGTCGTTGCTCGAAACCATCATCTCGGTGCTTGGCCTGGGCTTCACGCTGCTGCTGAGCATGGTTCTGTAACAAGGGGTAGGCAATGATTCTGATCGCAATGGGCGTGTCGGGCGCGGGCAAGTCGCTGATTGGCGAAATGCTGGCGGAACGCCTGTCGTGCAGCTATACCGACGGCGACGCGTTTCACAGCGCGGCGAACAAGGAGAAGATGCATCACGGCATTCCGCTGACCGACGACGACCGCTGGCCGTGGCTGCGCACGATCCGCGAGGCCATCGAGGAAAAGCAGCGCGCCGGCGAGACGGCCGTGTTCACGTGCTCGTCGCTGAAGCGGTCGTACCGCGACGTGCTGCGCGGGTCCGACACCGACGTGCGGTTCGTGTATCTGAAGGGTTCGTTCGAGGTGTTGCACGAGCGCCTGAAGAGCCGCACCGGCCATTTCTTCGATCCGTCGCTGCTGAAAAGCCAGCTTGACACGCTCGAGGAGCCGGGCCCGGACGAAGCGATCGAGGTCAGCATCGAGCTGACGCCCGAACAGATCGTCGATCAGGTCATGCTGAAGATCGGCATCGCGCAGCAGCACTGAGCGCGGTTCGCGGCAATCTTCATGGAAAAGGCGCCCTTCGGGGCGCCTTTTTCGTTGGTGGCTCGCGAGCCGGTCAGGCCGTGGGCGCCTGCTTCGCGATGCCGTCGAGCAGCACGTCGACCATCGTGTCGTGCACGGCCGCCGGATCGAGCTGCGCGTAGAGCGGGGCGGCCGACCTGACGAGCGGATGCTCGGTATCCGACAGCGCTTCCATTTCCGCGAGCTCGACATCGTTCGCTGGCCGCGTAAGGCCTCCGGCCTCTGCGGCGGCAAGCCCGATCACGCTCGCATACCAGCCGACGCATACCGCCGGCAGCGCCGCGCGCGGGATGCCGGCGTCGGCCAGCGCGCGATGCACGGCCTCGATGTGCGCGAGATCGGCCGGCCCGGTGCTCATGTGGCGCTGCAGGAGTGCGAACGCGGCCGGGTAGCGCAGCGCGAGCGCGCGGTACTGCCGCGCGAGGTCGCGCAGCCGCTCGCGCCACGGCAGCGACGGGTCGACCGGCACGAGCGAGCGCGACAGCGCGTTCGCGATCGCGCGGCTCAGGCCTTCCTTCGACTTGAAGTGGTACAGCACGCTCATCGGGTCGCAGCCGACCGACTGCGCGAGCTTGCGCACGCTGAACGCGGCTTCGCCGACGTCTTCGAGCAGCGTGAGCGCGGCCGCGACGATGGCCTCCTTGTCGAGGCCGCGCGGGCCCTGGGCGGGTTTGTCTTTCATCGATCCGGGCTGGCGTGCCGGTGCGGTACCGGCTGTAAACTTGACGAAAGCTTATTCTACACTGTAGAATTATTTCTGCGGTGTAGAAATTGGGTGTCCCGGCACCTTTCAATACGTGCTTTCGCACAGTCCGGGATTCAGGCGGCACGAGCGTGCCCGCCGTCAACACGGGCCATCGCGCCCCTTTTCTCGTTGACACCCATGTGGAACCGGCTGCCCCACCCGCGAAGCCAGAAGGCTCTTCGACAGGCGGCCTGGGGCCTGCTCACGCTAATAACGGGCTTGCGCTGGCCACCAGAAGGGCCGAGCGCAAGGACTGCGACGAAGCGAATACTCGACGTATTCGCAAGGAGCATGACGCAGCGATCGGCCCTTCTGGTGGCCAGCCCCACGAATGATTTTTTCAAACAGGGGAACGTGCCTTGCCGGCCGTATTGCGGCGTCGATCGTTGCTTGTCCCCCAAGGGGACTTCCTTCGGGGCGTTTGGCTTGACCAAACGGCGCTCCTCACTCCTTGCACTCCGGCCGGCAAGGCACGTTCGCAAGCCCGTTATTAGCGTGAGCAGGCCCCACCATGCAAGTGCAATCATGACTTTCAACAATCAACCCCTGATCCAGGGCGAATCGCGTTTCGAACAAACGCAACTGAACATCGAAAAAGACAACTGGAACTGGTGCGATCCGGCCCGCTACGACGGCGAGCGCCCGGCGAACTGGTACGAGGCGTCGTTATCGCGCCATGGAAACACCGCGCCGCTCGCGCACGATGCCGTGTGCGACGTGCTCGTGATCGGCGCGGGGCTGCTCGGCGCATCGGCCGCGCTGCATCTCGCGGAAGCGGGCGTCGACACGATCCTCGTCGACAAGCACCACGTCGGCTCGGCCGCGTCGGGCCGCAACGGCGGGCAACTGACGCCCGGCCTCGCGCGCTGGGAAGCGGCCGACATGATCGACCACCTGTCGCACGACGACGCGAAACGGCTGTGGCGCTTCGCGTCGACCGAGTCGATGGACCTGATCGATGCGATCGGCGCACGTTACGCGCTCGAACTCGACCGCAAGCGCGGCCACATCACGGCGGCGGTTCACCCGGGCCACATGAGCGCACTGCTCGACGGCGCGGATGCGCGCCGCCATCTCGGCGACGCGGGCGTGACGCTCGTCGGCCGCCACCAGTTGCATGACGACTACGTGCGCTCGGGGCTTTACCACGGCGCGGCGATCGATGCGATCGGCGGGCAGATCCATCCGCTCGCGCTGGTGCGCGGCCTCGTGCACGGTTTCCGGTTGAACGGCGGCGCGCTGTTCGAGGGCACCGAGGTGCTCGAGCTCGACGAGACGCCCGCGGGCGTCGTCGCGACGACGCCGGGCGGCACCATCACCGCGCGCAAGGGTGTCGTGCTCGCGCTGCACAACACGACGTTCCGGCTGCTCGACGACGGTGCGGCAACCACGGTGCCGTTCTTCACGTACGTGAGCGTGACGGCGCCGCTCGATGTCGATGTCGCGACGCTGATGCCGGCCGGCATGCCCGTGTACGACACGCAGTTCCAGATCGACTACTACCGGCCGGTGCGCGGCAACCGCCTGCTGTTCGGCGGGCAGGGCACCGGCACCTGCTGGGCGCAGCCCGACGTCAACGCGTATCTGCTGACCCGGCTGAACACGGTGTTTCCGCAGGTCGACGGCAGCTTCGCGCTCGACTACTGCTGGAGCGGCGTCAGCGATTTCACGCTGAACGGCGCCACCGACAGCCGCAAGACCGACGGCCGCGTGCCGATGTACATGGTGCAAGGCTGGAGCGGCCATGGCGTCGCGCAGACGGTGCGGATCGGCAAGGCGATCTGCGACGATTTCGTCGGCCGAAATGACGACTTCTCGATGCTCACGGGCATCGATCACCGTGCGATTCCGCTCGGCCGGCAGTTGTCGCCGATCGCGATTCCGGCCGCGAAGGCCGCGATGAGCGTGATGAGCGCGCTCAACCCGGGGCGGATGATTTCGTTCTGACCTTCCGGCCGCAGGCGAACCGCCAATGAAAAAAGCCCGATGCGATTGCTCGCATCGGGCTTTTTTTCGTCCGGCGACGGCGGTGCTTACGCGATTCGCTTCGCGAGTTCGACGGCCTTGCCGATGTACGACGCGGGCGTCATCGCGAGCAGAAGATCCTTCGCGTCCTGCGGGATCGCGAGCGTGCCGACGAATTCCTGCAGCGCTTCGCGCGTGATGCCCTTGCCGCGCGTCAGTTCCTTCAACTGCTCGTACGGGTTCTCGATGCCGTAGCGGCGCATCACCGTCTGCACCGGCTCGGCCAGCACTTCCCAGCAGTTGTCGAGATCGTCGTTCAGGCGCTGCGGGTTCACTTCGAGCTTGTCGAGGCCGCGGATCAGCGAGTCGTACGCGAGCAGCGAGTAGCCGAGCGCGACGCCCATGTTACGCAGCACGGTCGAGTCGGTCAGGTCGCGCTGCCAGCGCGACACCGGCAGCTTGTCGGCGAGGTGGCGCAGCGTCGCGTTCGCCAGGCCGAGGTTGCCTTCCGAGTTTTCGAAGTCGATCGGGTTGACCTTGTGCGGCATCGTCGACGAGCCGATTTCGCCGGCCTTCGTCTTCTGCTTGAAGTAGCCGACCGAGATGTAGCCCCACACGTCGCGGTCGAGGTCGAGCAGGATCGTGTTCGCGCGCGCCACGGCGTCGAACAGCTCGGCCATGTAGTCGTGCGGCTCGATCTGGATCGTGTACGGGTTGAACGTGAGCTTCAGGCGGGTTTCGATCACGTCGCGCGAGAACGCTTCCCAGTCGAATTCCGGATACGCGGACAGGTGGGCGTTGAAGTTGCCGACCGCGCCGTTCATCTTGCCGAGGATCTCGACCTTCTCGATGCGGGTGATCGCACGGGCGAGACGCGCGGCGACGTTCGCGAGTTCCTTGCCGAGCGTCGTCGGGCTGGCCGGCTGGCCGTGCGTGCGCGACAGCATCGGCTGCTCGGCGTGCGCGTGCGCGAGTGCGACGAGGCGCTGGTAGACGGTGCGCAGCGCCGGCAGGATCACGTGTTCGCGCGCGCCGGCGAGCATCATCCCGTGCGACGTGTTGTTGATGTCCTCGGACGTGCACGCGAAGTGGATGAATTCGCTGGCCTTCTCGAGTTCGGCCTGGCCCTTCACCGATTCCTTCAGCCAGTATTCGACGGCCTTCACGTCGTGGTTCGTCACGCGCTCGATTTCCTTGATGCGGGCGGCGTCGTGCGCGGTGAAGCGCTCGGCGAGCTGCAGCAGGAACTGCTCGGACGCATCGGAGAAGCGCGGGACTTCCGCGAAGCCGGCGCGCGACAGCGCGATCAGCCAGTGCACCTCGACGGTGACGCGGTGGCGCATGAAGGCGGCTTCGGAGAGCCAGTCGCGCAGCGCTTCGGTCTTGCTGGCGTAGCGGCCGTCGATGGGCGAGAGCGCGGTGAGGGCGAAAAGCGTATCGGGACGAGTGTCGGACATGATCGGGCGGGCCTTGGGGCCGGGTCGAGCGGGGGAGGAGAATCCGCCATTTTACCATTGGCGCGCGACGATCCCGGGTATGGGAGGGCGGCGGCCGCCGCCGCGTGCCGATGTCCCGCCGGCGCGGGTTCGCAGCGGGCTTGCCGGGCCGTGCGCGACGCCGCCGGCCGGGCCCGCCCGCCGGTAGAATGCAGGCTTCTTCCCGACTGCCGCCCGCCGCGCCCGCCTGCATGGAACTGAAATGGCTCGAAGACTTCGTCTCGCTCGCGGAAACGCGCAGCTTTAGCCGGTCCGCGGAACTGCGGCATGTGTCGCAGCCCGCGTTCTCGCGGCGGATTCAGGCACTGGAGGCATGGCTCGCGACCGAACTGATCGATCGTTCGGTCTATCCGACGCGGCTCACGCAGGCCGGCCAGATCTTCTACGAGCAGGCGCTGACGATGCTGTCGCAGGCGCACGAGGCGCGCACGCTGCTGCGCGGCCACGTCGGCGCGCCGGTGCCGACGATCGAGTTCGCGGTGCCGCACACGCTGTCGCTCACGTATTTCCCGCGCTGGCTGCAGCGGATCGAGGCGAAGATGGGCCAGGTCCACACGCGTCTGCGCGCGCTGAACGTGCACGACGCGGTGCTGTCGCTCGTCGAGGGCGGCTGCGATCTCGTGATGGGCTACCACCACCCGAGTCACCCGGTCGCGCTCGACCCGGCGCGCTACGACATGCTGATCCTCGGCAGCGAGCCGATCAGCCCGTTCTCGGCGCCCGGCCGCGCGGGCCGGCCGCGCTATACGCTGCCGGGTGCGGCCGACGCGCGCGTGCCGTACCTGTCGTATACGCCGAACGCGTATCTCGGCCGGATGACCGAAGTCATCGTCGCGAACGCGCCGACGCGGCTGTTCCTCGATCGCGTCTATGAAACCGACATGGCCGAAGGGCTGAAGGCGATGGCGCTCGCGGGCCATGGCGTCGCGTTCCTGCCGCACAGCGCGGTCGAGGATGCGGTCGCGGGCGGTCGCCTGATCCGGCTCGACCGGTCGGCGCGCGGCGGTGCACATCCGTTCACGCTGACGATGGAGATCCGGCTGTACTGCGACAAGCTCGCGCTGCAGGGCGACGATCCGCGCCAGAAGCTCGTGCGCGCGCTGTGGGACGTCGTGCGCGACGAGCTGCGCGATCCCACAAATTAACCGCCGGCGGTTAATTTTCCGCAGCCGGTCGGGCGTGGCCGGCTGACGGCGCGCTTGCGCTGCCTGTCGGACGGCTGTCCGGCGGCCGGCCCACGCGCATGCCATCCGATTTTTCACCGACGCGATGCACGGCCGATCGCGGGCGTTCTTGCGCAAATCGACCGCAGATTTGCGAAAAATCGCGATCATGCAAGAAACGCATAATCGAATAAGCAAACGGCATTGGATAAAAAAAACGGGTTTTTCGACAATGTGCGCACCTGTTGACCGTTGGAGCATCCATGTCTTCGCAATTGCAGTCCATCCCGTCCTACCTGCACGCCGACGATCTCGGCCCGTGGGGCAACTACCTTCAGCAAGTCGATCGCGTCGCGCCGTACCTCGGCTCGCTGTCGCGCTGGCTCGAGACGCTGAAGCGTCCGAAACGCATCCTGATCGTCGACTGCCCCATCGAGCTCGATAACGGCACCGTCGCGCACTTCGAAGGCTATCGCGTGCAGCACAACGTGTCGCGCGGCCCGGGCAAGGGCGGCGTGCGCTACCACCAGGACGTGACGCTGTCGGAAGTGATGGCGCTGTCCGCATGGATGTCGGTCAAGAACGCGGCCGTGAACGTGCCGTACGGCGGCGCGAAGGGCGGTATCCGCGTCGACCCGCGCAAGCTGTCGCGTGGTGAGCTCGAGCGCGTGACGCGCCGCTACACCAGCGAAATCGGCATCATCATCGGCCCGAACACCGACATTCCGGCGCCGGACGTCAACACCAACGAACAGGTGATGGCGTGGATGATGGACACCTACTCGATGAACCAGGGCCAGACGTCGACCGGCGTCGTGACCGGCAAGCCGATCGCGCTCGGCGGTTCGCTCGGCCGCAAGGAAGCAACGGGCCGCGGCGTGTTCGTCGTCGGTTCGGAAGCGGCGAAGAAGAAGGGCCTCGAAATCGCAGGCGCGCGCATCGCGGTGCAGGGCTTCGGCAACGTCGGCGGCATCGCGGCGAAGCTGTTCCAGGAAGCGGGCGCGAAGGTGATCGCGGTGCAGGATCACACGGGCACGATCTACCAGCCGGCCGGCCTCGATTCGAACAAGCTGCTCGACCACGTCGCACGCACGGGCGGCGTCGCGGGCTTCGAAGGCTCGGAGCCGATGCCGAACGACGAGTTCTGGACGGTCGAGACGGACATCCTGATCCCGGCGGCACTGGAAAACCAGATCACCGAGAAGAATGCAGCGAAGATCCGCACGAAGATCATCGTCGAAGGCGCGAACGGCCCGACGACGACGGCAGCGGACGACATCCTGAGCGCAAACGGCGTGCTCGTGATCCCCGACGTGATCGCGAACGCGGGTGGCGTGACCGTGTCGTACTTCGAGTGGGTGCAGGATTTCTCGAGCTTCTTCTGGACGGAAGACGAGATCAACCACCGTCTCGAGCGCGTGATGCGCGAAGCGTTCGCCGGCGTGTGGGCGGTCGCGGAAGAGCACAAGGTGACGGTGCGTACGGCGGCGTTCATCGTCGCGTGCAAGCGCATCCTGATGGCGCGCGAAATGCGTGGCCTCTACCCCTGATCGTTGACTATGATCAATTCATGACGCAATCCACCCGATTGCGGAAATGAACCCTCGCGGGCGGTGCCGGATCCGGCATCGCCCGCGCGCGCATTCGGGGCGCCCGAAGCCGGGAGGAAGGCTTCGTACAGGGCGATTCGTAGTGCGGTAAATAACCAGTACTTTCAAAAATATTACTTTGATACACTGGCGCGGGTTTTAGCCAAGGAGATGACCAAAATGAAATACCACAAGGCAGTCCTGATGGTCGCGGCGCTCTGCGCGTTCGCAAGCGGCGCGCATGCTCAGGAGACGGGCACGCTGAAGAAGATCAAGGACACGGGCGTGATCGCGCTGGGCCATCGCGAATCGTCGATTCCGTTCTCCTACTACGACCAGAACCAGCAGGTGGTTGGCTATTCGCGCGAATTCCAGCTGAAGGTGGTCGACGCGGTGAAGAAGAAGCTGAACCTGCCGAACCTGCAGGTGAAGAACATCCCGATCACGTCGCAGAACCGCATTCCGCTGGTGCAGAACGGCACGGTCGACATCGAGTGCGGCTCGACGACCAACAACGCCGAGCGCCAGCAGCAGGCGGCGTTCTCCGACACGATCTTCGTGATCGGCACGCGCCTGATGACGAAGAAGGATTCGGGCGTCAAGGATTTCGCCGACCTGAAGGGCAAGACGGTCGTGACGACCGCCGGCACGACGTCGGAGCGCCTGCTGCGCAAGATGAACAACGAGAAGCAACTGGGCATGAACATCATCAGCGCGAAGGATCACGGCGATTCCTTCAACACGCTGGAATCGGGCCGCGCGGTCGCGTTCATGATGGATGACGCGCTGCTCGCGGGCGAGCGCGCGAAGGCGAAGCAGCCGGGCGAGTGGGTGATCGTCGGCACGCCGCAATCGGAAGAAGCGTACGGCTGCATGATGCGCAAGGGCGACGCCGACTTCAAGAAGGTCGTCGACGACGCGATCTCGCAAGTCGAGAAGTCGGGCGAAGCCGCGAAGATCTACGCGAAGTGGTTCGAGAACCCGATTCCGCCGAAGGGGCTGAACCTGAACTTCCCGCTGTCCGATTCGATGAAGAAGCTGTACGCGAACCCGAACGACAAGGCGCTCGACTGACCACACGGTCGTTGATGCAGAAATGACGCTAATGAGACGGAAGAGGCCACGCTTCTTCCGTCTCTTTTTGCTGGAGTCTTGCCCATGTCTTACCACTGGAACTGGGGCATCTTCCTGAGCCCCGTGTCGACCGGCGAGCCGACGACTTATTTCGGATGGCTGATGTCCGGCTTCTGGGTGACGATCGAAGTGTCGCTCGTCGCCTGGGTCATCGCGCTGATCGTCGGATCGCTGTTCGGCGTGCTGCGCACGGTGCCGAACAAATGGCTGTCCGCGCTCGGCACCCTGTACGTGTCGATCTTCCGGAACATTCCGCTGATCGTGCAGTTCTTCGTCTGGTATCTCGTGATACCCGAGCTGCTGCCCGCATCGATCGGCACCTGGATCAAGCAGCTGCCGCCCACCACGCAGTTCTTTACCGCGTCGATCATCTGTCTCGGCCTGTTCACGGGCGCGCGCGTGTGCGAACAGGTGCGCTCGGGGATCAACGCGCTGCCGAAGGGCCAGCGCGCGGCCGGCCTCGCGATGGGCTTCACGCAATGGCAGACGTATCGCTACGTGCTGCTGCCCGTTGCGTACCGGATCATCGTGCCGCCGCTCACGTCGGAATTCCTGAACATCTTCAAGAACTCCGCCGTCGCGTCGACGATCGGCCTGCTCGACCTGTCCGCGCAGGCGCGCCAGCTCGTCGACTACACCGCGCAGACGTATGAATCGTTCATCGCGGTCACGCTTGCGTACGTGATCATCAACCTCGTCGTGATGTCGTTCATGCGCTGGATCGAAGGCCGCACGCGGCTGCCCGGCTATATCGGAGGCAAGTGATGCATCAGTTCGACTGGAGTAGTATTCCCGGCGCGCTGCCGACGCTGTGGACGGGGGCGGTCATCACGTTCCAGATCACGCTGATCGCGATCGTGGTCGGGATCGTCTGGGGCACGCTGCTGGCGCTGATGCGGCTGTCGGGCGTCAAGCCGCTCGCGTGGTTCGCGCAGGGCTACGTGACGGTGTTCCGCTCGATCCCGCTCGTGATGGTGCTGCTGTGGTTCTTCCTGATCGTGCCGCAGTTGCTGCAGGGCGTGCTCGGGCTGTCGCCGACGATCGACATCCGCCTCGCGTCGGCGATGGTCGCGTTCTCGCTGTTCGAAGCCGCGTATTATTCCGAGATCATCCGTGCCGGCATCCAGGCGGTGCCGCGCGGGCAGGTGAACGCCGCGTTCGCGCTCGGCATGAACTACGCGCAGGCGATGCGACTCGTGATCCTGCCGCAGGCGTTCCGCGCGATGGTGCCGCTGCTGCTCACGCAGGCGATCGTCCTGTTCCAGGATACGTCGCTCGTGTACGTGATCAGTCTCGCGGACTTCTTCCGCACGGCGGCCAACATCGGCGATCGCGACGGCACGACCGTCGAGATGGTCCTGTTCGCCGGCGCATGTTATTTCGTGATTTGCACGTTGGCGTCTGCTCTCGTCAAGGGTCTCCAGAAAAAGGTCACAAGATGATTTCCATCAAGAACGTTTCGAAGTGGTACGGCCAGTTTCAGGTCCTCACCGACTGCACGACCGAGGTCAAGAAAGGTGAAGTGGTCGTCGTGTGCGGCCCGTCGGGCTCGGGCAAGTCGACGCTGATCAAGACCGTGAACGGCCTCGAGCCGTTTCAGCAAGGCGAGATCCTCGTGAACGACCAGTCGGTCGGCGACAAGAAGACGAACCTGTCGAAGCTGCGCTCGAAGGTCGGGATGGTGTTCCAGCATTTCGAGCTGTTCCCGCACCTGTCGATCACCGAGAACCTGACGCTCGCACAAATCAAGGTGCTCGGCCGCGGCAAGGACGAGGCGAACGAGAAGGGCATGAAGCTGCTCGATCGCGTCGGCCTGAAGGCGCATGCGCACAAGTTCCCGGGCCAGTTGTCGGGCGGCCAGCAGCAGCGTGTCGCAATCGCGCGTGCGCTGTCGATGGATCCGATCGCGATGCTGTTCGACGAGCCGACGTCCGCGCTCGATCCCGAGATGATCAACGAAGTGCTCGACGTGATGGTCGAACTCGCGCAGGAAGGGATGACGATGATGGTCGTCACGCACGAGATGGGCTTCGCGAAGAAGGTCGCGCATCGCGTGATCTTCATGGACAAGGGCGCAATCGTCGAGGACGACCGCAAGGACGATTTCTTCTCGAATCCGAAATCGGAACGCGCGAAGGACTTCCTCGCGAAGATCCTGCACTGAGCGTTCGCGCGCTTCACGCGCGTCCATGCAAAAACCGCCCGGCCGAGCGCCGGGCGGTTTTTTTTCGTCCGTTGGCCGCGGACGTTACCAGCTGTAGCGGTAGCCGACCTGCCCGACGATGCCGCGCCGGTAATCGCCGCCGATGTTGCGCGCGATCTTTGCGTTCGCGTACAGCTCGCCCGACTTGCCGAAGCCCGCGGTCACGCCGACGCCGAGCTCGTACCAGGTGCGGCCGAGGTGCGTCGCGAACGGCGTGCCGCCGACGACGGTCTGGCCCGGCGACAGGAAGTCGTGCAGCACGTCGGCCGTGAAGTACGGCGTCGCGGCGCCGCCGCCCGCATCCGACTGGAGGTTCGGCCTGAAGATGCGCACGCCGACGCGGCCGCGCAGCGCGTTCGTCGTCGTGCCCGATACGGCCGACACGTTGTCGTTGAACCCGTTCAGCTTCAGGTACTGATACATCAGCTGCGCTTGCGGCTCGATCGCGATCGGCGTGCCGCCGATCGCGAACGGCTTGCCGACTTCCTGCGACAGCGCGATACCGAAGCCGTTCTGCGACGCCTCGTTGCCGTAGCTGTCGCGATAGCGGTTGCCGTAGTGCGTGACCTGCCCGACGCTGTCGAAGTAGGTGCCGTCCGGCAGGTAGCGCGTCCAGTAGCCGCCGACGCTCTGCGCGTGCATCTCGACCGAGCCGGTCGACGTCGACAGGTTCTGCGTGTCGGCGCGCGCCATGTCGCTGAAGCTCGCGTTCGACACGCCGATGCTGGCCGTCACGCCCGCATGCGTGCTGCCCGCGCCGTTCGGCGCCTGGTCGAGCGTCCAGTCCTTGCCGAACTGCGCGAAGAACGTGCGCTCGTCGGCCGCGAAGCGGCCCGCGTTGGCATCGAGACTCTGGCCACCGATGCGCCCCCATACGCCGTCGCGGTTGCCGGGCTGCTGCTTTTCGACGTTGTAGATGTCGCCGACGCGCTCATGCAGCTTGCCGAGCGTCGAGAAGCCGTAGTCGGCGTTCAGCAGCGGCGTGAGCGCGTAGCCGGCGACGCCCGGGCGATACGCGAGCGTGCCGCCGCCATTCCCGTTGCCGCCGTCGCCGCCGCCCGACGGGTGAATCGGGTCGCCGGGGTCGGTCTGGTCGAGCTGCGAGCGCAGGTACCAGCCGTTCGCGTCGCTCTGCCCGCCGCGATAGAGCCGGTATTCGTACGCACCGGCCTGCACGGGCCCGGCGAGATGGAACGCCGACGCGGTGGTCGTGCCGCCGTTGGCCGTGACGACCACGGGAATCCCGTCGCCGGTCGTCTGCGCACCGGTGCCGGCCGTGTTGGCGATCTTCAGACCGGTCGTGCCGCTCGCGGCGCCGCCGTTCACGATCAGCCGGTCGGTCGGCGACGTATCGGCGCCGAGATACGTGTTGAGCGCGATCGTGCCGCCGTTACCGACGTAGCTGCCGGTCGTCAGCGTCTTGTAGCTGCCCGTGAGCGTCGGCGAACCGACGGGTGCGGTGAATGCGACGAGGCCCGCGTTGTTCAGGCTGCTCAGGACCGAGCTGCCCGTCATGCGCCACGTGCTCGTGCCGTCGACGGTCAGTGCGACCGGATCGATCTTGCCGGTCAGCGTCGTGCCGTTCGCGAGGAACACGTTGCCGGTGCTCGATGCGTCTGAGACGATGTCGCCCGCGAGGTTCACGGCCGATGCGTTGAACGTCACGTTGCTGCCGCTCGCAAGGTTCAGCAGCGTGCCGTTGCCGGCCGTCACGACCGTACCGTTGCGCACCGCGATGTCGGCCGTGCCGCCTCGCGCGGAGAAGGCCGGCCCGGCGACGGACGTCACGCTGCCGCCGTCGACCAGGACCGAATTCGTCGCGCCGTTCGCGAGCGTGTCAGACGTCAGTACGCCGGCCGTCGCGCCCTTGAGCGTCGTGCCGGTCAACGCGAGCACGCCGCCGCTGTTCGCGGTTGCGCCGTTGCCGGCCGCGCTGCCGATCGACGAACCCGTATCGGCGATGCGCCCGCCGTTCTGCGCGACGACGCTGTCGGCCGCGCTGCCCGACGTGGCGAGCGTCGCGCCCGACAGCAGCGCCGTTGCGCCGCCGTCCATCACGGCCGCGTGCGCGCCGGCGCCGGTTGTCGCGACCGTCGTGCCGGTGGCGGAAAGCGTCGAATCCGCGCCCGATACGTACAGGCCGCGCGCGTTGGCGCCGGCGGTGTGGACGGACGTTGCCGCGTCGGTCGCGATGCGTGCGCCCGCGCCGGTCGACGTGAGGCCGTCGGCGCCGGTGCCGGTCGTGGTGATCTGCGTGCCGGCCAGCGCGATCGTGGTGTTCGCGCCGAGGTTGCGGATCCCGCTGCCCGATCCGCCGACCGAGATCGAGGTCGTGCCGGCCGCGATGCCGCCGCCCGTGACGGTCGAGTCGATCAGCACGCCGTCGGCGCTGCCGTTCGCGATCACGGTGCCGGCGCCCGACAGCGCGACCGATGCGCCGGCGCCCGTCAGGCGAACGCCCGCGATTCCGTTGTCGGCTTCGATCGAGCCCGCGTTGGCGAGCGTTGCCGACGCACCCTGCACGAGCGCGCCGGTGCCGTCGGACACATGGATCGTCGACGCGTTGTTCACCGTGCCTTGCGTGCCGACGACGACGCCCGTCGAGCCGGCGCCGGTCAGCAGCACGGTGTCGCGGTTCTCGAGCGTGCCGAGGTTCTGCGCGACGAAGCCCGTCACGCCGGCGGTCGACGACGTCACGGCGGCCTGGTTGGTCAGCGTCGTCGCGACCGGTGCGCCGGCGTTCGCGCCGGCGAGATCGTGCGCCTGCCCGTCGACGACGCCCGCGATCGCGCCGGCCGCGTTCAGGTTGATCGTCGCGCCCGCGTCGATCGTGCCGGTCGCGCCCCCCTCGACCGCGATCGCGATGCCGTTCGCGCCGTTGACGTTGTAGATCGCGTTGCCGGTCGACAGCGTCGTGCCGGCGTCGGTCGCGAGCACGCCACGCGCACGCTGGCCGTTGACGTCGGTCGTCAGCGCGCCGGCTGTCGACGCGCCCGTGTAGGCCGCGCCGCCCGCGACGCGGAACAGCGTCGAGTCGTCGGTGTCGACGCTGAGGTGCTGCGCGGCGACGTTGATCTTCGAGCCTGCGCCGTAGGCGTAGAAGCCGATCTGGTTCGTGCCGGACATGAAGGCCGGCACCGCGTTCGCGCCGACGTTGATCGTCGCGCCCGAGCGTGCGTGCACGCCGATCGCGCCGGTGCCCGTCAGGTTGAGCGCGCCATCGAGCGTGGCCGTGGCGCGCGGCCCTTCGGCCCACACGCCGTAGTTGCGCGTGCCCGAGGCCGGATCGAGGCTGCCGGCCACGTTGATCGTGCCGGTCGACAGGGCAGTCGTTGCCACCGACCCGGTGCCGACGACCATGATGCCGATGCCGTTCACGCCGTTCAGCGTGATGGTGCCGGAGTTGCTTACGGTCGCGGCCGTATCGGCCGCGAGCATGCCGACGTTGGCGAGCGGCGTGCCGGGTGCCGCGCCGTTGACGACGATCGTACCTTCGTTGCTCAGATAGCCGTACGACGAACCGATGCTTGCCATCGCGGCGCCGTTCTGCGTCTGCGAACCGATCACGATCGTGCCGAGGTTGCGCCCGGTGCCGGAACTGCCGAGCAGGATGCCATACGCGTGCGCGGAGAGCGCGACGTCGCTTGCCGTGCCGCCGGGTGCGTACTGTGCCGAGCGGCCGAGGTAGATCGTGCCGCCGGCCTGGTTCGTGAAGAGGCCGTCGTTGGTGACGAGGCCGCCGATCACCTGGCTGTCGAGCGTCGTCGCATTGACGCCGACGTTGATCGTACCGGCGTTCGACCCGGTCGCGCCGCCTGTCACGCCTACCGCGTAGTTCTGCAGGTTCGGCTGGTTGCCGTCGAGCGTCCACGCGCCGACGTTCATCACGCCGTTGTTGACGAACGAGGTGCCCATCCCGCTTGCATACACACCGTTGCCTTCCGTGTAGGCGTTGAAGCCGAAGTTGACGGGCGGCGCGCTGCCGCTCGTGTCGAAGTTGTCGCCGGACGCGTAGCCGGACGAGATCGTGCCGTTGTTGACGCCGCTTGCGCCGCTCAGCAGGCGCACCAGCGTGAAGTCGCCCGACAGGCGCCCGTCGTTGACGAAGTGCGCGCCGTTCTCCGCGAGGACGGCCGAGCTCGAGACGATCGTGTTGGTGCCGCGGAAGTCGATCTGGCCGTCCGTGCCGATATGCAGCGTCGCGTTCGCGCCGGTGCCGTGCATCGCCGACAGGTAATCGATCGGCAGCGTGTTCTTGTCGCCGGCGGACACGTTGTTCTGGTACTGAAAGGTTTCCTGCGAGAACGTGACCGCCTGGCTGAACGCGCTGTCGTAGGCAGCCTGCGAGCCGAGCGCGCCGCTTTGCACCGAGCGCACGAGAAAGTCGTTGTACGCGGCGAGCGACGCGGCGTCGGTGACCTTCCAGGTGCTGCCGTCGAACGCGGTGAAGGTGCCCGTGTAGGCCGGCACGTCGAGCTGGAGGTTGCCGACGGCACCGCCGCTCGCCAGATAGTCGCCGGTCGTGAACCAGATCTGGTTGCGCGAATTCCAGTTGACGGTGCTTTTTGCAGTGCCCGTGCCGTCCGCGAGGGCGAGGTCGGTCTGCTTCGCGGCCATCGAGATCGCGTTGCCGGCTGCATCGGGCGCATTCGCCGCATTGCCGATCGACACGTCGAGCGTGCCGCCGGTGCGGCCGATGGTGCCGATGCGCGTGTCCACGTACTGGTTGCCGTTCACGTCGTTGTAGACGGGTACGTTGGTCGCGCCGGCCGTCGACGCGGTGAATGCGGACGAGTCGTAGGTCGCGACCGACGTGCGGGTGCCGGTGATCGAGTCGGGCGTGCTGACGCTGTAGGTCTTGCCGCCGAGCGACAGCAGCGGCTGGCTCGGGTTGCCCGACACGATGGTGGTGCTGCCGATCGGCGTGAGCGTGTAGCCGGGGTTGCCGCCGGTGCCGGCCCATGCGCCGGTCACGCCGACCGTGTCGCCGCCCGAGACGGTCGCGGAACCGACCAGGTTGTCGTTGGCTGTCGGGTTGAAGGTGCCGACCGCGCAGGTGCCGCCGTTCGCGATTGTCGCGCCGTTGCCGCAGGTCGACGCATGCGCGGCGCCGGCCGACAGCATGGCCAGCGCCGCGCCGAGTGCGGCGACCCGCGGCGGCGGCCGGCGCATGGCTTCATGCGCGGCGCCGCGGCCCGTGCCCGATTCGCTGCCTGAGCGCTTGCCGCGCGCCCGTGCCGTTTCCGCTGCCGCGACCCAGCAGCCGGCGGCTTCGCTCCATATCGATCGAAATGAGTGATTCACGACAAGCCCCTCTTTCTTGTTTTGAAGTGGCATTCGCCGCAGCTCGGCGAATTCGCAATCCGCGGTGGCGAAATAATCCGAAGGGGGCGTGCGGCGGCTATGGCTGCGTGTCGCGCCAATCGTGTTTCGTTACACCAGCGATGGGCGGAGTCTACTGATTCGAATCGCGTTCGATGATCGAGAAATTGGGAAATGTAAGGATGCCAACCGTAATGGGTCGTATTTTTGATTTGTGTGGTTAATCGAACCGAAAGCCTTGCTGGCGAGGGATTGGAGGATTTTATGAAAATCCGGAATGATTCTCGGGGTAGGTGGGGTAACGCACGGTTTGGTGGAAGTCGATGCGCTAAAACGCGCGCCCGAGATTATATTTATTTATTGGGGTGGTGTTATTGTTTTTGATTTAATTGCTGTTTATTTTCGCTTGTGAATTAATAAAATCAAGCGAATTTCAGATGGCATCGATTCATTGCGCCGGATGGCGGTCCGAATGAAATGGCCTTGGCCGGCACGGGGCGATTTTCGTCGGTGAAGGGCGTCGCCGCCTCCGGTGCGGGGTTTGCTCAAGCAAGCAGGCAGGAAGCCGGCGCGGCGCGTGCCGCACCGGATTCAGAAATCGATCGCGTCGTCGGAATCGCCGTCGGTGGCGGTGGCGAGTGCCTCACGGGCGTCACGCGGCGCGGACGCCGATGCGTCGAGCGCCGGATTGCGCAGCTTCTCGAGCACGCGTTCCGGCACCGGAATCTGCATCCGCGCGGCGACGTCGCCGCACTGGAACATGATCAGCTCGCCCGGCTCGAACGCGGTCCAGACTTCGTCGTCGGTGAGCGGCTGCGTCGCGATCACCGCGACGCGATCTTCAGGCGTCGTGTATTTCGCGAAGTCGATCGACAGGTCTTCGTCGACGAGATGCGCGGTCGAGAACGGCCAGCGCCGCACGAGATAGTGCAGCCGCGTCGAGCAATGCGCGAAGAGCGCCTGGCCGTTCGACATCAGGAAGTTGAACACGCCGTGATCGGTGATCCCGCGCGTGAGCTCGCCGACACGCTCGAACAGCTCGGGCAGCGGCGGTTGCGCACCGGGAAAGGCCTCGCGCAGCCCCTGCATCAGCACGCAGAACGCCTGCTCGCTGTCGGTCGTGCCGACCGGGTGGTAGACGCTGCCGTCCATGTTCGGCGCGTAGTCCTGCAGGTCGCCGTTATGCGCGAAGATCCAGTGCCGGCCCCACAGCTCGCGCATGAACGGATGGCTGTTCTCGAGCAGGATGTGCCCTTGCGTCGCCTTGCGGATGTGCGCGATCGTGTTCTTGGACTTGATCGGGTAGCGCTTCACCATTTCGGCGATCGGCGACGTGGCCGATGCCTGGTGATCGATGAACAGGCGGCAGGCCTTGTCCTCGAAGAACGCGATGCCCCAGCCGTCGGCATGGTGATCGGTCAACCCGCCCCGGGCCGCGAAACCTGTGAAGGAGAATGTGACGTCCGTCGGCGCGGCGCAGTTCATTCCTAAGAGTTGGCACATTTTACTTGGGGCGGCAGGCTGAAGCGGGGGGTAACGAACCGGGCGAACCCCGGTACAATGCGGCTTCTAGCATATCACCGAGCCCTGAGCGGTAAAAAGCGGATTCCGCTGGTCAAAGGTCCCGTGTTGCGGTTTGCCGTCAGTCGGCCCGCGCACGCGTGTTCCGGCCCCGCCGACGGCAAGCACGTTCCTCACGACGCCTCCTATGACTGCCTCGAACGCTTCCTCCCCGGCGACGCTCTCGCTCGCCCGTCCCGACGACTGGCACCTGCACCTGCGAGACGGCGACATGCTGGCCGCCGTGCTGCCGCACACCGCACGCCAGTTCGGCCGCGCGATCGTCATGCCGAACCTGAAGCCGCCGGTGACGACCACCGCGCAGGCGCAGGCCTATCGCGAGCGCATCCTCGCCGCGCTGCCCGCGGGGATGACGTTCGAACCGCTGATGACGCTGTACCTGACCGACAACACGCCGCCCGACGAGATTCGCCGCGCGCGCGAAAGCGGCTTCGTGCACGGCGTGAAGCTGTATCCGGCAGGCGCTACGACGAATTCCGACCACGGCGTCACCGATCTCGCGAAATGCGCGAAGACGCTCGAGGCGATGCAGGAAACCGGCATGCCGCTGCTCGTGCACGGCGAGGTGACCGATGCGTCGATCGACCTGTTCGACCGCGAGAAAGTGTTCATCGACCGCGTGATGACGCCGTTGCGCCGTGATTTTCCGGGCCTGAAGGTCGTGTTCGAGCACATCACGACGAAGGACGCGGCCGACTACGTGCGCGACGCCGACGCGGCGCCCGGCCTGCTCGGCGCGACGATCACCGCGCATCACCTGCTGTACAACCGCAACGCGCTGTTCGTCGGCGGGATTCGCCCCCATTACTACTGCCTGCCCGTGCTGAAGCGCGAGACGCATCGCGTGGCGCTGGTCGAGGCTGCGACGTCGGGCAACCCGCGCTTCTTCCTCGGCACCGACAGCGCGCCGCATGCGCGCGACGCGAAGGAAACCGCGTGCGGCTGCGCAGGCTGCTACACGGCGCTGCACGCGCTCGAGTTGTACGCGGAAGCGTTCGACACGGCCGGCGCGCTCGACAAGCTGGAAGGGTTCGCGAGCTTCTTTGGCGCCGATTTCTACGGGCTGCCGCGCAGCGCCGAGACGGTCACGCTGCGCCGCGAGGCGTGGGAGCTGCCGCGCGAGATCTTCGCGGGCGACACGCCGGTCGTGCCGCTGCGCGGCGGCGAGACGATCGGCTGGAAACTGGCGTGACCGATGCGTCGCCGCGCGAGTCCGGCCAGGCGGCCGGCCGCGCGGCGGCGGAATTCGCGCGGATCGACTGGTCCGCGCCGTGGCTCGCGCCCTGTGCGGACCCGGGCCGGGCCGTCCAGGCGGCCGCATTGGCGGGCGACGCCGCGTTGCTCGATGCGCTGAACGGGGCGTTGCGCGACGGTGCGCGTGTCGCCGCCGAACTCGCGACGCGCGCGCTGACGAGCCGCGATTTCGCGCTGCTCCCGGTGCTCGGCGCTCCCGGCTGGTGGGCGGCGAATGCCGATGCCGCGTTCCATGACGATCCGGCGGTATTCCGCATCGGCCGCCGCTCGCGCGCTGCCGACTGCGGCGCGCAGTGCTAGAATGCGCGTCGCAAAGCAGGCCAGGCAGTCGCGGCCTCGCCGCCTTCGGGCGCGCGGGGGCGAGGAAAGTCCGGACTCCACAGGGCAGGGTGATGGCTAACGGCCATCCGTGGCGACACGCGGAACAGGGCAACAGAAAGCAAACCGCCGATGGCCCGGCGCAAGCCGGGATCAGGTAAGGGTGAAACGGTGCGGTAAGAGCGCACCGCGGCGACGGCGACGTTCGCCGGCACGGTAACCTCCACCCGGAGCAATTCCAAGTAGGCAGGCGCGCATTTTCGGATGCAGGACGGGGCCCCCGTCTCGTCTGCGGGTAGGAAGCTTGAGCGCGTCAGCAATGGCGCGCCTAGAGGAATGGCTGCCACGCGTTGCGCGCTTCGGCGCGCAGCGTGCACAGAATCCGGCTTATCGGCCTGCTTTGCGGTTCGAATGCGAAAGGGCCGGCGTCTCCTTGCGGAGCGCCGGCCCTTTTTTCATGCGTGCCGCCGTGCGTTCAGGTCGGGACGATGTCGAACGAATGCGTGAGTTCGGCCGTCTTCGCGATCATGATCGACGCGGAGCAGTACTTGTCGTGCGACAGGGTGATCGCGCGCTCGACCGTGCCCGGGTTCAGGTTGCGGCCCGTGACGGTGAAGTGGAAGTGCACCTTCGTGAATACCTTCGGATCTTCGCTCGCGCGTTCGGCCTTCAGCGTGACCGAGCAGCCGGTGACTTCCTGGCGGCTCTTCTTCAGGATCAGCACGACGTCATAGGCCGTGCAGCCACCGGTGCCGAGCAGCACCATTTCCATCGGACGCGGCGCGAGGTTGTGGCCGCCGCCCTCGGGCGCGCCATCCATCGCGACGAGATGCCCGCTGCCGGTCTCGGCGGAAAACGCCATGCCGTCCTGGCCCATCCAGCTTACTTTGCATTCCATGCTTGCGCTCCAGCGTTGCCTGATTCGGATTCGATCCGGCATTGTAGCCCGCTGCGCAACGGTCGGCTGATGCGCTGCACGACGTGCAATGCCGGCGCCGCGCGGGCAGGGCGTCTGACGGCAATTTCCCTGCTTTTTTTAGGGGTTTTGCTCTAGACGAGGGGTATTTTTGCGCATGCTCGTCAGAGTCATGTGATTGATTTTAAAGAGGAAGTTTGCTTTCTGAGTGCGCCGTCTGAAATTTCGCATTATGGTTTTGGATTTCGTAATGCAAATTTTCTTGTGCAGCCGAGGACGCGTTCGTATAATGAGCCTCATTGGTTGTCGCGCTGCGGCAACCTCCGAATGTCTCCTCCACCCTCCTCCTGAGGTGGATTAAGCCCGAACCAGCCGTTCGGGCTTTTTTTCGTCCCATGCAAACATCGGCGCACGGCTTGCGCGCACCGGCAGTGTTACGCGGGCTGCCGCGCGGCCGGCTGCGATGTCGCGTCGGGCGCCGTGCCGCGCGTGCGCGAGTCAGGCGCCGGCGCATGGGCGGCCGACGCGTGGCCGTGGCCGCGAGCGCAGAAGTGACGGACGCGTTCGCGCACCGCGCGCAGGCGGGTGACGCGATCCTCGGCATGGGCGCTCCGGGCTTCGCTGATACGCGCATCGAGCGCGTCGAGCTTGGCTTGGCAACTGGCGTGGTCGGCGACGGCGGGCGCCGCGGCGGCCAGCAGCGCGGCCGCGAAGAGGGGCGTAAGTCGTTGTTTCATCATGCTTGTTTGTTGTTTTCCGTGTTCGGCCGGTCTGGCGCGGCAAGGTCAGGTGCCGCGCGTCGATGGGTGCCGCCCCAGGCGCTCGGTTCGCCTGGCTGGTTGGGGCACGACCGGATTTTGGCCCATTTCGGGCGCCGCGGACATGGGACGTGGATTCCCTTTGACCGCGTCGCCGTATTTCCTTTATAATTCAGGGCTTTTCCGCATTCATGCCCACGGAAAAAGAACAGGGAGAGCCTGCACCGCGCCTCGAAGCGCACACAGACAAGCAGGACGAACACATCGGGCAAAGCATTTTTTTTGGATCGATCATGAAGACGTTTTCCGCAAAAGCCCATGAGGTGACGCGCGAATGGTACGTGATTGACGCGACGGATAAGGTTCTCGGCCGTGTTGCCAGCGAAGTGGCACGCCGTCTGCGCGGCAAGCACAAGCCTGAGTTCACTCCGCACGTCGATACTGGTGATTTCATCATCATCGTCAACGCGAGCAAGTTGAAGGTCACGGGCAACAAGACGCTGGACAAGAAGTACTACCGTCACTCGGGCTACCCGGGCGGTATCTATGAAACGACGTTCGGCAAGATGCAAGAACGCTTCCCGGGCCGCGCGCTCGAGAAAGCGGTCAAGGGCATGCTGCCGAAGGGCCCGCTCGGCTACGCGATGATCAAGAAGCTGAAGGTCTACGCAGAAGCGACGCATCCGCATTCGGCTCAACAGCCGAAGGCGCTCGAGATCTAAGGGGACCCACATGATCGGTAACTGGAACTACGGTACGGGCCGCCGCAAGAGCGCAGTCGCACGTGTCTTCATCAAGGCTGGCAAGGGCGACATCGTCGTCAACGGCAAGCCCATCGCTGACTACTTCTCGCGCGAAACGTCGCTGATGATCGTGCGTCAACCGCTGGAACTCACGAACCACGGCCAAACGTTCGACATCAAGGTGAACGTGAATGGTGGCGGCGAAACGGGTCAGGCAGGCGCAGTGCGCCACGGCATCACCCGTGCACTGATCGACTACGACGCGACGCTGAAGCCGTCGCTGTCGAGCGCAGGCTTCGTGACGCGCGATGCGCGTGAAGTCGAGCGTAAGAAGGTCGGTCTGCGCAAGGCACGCCGCGCCAAGCAGTTCTCGAAGCGTTAATTCCGCTTCATGGCCTCGCCGCCTTCGGGTGGCGTCCGCCGGAAAAACCGCCAGTTTTCGCGCTGGCGGTTTTTTTATGCCCGCTTGTTTGCCCGCGCCCGGGCCGCCGCCGCGGCAGCCCGCGTGGGCAGGTTTGATGAAATCGACAAGAACCTATTGATTTCATGGACTTCAGCACGATCTTCTGATCGGCCCTACAATAGCGGCTAAAGCTTTTTGGAGAGTTCGAATGAACGCTGTTACCGAATCCGCAGCAACGACGACCGATATGCCGCTGCCGTTCGTCTTCACCGACGCCGCGGCCGACAAGGTCAAGCAATTGATCGACGAAGAGGGCAATCCCGACCTGAAGCTGCGCGTGTTCGTGCAGGGTGGCGGCTGCTCCGGCTTCCAGTATGGCTTCACGTTCGACGAGGAAGTCAACGAGGACGACACCGTGATGAACAAGAACGGCGTCCAGCTCCTGATCGACTCGATGAGCTACCAGTACCTGGTCGGCGCCGAGATCGACTACAAGGACGACCTCAACGGCGCCCAGTTCGTGATCAAGAACCCAAACGCGACCACCACCTGCGGGTGCGGTTCGTCGTTCTCGGTCTGAGCGCGCGCCAGATCCGCGCCGGTTCGCCGGCATGAAAAACGGGGCTTCATGCCCCGTTTTTTTTACGTCTGTCTGCCATGCGGCGCCCGCCGCATGGCGCGCTTCGCGTCAGCGCGGATAGAGCGCGCCGAGCACGCGGTTGCCGGCGGCGCCGGTGACCGTCGCGAGATTGCCGGGCTGGCGCGCGGTGAAGCGATAGGCGAGCCACGCGAACGCGAGCGCCTCGACCTGCTGCGGCGGCACGCCGAGTGCGGCCGTCGTATCGACGGTGGCCGGCACGCCGGCCTCGTGCAGCGCGTGCCGGAGCGCGTCGAGCAGTACCGGGTTGCGTGCGCCGCCGCCGCAGACGAACACGGCCTTGCAGCCCGATGCGTGTTTGGCGATCTCGCGTGCGACCGACACGGCGGTGAGCGCGGTGAGGGTCGCCTGCACGTCCTCCGGCGCGACCTGTGCGAACGCGGCGAGCTTCGCGTCGAGCCATGCGGGATTGAACAGGTCGCGGCCGGTGCTTTTCGGCGGCGGTGCGGTGAAATACGGCTCGTCGAGCAGCGCGTCGAGCAACGACGCGTGCACGGTGCCGCGCGCGGCGAACTTGCCGCCGTCGTCGTACGGCTTGCCCAGATGGCGGGTCGCCCATTCGTCGAGCAAAGCGTTCGCGGGGCCGCAGTCGAAGCCGCGCACGTCGCCGCCTTCGCCCGGCAGGATCGTGATGTTGCTGATTCCGCCGAGATTGCAGACGACGCGCGTTTCGCCCGGCGCACCGAACACCGTTGCATGGAACGCCGGCGCGAGCGGCGCGCCGTGGCCGCCGGCGGCCACATCGCGGCTGCGGAAATCGGCGATCACGTCGACCTGGGCCAGCTCGGCGAGCAGCGCCGGATTGTTGAGCTGCCGCGTATAGCCGCGCTCGGGGCGATGACGTACCGTCTGGCCGTGCACGCCGATCGAGCGGATCTCGTCGCGCGACAGCCCGGCCGTGCGCTGCAATTCATGGCAGCACACCGCGTAGCGCGTGACGAGCGCGTTCGCCGCGAGCGATTCGCGGTCGATCTCGTTGTCGCCGGGCTGTTGCAGCGCGAACAGCGCGTCGCGCAGCGATTGTGCGAAGCCGACGAACGCTTCCGCGAGCACGACCGGCGCCTTGCCGGCCTCGAAACGCACGGCGACGCCGTCGACGCCGTCCATGCTGGTTCCCGACATCAGCCCGAAGTAGATGCCGTCGGCCGGATGGGCGTTTTGCGGCTGTCGTTGCGGCACGTTGGGTTCTCCTGGATCGTGCGGCGCGGGCCGGTGCCGCGCGCCTTGCGCCCGATTATCCGCGCAACCTGACGTGCCGTTAAGCGATGCGCGCGCAAGTTATGGGAAAATCCCTGTTTTTGCGACATTCTTCCTGGCACCGATGAGCACCGAATCCAGTTCCAAGCCTGTTTTCCCGATCACCGACGAAGTCCGGCATGCGCTCGCCGTCACGAAGCGCGGCGTCGACGAGCTGCTGATCGAGGAAGAGTTCGCGCAGAAGCTCGCGCGCAGCGCGGCCACGAACACGCCGCTTCGCATCAAGCTCGGCCTCGATCCGACCGCGCCCGACATCCACATCGGCCACACGGTCGTGCTGAACAAGATGCGTCAGCTGCAGGATCTCGGCCACACGGTGATCTTCCTGATCGGCGATTTCACGTCGCTGATCGGCGATCCGTCGGGCCGTAACGCGACGCGCCCGCCGCTCACGCGCGAGCAGATCGAATCGAATGCGAAGACCTACTTCGAGCAGGCCGCACTCGTGCTCGATCGCGACAAAACCGAGATCCGCTACAACAGCGAATGGTCGATGCCGCTCGGCGCGGACGGGATGATCAAGCTGGCGTCGCGCTACACGGTCGCGCGGATCCTCGAGCGTGAAGACTTCACGAAGCGCTTCCAGGGCGGCGTGCCGATCTCGATCCACGAATTCCTGTACCCGCTGATGCAGGGTTACGACTCGGTCGCGCTGAACGCCGATCTCGAGCTCGGCGGCACCGACCAGAAGTTCAACCTGCTGGTCGGCCGCGAATTGCAGAAGCAGTACGGCCAGGAACAGCAGTGCATTCTGACGATGCCGCTGCTCGAAGGCCTCGACGGCGTCGAGAAGATGTCGAAGTCGAAGGGTAACTACGTCGGCATCAGCGAGAAGCCGACCGACATGTTCGGCAAGCTGATGAGCATCTCGGACACGCTGATGTGGCGTTACTTCGAGCTGCTGTCGTTCCGCAGCCTCGACGAGATCGCGGGCTTCAAGCGCGAGGCTGAAGGCGGCCGCAACCCGCGCGACTTCAAGGTGCTGCTCGCGCAGGAAATCGTCGCGCGATTCCATTCGCAACCCGATGCCGAGCGTGCGCTGGAGGACTTCAACCACCGCGCGAAGGGCGGCGTGCCGGACGACATTCCGGCGGTCACGCTGGCCGGTGCGCCGCTGGCGATCGGCCAATTGTTGAAGCAGGCCGGCCTCGTGCCGTCGACGAGCGAAGCGCTGCGCAACATCGAGCAGGGCGGCGTGAAGATCGACGGCGCGACGGTGTCGGACAAGGGCCTGAAGATCGAAGCCGGCGAGTTCGTCGTGCAGGTCGGCAAGCGCCGCTTCGCGCGCGTCACGCTGACCGCATGATCGCGCTGATCCAGCGCGTGAAGCGCGCCGACGTGCGCGTCGGCGACCGTACGACCGGCGAGATCGGCGCGGGCCTGCTCGCGCTGGTCTGCGCGGAACGCGGCGACACCGACGCGGCAGCCGACAAGCTGCTCGCGAAGATGCTCGGCTACCGCGTGTTCAGCGACGCCGCCGGCAAGATGAACCTGCCGGTGTCGAACATCGACGGCGAGGGCCGCGCTGGCGGCCTGCTGCTCGTGTCGCAATTCACGCTCGCGGCCGATACCAACAGCGGGCTGCGTCCGAGCTTCACGCCGGCCGCGCCGCCCGACGAAGGTGCGCGGCTGTTCGATTATTTCGTTGCGGCTGCGCGGGCGCGCCATCCGGTCGTCGAGACGGGCGAGTTCGGCGCCGACATGCAGGTGTCGCTCGTCAACGACGGCCCCGTGACGTTCTGGCTGCAAGTGCGGCCCTGATTCTTTCCCGGAGACGCGCCGCGATGGCCACCACGCAGATTCTTTTCATTCGCCATGGCGAGACGGCCTGGAACCGCATCAAGCGCATCCAGGGCCATATCGACATTCCGCTGGCCGACACCGGGCTCGCACAGGCGAAGCGGCTGGCAGCCCGGCTCGAACGGGAGGCGCGCGACGGCGCGCGAATCGACGCGGTCTATTCGAGCGACCTGATGCGTGCGCAACAGACCGCACAACCCTTTGCCGATGCGCTTGGTCTGCCGCTGCAGCTGCGTGAAGGGTTGCGTGAACGCTCGTACGGCGCGTTCCAGGGGCACGACAGCACCGAGATCGAGACGCTGTTCCCGGACGCGTACGCGGCCTGGCAGACACGCGATCCGGGTTTTGCACCGGAAGGCGGCGAGTCGCAGCGCGAGTTCTATCACCGCGTGCTGCATGCGCTCGAACCGATCGTCGCCGCGCATCCGGGCGGCCGGATCGCCTGTGTCGCGCACGGCGGCGTGCTCGACTGCGTGTACCGCTTTGCGAACGGAATCGAGCTGTCGGCGCCGCGCAATTACCAGCTGCTCAATACGAGCATCAACGTCGTCGATTACGTGGATGGCCGCGCACAAGTCGTGCAGTGGGCCGACGTGTCGCATCTGGAAGCGGCGAGCGACGACGACGACGGGTACCGCAAGGTGCTCTGAGTCCGCGGGCCCCGCACGGCATTGCCGGCCGGGGCTTCCGTTACCGCGAGCCGCTTACTGCGGCAGCGCGTGGCGTGTCTTGTAGTCGAGCGCGTACGCAATCTTGCCCGGTTTGTCGGCCGTGATCGGCTGGCGCAGCTTGTCGAATTCCCCCTTGTTGTATTTCTTCCCGCCGTTGATCGCATCGGCGCGCCCGAGGTCGGCACCCGTCTTGCCGTCGATCACCGGGTCCGTTGCCGCGACCATTCGCGTCGACGCATTCCAGACCGCATTCAGATAGCCCGTGTCGGCCTTCGCCGGATCGGGATCGGTCGTGCCGCCGCGCGTGAGGTCGTAGCTCGGCAGCGCGAACGTGCCGGGTTGCGCGCGCAGCCAGTCGGCCCAGTAGAACTCGAGGTAATCGGTCGCTTGCGCGGGCTTGCTGTAGCCGATGTCGCGCGTGAAATAGACGAGCGACCGGTAGCGATCGTTCGTCATCCCGAGTTTCAGGCCGAGCCCGGTCGGCAGTTGCTCGGTCGTGATTGCCTTGCCGTCGCCGTTCTTCAGGCGCAGGTAGCCTCGGCTTTGCATCTGTTGCCAGAACGCGTCGCCCGAGTAGTCGCTGAGGTTGTCCTTGACGACGACGTGCACGTGCAGCGCCGCGCCGCCGTCGGGCGTCTCGTAGTAGGTCGACAGGCCATGATGGCCGTCGGTCAGGTACAGCGCATCGCCGTTCGGGCCGATCACGACCGGGTTCAGCACTGAGCGGTCGCGGGCGTTCGCGTCGGTCGTCGTGCACGTGTAGCTCGCGGGCTCGCGCAGCGACGACTTGGCCGTGTAGCCGCTCGATGCGACGCCGCCGAGCCCTTCGTCCGCGCAGAAATCGTCGAATTTCTTGTCGGGCTGCAGTTCGTAGCGGCCGAGCTTGTAATAGATCTGGTCGTAGCCAATCGCACCCTGCGTCGGATGGAGATCGCCGAGCGTCACGTCGATCAGGTCGCCCGCGCGCGCGGCCTTCCACTTGCCCGCTTGCGGCGTGACGGTGGCCGGTGGGGGCGTGGTGCCGCCGGACGGCGTTTGCGAGTCGGTACGCGCCACGGCGACGACATCGTCGCCTCCGCAGGCGGTGAGGGCGAAGACGGTGGACAGGCTGGCGGCAAGGGCGAAACGGATCGGCAGGCGGAGCATCGCGGGCATCGGGTGTCGGTCGGGTGAACGGGAGACCGCGCGGGTCACGAACAGGCGGGGGACGAGCAGGACATGCGACCGTGCGCGGGTGCAAGCCTGTCAGCTTGTCACAGGAATTTGACAGCAAATTGAAATGATCGGAAGAACCGGATCGTCAGGCGGACGGGGTGCCGTCGGGCGGGGTCGCGGTCGCGCGACGGCGTGCACGTTTCGACGCGCCGTTGACGAGCGCCCAGCGCAGCACGGGGGCGACGGCCCGTACGCCGGGCCGGACCACCGCGCGGCGCAGCGGCGCGAACGTCGATACGCCGAGCATGCGCTGCGCCCAGGGCGGCAGCAGGTCGATTCCCGCATGCATCATCAGCGACGCGGCCGGCCGCAGCACGGGTGTCGCGACCGGCGCATTCAGCAGGATGTCCATCACGTCGAAGGTGTGCGGCCCGGCCTCGAGTTCAGGCTGCATGCGCGCGAGATAGGCGGCAACCTCGGCGCGCGAACGCGGAACCCCTTGGGCGCCGAGCAGCTCGGCGATCAATGCCGTTTCGGCGTAGTAGCGGTCCTGCAACTCGCCCGACAGAGACGGATTCACGTAGCGCAGATGCGCGGCGAGGAAGCTCGATACTTCCGCGACATGCACCCAGGTCAGCAACGATGGATCGTCGGCGCGATACGGGCGGCCGTCCGGCGCGGTGCCCGAGATGCGCGCGTGGATCGATTTCACGCGCTCGATCAGCGCGAGGGCGTCCGCGCGGCTGCCGAACGTCGTGCCCGTGATGAACGTGGCGGTACGGCGCAAGCGGCCGAGGATGTCGGTGCGGAACGACGAGTGATCCCAGACGCCCGCGAGCGCGAGCGGGTGGAGCGCCTGCAGCAGCAGCGCGGCGATGCCGCCCGTCATCATCGACGTGAAGTCGGCGTGCACGCGCCAGCAGACGGCATCGGGGCCGAACAGCCCAGGGTCGCCGGGCGGTGAAGAGAGATCGAGCGACGGGCCGCCACCGCCCGCCGTCAGGTGCGTGATGCCGGCCACCAGCCGCTTGCGGATCGGCTCGGCCCAGCGCGGGCCCGGTGCGGGCGCGGCGGGGTGGCGGCTGGGCGGTGTGGTCATGGCGGGCGCGGCTCGGGCGACGGGTTACTTCCCGTCGGGCGTATTCCATTCGCCGCGTTCGGCGCGGCCGGTGTCGGGCGCCGAGAGCCCGAAGTGACGATACGTGAGCAGCGTCGCGACGCGCCCGCGCGGCGTGCGTTGCAGGAAGCCCTGCTGGATCAGGTACGGCTCGAGCACGTCCTCAATGGTGTCGCGCTCCTCGCCGATCGCCGCCGCGAGGTTGTCGATGCCGACCGGGCCGCCGTCGAACTTGTACAGGATCGCTTCAAGCAGCTTGCGGTCCATCAGGTCGAAGCCGACCGGATCGACGTCGAGCATCGCGAGCGCGGCATCGGCCACCGCTGCCGTGATCTGGCCGTCGGCCTTCACTTCCGCGAAGTCGCGCACGCGGCGCAGCAGCCGGTTCGCGATCCGCGGCGTGCCGCGCGAACGCTTCGCGATTTCCAGCGCGCCGTGCGGATCGATCTGCGCGTTCAGCAGCGACGCCGAGCGCCGCACGATGCGCGACAGCTGATCGGCGTCGTAGAACTCGAGCCGCGCGACGATCCCGAAACGGTCGCGCAGCGGGTTGGTCAGCATCCCCGCGCGGGTGGTCGCGCCGACCAGCGTGAACGGTTGCAGATCGAGCTTCACGCTGCGCGCGGCCGGACCTTCGCCGATCATGATGTCGATCTGGTAATCCTCGAGCGCCGGATACAGGATTTCCTCGACGACCGGCGACAGCCGGTGGATCTCGTCGATGAACAGCACATCGTTGGCTTCGAGGTTCGTCAGCAGCGCGGCGAGATCGCCCGCGCGCTCGAGCACGGGGCCCGACGTCTGGCGGAGGTTCACGCCCATTTCGCGCGCGATGATGTGCGCGAGCGTCGTCTTGCCGAGACCCGGCGGCCCGAACAGCAGCACGTGATCGAGCGGCTCGGAGCGGCGCTTCGCCGCTTCGATGAAGATCTCGAGCTGGCCGCGCACCTTTTCCTGGCCGACGTAGTCGTCGAGCTGGCGCGGCCGCAGCGCACGTTCGAACACCTCCTCGTGCGACGAGGTGGGCGTGGCGGCGATGATCCGCTGCTCGGTGGCGAGTTTGTCGGTTTCAATCATGCGGCCATTGTACCGCGCGACGCGTTCCGGCCCACCTGGCCGAACGGCCGACTGGCGCGCGGTGCGGCGCCGCGCGACACTGGTTTCAACGGCCGGATTGACCGTGCGTTACACCTTCGACAACGCCTTCAGTGCGAGCTTGATGCCTTCGGACACGCCGGTGCCGGCCGGCACGTTCTTGATCGCGGCCAGGCCTTCCTTCTCGGAATAGCCGAGCGCGAGCAGCGCGTTGAGGATGTCGGTCGCGTGGTCGGACGGCGACGCCGCGCCGGCGAGCGCACCGAGGTCGGCGCCGAGCTTGCCCTTCAGCTCGAGCAGCAGGCGTTCGGCCGTCTTCTTGCCGATGCCGGGCAGGCGCGTGAGGCGCGCGGCGTCCTGCATCGTCACGGCCTGCGCGAGCTCCTGCACGCTCATGCCGGACAGCACGGCGAGCGCCATGCGGGCACCGATGCCGGTGATCTTCAGCAGCTCGCGGAAGGTCGTGCGCTCCTGCGGCGTCAGGAAGCCGTACAGCAGGTGCGCGTCCTCGCGGACGATCTGCTGCGTGAGCAGCACGACGCGTTCGCCCGTTTGCGGCAGGTTGTAGAAGGTGCTCATCGGCACGTCGATTTCGTAGCCGACGCCGTTGCAGTCGACGAGCAGATGAGGCGGGTTCTTTTCGAGCAGGATGCCGGCGATGCGACCGATCATGGAGGGCGGGACGAGAGGAATAAAGCGCGAGTGTAGCGCACGCGTGGCGCAATGCCGATGGGCCTGGCCGTCAGGCCGAAGCGATGCGTGTCGTGGGGGGGCGCCGCGCGCGGTCGAAACGGTCACGGCGTCCGCTCCGGGGAGTCGGGCGACCGCGTGCGCTGGCGTCAGCCGACCAGCCGCCCGCGCCGCACGCGCAGCCCTTTCTTCGCGAGCGCCGGTGCGAGGCCGCTGATCGTGCCGAGCGTATTGCCGCTGTGTGCGTGGCAGATCGCCATCCCGAGTGCATCGGCCGCGTCGCTGCCGGGCTGGCCGGACAGGTTGAGCAGCCGGGTGACCATTTCCTGCATCTGCGACTTGGTCGCGCGGCCGTAGCCCACGACGGCCTGCTTCAGTTGCAGTGCGGTGTATTCGGCCACCGGCAGGCCGCCGGCGACGAGCCCGCAGATCGCGGCGCCGCGCGCCTGGCCGAGCAGCAGCGTCGACTGCGGGTTCACGTTGACGAACACCTGTTCGATCGCGGCCTGATCAGGCGCATGTTCGCGCACGAGCGTCGATACGCCCTGGAAGATCGTGCCGAGCCGCGTGGCCAGGTCGGCCGTCGGCGTGCGGATCACGCCGCTCGCGACATACGCGAGCCGATGGCCGCTGACGTCGATGACGCCGAAGCCGGTGACGCGCAGGCCAGGGTCGATGCCGAGAATTCGCATGAGTGAGGAGAGAAACCTGATGCAGCGATACTACAACGAATGGTGCAGCGCACCGGTCGCACGCTTGCGTGCGCGGGCGTCGCGCAATAAAAAACCCGGCGGGTGCGACGCCGCCGGGCTCTCATGTTGCAGCCACGCGGGCCGCATGCGATCAGTGACGGAAGTGACGCACGCCGGTCAGGACCATCGCGATGCCGTGCTCGTCGGCTGCCGCGATCACTTCGTCGTCGCGCATCGAGCCGCCCGGCTGGATCACGCAGGTCGCGCCGGCTGCCACGACGACGTCGAGGCCGTCGCGGAACGGGAAGAACGCATCCGACGCGACAGCCGAGCCGGCCAGCGTCAGGCCCGCGTTCTGCGCCTTGATGCTCGCGATGCGGGCGGAATCGACGCGGCTCATCTGGCCGGCGCCGACGCCGAGCGTCATGCCGTTGCCGCAGAACACGATCGCGTTCGACTTCACGTACTTCGCGACACGCCATGCGAACAGCAGGTCGTCCATTTCCTTCGCGGTCGGCTGGCGCTTCGTGACGACGCGCAGCTCGCTCGGCAGCACGTTGCGCGAGTCGAGCGACTGCACGAGCAGGCCGCCGCCCACGCGCTTCAGGTCGAACGCGTTGTGACCGTCGCCGAGCGCGATTTCGAGCAGGCGCACGTTCTGCTTCGCGGCGAACACCTGCTTTGCGGCGTCCGAGAACGACGGTGCGATCAGCACTTCGACGAACTGCTTCGCGACAGCCTGCGCGGCCGCTTCGTCGACTTCGCGGTTGAACGCGATGATGCCGCCGAATGCGGAAGTCGGATCCGTCTGGAACGCCTTCGCGTAAGCATCGGCCGAGTCGTTGCCGACCGCGACGCCGCACGGGTTCGCGTGCTTGATGATCACGCAGGCCGGCGCGTCGAACGTCTTCACGCATTCCCACGCCGCGTCCGAATCCGCGATGTTGTTGTACGACAGTTCCTTGCCCTGCAACTGGCGGTAGTTCGCCAGTGCGCCGGCCGGCGTCGCGAGATCGCGGTAGAACGCCGCGCTCTGGTGTGGGTTCTCGCCGTAGCGCAGGTCCTGCACCTTGTCGAACGCCATGTTCAGCGTGGCCGGGTACGCGCTGCGCGACGCGTGCTGCAGCTCGTCGGTCAGGCTCGTCAGGTAGTTCGTGATCGCGCCGTCGTATTGCGCGGTGTGCGCGAACACCTTCGTCGCGAGGCGGAAGTTGGTCGGGTAGCCCACCGCATTGCCGTTCGCCTTCATTTCATCGAGCACGACCGCGTAGTCGGCCGGATCGACGACGACCGTCACGTCGCGGTGGTTCTTCGCGGCCGAGCGCAGCATCGTCGGGCCGCCGATGTCGATGTTCTCGATCGCGTCGGCGAGCGTGCAGTCGTCCTTCGCGATCGTCGCGACGAACGGGTACAGGTTCACGACGAGCAGGTCGATCGTCGGGATGCCGTGCTGTTCCAGCGCCTGCATGTGCTCGGGCAGGTCGCGGCGGGCGAGGATGCCGCCGTGCACCTTCGGGTGGAGCGTCTTCACGCGCCCATCGAGCATTTCCGGGAAGCCCGTGTAGTCGGCCACTTCGGTAACGGGCAGGCCGGCGTCGGCGAGGAGTTTCGCGGTGCCGCCCGTTGACAGCAGCTTGACGCCGAGGTCGGACAGCGACTTCGCGAAGTCGACGATGCCGGTCTTGTCGGAAACGGAAATGAGCGCTTGCTTGATCATGATGGAACCACCAATAGCCAGGGAAACGGGGACGGGGCGGCCGACTACAGCAGGCCGTGCTGCTGCAGCTTCTTGCGCAGCGTATTGCGGTTGATGCCGAGGTACTCCGCGGCGAGCGACTGGTTGCCGCCTGCCTGTACGAGCACGACCTCGAGCATCGGCTTTTCGACGCAGGACATCACCATTTCATAGACGTCGTGCGGATTGGAGCCGTCTAGATCCCGGAAATACACGTCCAGGCTCTCGCGGACACATTGTTCGATGTTGTGCTTGCTCATGCTGCTAACTGGTTATGGTCGTCCGACTCGCCCTGGCCGTTTTCCTCTTCGTCATCGACGTAGACGAGGTGGTCCGACAGCGCCTTTTGCGCCTCGAAGAATGCATTGACGGCGGCGAGTTGCTCGCGGGAGGAATCGAGCGTGTTCATCCTGTGCCGGAACCCGTTGGCACCGGAAAGGCCGCGAGTGTACCAGCCGATGTGCTTGCGCGCAGTACGGACTCCCGTGAATTCACCATAGAAAGCGTAGTGGTCTTCCAGGTGTTCGTTCATCACGTGCTGGATCTCGTCGATCAGCGGCGGGGGCAGCAGTTCACCGGTTTGCAGGAAATGATCGATTTCGCGGAACAGCCACGGCCGGCCTTGCGCGGCACGACCGATCATCAGCGCGTCGGCGCCGGTTGCATCGAGCACGGCCTTCGCCTTCGCGGGCGACGTGATGTCGCCGTTTGCAACGACCGGAATCCGCACGGCCGCCTTCACGGCCGCGATGGTGTCGTATTCAGCGTCGCCGCGGTACAGGTCGGCGCGCGTGCGGCCGTGCACGGTGAGCATCGAGATGCCGGCCGCTTCGGCGAGGCGCGCGACCGTGATCGCGTTCTTGTGCTCGCGGTCCCAGCCGGTGCGGATCTTCAGCGTGACGGGCACCGCATCGGGCCCCGTGCCGACCGCCGCGACGACGGCCTCGACGATCCGCTGCACGAGCGGCTCGTTCTGCAGCAGCGCGGAACCGGCCGCGACGTTACAGACCTTTTTCGCCGGGCAGCCCATGTTGATGTCGATGATCTGCGCGCCGTTGTCGACGTTGTAGCGGGCCGCTTCGGCCATCATCGCCGGATCGGCGCCGGCGATCTGGACCGCGATCGGCTCGACTTCGCCGTCGTGGTTCGCACGGCGCATCGTCTTCGCGCTTTTCCACAGCTGCGCGTTGGACGCGACCATCTCGGACACGGCGTAACCGGCCCCCAGCCGCTTGCACAGCTGACGGAACGGACGATCCGTCACGCCGGCCATCGGGGCGACGAACAGGTTGTTACGCAATACGTGAGGGCCGATAACGGGCATCGCAATGGCACCGCCCGCGACTGGCGCGGGCAGGGGAAGGGAAGACGGAAAACGAGCATTTTACCGTATTCCCATGCCCCGCCGATTTGACCCGGTTTGAGTGGCGCGACTGTGCGCGCCGCGCGTCAGTTGCGCTGGCCGAACATCATCTGGCGCGCGATCACCTTCTTGAGCGGCGGCACGAATTCGAGCGCGGTCAGCGCGGCGCCGCGCAGCAGCGGAAGCGGGCCCGAGTCGATCGTAAACAACCGCGCCAGCGTGTCGGTCGCGCCGATCGTGAAGCGCCGGTCGAGCGCGCGGCGCGCGTTGAAGGTCGCGAGCGCGGTTGCTTCGAAGCCTTGCGCGGACAGCGTGTCGACGAGCGTATGCGCATCGCGCAGCCCGAGGTTGAGCCCCTGGCCCGCGACGGGGTGCAGGGTTTGCGCGGCATTGCCGACGATCGCGACGCGGCCGCTCACGAGCGTTTGCGCGGCGTTCAGGCCGAGCGGGAACGACGCGCGGCCGGCGATGGCGACGAAGTCGCCCATGCGTGCGCCGAACGCGCTGCCGAGCTCGCGCAGGAACGCGTCGTCGGGCAGCGCGGCGCGTCGTGCCGCTTCGTCGGGCGCGCAGCACCAGACGAGCGAGTAGTCGGCCTGGCGCGGCCCGCCGAGCGGCAGCAGGGCGAGCGGGCCTTCATGCGTGAAGCGCTCCCACGCGACGTTCGGGCGCGGCGCCGATACCGTGACCGTGCCGACGAGCGCGGTCTGCCCGTAGTCGCGCCGATGCTTGGCCGTGTCGGCCTGCTGTTCGTGGAACAACCCGCCTTCGGCGTTGATGACGATGCGCGCGCGCAGCGTACGTTCGCCCTGCGGGCCGTCGAGCGTCAGCGTGACGCCGTCGGCATCCTGCCGCGGCGCGCGTGCGGTGGTCGACGTGAGCCAGTCGACGCGCGTGCCGCGCACGGCGCCCGCGAGCGCCTGCACGATCGAGCCGTAGCGCACGACGTAGCCGAGCGCGGCGAGGTCGTGCTCGTCGCGGTCGATCAGCGTGCGGCCGAAATGGCCGCGCTGCGACACATGGATATGTTCGATCGGCGTCGCATCGGCGGGCCACGCGAGCGTGTCGAGCAGCACGCGGCTGCCGTGCGACACCGCGATCGCGCGCGGGTCGTTCGCGCTCGCGGCCGGTTCGCGCGCATCGATCAGCGCGATCGATGCGTGCTGCGTCGCGCTGCGGCGTGCGAGCCAGCCGGCGAGCGCGAGCCCGACGGGGCCCGCGCCGACGATGGCGAGGTCGTAGTCCGGCGTGGCCGGGGAGGAAGCGGTCGTCATCTTGATTCGTGAAACGGTGGTAACGGTCGGCGGCCGGTCATGCGCCCGCGCGCATCAGCGCTTCGATCTCGTCGGCGTCGACGGGCACGCCGCGCGTGATCAATTCGCAGCCCTGCTCGCGCACGATCGCGTCGTCCTCGATGCGGATGCCGATGTTCCAGTACTCGGGCGGCACGTCGTCGGCGGCACGCACGTACAGGCCGGGTTCGACCGTCAGCGTCATGCCGGGCTTCAGCGTGCGCCACGGCAGCGCGCCGTTGCCGTCGCGCTCGGCGAGCCGCTCGCGGTAGTCGCCGCAGTCGTGCACGTCCATCCCGAGCCAGTGGCCCGTGCGGTGCATGTAGAAGCGCGTGTACGCGCGCTCGGCGATCACGTCGTCGACCGTCGAGAAGCGTGACTTCGGGATGATGCCGGTGTCGAGCAGCCCCTGCGCGAGCACGCGCACGGCCGCATCGTGCGGCGCTTCGAACGGCACGCCCGCGCGCGTCGCATCGATCGCGGCCTGCTGCGCAGCGAGCACGATGTCGTACAGCGTGCGTTGCGCGGGCGAGAAGCGCCCGTTGGCCGGGAACGTGCGCGTGATGTCCGACGCGTAGCCGTCGAGTTCGCACGCGGCATCGATCAGGATCAGGTCGCCGTCCCGCGCGGCCGCGTTGCCGGCCGGGTAGTGCAGCACGCATGCGTTCGCGCCGGCCGCGACGATCGAGCCGTACGCGGGCGACTGCGCGCCATGCTTGCGGAACAGGTACAGCAGCTCGGCCTCGAGTTCGTATTCGCGGATGCCGGGGCGGCACACCTGCATCGCGCGGCGGTGCGCGAGCGCGGAGATGTGCGCGGCGCGCATCATCGTCGCGAGTTCGTGTTCGTCCTTCACGAGCCGCATGTCGTCGAGCAGCGGCGTGAGATCGAGCAGTGCGTCCGGCGCGGCGACGCCCGTGCGCGCCTGCGCGCGCACCGCATCGATCCAGCCTGCAAGCTGGCGGTCGAAGTCGGCCGACGCGCCGAACCGGTAGTGCACGGTGCCGGCATCGGCGAGCAGGCGCGGCATTTCGGTGTCGATCACGTCGACCGCGAATGCCGCGTCGAAACCGAACGCGTCGCGCGCGGCGTCGGGTCCGTAGTGAAAGCCTTCCCAGATCTCGCGGTCGACATTCTTGCCGCGGCAGAACAGGATCGACTCCGGCGCGCCGTGCGGTGCAGCCGCGTTCAGCACGAGCACGGCATCCGGCTCGGTGAAGCCCGTCAGGTAATGGAAGTAGCTGTCGAACCGGTACGGGTACGTCGTATCGCGGTTGCGCAGCAGTTCCGGCGCGGTGGGAACGATGGCGACGCCGCCGCCCGCGGCACGCAGTGCGGCAAGCACGCGTTCACGGCGCTGGCGGTAGACGTCGACGGCGATGGCGGTATCGAGGGGCGCATTCATCGTGCGATTGTAGCGCCGCGGGACGCCGCGCGTGAAAGAGGGGCGGCGAGTCGCGCCGGACGGCCCGCGCGGCGGTTGTTGCAAACCATCCACAGGCCCGACGGCCGATTTTCTGTCGTGCGACGCTGGCCGGTTATGATCGGCGACAACGTATACTCTCGGCGGTTCCCAAAAAGAAGGCAGATGATGAAATTAATCGGTTCGCTCGGCAGCCCGTACGTCCGCAAGGCGCGGATCGTGCTTGCTGAAAAGAAGATCGACTACAAGCTGGAGCTCGAGAACGTGTGGGCGCCGGAGACGAATATTCATGCATCGAATCCGCTCGGCAAGGTCCCGTGCCTCGTGATGGAGGATGGTGCCGCGGTGTTCGATTCCCGCGTGATCTGCGAATACGTCGATACGCTGTCGCCGGTCGGCAAACTGATTCCGCCGTCGGGCCGCGAGCGTGTCGAGGTCCGTTGCTGGGAAGCGCTGGGCGACGGCGTCCTCGACGCCGCGGTCGCGATTCGCATCGAACACACGATGCGCGACGAGGCGCAGCGCAGCGCGAGCTGGATCGCGCGCCAGCAGCGCAAGATCGACGACGGTCTCGTCGCGATGTCGCAGGGCCTCGGCGGCAAGACATGGTGCGTCGGTAATCATTACACGCTCGCCGACATCGCCCTCGGCTGCGCGCTCGGCTACCTCGACTTCCGGATGCCCGAGCTCAACTGGCGCGACCGCCACCCGAACCTCGACAAGTATTTCGTGAAGCTCCAGCAGCGGCAATCGTTCGCCGATACGCTGCCGCAGAACTGAGCCGCCGGCCACGCATTCGCGCATTCGGCAGACAAAAGAAAAGCGCCCCGCGGGGCGCTTTTCTTTTTGCCGCGCGGGCCGCCGCGTGAGCGGGGCGGCCCGCGTGCGTCACTCGATCGACGCGTACACGGCTTCGCCGAGCGTGAACGAATCGCTGCGCGCGATGGGCCACCACTTGTCGTACAGCGTGAAGCCGCAGGTCTGGCCGTCGAGCAGCGCGCCGGGCTTCAGGTACTTCAGCAACTGCGACATCAGCCGCACCTCGTGCGGCGCAACCCGCTGCACGATGTGATGCGCGCGCAGCTCGGACGGATGTCCGAGGCCCGCCGCCTGCACGAGCTCCTGCAGCGCATGCAGCGTATTGCGGTGGAAGTTGTACACGCGCTCGGCCTTGTCGGGCACGACGAGCGCGCGCTGGCGTACCGGGTCCTGCGTCGCGACGCCGGTCGGGCAGCGGTCGGTGTGGCAATGCTGCGCCTGGATGCAGCCGACCGCGAACATGAAGCCGCGCGCCGAGTTCACCCAGTCCGCGCCGATCGCGAGCGTGCGGGCGATGTCGAACGCGGTGATGATCTTGCCGCTCGCGCCGATCTTCACGCGATCGCGCACGCCGATCCCGACGAGCGTGTTGTGCACGAGCAGCAATCCTTCCTGCAGCGGCACGCCGACGTGGTCGGTGAATTCGAGCGGCGCGGCGCCGGTGCCGCCTTCCGCGCCGTCGACGACGATGAAGTCGGGCACGATGCCGGTCTCGATCATCGCTTTCGCAATGCCGAAGAATTCCCACGGATGGCCGATGCACAGCTTGAAGCCGGTCGGCTTGCCGCCCGACAGCGTGCGCAGCCGGTCGACGAATTCGAGCAGCCCGCGCGGCGTCGAGAATTCCGAGTGCGTCGCGGGCGAGATGCAGTCCTTGCCCATGGGCACGCCGCGCGTCTCGGCGATTTCCGGCGTGATCTTCGCGGCCGGCAGCACGCCGCCGTGGCCGGGTTTCGCGCCCTGCGACAGCTTCACCTCGATCATCTTGACCTGCGGATCGGCGGCCTGCTTCGCGAACTTGTCGGGGTTGAACGTGCCGTCGTCGTTGCGGCAGCCGAAGTAGCCCGACGCGATTTCCCAGATGATGTCGCCGCCGTTCTCGCGGTGGTACTTCGACAGCGAGCCTTCGCCGGTGTCGTGCGCGAACCCGCCTTTCTTCGCGCCGAGGTTCAGCGAGCGGATGGCGTTCGCGGACAGCGAGCCGAAGCTCATCGCCGAGATGTTGAAGATCGAAATATCGTACGGTTGCGCGCGATTCGCGCCGACCCGGATGCGGAAATCGTGGTTCGGCAGCTTCGTCGGCGCGAGCGAGTGGCTGATCCATTCGTGCGCGACGGCCTTCACGTTCAGCTCGGTGCCGTACGGGCGGTTGTCGGCGACGTTCTTCGCGCGCTGGTACACGAGGCTGCGCTGCGCACGCGAGAACGGTTTCTCGTCGGTGTCGTCCTCGACGAAGTACTGGCGGATTTCAGGTCGGATGAATTCGAACAGGAAGCGGAAGTGGCCCCAGAGCGGGTAATTGCGAAGGATCGCGTGACGGTCCTGGTTCAGGTCGTACACGCCGAGCGCGACGAGGGCGACGGGGATGATGATCCACAGCCAGGAAAGCATGTGGGCCGACGCGAGCGCGGCCGCTGCGACGAGCAGCAGGACGGCACACCACATCGCCAGATAGCGTCGTGAAAGCATGGGGACTCCGTAAGAATCTTGAAATACCGCCATGCGTACGCTGCGCGGCGGCGCGCCGGCCGCGGCGGAATCGTGTCCCGCCGGGCGCGGCGTGGCGCAAGTCTAAACCGAATATGTGTCAGCGTGCGTCGGCGAGTGCCGGCGCGTGGCCTTCCGCCGGCGCGGCCTGACCGGGCTGGCCGGCTGCCGCAAGCTCGATGATGCCGCCGCCGAGACAGATCTCGCCGTCGTACAGCACGGCCGACTGGCCGGGCGTGACGGCCCACTGCGCGTCGTTGAACGCGAGCGAGAAGCGGGCTTCGCCTGCCGGGCCGGGGGCGGCGGCGCCGATCGCGGCCCGGCCGAACGCGCATGCCGCATCGGCCTGCCGGTAGCGCGTCTTCGCACCGCACGCGAAGCCGTCTGCCGGCGGCTCGCCGGCGACCCAGCTCACGTTGCCGGCGACGAGCTCGCGCGACAGCAGCCACGGATGATCGTGGCCCTGCACGACGTACAGCGTGTTCGACGCGATGTCCTTCGCTGCGACGAACCACGGTTCGCCGCTGCCGCTCTTGCTGCCGCCGAGGCCGATGCCCTTGCGCTGGCCGAACGTGTAGAACGCGAGGCCGATGTGCTCACCGACCACCTTGCCGTCGGGCGTCTTCATCGGGCCGGGCTTCGTCGGCAGGTAGCGGTTCAGGAAATCGCGGAACGGCCGTTCGCCGATGAAGCAGATGCCGGTCGAATCCTTCTTCTTCGCGTTCGGCAGCCCGATCTGGGCGGCGATCTCGCGCACCTTCGTCTTCGGGATCTCGCCGAGCGGGAACATCGTTTTCGACAGTTGCGCCTGGTTCAGCCGGTGCAGGAAGTACGACTGGTCTTTCGTATGATCGAAGGCCTTCAGCAGTTCGAAGCGTCCGTCGCGCTCGCGCACGCGCGCATAGTGGCCGGTCGCGATCATTTCCGCGTCGAGCGACATCGCGTGGTCGAGGAACGCCTTGAACTTGATCTCGGCGTTGCACAGCACGTCGGGGTTCGGCGTGCGGCCGGCCGAGTATTCGCGCAGGAACTCGGCGAACACGCGGTCCTTGTATTCGGCGGCGAAGTTGACGGCTTCCACGTCGATGCCGATCAGGTCGGCCACCGACACGACGTCGATCCAGTCCTGGCGCGTCGAGCAGTATTCGCCGTCGTCGTCGTCTTCCCAGTTCTTCATGAACAGGCCGACCACGTCGTAGCCCTGTTCCTTCAACAGCCACGCGGTCACCGACGAATCGACGCCGCCCGACATGCCCACTACTACGCGGCGCTTGCTCATTTGTTGACCGCCTGACGTTCGAATGCTTCGGGGCGCGGCGCGACCGAATGCGTGTGCAGGAAATCGAGCGGAATGCGCCGCCCGGCGAGATAGTCGTCGACGCAGCGCATGACCGCGGGCGAGCGATGCCGCTCGCTGCACGCGCGCAGTTCGTCGGCCGTCATCCACAGCGTGCGGACGATGCCTTCGTCGAGCACGTGGCCCGCGACCGGCTCGCCGGCCGTGCCGCAGAACGTGAAACGCAGGTAGGTCGCGCCGGCGGTGCCGGGGCGGTCGTAATGCGCGAGGTAGACGCCGACGAGTGCGTCGGGCGTGAACGGGTGCGCGGTTTCCTCGAGCGTTTCGCGGATCACGGCGTCGGCCAGCGTTTCGCCGGCCTCGAGATGGCCGGCCGGCTGGTTGAAGCGCAGGCCCGTCGAGGTTTCCTCCTCGATCACGAGAAAGCGGCCGGCATGCTCGACGAGCGCGGCGACCGTTACATGCGGGGTCCAGATTTCGGGTTTCATGGTTCGGCATTTTACCGGTTGCGCCTGAACGCTGCCGGCCGCTCTCGTTAAGTGAATCCGACCCCGTAAGCCTCGCGTCCTGCCGATGGGCTGCGACGCGGGCCCGGTTGGCGCGGCATCCGTGCACGATCGATCGTGCGGAACGTGGCGGCACGGCCGCCGCCCAGGGTGAAAAGCGGCGTCAACGCGGGGTCCTGCGTGCGCGGCACGCGCCGTCGGCGCGCTGGCGACGCCACGGCGCCTTCGTTCATGGCTCGACGAGGCGCGCGACGCACGCGGCGATCGTGTCGCGGACGCGCACGATTGCCGGGTCGCGCTGCGTGCTCGTGCGCCAGCCGATTTCCACCGGATAGCGCGGCAGGTCGACCGGGCAGGCGAGCGCGCGCAGCGGCGTCGATTGCGCGATCGTGCGCGCCGCGTGCGCGGGAATCGTCGCGACCGCGTCGGAACCGGCGAGCAGGTACGGCAGCGCGGCGAAATGCGTGGTCGACGCCGCGACGCGCCGCTTGTGGCCGAGCGCGGCCAGCGCCTCGTCGACGATCCCGATCACGCCGCCCGACGATACGAGCAGGTGATCGCGCTGCAGAAAATCGGCAAGCGTCAGCGTGCGCGGTGGCCGCGTGCGGGCGGCCGGATCGATCAGGCACGCATAGCCGCCCGCCGCGACCGCGCGCCGGCTGAGCCCGCTCGCCGAGAACCCGCCCGACGCGATCGCCAGATCGACGCCGTGCCGCAGCAGCGCGTCGCCGGCGATGCCGCTGTGGGTCTGCCGGAAGATCAGCCGGATACCTGCGGCTTCCCGCGCGACCGCGTCGATCAGCGCGCGGCCGAGCGCGATCTCGAAGTCGTCCGACAGCCCGACCGAGATCGTGCGGCCGACGCGATCGCCGCTGTCGGCCGCGATCGCGAGGCTTTCGCGGCAGCGGTCGAGTGCATCGGACAGGATCGGCTTCAGTTCGTCCGCGCGCGGCGTCGGCGCGAGCCCGCGGCCGGTGCGCACGAACAGCGGATCGGCGTAGATCACGCGCAGCCGCGCCAGCGCCGCGCTGACGGCCGACTGCGTGAGGTCGAGCCGCAGTGCCGCCCGGCTCGCGCCGCCTTCCTCGTACAGCGCCTCGAACACCTTCAGCAGGTTCAGGTCGAGACCGGCGATATCATCCGCATTCATGACACATATCTTTCTATCGATTTGATCGATGACATCTTATCGATAAAGATGGCGGCACCCCATTCACCGGAGTCGCCACCATGTCCACGTCAGTCATCGCCGCATTGCAGATCGGCGCATCGCCCGCCGGCACGCGCGCCACGCTCGACACGATCCTCGGCTACGAAACCGCGATCCGCGACAGCGGTGCGTCGCTCGTCGTGCTGCCCGAGGCCGTGCTCGGCGGCTATCCGAAAGGCGAGATCTTCGGTACGCGGCTCGGCTACCGGCTGCCCGAAGGCCGCGACGCGTTTGCGCGTTACGCCGCGCAGGCGATCGACGTGCCGGGGCCGGAAACCGACGAGCTGGCCGCGCTGTCGCAGCGCACGGGCGCGAGCCTCGTGGTCGGCGTGATCGAGCGCGGCGGCAGCACGCTGTACTGCACGGCGCTGTTCTTCGATCCGCGCGACGGGCTCGTCGCGAAGCACCGCAAGCTGATGCCGACCGGCACCGAGCGGCTGATCTGGGGGCAGGGCGACGGCTCGACGTTGCCCGTCGTCGAAACGGCCGCCGGCCGCGCGGGCGCCGCGATCTGCTGGGAGAACCACATGCCGCTGCTGCGCTGCGCTATGTACGCGAAAGGCGTGCAGATCTGGTGCGCGCCGACCGTCGACGAGCGCGAGCTGTGGCAGAGCTCGATGCGGCACATCGCGCATGAAGGGCGCTGCTTCGTCGTGAGCGCGTGCCAGGTGCAGCCGTCGCCGCGCGCGCTCGGCATCGACGTGCCGGGCTGGGATCCCGAGCGGCCGCTGATCCGCGGCGGCAGCGTGATCGTCGGGCCGCTCGGCGACCTGCTGACGGAGCCGCTGATCGGCGAGGCCGGGCTCGTGACCGCGCGCATCGATACCGATGAACTCGTGCGGGCGCGATACGACTTCGACGTCGTCGGCCACTACGCGCGGGCGGACGTGTTTTCGCTGCACGTCGACGAGCGGCCGAAGCGGCCGGTGGTGTTCGGCGGGTAAGGCAGGAAGGGCCGGGCGCCGCACGACGGCCCTGGGGAACGAACGGCGGCGGCGCGCAGCCTCGCGCCCGCCACCGTGCTTGGTCAGCGCATCGGTGCTTCCGCGATCCGCATGTAGTCGGCGATCCGCCGTCCCTCCATGTCCGGAAACTGCTCGTGCACGGTGATGTCGCCCATCCGCGCGATGTCGAAGGTGCGGAAATCGTCGCGCAGCTCGCACCACGCGCCGATCGTCCAGCGCCCGCCCCAGTAGACGAGCCCGAGCGGCCATACGCGGCGTTGCGAATGCGCGCCGAGCCGGTCGCGATAACCGAAGCTGACGATGTGGCGCGTGTCGATGGCCTGGTGGATCGCGTCGACCTTCGCACAAAACGTCTCGTCGATGTGGAACGACGGCGCGAATACGGGCAGGCGGTCGAGTGCCGTGCGCTTGTCAGCCGGCATCGCCGACGCGATCTTCGCGAGCGCCGAGCGCGCGCCGCTCGCGAAGCGTGCACCGCCCCAGGTTTCGAGCATCCGCGCGCCGGTGGCGAGCGCTGCAAGCTCCTCGGCCGTGAACGTGAGCGGCGGCAGGCTCGCATTGCGGTTCAGCCGGTAGCCGATGCCGGCTTCGCCTTCGATCGGCACCCCTGACAGTTGCAGGTCGCGCACGTCGCGATAGACCGTGCGCGGCGACACCGACAGCCAGTCGGCCAGCTGCTGAGCGGTCGTGAGACGACGCCCGCGCAACAGCTCGGCGATCTGGAACAGGCGGTCGGCACGGCGGGTCATGACAGCACCTCGATTCCTCTGGCTACGGGGACTTCGCGATGATAGCGCCGCGCCGGCCCGCTGACCGGCGCGCTCAGTGGCATTTCGGCGCGTGCAGGCCGACGCGGTTGCCTTCGGTGTCGATCAGGTAGCCGACGTAGCCGTAGTTGTTCGGCAGCTCGACGACCGTGCCCTGCACGACGCCGCCCGCGCGCTTCACGCGTTCGAGCGCCGCGACGACCGATTCGCCGGCGTTCAGGTAGACGAGCACGCCGTTCGCGCTCGGCTTCATCTGCTGCGGATCGAACACGATGCTGCCGCCGGTGCTCGACGCATCGCGATCGAACGTGGCCATCGGCACGCCGCCGATGATTTCCCGCTGCAACGTGGTTTGCAGCACGGTTTCGTAGAAGCGGATTGCCCGTTCGAAATCGAGGGACGGGATGTCGAACCACGCGATCGCGCGTTCCAGGGTTGCGGTGGCCGTTGCGGACGTCATGACGAGCTCCTTGTTGCGTTGTTATTCGGGTTCGGTGTGGAAACCAGCCTGCATTGCGCCGGGATTGCAGTGTGATCGCCGGCTGCTGACACCGTATTGTCAGTAGAGTTGTCATCCTTGACATGCAACCATTTGGTTGCATAATAAAGCCATTGACCTGGGAGCGGCATGGATCTCGTTTTCAAGGCGCTGGCCGATGCCACGCGCCGTCGGTTGCTGGACCTGCTGCACGCAAAAAACGGCCAGGCACTGTCCGAGCTGTGCGACGGGCTCGCGATGAGCCGGCAGGCCGTGAGCAAACATCTCGCGCTGCTCGAGGCCGCGAACCTCGTCGCGACGACGTGGCGCGGCCGGGAGAAGCTGCATTACCTGAATCCGGTGCCGATTCACGACATCGCGGAACGCTGGATCGGCAAGTTCGAGCGTCAGCGCCTGCAAGCGCTGGCGGATCTCAAGCGCGGGCTGGAAGCGGCCCGCGAGTCAGGAGACGACGATGGGTAATCCCGCCTTTGTGTACGTGACCTTCATCGCAGCCACGCCCGAGCGTGTGTTCGATGCGCTGACCAATGCCGAGCTGACGAAGGACTACTGGGTGCGGCATCGCAACGCGTCGCCCGACTGGCAGCCGGGTTCGCGCTGGGAACATCAGGATTACGACGATCCCGCGCGGGTCGATATCGTCGGCGAAGTGGTCGAGAACGATCCGCCGCACAGGCTGGTCGTCACGTGGCGGACGCCGTCGGGGGAGAGCGGGGAGTCGCGCGTGACCTACGTCGTCGAGCCGCACGAAGGCGTCGTGAAGCTGACCGTCACGCACGACGGGCTTGTGCCCGGTTCGGAGATGGATCGCGGGATTCGCGGCGGGTGGCCGGTCGTGCTGTCGAGCCTCAAGACACTGCTCGAGACAGGGCAGGCGCTGCCGTTCACGATGGGGCGCTGGGAGTGCTCGAAGCACTGAAACGAAACGCCGCCGTTGCCGCGGATGCGGTCACGGCGGCGTTTCAGGTGCCGCTGCGGGGCCGCGCCGGCGGCCCCATCGCGGTCATGATGCGGGTTACGCGTCGCCTTCCGGCGCGGCCGGGCGCGCCTTCACGCTGCCGGCGATCAGGTCGAAACGGAACAGCCGGCATTCGAGCGCGCCGTTGAACAGCGGCGTCTTCGCCGATTCGCGCAGGCGCAGCTGGCCCGGCAGCGAACGGTCGGACGTCAGCAGGAACGCCTGCCAGCCCGTGAAGCGCTGCTTAAGCGCATCGCCGAGCACGTTGAAGAACTCGCTGTCCGGCGCGTCGGTGTGCGTGCGGCGGAACGCGTCGTCGTTGCCGCGGTTGCGGCCGGTCTCGCGCACTTCGCCGCGCGCGCTGCGGCCGCGCACTTCGATCCGTTCGCCGTACGGCGGGTTCGCGAGGATGATGCCCGGCGCGTCGCACGGCGGCGTCATCCCGCGCGCGTCGACCTGCTTGAGCCACACCGACGGCACGCCCGCGCGCTCGAGGTTGGCGCGCGCTTTCTCGAGCATGTCGCCGGAGATGTCGCTGCCGTACACGCCGAGCGTTTCGTTGCGCTTGCCGCGCGCCGCGCGCTTCGCGTCCAGCGCCGGGACCTTCAGGCCCTGCCACGCGGTGATGTCGTATTGCTTGAGTTTTTCGAAGCCGAACCGGCGTTCGACGCCGGGCGCCACGCCGAGCGCGATCTGCGCGGCTTCCGCGAGGAACGTGCCGCTGCCGCACATCGGGTCGTACAGCGCGGTGCCGGGCGTCCAGCCCGTCAGGCGCAGGATGCCGGCCGCGAGGTTCTCGCGCAGCGGCGCCGCGCCCTTGTCGAGGCGCCAGCCGCGCTTGAACAGCGGCTCGCCCGACGTGTCGAGGTACAGCGTGCACTCGTTGGCGGTCAGGAACGCGAACACACGCACGTCCGGCGCGCCGGTGTCGATGCTCGGGCGCGCGCCGGTCTTGTCGCGCATCCGGTCGCAGATTGCGTCCTTCACGCGCAGCGTCGCGAATTCGAGGCTCTTCAGCGGCGACTTGATCGCGGTGATGTCGATGCGCAGCGTCTGCGTGGCCGCGAACCAGCGTTCCCACGGCTGCTCGAGCGCGAGCGCGTAGACGTCCTGCTCGTTGCGGTACGCGCGGTGCGCGATCTTCAGCAGGACCCGGCTCGCGATCCGCGAATGGAGGTTCGCGGCCATGCCGGCAGCCCAGCCGCCGCTGAAATGGACGCCGCCCGGCACCTGCGCGCCCGCGGTGAACGGCGCGCCGTTCAGGTGGCGGCCGGCGATTTCGACTAGCTCGGCGGCAAGCGCCGCTTCGAGGCCGCGCGGGCAGGGGGCGAAGAATTCGTACAGGGTGGGCGAGGACATAAGGCGGGTGAGGACGTGCAAAAGTCCACCATTGTACGCGGCGCGGGCGGCCGGGGCCGGCGTTTCGGCGCGGCGACGCCGCTGCAACGACCGATTTCGCGCGCCGGGCGGCGATGCGGCGGCGCCCGGCCGGGCACCGCCACGCCGCCGCGGGCTCAGTGCGAGCCCGGCTGACCGGCGCGCGCGGCCTGGCCGCCAGCCGGCCAGAACAGCGCGAGCGGATTCGACAGCACCGTGCGGACGATCGCGGCGACGAGCGCGCGCACCTTGGTCCGGCGCAGGCTGCGCGAGCGCACGGCCATCGTGAACGCGAGCGCGAAGCTCACCAGCACGTTGAGGATCGCCATGCTGAGCACGCCGGCGCCGGCCCACCACAGTTCGGGCGTACTCAGCGCATCCTTGCCCAGCACGCCGAGCGCGATCCCGATCGAGCCGGCCGACAGCGTCACGTGACGCACCTCGAACGGGAACATGAACACGCTGACGATCGCCGGGATGAGGCCGAGCATCAAACCGAGGCCGACGTTCGCGACCACGCCGGCGACGTTCGAGCGGCAGAAGTGCGCGAGCTTCGCGGCGCCGGCCGCACCGAGCGTGAGGCGCAGGCGGCGGTTGTAGGTGAGCGCGTCGCCGACCCGGTGCAGCACGAACCAGTTGTCGGCCCAGCCCGCGAGCAGGCTCGACCCCCACAGCAGCACGCCCGTCAGCGCCGCGTAGAACGGCGTCGGGCCGAGCAGCGAGAACGAGTGCAGCGTCGCATGCGCCTTCTCCGGCGAGATCAGGTTCGCATGCAGCACGTTGCCCGCGAACAGCTGTACGAGCAGGCACACGGGCAGCACGACGAGCACGTTGCCGGAAATCGCGGCGGCCTGCGTGCGGATCAGCGCGATCACCGACGACACGAACGCCTTCACGCCTTCCTCGTGGCCGGTGTCGTCGAGCTCGCGCGCGAGCGTCGGCGCGGTCATCGCGGGCTGCTTGGTCGCAAGCGTGAAGTGCAGGAAGTGCATCAGCATGAAGCTGGCCGCGTAGTTGACGCCCGCGAGCAGCCCTTCGAGCATCGATTGCAGATGCGCGCCCGTGATCGCGAACTTCACGCACACGGTCACGACGGTGACGAGGCCGCCGCCCGCAGCCATCCGCAGCATCTTCAGGTACTCGGCGCGGCCGCGCGAGATGTAGTGCTCGCCGGTGTCCGCGTTGGTTTCGACGAGCTTGCGCGCGAACAGCGAAAAGTTGCTGCGCACCAGGTGCGTGACGCTCTGGCTGTTCTGGTTCGCATCGACGAGCTCGGCCGTCAGGCGCGCCATCCCGTGCAGGTCGTCGCGGGCCATCCACGCGTTCAGCAGCGTCTCGGCGCGCAGGATGCGCATGCGCATCCGCTCGACCTGGAACACGATGTCGACCGACACGCCGTTGCGGTACAGGTGCGAGAACACGTCGTCGACGGCGATCCGGCATTCGTCGAGCAGCACGCGCAGGTAGTTCACCTCGTGCAGCAGCTTGCTCGGGTCGCCGCCGTCCTCGACGGCCGCGTGCGCGGTCTCGACCGCGAGCATCGCGCGCGTGAGGCGGTAGAACGGCTGCGATTCGAGCGGCTTGCGTGCATCGTCGTCGGACAGCCGGCTGCGCACCGTCTGCGACAGGCCGGTCGAACTGATCTGGCAGGTCAGGTTATGCAGCGCGGCCAGCAGGTCGCGCGAGAACGAACCGGGTTCGTGGCGCTCTTCGTCGGTGACGTCGAACGAGATCAGCTCGGCGAGGCGCGCGAGCAGGTCGTCGGGCAGCGCGTCGATCCATTTGGCGTCTTCCGGCGTCGGGAACATCAGCGTGAACAGTGCTGACAGCTCCCGGCGGTTCGGCGCGGGCGGGATCAGCGACGAGTCGATCCGCTCGAACAGCGCGCCGAAGAAACCCGAGTGCACGGGCATGCCGGCATCGCACAGCAGCGAAATGCCGTCGCACTCGCGCAGGATGCCGCGCAGGATGCGCGCGGCGTGCGCTTTCCAGGCGGGGTTGCGGTCGAGCACGTGGAACAGGTAGCGCAGCCGCGCATGGGCCGGATACGCGCGCGTGTCGGCGTCGTGATCGGCAGGGGTGTCCTGCGCGGCCTGCATCGTGCCGGTGCGGCGCAGCCAGTGCGCGAGCTCGATCAGCCATTCGCTGCGCTCGGCGTACGACGCGTCGGCGTCGGCGTGCGCGAGCAGAGCATCGAGCTGGTGACCGGCATTGCGCGACGCGCGCCACTTCTTGATCAGGGTCGTCAGGGAACGAAACATAAACGGAATAGCGAAAGCCCTGGACGGGCGGGTTCGGGATGCCGGCCGGGGAAAACGGCACGGCGTCGGGGAGAACGGGTGAGACGGGGCGGTGGCCGGACGATGCGCGGCGACCCGCGATGCGGCTGCCCCGCTGCGCTGCACGCCGATCGCGTGCGGGCGCCGGGAGGCACGGCGGTCGGGCCGAACGCGGCCCGGCGCCGCTGGCTGGCGCGCACGACGAACGGCGCGAGCCGGAAAGTGCGTAGGATCGTCAATCGGGCCGGAAAACGCAAGCCGACCGCGTTGCGCGAAGCCGGTTCCGGCCGACTTTGACAAACAATGCAAACTCGCCGTTCGGCCGATGGAGGCGATATGCGGGGCCGGTCGTGGCGGCGCGATGCCGCCGGTATCGGCCGCCGATCGCAATCGGATGGGCCACGCAGGGGCGCGCTGCTTCGAACGCCTGCCTGCGCGCCGCCCGCTTACGCGCCGGACTTGCCCGTCGCGCCGGCGTCGCCACCCGACGTCGGGTTGGCCGGGCACGGCACGACCGGCGCAGCGGCCGTCTTGCTGCCGGACGCGGGCGTCGTCGTGGCCGCCGCGCCGCGGCGTGCGGCCATCGCGCGCACGCCGGCTGCCGCCTGCGTCGCAATCACGTCGAGGGCACGCCGATGGCCGGCGACGAGCGCGTCGTAGCCGTCGGCGACCGGTTCCGCGACGCTCGTGCGGCACGTCATCACGGCCTGCGTGGCGAGCGAGCGCACGCTCCACACGGCATCGACCGCCGCACGCTTGCCCGGCCACGACTCGAAGCGCTGCACGTTCACGCTGATGCGATACACGGGCACGCCGGGCGGATACGCGGAATTCGCGACGTCGATCGTGCCGAGCTGCGCGGCGAGATCCTCCGACAGTGCGCGGCGGATCTCGTCGGCGGGCGGCGACGCCCAGCGCTCCTGCTCGAGCACGTCGACCTGCGCTGCGTTCTTCTGCACGACCAGCTGATTCTTCGCGACCTGCTCGGGCACGCCGACGGAGGGCACCTCGATCAGGAACGCCGGGTTGGCCGGCGCGGTGCGCAGCGGCGTCGCGGCGTCGGCCGGGCTGAGCGTGTAGAACCGCGCGGGCGGCGAGCTGCACGCGGCGAGCGCGAGTGCGGCGAAGGCCGCCGCCGCGCCGCTCGCAAAACCCGTTCACGCGGGTCGTCATTGCTTGTCTCCTGGCTTGCCCTTGAGCAGCGATTCGGGGTGACGCTCGAGGTAGTCGGCGAGCGCGTTCAGCGATTGCAGCGTGCGCGTGAGTTCCTTCAGCGCGCCACGCACGTCGGACTGCAGCGGCGAATCCTGCTGCAGCGTCGCCTCGGCGGTCGAGAAGGTCTGCTTCGCGGCCGACAGCGTGTCGCGCGCTTCCGGCGCGACCTGCGTGTCGAGCTGCTTGAACAGCTTGTCGGCGTTCGACAGCGCGCTGTTCAGGTTCGCGCCGATCTGGTCGAACGGCACCTTGTCGAGCTTCTTCGCGATGTCGGCGACCTGCAGCTGCAGTTCGTCGAGCGTGTTCGGCACGGTCGGCAGCTCGAGCGGCTGGCGCGTCGTGTCGATCTTCGCGGCCGGGGCCTTCGGGAAGAAGTCGAGCGCGACGTACAGCTGGCTCGTCAGCAGGTTGCCGGTGCGCAGCTGGCCGCGCAGGCCGTGCTGGACGAGCCGCTCGACGATCTCGCGGCGGGCCGGTTCGCCCTTGCTCTCGATCGTTTCGCGGAAGCGCCGGCCGAGGCGTTCCGGGTACACGTTCATGGTCACCGGCATCAGGAAGTTCTTCGTCTTCGGATCGAAGTCGATGCCGATGTTCGTCACTTCGCCGAGCACGATGCCGCGGAAGTCGACCGTCGCGCCGACGGCAAGCCCGCGCAGCGACTGGTTGAAGTTCATCACGACCTGCAGCGGCTGGCCGTCCGGGTCGCGCATCGCGTCGCCTTCGTCGGAGCCGAGGCGGAACGTCGTGTTGTTCGGCGCCGTCGCGCCGCTGCCCTGGTTCGGCGGCGTCTGGAACGCGATGCCGCCGAGGATCACCGTCGCGAGCGACTGCGTGTTCAGCTTCAGGCCGCTCGAATCGAGCCGCAGGTCGACGCCGCTCGCCTGCCACCAGCGCGAGTTGACGCCGACGTACTGGTCGTACGGCGCATTGACGAATACGTTGAACGTGACGCCCGTGCCGTCCTTGTCGAGCGAGAAGCCGACCACCTGGCCGACCTGCACGCGGCGGTAGTAGACCGGCGAGCCGATGTCGACCGAGCCGAGCGAATCGCCGCGCAGCACGTATTGCGTGCCTTTCTGGTCGCCCGTGACCGCCGGCGGCGTCTCGAGGCCCGTGAAGTCGGTCAGCGTATCCTGCCCGCGGCCGGCGTCGACGCCGATGTACGCGCCGGACAGCAGCGTGCCGAGCCCCGACACGCCGGTCGCGCCGACGCGCGGTCGCACGATCCAGAAGCGCGAGCCCTTGACCGCGAAGTCCTCGGCTTCCTTCTTCAGCTGCACCTGGACGAGCACGCGCGACAGGTCCTTCGACAGCTTGATCGTCTTGACCATGCCGATCTCGACGTCCTTGTACTTGACCTGCGTCTTGCCGGGCTCGAGCCCTTCGGCGCTGTGGAAGCTGATCGTGATTTCCGGGCCGCGCTCGCGCACGGACTTGATCACGAGGCCGATGCCGATCAGCGCGGCGATCAGCGGCACGAGCCAGACGAGCGACGGCAGCCAGCCGCTTTTCGTCGAGATCGTCGGATCGGGCGGCCGGGGCGCGTCGTGCTGCGGGCCTTGTGGACTATTCATGGTGATTCCCTGAGGTTTCGACTGGATCCCAGATCAGGCGGGGATCGAACTGCATCGACGCGAGCATCGTCAGGATCACGACCGAACCGAACGCGAGTGCGCCGGGGCCGGCCGTGATGACGGCGAGCGAACGGAAATGGACGAGCGCGACGGTGAGCGTCACGACGAAGATGTCGAGCATCGACCAGCGGCCGATGCGCTCGACGATCCGGAACAATCGCGTGCGCTGCTGCGGCCGCCACGCGGTGCGGCGCTGCGCGCTGATCACGAGGATCAGCAGCACGCCGAGCTTGAGCATCGGCACGAGGATGCTCGCGACGAACACGACGACGGCGAGCGGCCAGTCGCCCGACACCCAGAAATAAATGACGCCGCTCATGATCGTGTCTTCCTGCGAGCCGACGATCGACGCGGTGCGCATGATCGGCAGCAGGTTCGCGGGAATGTAGAGGATCGCGGCCGCGAGCAGCAGCGCCCAGGTGCGCATGATGCTGTTCGGGGTGCGGAAGTGCAGCGCGGCGCCGCAGCGCGCGCAGTGCGCGTGCGGATGGTCGAGCGTCTGCACGAGCCCGCACGTGTGGCAGCTGGCATAGCCCTCGCGGGCGGCGGTCTGGATCGTCATCGGCGGGCGGCTTCCGCCAGCGGCGCGGCCGGATCGGGCTGCCCGGGCGAGCGCCCGGCGCGCAGGTCGTCGGCGATGTCCCACAGCGTGCGCGGATCGAACATCAGCACGACGGCGATCATCAGCGTGAGCGCGGCGAACGCGAACAGCGCGGCGTCGGGAACGACTCTTGCGAGACTCACCATCTTCACGATCGTGACCAGAATGCCGAGCATGAACACCTCGATCATGCCCCACGGCCGCACGAGCTCGATCGCACGCAGGACCAGGTTGAAACCGGGCGGCACGACGCCGCGACGGATGGGCAGCAGCAGGTACAGCAGCGCGGCCATCTCGACGAGCGGGAACAGCACGGTCGAGCAGAACACCATCACGCCGACGATCGCCATGTCCTGGTGCCACAGCGAATCGATCGCGCCGATCAGCGTCGTCTGCACGCGGTTGCCGTTCACGTCCATTTCGAGGATCGGGAACGCCTGCGCAATCGTGAACGTGATCAGCGCCGCGAGCGCGAGCGCGCAGATCCGCTCGATCTGGGCGGCGCTGTTGCGATACAGCAGCGCGTCGCAGCGCGGACAGCGCGCGATTTCGCGGCCGCTGAGGCGCGGTTTGTGCAACAGTGCGTCGCACTCGTGACAGGCAATCAGGTCGTTTCGTTGCATGGAAAAGGCAGTTGTGCGACGGCTGGGGGAACGCGTCGACGGGGCCGGAACCCGCGCCAATCTTACCAAAAGGCCTTTTTCAGTGCGTCAAGGATCGCGTGTTTTGTGACCGGCCAGTAACATGACAGGAAACCGTCAGCCGGCTGGCATGCCTGTTCTCAGAGTCCGCGCACGTCAAAAGGTTGCGGTAGCATGGCGCCCTTGACAAGCGTCGGATGAACTGCCGGCGCGGCTGTTCGCTGAACTGAGGAATCCAAGATGGTATCGAAATCGCCGCCGGCCGCGCCGGCACGCTATGCGCATACCGCGATCGCGCTGCACTGGCTGATCGCGCTGCTGATCGTCTGCGGCTTCGCGCTCGGCTGGGTGATGACCGACATCCCCGGCTTCACGCCGACGAAGCTGAAGTACTTCTCGTGGCACAAGTGGATCGGCGTGACGGTGTTCGCGCTGGCCGTCATCCGCGTGCTGTGGCGGGCGACGCACGTGCCGCCGCCGCTGCCTGACAATACGCCGGCATGGCAGCGCGCGGTATCGCACGGCGTGCACATGCTGCTGTACGCGCTGATGATCGTGATCCCCGTGACGGGCTACCTGTACAGCTCGGCGTCGAACATCCCGGTCGTCTACCTCGGCATCGTGCCGCTGCCGCGGCTGATCGACCCCGATCCGGCGCTCAAGGAAACCTTCAAGACGCTCCACGTGTCTTTGAATTACATTCTGCTTGCACTTGTCGCGATGCACGTGCTCGCGGCGCTCAAGCACCAGTTGTTGGACCGTGACGGCCTGCTGTCGCGGATGCTTCCCTTTGCCAAATGAAGGATCCCATGAAAGTGTCTTTCTCCCGCTCCATGCTGGCCGCGCTCGCCGCGGTGTCGTTTGTCGCGTCGGGCGCGGCGCACGCCGATGTCGATCTCGCGAAGAGCAAGGTGTCTGCCGTGTCGAAGCAGATGAACGTGCCGACCGAAGGCGCGTTCAAGAAGTTTGCCGCGCAGGTGAAGTTCGACCCGGCGAAGGCCGCGCAGGGCACCGCGCAAATGACCATCGACATCGCGAGCTTCGACCTCGGCGACAAGATGTACAACGACCAGGTCGCCGGCAAGGACTGGTTCGACGCCAAGGCGTATCCGCAGGCGACGTTCGTGTCGACGGCGATCGCGCCGGCCGGCGGCAACAAGTACAACGTGACCGGCAAGCTGACGATCAAGGGCAAGTCCGAGACCGTCACGGTGCCCGTCACGGTCGCGCAAAGCGGCGCGACGCAGACGTTCGACGGCGTGCTGCCGATCAAGCGTTCGGCCTTCAACGTCGGCACCGGCGAATGGAAGGACACGTCGATCGTCGCTGACGAAGTGCAGATCAAGTTCCATCTCGTCGCCACCAAGTAAGCGGCGGGCTGTCGCCTCACCTGAATGCCGCGCGATGGCGCGGCGCCGTTCCAAGGAGAAAGAGTTTGAAAAAACAACTGATCATCGCCGCGGGCGCGCTGGCAGCATCGCTGTCGTTCTCGGCCTTCGCCGAAAGCGTCACGTACCAGTTCGACCCGAGCCACACGTACCCGAGCTTCGAGGCTGACCACATGGGTGGCCTGTCGGTCTGGCGCGGCAAGTTCGACAAGTCGAGCGGCACCGTGACGCTCGACCGCGCGGCGAAGACGGGTACGGTCGACGTGACGACCGACATCGCGTCGATCCACACCGGCAGCGCGAAGCTCGACGAGCACCTGCAGACGGCGGAATTCTTCGACGTGGCGAAGTTCCCGCAAGCGAACTACAAGGGCGCGATCAAGTTCGACGGCGACAAGCCGGTTTCGGTGGTCGGCAACCTGACGCTGCATGGCGTCACGAAGCCGGTGACGCTGAAGATCGACGGCTTCAAGTGCATGCCGCACCCGATGCTCAAGCGTGAAGTGTGCGGCGTCGACGCCGTCGGCGAATTCGACCGCAGCGATTTCGGCCTCGACTACGGCAAGCAGTACGGCTTCAAGATGAAGACGAAGCTGCTGATCACGGCAGAAGCGCTGAAGCAGCAGTAATGCTTACGGTGAGGCCGGCCATCGCGCCGGCCCGCCGCGGGCACACCGCCGCGTTCCCGTCAGGGGGCGCGGCGGTTTTTTTTGCGCGCCTATAATCGCCCGAGCGCCGCGTGCGGCGCCGGGCAGGCCGACGGCGCGACAGCGGCTGCCTCGAACAGAACGTACAACGACAAGGAGATCGCCGATGCATGCCGCCGCCCAGTCCCGTTCCATTGCCTCATCGCCGCGCGTGTGGCGCGCGGTGGTCGCCGCGTCGATCGGCAATGCGCTCGAGTGGTTCGATCTCGTCGTCTACGGCTTCTTCGCGGTCACGATCGCGAAGCTGTTCTTCCCGGCCGGCAACGACACCGTGTCGCTGCTGCTCACGCTCGGCACGTTCGGCGTGTCGTTCTTCATGCGCCCGCTCGGCGCAATCGTGCTTGGCGCCTATGCCGATCGCGAGGGCCGCAAGGCCGCGCTCACGCTGTCGATCCTGCTGATGATGGCCGGCACGCTGATCATCGCGGTGCTGCCGACCTACGAGACGATCGGTGTCGCCGCGCCGGTGATCCTCGTCGCCGCGCGGTTGATGCAGGGCTTCTCGGCCGGCGGCGAGTTCGGCAGCGCGACCGCGTTCCTCGCCGAACACGTGCCGGGCCGGCGCGGTTTCTTCGCGAGCTGGCAGGTCGCGAGCCAGGGGCTCACGACGCTGCTCGCCGCCGGCTTCGGCACCGTGCTGAACGCGCAGCTTTCGGCCGCGCAGATGGCATCGTGGGGCTGGCGCGTGCCGTTCTTCTTCGGGCTGCTGCTCGGGCCTGTCGCGTACTACATTCGCACGAAGGTCGACGAGACGCCCGAATTCCTCGCGGCCGAAGGCACCGCGAACCCGCTGCGCGACACGTTCGCGTCGCACAAGGCACGCCTGGTTGCCGCGATGGGCGTGGTCGTGCTCGGCACCGTCGCCACCTATCTCGTCCTGTTCATGCCGACCTACGGCGTGAAGCAGCTCGGCCTCGCGCCGTCCGCCGCGTTCGCGGCGATCCTCGTCGTCGGCGTGATCCAGATGGCGTTCGCGCCGCTCGTCGGCCACTGGTCGGATCGATACGGCCGCGTGCGCGTGATGATCGCGCCGGCCATCGGCATTCTCGTGCTGATCTACCCGGCGTTCGCGTACCTCGTGGCGCATCCGGGCTTCGGCACGCTGATCGCGCTGCAGGTGCTGCTCGCGTTCCTGATGACCGGCTATTTCGCGGCGCTGCCGGGGCTGTTGTCCGAAGTGTTCCCGGTGCAGACGCGCACGACCGGGATGTCGCTCGCGTATAACGTCGCGGTGACGATCTTCGGCGGGTTCGGGCCGTTCATCATCGCGTGGCTGATCCGCGCGACCGGGATGAAGACCGCGCCGAGCTTCTACCTGATGTTCGCGGCCGTGCTGAGCCTCGCGGCGCTGGTCGTGCTGCGCAAGCGCTTCGGTTTCCGATAGAAACGCGGCACGTCAGTTCTCGGCGCGCTCGCATACCGGCTGCGCCGGCATCAGGTGCGCCGGCGCGTCGATGGTTCGAACCGGGCGCCCTGCGAGCGCGGCGAGCGCCTGCTGAAGCTGCCAGTCTCCGGCCGTGCCGAACGCGCGCTGCGGCAGCGCCATGCTCCTCGCCGTATCGACCTTCGCGCGCACGCGCTGCTCGCGCAGCTTCTGCCGGGCCTTGCGCACCTGCGCGAACGGATCGGGCGCCAGCCGGTCCGCATACGGCGCACGCGCGAGATCGGCTTCCCGGTACCACAGCAGCACGCCGTCGACGTCCGAGTCGCGGCGCGGCGGCACGAGCCAGTCCGGCACGACGCCGTAGCCATCCATCGGGCAGCCGTTCGGCCGCAGATTGCGCGCGTACGTGAAATTCAGGCGCGTGCCGTCGATCAGGTCGACGCCCGTCTGCGCGAGCCCCTTTCCGTAGGTCGGCATGCCGAGCAGTTTCGCGCGGCCGAGATCCTTCAGCGCGGCCGCGGTCGCTTCGGCGGCCGACGCGCTCTGTCCGTCGACGAGCACGACGAGCGGCACGGTGCGCCACCAGTCGTCGGCCTGCAGCGGTGCGAGCGGATCCTGTCCGTGCATCACGGGCAGTTCGTAGTCGGGCCAGTTGGTCGTATAGCGGCGGCGATGCGTGTCGCCGCGCTCGACCGTCACCATCGCGGTGCGGTCGCGTCCCGCGAACAGCGCGGTGATGCCGATCGCCGCATTGAGCGCGCCGCCGCCGTTGATGCGCAGGTCGAGGATCGTCCCTTTCACGGGCGGGCCCGCGCGGCGTGCGGCCTGCACCGCGTCGATATAGTCGCCGACCGCCGGCTCCGGAAAGCTCGACAGCCGCGTGTACAGGATGTCGCCGTCGAGCCGCTTCGCGATCGCCGGATGCGGCTTGACGATCGCGCGCACCGGCGCGAAGGTCAGCACCGCATGCCGCGGGCCGCGCTGCACCGTGAGTTTCAGCGGAACACCCGCATCGCCCTTTGCCAGTTTCAAGAGTTCGCTGCTGTCGATGCCGACGACGCTCCTGTCGTTCATCGCGACGACGAGATCGTCCGGCCGCACGCCGGCTTTCTCGGCCGGTGCGTCTGGAATCACGTCGATGATGTGCAGTCCGTCGGGCCGCGTCTCGAACACGATCCCGATACCCGGCGTGCCGTCGCGCGAGCGCCGCTCGTCGTCGCGCCGTTCCTGCTCCTCCTTCGCGTTGAAGAAGCGCGCGTACGGCAGCGTCTTGATGCCGTCGTGGGTTGCGGCGTCGAGCAGCGCGCCGATGTCGACGTCGGTCAGATGCTGCTTCTTCAGCACTTCGACGGCCGCCTTCAGTTCGCAGAGCTGCGGTTCCCAGTCGGGCGGGCAGGGCGAGGGCGTCGGGGTGGCGGGCGGTGAAGCGGCGGGCGGCGCAGATGCCGGCTGCGCACCGGCGCGAGACGCACACGGCAGCAGCACGGCCGCGACGGTTGCGCAGACGGCAAGGCGACGAACGACACGCATGGGAGGCATCATCGGGACTGCACGTTCGGACGGGTGGCGACGGTGCCTGCCCGCCGGCGCGCGGCCGGCATGGAGCGGGGCAGGGCGGTGACGATTGTAGCCGACGCCCGGGACGACGCACGCCGGGCGGCTCGCGCATGAAAAAAGCCGGCCCGAGTGGGCCGGCTTTTTTGCGATGCCGAAACGGCGGGGCGCTTAAACCTGCGCGCCTGCGTTGGGATCGTCCGGATCGTGCGCGGTCTTCTTGTCCTTGATCAGGTCTTCGCGCTTGATGCCGAGCCACATCGCGAGCGAGCCCGCGACGAACACCGACGAGTAGATGCCGAACATGATGCCGACCGTCAGCGCGAGTGCGAAGTAGTGCAGCGTCGGGCCGCCGAAGAAGAACATCGACAGCACCATCATTTCCGTCGACGTGTGCGTGATGATCGTACGCGACATCGTGGTCGTGATTGCGTGGTTGATCACTTCCTGCACGCTCATCTTGCGTTCGCGGCGGAACGTTTCGCGGATCCGGTCGAAGATGACGACCGACTCGTTGACCGAGTAGCCGAGCACCGCGAGGATTGCCGCGAGCACCGCCAGCGAGAACTCCCACTGGAAGAACGCGAAGAAGCCGAGAATGATCACGACGTCGTGCAGGTTGGCGATGATGCCCGCCACTGCGTACTTCCATTCGAAGCGGAACGACAGGTAGATCACGATGCCGATCACCACGCACGCGAGCGCGAGCAGGCCGTCGGTCGCGAGCTCCCGGCCGACCTGCGGGCCGACGAACTCCACGCGTTGCAGCGTGACGTCCGGGTTCTGCGCCTTCAGCGCGCCCATCACCTGGTCGCTCTGCTGCGCGGACGTGAGGCCTTCCTTCAGCTGCAGGCGGATCAGCACGTTGCGCGAGGTGCCGAAGTTCTGCACCTGCGCGTCGGCGTAGCCGAGCTTGCCGAGCGTCGCGCGCACGGGTTCGAGCTCCGCGGCCTGCTGGTACTGCACCTCGATCACCGTACCGCCGGTGAATTCGACGGACAGGTGCAGCCCGCGGTGGAACAGGAAGAACACGGCGGCGAGGAACGTGACCAGCGAGATCACGTTGAACACCAGCGCGTGCCGCATGAACGGAATGTCTTTACGGATGCGGAAAAATTCCATGGTCTCGTCTCCGGGGCCTTATTGGGTCGAGCCCGGTTTCTTCGGCGACACGCCTTGCTGCGCGCGGTTGCGCAGCTGCGGCTTGCCGGCGCGCGGCGCGTTGCCCTTCGCCGGGGCGGCGAGTTTCGCGGCGCGCGCGGTGTCGGTCGATTCGTCCGTGTCGGTGAACGATGCGGCGGCAGCGGCGCCTTCCGGCTTCCACACCTGGCCGATCGCGAGCGACTTCAGTTTCTTGCGGCCGCCGTACCAGAGGTTGACGATCCCGCGCGAGAAGAACACCGCGGAGAACATCGACGTCAGGATGCCGAGGCAGTGCACGATCGCGAACGCGCGAACCGGGCCCGAGCCGAACGCGAGCAGCGCGAGGCCGGCGATCAGCGTCGTGACGTTCGAGTCGAGAATCGTCGCCCACGCATGCGCGTAGCCGGACTGGATCGCGAGCTGCGGCGGCTGGCCGGCGCGCAGTTCTTCACGCACGCGCTCGTTGATCAGCACGTTCGAGTCGATCGCCATACCGAGCGCGAGTGCGATAGCGGCGATACCGGGCAGCGTCAGCGTGGCCTGCATCAGCGACAGCACGGCGACGAGCAGCAACAGGTTCACCGACAGGCCGATCACCGACACCACACCGAACAGCATGTAGTACGCGATCATGAACACGGCGATCGCGCAGAAGCCCCAGATCACCGAGTGGACGCCCATCTTGATGTTGTCGGCGCCGAGGCTCGGGCCGATCGTGCGTTCCTCGATGATGTCCATCGGCGCGGCGAGCGAACCGGCGCGCAGCAGCAGCGCGAGGTCGGCCGCGGCCTGCGGCGTCGGCTGGCCCGTGATCTGGAAGCGGTCGCCGAGTTCGGACTGGATCGTCGCGACCGTCAGCACTTCGCCCTTGCCCTTCTCGAACAGCACCATCGCCATCGGCTTGCCAATGTTGTCGCGCGACACCGTGCGCACCGCGCGGCCACCGGCCGAGTCGAGGCGGATGTTGACCGACGGACGCTGGTGTTCGTCGAAGCCGGCCGATGCATCGATGATGCGATCGCCGGTGAAGATCACGTCCTTCTTCAGCAGCACGGGCGCCTGGATGCCCTGCGTGAACAGCTCCTCGCCCGGCGGAACGGGGTCGTTCGGGTTCGGGTGCGTGTTGAGCGGATCGGCGAGGCGCGCCTCGAGCGTCGCGGTGCGGCCGATGATGTCCTTCGCCTTCGCGGTGTCCTGCACGCCCGGCAGTTCGACGACGATACGGTCGCTGCCTTGCTGCTGGAGGATCGGCTCGGACACGCCGAGTTCGTTCACGCGGTTGTGGAGCGTCGTCAGGTTCTGCTTGAGCGCAGCGTCCTCGACGGCCTTCTGCACCGCCGGCGTGAACGTGCCGACGACCTGCGTGCCGCCGCCGCCGGGCTGGGTCGCCCATTGCAGTTCGGTGATCGACGCGGCGAGCACCTTGCGGGCGTCTTCCGCCGTCTGCGCATCGCTGAAGTTGACGACCACGGACTGGTCGACGCGGCTCACGCCGCCGTCACGGATGTTCTTGTCGCGCAGCAGCGAGCGTGCGTCGGACGCGTCGGAGTCGAGCTTCTTCGTGAGCGCGCCCGTCATGTCGACCTGGAGCAGGAAGTGGACACCGCCGCGCAGGTCGAGGCCGAGATACATCGGCAGCGCGTGCAGGGCCGTCAGCCAGCGCGGCGACGCGCTCTGCAGGTTCAGTGCGACGACGTACTGCGGATCGTTCGGGTCGGCGTTCAGCGACTTCTGCAGCAGGTCCTTGACGCGCAGCTGCGTATCGGTGTCCTTCAGGCGCACGCGGATGTTCGCGTTGGTCGCCGTGTTCTCGAAGGTGACGTCGTCCGGCGTGATCTGCGCGGACGCGAGCGCCGATTCGACCTGGGTCAGCGTGGTCGAGTCGAGCTTGACCGTGGCCTTGCCGCTCGACACCTGCACCGCCGGCGCTTCGCCGAAGAAGTTGGGCAATGTGTACAGAAGGCCGATGGCGAGCGCCACGACCATCACGACATATTTCCAGAGTGGATAACGATTCATGAGGGGGCCGAACGGGTGGTTGGCGTGAAAGCGTCGCGTCCGGCGCCGCGGCGGCCCGCTCTCTCAGGCGGGCACGGCGCGGGGAGCCGGACGCTCGGTGAAGGGCTTACAGCGACTTGATCGTGCCCTTCGGCAGAATGGTCGTGACCGCAGCCTTCTGCACGGTGATTTCAGTGCCTTCGGCGATTTCGACGCCGATGTAGCCTTCGGTGACCTTCGTCACCTTGCCGACGAGGCCACCGCTCGTGACGACTTCGTCGCCCTTGGCCATGGCCGAGAGCATGTTGCGGTGTTCCTTCTGGCGCTTCATCTGCGGACGGATCATGATGAAGTAGAGCACCGCGAACATCAGGATGAGCGGCAGGAAGCTCATCAGGCTCGATTCGGCGCCACCGGCGCCTTGCGCGAAGGCATTGGAAATGAACGGCACGTTGGTCTCTCCGTAGGGGAAGATCGAAAAATAAGCCGGTTATTCTACCACCGGCCCCATGTGCAAACGGATCGGCAAATGCGCTTTTGGATCAAGCTGTTAAAGCGCGAACCGATACCGTTGCGACTTG